>JBOGXA010000001.1:0-263985 GCA_050694175.1 Actinomycetota bacterium
GCCACGGTCGTAACGGTACCGACAAACCCCGGGAGTGATCTCGGGACACAAACCGGTGCCGACGTGGTGCCATTTTCTCTTGCTGTCCGCTCGTTTCTCTGCTGGATCTTGAGGGGGGCGATCACACCGGCGTGCGCGCCGCAAGGCGCGCCGGCAATGAGAGGAGGGACGGCCCATGTGCGGCATCGTCGGCTATGTGGGGAGTGGCAACGCATTGCCCGTACTGCTCGAGGGCATGCGCAAGCTCGAGTACCGGGGTTACGACTCGGCCGGGGTGGCGGTAATCGGCGACGAGCGCATCGACGTGGTACGTAGGGCTGGAAAGCTCCAACGTCTGGAGGAAGCCCTCGAGGATGAGCCGATCGAGGGCGCGGCCGGGATCGGTCACACGCGCTGGGCCACCCACGGAGCACCCACCGACGACAACGCCCACCCGCACCGCGACTGCAATGGGCGCCTCGCGATCGTTCACAACGGAATCATCGAGAATCACGATGTCCTGAGGGCAGAGCTGCAGCGAGAGGGCCACGAGTTCTCATCGGACACCGACACCGAGGTCGCCGCACACCTGCTCGAATCAATCCTCGACGAGCGCGGATGCTCTCTGCGTGAAGCGGTTCATGAGGCCGTAAAGATCCTCGAAGGTGCGTACGCTCTCGTCTGCATAAGCCTCGACGACCCCGCGTGCATCGTCACCGCCCGCAAGGAGTCCCCGATCGTGATCGGTACTCCTCCGGGGGCCGGACTGATCGCGTCGGGCATCCCGGCACTACTGGCCCACACGCGCGACATCGTGACGCTCGACAACCACCAGATAGCGGAGGTCAGGCCCGGGCGGTTGCGCCTCTTCGATTTCGACGGCAACGAGATCGCGGCTGGGATCGTGCGAGTGGAGTGGGACCTCGATGCCGCAGAGAAAGGCGGCTACGAGGACTTCATGCTCAAAGAGATCCACGAGCAGCCGGAAGCCGTCCTCAACACCATGCGGGGTCGCATCGATCGAACCGGGCGCGTGACCCTCGACGAGGTCACCTGGGATGCCGACACGATTCGCAGGATCAACAAGATCGTGGTCGTGGCGTGCGGCACGTCGTATCACGCGGGCATGGCGGCCAAGCACGCCATCGAACACTGGACGCGGATCCCGGTCGAGCTCGATCTGGCCTCGGAGTTCCGGTACCGGGACCCCGTCCTCGACGAGTCTTCTCTTGTGGTCGCCATCGCCCAATCCGGCGAGACGGCCGACACGCTCGCCGCGGTTCGATTCGCCAAGGAAATGGGTGCGCAAGTAGTCGCGGTCACCAATGTGGTCGGGTCGTCGATCACGCGCGACGCCGATGCCGTGCTGTTCACGCACGCAGGCCCCGAGATCGGTGTTGCAGCAACCAAGACGTTTCTTGCCCAGCTCGTCGCTATGAACGTTCTTGCTCTCTACCTTGCACAGGAGCGCGGTTCGATGACGCCGGAGAAACTGGCCGAGACCATCGATGCGATGCGAGCACTTCCGTCGCAGATAGAAGATGTGCTGATCCTTCAAGACGATGTGATGCGGGCGGCCAAGCGTTACGCCGACGCCACGGACGTGATCTTCATTGGCCGGGGCGTCGGAATGGCGGTCGCGATGGAGGGGGCGCTGAAGCTCAAGGAGATCTCGTACATCCACGCGGAGGGATACGCGGCCGGCGAGCTCAAGCACGGAGCGATCGCCCTGATCGAGCCCGGCGTGCCGGTTGTGGCGATCCTGACCGGGCAAGCGCTGTACGAGAAGATGCTCGCGAACGTCGAGGAGGTCAGGGCGCGCGGCGCCGACACAATCCTCATCGCGCCCAAGGGAGATGAGCGCGCGCGGACACTGGCGAACGAGCTGTTCGAGGTCCCCGGGACCAAGCCGCTGCTGACGCCGATCCTGGATACGGTGCCGTTGCAGATGTTCGCCTACTTCGTCGCCAAGGAGCGTGGGCTGTCTCCGGATAAGCCGCGTAATCTCGCGAAGAGCGTCACCGTCGAGTAAGGAGACCTTCAATGGGCTTGATTGACAAAGTCAAGGTGAAAGCGCAAGAGGCCGCCGCAGAGGCAAAGAAGGCGGCCGACAGGGGCAAGGTGAAGGTCGATCAGCTGCAGCTCAGGCGCAAGCAGGATGATGCCGCCAAGCAGCTCGGCTACCTCGTCCATGCCGAGCGCACAAAAGGCACCCCGGGCGGCGCCGAAGCCGATCGCCTGCTCGCCGAGATCTCGTCACTGGGATCACAGATCGACGAGTTGGACGCGAGCGCCCCCGCGACCGGCGATGTCACCGCGGCGATGCCCCCGCCGCCTCCGGAGGCTTCGTCGGAGCCGCCGGGGGGCGTCCCGAAGCCCTAGTCGCCCCTACACACAAATGCGGCCGCTCCTCACACCCGAGCAGATGGCGCGGGCCGACGCCGCCACGATTGCATCTGGGGTGGCCGGCGAGGTTCTGATGGAACGGGCGGGGCGCGCCGTTGCGCGCGCAGCCCGACGTGTCGCCGGCGGTCGCTACGGCAGGCGCGCCGCGGTCGTGTGTGGGGTCGGCAACAACGGCGGAGATGGGTTCGTAGCGGCGCACGCGCTGCGCGCCGAGGGGCTTGGCGCGCGGTGCCTGATCGTTGGCGACGGTGGCCGGATCAAAGGGGCCGCTCGCCACCATCTAGATGAGATGGTGCGAGCCGGGGTGCCGGCGGAGAAGTTCGACGCCCGGCGCCTCGAGGATGCCGATGTCATCGTCGACGCGCTGTTCGGTACGGGCTTTCGCGGCGCGGTCGAAGGGGACGCGAGAGAGGCCGTGGAGGCCGTGTCGGACGCGGACGCGCCGGTTGTCGCTGTCGACATTCCGTCCGGTGTGAACGGCGCGACCGGCGCAGTCGAGGGCCCCGCCGTGCACGCAGAGGTAACGGTGGCGATGGCCGCGGAGAAGCTGGGGACGGCGCTTTCTCCCGGAGCAATGTACGCGGGTCACGTCGAGGTTGCCGACATCGGAATAGAGATCGGCGATTCCGACATCGCGATGTGCCAGCGGAGCGACGTGGTCCGCGTGCTTCCCGCTCGGCCCCCGGACGCGCATAAGAGGACGATGGGTGCTGTGGCACTCGTGGGGGGCTCGGCCGGAATGAGCGGCGCGGTCATTCTGGCGGCCACCGCAGTGCTGCGCACCGGAGCCGGCTACGTCACTGCCGGCGTCACGCAGTCTATCGACGACGTCCTCTCGATCGCGGTCCCCGAGGCGCTGACTGTCGTCTTGTCCGACACGGCTGTCCTGGGCCCGGATGCGCTCGATCGCTTTTCCGGCGTGCTGGAGCGGGTTCAGGTCGTGGCCATAGGGCCGGGATTGGGGCGGGGTGACGGGCAGACCGGACTGGTCGAGGCCGCCCTTCGGCGCATCGAGGTCCCCGTGGTGGTGGACGCGGACGGCCTGAACGTGCTCGCCGGGCATACCGGGCCTCTTGCCGATCGCAAGGCTACGACGGTGATCACTCCCCATCCTGCCGAGCTCGCCCGGCTCCTGGATTCGTCGACGGCCGACGTCCAGGGTGATCGGTTAGGTGCGGTCGTGGAGGCGGCCCAAAGGTTCGCCTGCACGGTGGTCCTCAAGGGGCTTCGAAGCCTCACGGCAGATCCCGCGGGTCGCGTGGTCGTCAATCCGACCGGGGGGCCCGAGCTCGCCACCGCCGGGACGGGCGACGTCTTGACCGGCGTGGTGTCCGCCCTCCTGGCCGCCGGGCTGGGCCCGTTCGAGGCCGCGTGGGGCGCCGTCTACCTCCACGGGCTCGCCGGAGCCGTCGCGGCCGAGCGGGGGGGTCCGGCGGGGGTAATTGCCGGCGACGTCGCCGCCGCGGTGCCCGCTGCCATCGCCCGCCTGGCGCGCTGACCTGGGAGGCGCTTCCAGGGCCCCGGAGCAGGAATTCGGGGGTGTTCGGACGAAGTGGGGGGAGTAGACACCGCATCCCAGGCCGTACATAGGAGGACCACCCATGACGACCCTTCGGAGCAGGACCGCCACGAGATCCGGGCGACTGCTGCTCGCGATCATTGCGGTGATCCTCATGTCGGCCGCCGGCGTGTCAGCCGCGCCGACATCGGTTCCGTCCGCGGGCACAAACGCGAACGACATCGATCTGAACACGGTTGCGGGAGCGGTTCCCCACGGCGACGGGTACGCAATCCCGCTAAAGGCAAAGCGACCGTCCTGGTACACCGAGGCGCTCGCTCGCAAGGTGCACGAGAACGCAGGTGCTCCGGTCGCAGCACCGCCCGATGCTCCGTTCCCGGGCGAGGTCGGCATCAGGCCGGGCTCGTGGATGATCGCACCGTACGGCTGCACGATGAACTTCGTGTTCGCCAAAGGCAGCTCACTTGCGATCGGCACCGCCGGACATTGCGTCGATCGGCTGGGGCAGCGGGTCGTCCTACTCACCGTTGCTCCCGGGGGAGCCAACCCCGTGCTTGTCGACATCGGGGCGGTCCTGGCTCGCCGTGACAACGGCATCGGTGATGACTTCGCTCTGGTGTCGATCGATCCCGCGCTTAGGCACTGGGTGAGCCCCACCATCGCGGTCGTGGGCGGACCGTGTGGCGCCTACAAGGGCTCGGGCCCCGAAACGGTTTGGCACTACGGCCACGGCGTCGCGATCGGCACCGGCGGGACTCCGCGCGCCGGCGTGGCGCTGACGTGGAAGGCGGATTCCTTCGGTTGGACCGGTGCCGCGATCTTCGGTGATTCGGGCAGTGCGGTGCGCGTCACCGACCTCAAGGCCGCCGGAGACCTGACCCACCTAGTGGTCGACACAAGTTGGTTGCCCAGTTACATAGCGGGTACCCGCATCAGCAAGATCCTGAAGATTGCGAGTGGGTGGAGCCTCAAGTCGAGTTCTCTGTGCCTGTAACACGGGCTAGTTGAGGGGTTTGTCTGCTGCGGCCACGCTTCCAACCCGGGAGCGTGGCCGCGCGTAGGGCATGTGTCCCCGATAACCTCTTGACGTGAGCTTCACGAAAGAGCAGATCGCCGCGCGCGGCCATCCCGTGTGGGCGGAGATCGATCTCGGCGCGCTCCGCCACAACGTTCGTACCCTCGCCGGCCTGGCCCCTCGATCCGAGCTCATGGGGGTGGTCAAAGGTTACGCATACGGCCACGGGAACCCGGAGTGCGCGCGCGCAATGCTCGAGGCCGGGGCCGCGCGGCTCGGAGTGGCGCGCGTGGCCGAGGCCCTGCATCTACGTGAGGCCGGCATCGACGCGCCCATCCATGTGTTCACGGAGCCCCCTCCGGATGCGGCCCGGCTGATGATCGACCTCGGCCTCGTGCCCACCGTCTACACGGAGCCCTTTGCGCGCATGCTGTCGGAGTCGGCAGTGGCCGCCGGGGCCGTGGTCCCGGTCCACGTGAAACTGGACACCGGGATGCACAGGGTCGGTCTCGCGCCCGACGACACCCCCGATGCGATCAGACGTCTCCGGGAGCTGCCCGGCCTCCGGATCCAAGGCGCATGGAGCCACCTCGCCGTCGCCGACGTGCCGGACCATCCGTTTACGAGAAAGCAGCTCGACCTCTTCGAAGATCTCACCCGTCTGATCGAGCGGTCGGGCATCACATTGCGATACCGGCATATCGCCAACTCGGCGGCGACGCTCTCTTCCCCTGAGACTCACTTCGACATGGTGAGGTGTGGGGTGGCGAGCTACGGGTTGTGGCCGGGAGAGGCATTGCGTGGCGCGGCAGATCTCAGGCCCGTGATGGCGCTACGAGCGCGCGTGAACATGGTGAAGGAGGTCCCCGCCGGCGATCGCCTCTCGTACGGCTTGCGTTACAAGCTCACAGAAACGAGTCGCGTGGTCACGGTTCCTGCGGGGTATGCGGACGGCTACGACCGCAGAACCTCCGGGATCGCCGACGTCCTGATCGGCGGCCTCCGCCGCCGCGTGTCGGGGACTGTATGCATGGATCAATTCATGGTCGACGTCGGCGATGCCGGCACCGAGGTAGGCGCGATCACGACGTTGATCGGCGATGACGGAGGCGAGCGCGTAACTGCGGAGGAGCTTGCCGCCCACATCGGAACCATCAATTACGAAGTGACCGCGCGCATCCCGTCGCGCGTTCCGCGTGTTTACCTTGACGCACCATCCGACGGCTCGCTGCCGGGGTCAAGTGGCTGAGTCACCCAAGGGTCGTAGAAACAGCCTGATTGCAGTTGCCGGAGCGGCCGTCGGCCTGGGGGCTGGGGTCATCGCCGAGCGCTCCATCCTCAAGCGCCGGCGCCGCAACGATCCTGCGGGGGCGGAGAAGTTCGGCACGCGCAGAGGAGAGAGGTCGAAGCGCCTCGGCCTTCCCGACGGGGCGATGCTCTTCATCGAAGAAACCGGCCCCCGGTCGCGCCGGGGCGCCGTCTTCGTACACGGGTCGGCCCTCCGATCTGATGCGTGGCACTACCAGATGTCGGGAATCACGTCGCACCGACTTGTCTTCTACGACTTGCGCGGGCACGGCCTCTCGCAGCCTAAGGGCGATGCGGAGTTCTCCATTGCCACTCTCGCCGACGACTTGAGGACCGTCATCGAAGATGCCCGGCTCGACGAGGTCGTTGTCGTGGGTCACTCGATTGGGGGCATGGTCGCGCTCCAGCTCTGTGTGAAACACCCCGACCTGATGGACTCGACCGTCAAGGGTCTGGTGCTGGCCAACACGACCTACGGTCCCGCCGCCGAGACACTCCTCGGAGGTGCGGCCGTGGCCAGGCTCGAGAGGCTCACGCGCCGCCCTCTCGACGTTATCGGCGCGCAAGCCGGGCGGCTAGATCGTCTTCGGAAAGTCATTCGCCCATCGGACGCGATCTTCTGGGGCGTTGCACTTACCGCGTTCGGTCCCGGCGCGTCGGCCCGGCAGATCGACTTCACCTACGACATGCTTTCTGAAACGCAGTCCGACGTCGTGTTCGATCTCGTGCGCTCCTACCGCGACTTCGACGTCAAAGACCATCTGGGTGAGATCGGCGTTCCGGCCCTCGTTATCGGAGGCACCAGCGACAGGCTCACGGTCTGCCGGGCCGCGGAGGAGATCGCCGCCGGGCTTCCTCACGCCCGGCTCGAACTGCTGGATGGCTGCGGACACATGTCGATGCTCGAGCGCGCCCGCGACTTCAACCGCTTGGTGCAGGCGTTCCTGGACGAGAGATTGGCCGGAAAACGAAGGGCCAGGTGAGATTTAATGTGGACATCCCGCGAAACGGAGACGGCATAGTCAATGAAAGATTCGAGAGTTGAAAGAGTCGCCGATATCCTGGTCGAGTACTCGGTTGGGGTCAAAGCCGGCGACAAGGTTTCGATAACAGGTTCCTACGCGGCCGAGCCGCTCATTCTCGCGATCTACGAACGCTGTCTCAGGCTCGGTGCGCATCCAACTATCCGTGCGACGTTGCCCCACGCTGCTCCGGTTTTCTTTCGCAATGCGAGCGACGAGCAACTTGAGTTCGTGTGGGAGACGGACAGGTGGCTCACCGACAACCTCGACGTCACCTTCAGCATCCTCAGTGAAACCAACACGCGACAGCTCTCGAAGACCGATCCGGCGCGACAGGTCATCAGCCGCAAGGCTCGCAAACCCCTCCTCGATCGCTACCTCGAACGAGCGGCAAGAGGGGAATTGCGGTGGAACGTGTCGTTGTTCCCCACCGAGGCGCACGCCATGGAAGCAGAGATGAGCCTCGACGAGTACGAGGACTTCTACTACGGCGCGTGCCTCATCGACTCCGAAGATCCTGTTGCGGAATGGAGGAAGGTCGCGGCCAGACATCGCCGGATGATCGAGTGGATGGAGGGGCGCAACGAGATCCATATCGAAGGCGAGGGAACCGACCTGACACTCGAGGTCGGTGGCCGCCGCTTCCTTCCTGCCGACGGTAAGGAGAACTTCCCGGACGGGGAGATCTTCACCGGGCCGATCGAGGACAGAACCCGCGGGCACGTTTCCTTTACGTATCCCGCGATCTATGGGGGTCAGTCGGTCGAGGGGATACGCCTCGAGTTCAGCGGCGGGAAGGTCGTCGACGCACGCGCGGACAAGAACGAGGAGTTTCTCATCAAGACGCTCGACACGGATCCGGGCGGGCGCATCCTCGGCGAAATCGGGATCGGAACGAACTACGGTATCGGCGGCTTCACGGGAGAGATCCTGCTCGACGAGAAGATCGGCGGAACGGTCCACCTTGCGGTGGGTGCGTCGTATCCGGAGAGCGGCGGTACGAACGAATCGGCCGTTCACTGGGACATGGTGTGCGACCTGCGCAAGAGCGGCCGGATCAGCGTCGACGGCGACCCGTTGATGGAGGACGGCAAGCTTTTGGTCTAGTGGGACGCCAAGAACAGGTGGCGTGGGGTAGCCTCGAAGGGATGTCACTGGGGCCGGGCACCGATATCGACGCGGTCCGAGCCGAGGCGCTGACCTGTACGAAGTGCCGGCTTGCACAGGGCCGCACACAGGTCGTGTGGGCCGACGGAAACCTCGACTCGGACCTGCTCTTCATCGGCGAGGCCCCCGGCTTCCACGAGGACCGTCAGGGGCTGCCGTTCGTGGGGGCCGCCGGGCAGCTGCTCGATCGGCTCCTGGCGGAGATCGGCCTCGATCGCACCCATGCGGCCATCGTCAACGTCATCAAGTGCCGGCCTCCGAACAATCGCGATCCCGAACCCGACGAGGTCGAATCCTGCCGCCCCTACCTCGAGGCGCAGCTATCACACATGAAGCCGCGGGTCATCGTTACGCTGGGTAATTTCGCAACCAGGTTCATCCTCGAGCGGCCAATAGGGATCACCCGTGCCCGGGGCCACAAATACATGTGGGGCGACGCGACGGTCGTGCCGACCTTTCACCCAGCCGCCGCTCTGCGCGGGGGGCGATTCGGGGGGCTGAGCCCGATCGACGCGATCCGTCAAGACTTCCAGCTCGTTAAGAGCGTGCTCGATGAGCCCCCGCCGGAGCCCGAAGTGGTTGTGGGTGCAGCCGAAGGAGCTGGGACCGAGCAGCTGGGGCTCTTTTGATTGTTCTGGTAGCCGCCCGATGCATCGGGCGCTGATCGTCTCGTCCCACTCTCCCGATGAGACTCGCATCCTCGGAGCGTCGCTGGCGCCCATGCTCGTGCCCGGAGACGTGATCAGCCTGAACGGCGATCTCGGCGCGGGCAAGACCGTTTTGGTCCAGGGGCTTGTAGCGGCCTTGGGGGCCCCCGGCCGAGTGACCAGCCCCACATTCACGATCGTGCACGAGTACCTAGCCCGATTCCCGGTCGTGCACGTCGATGTGTACCGCCTCGACTCCTTCCAGGAGGTTCTCGATCTCGGCTTCGAGGAGTTCTTCGATCCGGGAGCCATAATGCTGGTGGAGTGGGGGGAGGCGGTCGGCCCCCTGCTTCCACCTCGCCATCTCGAGATCGACATCCGCAGGTCGGTGGACGCGGCTCGAGTCGACGACCGGGACGTCGCTTTTCGGCCCCGGGGTGACGAGTGGGCCCGAAAGCTCGAGGGGATGCGTAAGACCGCCGAGACCCTGCTCGCCGCGGCGGCGGCCGATGAGGTGAACGGAGAGCGCTTCTCGTACGCGCCCATGCGCGCGACACGCGACCATTGAGGGGTCCGGCCCGCGCGAGTTGGGAGGGTTGATGCTGGTCCTGGGCATCGAGACCTCAACGCCTCAGGTGAGCGTGGCCATCGGGTCCGAGCAGGGTCTCGTGGCCAGCGCGATGGTTTCGCGCGGCGCGGATACCAGTGAGTTCCTGCTCCCGGCCATACGGTTCTGCCTCGATGGTGTCGGCCTCGATTTCCGCAACCTCGGGGGTGTCGCCGTGAGCCTGGGCCCGGGGCTTTTCACAGGGATGCGAGTCGGTGTGGCGACCGCCAAGGCTCTCGCGCACGCTCTGTCGGTTCCGATCGTGGGGATGGCGAGCCTGGATCTGGTCGCGTACGACGTCCGGTACTCCTCAAAGGCCATCTGCGCGGTTTTGGATGCCCGGCGCAACGAGGTCTTTCATGCCTTCTACCGGCCGTCCCCGGGTGGAATCCAGCGCATGACCGAGTACGCCGTAGAAACGCCGGAGCGTCTCGCCGCCGGGATCTCGTCCCGCCCGCGTGACGTTCTGCTGGTGGGGAACGGTGCGCTCCTGTACCGGGACGTGTTTGAGAGTTGTGGCTCCGTGATAGAGCTCGCGTCGATAAACCACTCGTTCCCGGACGCCCAGGCGCTGGTGGAGCTGAGTGTCCCGAGAATTTTTCGTGAAGACTTCGATTCCCTGTACGAACTGAAGCCCCTTTACCTACGCCGATCGGCCCGGCGCATCGACTGGGAACGTATTCGAGGGAGAAGGACGGCGTGATGGCGGTCGCCCGCGAGCGCGGACGCTATTTCCTTCCGGACCTCGAGATCACGCGGATGCGACGCCGTCACCTTCGGAAAGTCCTGTCGATCGAAGGACGGGTATACCCGCGGCCATGGAGCGCGTCGCTGTTCCTCGCCGAATTGTCCCAGCGGAACGCGCGCGCGTACATGGTTGCCAAGCACGGCAACGAGGTCGTGGGCTACGCGGGAATGATGTTCACGGGGTCGGATGCCCACGTGACGAACATCGCGGTCGATCCAGACTTCCACGGATACAAGGTGGGGTCGCGACTTCTTCTGACGCTCATCACGGAGGCGATTGCGCGGGGCGCCGAGTCCATCTCTCTTGAAGTACGTGCGTCGAATCGTATTGCGCAGTCGATGTACGAGAAGTTTGGCTTCAAAGGTGCGGGCGTGCGCAGGGGCTACTACATCGAGACCAATGAGGACGCGCTCGTGATGGTCGTTGAGAGCGCGCACTCAGCCGAGTTCCGCGTGATGTTGCAGACGGTCCGAGAGGAGCTCGATCGCTTGGGCGGCGGCCGTGCCTGAGCTGTTGACCGCGCCCAGTCCGGCGGCAACGGAGCTCCCGCTCGGGGATTGGGACGAGAGCTCGCTGGTGCTCGGTATCGAGACCTCCTGCGACGAGACCTCGGCCGCGGTCGTCAAGGGAGGCCGGGAGATCCTGTCCAACGTCGTGGTATCGCAGGAACGTCTGCACGGGGAATACGGCGGCATCGTCCCCGAGATCGCGGCTCGCGCGCACGTCGAGGCGCTCACGCCCGCGATCGGCGAAGCGCTCTTCCGCGCGGATGCAACCTTCTGGGACCTTGATGGGATCGCGGTGACTCTTGGTCCGGGGCTGATCGGTTCGCTTCTTGTCGGCGTCGCCGAAGCGAAAGCTATTGCCGCAGTCCTGAACGTGCCGTTCGTTGGTGTGAACCACCTCGAAGCCCACCTGTACTCGAATCTGATCGCGGATGCGGACGCGGCCTTTCCCGCGCTCGCGTTGATCATCTCGGGCGGGCACACCTTGCTCGTCCACGCCCGCGGCCACGGCGACTACGACGTACTTGGTGGCACCATCGACGACGCTGCCGGTGAGGCTTTCGACAAGGTCGCTCGCTTCCTGGGACTCGATTACCCGGGGGGGCCCGAGATCGACCGGCTCTCGTTGTTGGGCGATCCCGTCGCCGTGGCCTTCCCCCGCGCCCTTGTCGACGAGGACGGTTTTGACGTCTCGTATTCGGGGCTGAAGACGGCGGTGATCAACTATGTTCGCAAGGTCGAGGCGTCCGGCGGGGCCGTGTCGATTGAGGACGTCGCGGCGTCGTTCCAACGGGCCGTGGTGGACGTCCAGGTTGCCAAAACGATGGCCGCGCTCGGCCGCTATCCCACCGACCGCGTGTTCCTGTGCGGCGGCGTGGCCGCGAACTCCGGCCTCCGGCAGGGTCTCGCCGAGGCGTGCACTTCCGCGGACGTCAGCCTTTACGTGCCGCCCCTCGAGCTGTGTACCGACAACGCGGCGATGGTGGCGGCCTGCGGCGCCGCGATGCTGAAGCGTGGGATCGTGATGGGCCTCGACGTGTCGCCGGACCCGAATCTGCCCCTCGCCTGATTACTCGGGAGGCGAGCATTTGACCCGGCCCCCGGGGGACGCTATCTTTAGCACTCAGAAAGGTTGAGTGCTAAAGCAGCCGGTTTTGACTCTCAGGAGGTAGACATGCCGACGACAACCGCGACCGCCATCAAGCCGCTCGAGGACCGCATTCTGGTCCGCCCCGAGGAGGGGGAAGAGACCACGGCGTCGGGCATCGTGATCCCCGACACGGCCAAGGAGAAGCCGCAGGAGGGCACCGTCCTCGCCGTCGGGCCGGGCAAGCGCAGTGACACCGGTGACCTCATCCCGATGGAGGTCAAGGCAGGCGACCAGGTCATCTACTCCAAGTACGGCGGCACCGAGATCAAGGTCGAGGGCGAGGATCTGTTGATTCTGTCGGCTCGCGACGTGCTCGCGATCCTCGGCTGATCTCGTAGGACCCACAATTCATGCGGTGGCGCAGGGACTCATCCTGCGCCCCTCGCGACCGCTCGGAGAAAGAGGAATAGGAAGAATGAAAGGGAGAGGCCAATGCCCAAGATCCTGAAGTTCGACGAGGAGGCCCGGCGCGGGCTCGAATCCGGCGTCGACCGGCTCGCCTCGGCGGTGCGCGTCACTCTCGGCCCCCGGGGCCGCAACGTGGTCCTGGACAAGAAGTGGGGAGCGCCCACCATCACGAACGACGGCGTCACGATCGCCAAGGAGATCGAGCTCGAGGACCCGTGGGAGAACATGGGCGCGCAGCTCGTCAAGGAGGTGGCGTCGAAGACCAACGACGTCGCCGGTGACGGCACGACGACCGCGACCGTGCTCGCCCACTCGATGGTGAAGACCGGCCTTCGAAGCGTCGCCGCCGGGGCCAACCCGATGGCGCTCAAGAGAGGCATCGAAAAAGCCGTCGCCGCGGCCGTCGACTCCCTGAAGGCCCAGTCGCGGGAAGTCGAAGGGAAGCAACAGATCGCACACGTCGCGTCCATCTCGGCGAATAACGACCCCGAGATCGGCGAGATGGTTGCCGAGGCGATGGACAAAGTCGGCAAGGACGGGGTCATCACGGTCGAGGAGTCCAACACGTTCGGGCTCGAGCTCGAGCTGGTGGAGGGAATGCAGTTCGACAAGGGCTACATCTCCCCCTACTTCGTGACCGATCAGGATCGCATGGAGGCCGAGCTCGAAGAGCCGTACATCCTCTACGCCCAGCAGAAGATCTCAGCCGTTCGGGACCTGCTACCGGTGCTGGAAAAGGTCATGCAGGGGGGTAAGTCCCTGCTGATCGTCGCCGAAGACGTCGAGGGCGAGGCGCTCGCCACCCTCGTCGTCAACAAGATCCGCGGCACGTTCAAAGCAGTGGCCGTGAAAGCGCCGGGGTTCGGCGACCGCCGCAAGGCAATGCTTCAGGACATGTCGATCCTGACCGGGGGCCAGGTGATTTCCGAGGAGATAGGGCTCAAGCTCGAGTCGGTCGGGCTCGACTTGCTCGGCACCGCCCGCAAGGTCGTCGTGACCAAGGACGACACCACGATCGTCGAGGGCGGCGGTAAGGACGACGACATCCGCGGCCGCATCGAGCAGATAAAGGCCGAGATCGACCGGACGGACTCGGACTGGGACCGCGAGAAGCTCCAGGAGCGCCTCGCCAAGCTCGCCGGGGGTGTCGCGGTGTTGAAGGTCGGCGCCGCAACCGAGGTCGAGCTCAAGGAGAAGAAGCACCGAATCGAGGACTCGGTCTCCGCCACACGCGCGGCCGTGGAAGAGGGGATTGTCGCCGGAGGCGGGGTGACCCTCGTCCGGGCCCGGGAGGCGGTCGAGGCCCTCGAGCTCGACGACGAAGAGGAGATCGGAGCACGCATCGTTATCAACGCACTCGAGTCGCCGCTGCGGTGGATCGCCCAGAATGCCGGCTTCGAGGGAGGCGTCGTCGCGGACCGTGTGCGCAATGAGAAGCCCGGCCACGGGCTCAACGCAATCAGCGGTGAGTACGTCGACATGTTCGCCGACGGCATCATCGATCCCGTGCGCGTCACGCGGGCGGCGCTCGAGAACGCCGCGTCGATCGCCGCGCTCATGCTCACCACTGAGGCGACGATCGTCGACAAGCCGGAGGAGGAAGAGCCCGCCGCCGCAGCTCCCGGGCACGACCACGGCATGGGCATGATGTAGAAACCCTTGTGAGTTTCACGGGAATATAGCCCGTGGTACTCACAAACGATGCAGTAATTGTCTGCCCCACCCGGCACAATGGACGGGTGGGGCAGTCTCTTTTCGGGCCCGATTCGATGATGTGGCGGGTCAACCGCGAGGCGGTCCTGCTCGTGGGGGGCCGGGCCGCGCTCTTGATGCAGCTCGCCCATCCGCTCGTCGCCGCCGGCGTCGACCATCACTCACGATTCCAAGCGGACCCGCTCGGCCGGCTCCGCCGGACGATGGAGACAGTTCACGAGATCGTCTTCGGGGACGAGACGAGCGCGCGGGCCCGGGTCGAGGCGATCAACGCGATCCACGATCGCGTGCACGGACTCTCCGCTGAGGGACGCCCCTATCATGGGCGCGATCCCTACCTGTTGCTGTGGGTCTACGCCACGCTCGTCGACGCGTCGGTGCGTGTCTACGAAGCCTTCGTCGAGGCGCTGCCGGATGCGGACTCTGTTCGGTACTACGAGGAGTCGAAGGTCGTAGGTGAGATGTTCGGCATCCCCCCCGAGGTCATGCCGTCGACGCTGGAAGACCTGCGGGCCTGGATGCACAGGCGGGTCGATAGCGGTGAGATCGCGGTCACGCCCACCGCCCGACGCCTCGCCCGGCCGCTGCTTCTGCCCGTGCCGCTGGTGCCCGGCCGATTCGCCAAGCTCACGGCCCTCCTCCCGGCCGCCCTGCTCCCCCCTCCCATTCGCGATGGCTACGGGCTGGCCGCGGGTCCTCTTCCCCGACTGGCGCTGGCGGCGGTGGGACGTGCGTTCCGTTCCGCCCGCCCGGTAATCCCCGACGTGCTGGTCACTTTCCCCGCGGCGCGGGCCGCGGGGGCCCGGTAGAGCTCGTCACACATCCGATGGTTTCGCGATCGACATGCCCTAGGCATATCGCCTTGCGGAAAGAACGGTTAGGGGAGATACCATCGGGTCGACCGGGCTCCCGTTCACGCGTACCTCGAAGTGAAGGTGGTCACCCGTGCACGAGCCCGTGCACCCGACGTAGCCGATGACCTGGCCCTGGCCCGCGGCCGCGCCCGATGAGGTGTTGAAGCCCGACAGGTGGGCGTAGAGGGTCGAGATGCCGCCCCCGTGGTCGACGATGACGGTGTTCCCGTAGCCCGAGTACGACGATGCAAGGATCACTCGCCCGCCCTTAGAGGCAACGATGGGCTGGCCCGTGTAGCCGTCGATGTCGATCCCGGTGTGCATCCGGCCCCAGCGGCTTCCGTAACCGGACGTGACCGGGCCATTGAGAGGCCATATGAACCCGGCCCCCGACTCGCCGAGGCTTGACACCGACCGCTGCGCCTGCGCGGCGACGATCTCGTCGCGGAGCGCGGCAGCCTCGGCGGCGAGATCACCCTCGCGGTTATCCAAGTGATCGATGTCGCCGGCCAGCCGTGCGTACCTGGCGTCGAGGGTCTTCTTGCTGGCATCGAGCTCGGCGAGCTTGTCTCCTCGCACCTTGCGATCCGTGCTCAACTCCGCCTTCTTTGCCAGCAACTCCTGGTTTTGTTGTTGGATTTCGACCTTGAGCCGCCCGTACTCGATCAGCGCGCCGGTGTTCTCCTCCGCCGCGATTCCGAGCAGCTCGACGCGCCGGTCGAGCTCCGCAAGCGATTTCGATTCGAGCAACGCCGCGATGGTGTCGGCGTCGTCGGACTTGTAGAGCAGAACCGCCTGGGCGGTGGCCCGGTCCTCGACCGCATCGATCCGCGCCTGGGTCGCCTCGATGCGGGCGCGGACCTCTACCACGTCGGCCTGGACTCTGGCGATGTCGGCATCCAGTTTGTTGATCTCGATTTGCAAACGGTTGATCGCGGACTCGAGGGCCCGAATCTGGGCCTTGGTATCGCCCGCAAGCGTCCGCTTTGACTCGAGCTGCTGCCGGACGCGGCTCAGCTCGCTCTGGGTCTTTTCGAGGTCGTTCCTGGAGCCCGCCGAAGATACGACCGCGGGGACAAAAAGGGTGGCGAGGATGGTTGCGGCGATGACGACGCGGCTGGACCTCGGTCCTTTCAATCTGTCTCCCAACGATCGACTTAAGTCTGTCTGTCTGTCGGGGCGGTCTTTCGTTCGTGCCCCTCCGCCCGTTACCACGCCCCCCGGGCACCCCCGATCACCGGCCCGTGCCGGCCTCGGGACAGATCGCGGGGCATCCTGCCATATCGTGCCGGGCTAGGCAAGGACTTAGTACGAAGTAACCAGTCCAAGCCCTCTAGGAGTCTCGACGGGCCGCGAAGAAATCTTCGAGGGCGCGAAGAAATCTGCCGTTGAGGTATTGCCCCCCGACTCAGAGGCCCCTAAAGTCCCCACTGCATCCGTTGAGTTGTAAACCGGTTTCGGCCGGGAAGAAGGCTCGGCGGGTGCATTTTTTGTGCCGTCCGCTGGTCAGCGGGCCCCCCGAGCTGATACCCTAGAGTGCTATAGGAGTGTAGGCGGAGCGCCACGCTCCTTCCAGGAGGGGAGGTCGCCGCCTCGGTGACGGCCGTGGGCGGAACCCTCCGGCTCGAGGAGACAGACCGCAACCTTTCGGAAGGAGACCTATGCCCGGCACGCTCAAAGACGTCCCCGGAATCCCACCGCACGGTGGCGCCTTGGAGACCCGTCTCGCCACGCCCGAGGAGTGCAACGACCTGCTCGCCGAGGCGTCGCGGCTCCCCGCGATCGAGGCGAAGGCCCGCCGGGTCCTGTCCGATCTCGAACTGCTCGCGGTCGGAGCGGTCTCCCCCAACCGAGGTTTCATGACCCGCGCCGACTACAAGTCCGTGGTCGAGGACATGCATCTCGAGTCGGGCCTGGCGTGGAGTCTCCCCATCACCCTGTCGGCAACCGATGACGAGGTCGCGGCGCTCCCTCCGGGCGCGCGGGCGGCCATCGTCCACGAGGGCCGCCCCGTGGCGGTTGTCGACGTCGAGGAGGTCTTTGACTACGACGCGGCCCGCGAGGCCGAGCTCACGTACCGGACCACCGATGTAGACCATCCCGGGGTGGCATACCTGCTTGCGCAGGCGCCCCATTATGTCGCCGGTGAGGTGACGGTCCTCGAGAACGTGTTTGCCCATGAGTTCGGGAGCTACCGCCGCACCCCGCTCGAGCTCCGAGGGCAGATCGCGACGCGGGGGTGGAAGACCGTGGTCGCATTTCAAACCCGAAACCCGATCCACCGGGCACACGAATACCTCACCAAGTGCGCGCTCGAGACCGTGGACGGCCTCGTCATCCACCCGCTCGTAGGCGGGACGAAGGGCGACGACATCCCGGCCGAGGTCCGCATGCAGTGCTACGAAGCGCTGATGGCCAATTACTACCCGCAAGATCGCGTGATCCTGTCGGTGTTTCCCGCGGCCATGCGGTACGCGGGGCCCCGGGAGGCAATCTGGCACTCGTTGCTGCGCAAGAACTACGGGATGACCCACTTCATCGTCGGGCGTGACCACGCCGGTGTCGGTGACTACTACGGGACCTATGATGCACAGTTGATTTTTGACGAGTTCGAAGCCGGCGAACTGGGCATCCAGCCTCTCAAGTTCGAGCACTCCTTTTATTGCAAGGCCTGCGAGGGTATGGCGTCGGGCAAGACCTGCCCTCACGACGCGGAGCATCACGTGCATCTTTCGGGAACGCAGGTCAGGCAGATGCTCACGGAGGGTCGGGAACCGCCGCATGAGTTCTCGCGACCCGAGGTGGCGCGCATCCTGATAGAGGCCGAACGGGCAAAGTCGCAGTAAGGAGGGGGTTGGGGGGAACCAGTGAGGCGGCCTGGGCCGCCGGGGTTCCCCCCGACGGAGAGCGGGGAGCTCGGAGGGCAACACGCTCGGAGAGGAAGAATAGGAGAGAGATGGGACTTCTCGACAAGCTCAAGAGGAAGAACGAAGGAACGGGGGCGGTCTCATCGCGGCGTGGCCCGAAGGTCATGGTGATCGGCCTCGATTGCGCCCCGCCCGAGCACGTCTTCGACGAGTACGCGGGCGATATCCCGGTCCTCACGAAGCTGAAAGAGAACGGAATGTGGGGGCCGCTCGAGTCCATCGTTCCCCCGATCACGGTCCCCGCGTGGATGTGCATGATGACGTCCAAGGACCCGGGAACACTCGGAATCTACGGTTTTCGCAATCGCAAGGACCACACCTACGACGGGCTCGCCTTTGCCACGTCGTGGGCGGTCAAGGAGCCAACGGTGTGGGACATCCTGTCCGAGCACGGGATGGACTCGATCGTGATGTCCGTGCCGCCGTCGTATCCACCTAAGGAACTTCGTGGGATCCAGATCGGTTGCTTCCTCACTCCCAACGCGGACGCCGACTACGCGTATCCAAAGGAGATCAAGGCCGAGATTGAGTCCAACGTCGGCGAGTACATCTTCGACATCCGCAACTTCCGAACCGATGACACCCAATACATCCTCGACGAGGCCTACAAGATGACCGAATCTCGGTTCAGAACCGCGGACTATCTTCTGTCGAACAAGCCATGGGACTTCTTCGTGATGGTCGAGATGGGGCCGGATCGTCTCAACCACGGCATCTGGAGCTTCATCGATCCCAATCACCCCCGCTACGTGCCGGATAACCCCTACAGAGACTCTCTGCGCGAGTACTACCGCTTCCTCGACTCGAAGATCGGTGACCTTCTCGACGATCATGCGGATTCGGACACAACCGTTCTCGTCGTCTCCGATCACGGCGCCAAGGCGATGGTCGGCGGAGTGTGCCTCAACGAGTGGCTGGTGAAGGAGGGCTACCTCAGCTTCACCGACGACGTTCCGAACGAGATCACACCGATCAACAAACTCGGGATCGACTGGTCCAGATCGATGGCGTGGGGCGACGGCGGCTATTACGGAAGATTGTTCCTCAACGTCGAGGGTCGTGAGCCGAACGGCATCATTCCCAAGTCCGAGTACGACTCGGTGCGCGACGCGATCGCCGCAAAGGTAGAAGCCATGGTGGATCACGAGGGCGAGCCGATGGGCAACAAGGCCCTGAAGCCCGACGACACCTACAGGGACACAAATGGTGTTGCCCCCGATCTCATCGTGATCTTCGGTGAGCTGAGGTGGCGATCGGTCGGCAGTCTCGGCCATGGCTCGATCTACACATTCGAGAACGACACCGGCCCCGACGAGGCGAACCACGCTGAGAAAGGGATCTTCATCATGAACAACGCTCCCGGCCAGCCCACCGGTCGCAAGGACGGGCTCCACTTGTGGGACGTGCACAACACGATCCTCGACCTGTTCGACCTGCCCCCGGCTCCGGGTGCGCTGGGCACGAGCGTCTTCGATAAGTAGTGGCCACCGCCTAACAGGAGGAAGCATGAAGCAAGCGAACCGCGACCGTGGATGTGTTATCTGGTTCACCGGGCTGTCCGGGTCGGGCAAGACGACGATCGCGCATGAGGTCGAAGAGAGGCTTCTTGATGCCGGAGTACCGGTTGAGATACTGGACGGCGACATCGTGCGGGAGAACCTCTCAAAGGGACTTGGGTTCTCGAAGGAAGATCGTGACACCAACATCCGCCGCATCGCGTTCGTCGCCCACCTGTTGCAGCGCAACGGCGTCTTCGCGATCACGGCCGCCATTTCTCCCTACCGCGAAATCCGCGACGAGGCCCGAGCCATGATTAAGGATTTCGTCGAGGTCTTTGCAGACGCGCCAATCGACATCTGCGAGGAGCGCGACGTGAAGGGGCTCTACGCGAAGGCGAGAGCCGGCGAGATCAAAGGCTTCACGGGAATCGACGATCCCTACGAGGCTCCCCTGAACCCCGAGGTCGTTTGTAAGACGGGCGAAGAGTCCGTCGAGCAATCTGCTCAGAAGGTGATCGCCCGGCTCATAGAGCTCAAGTACCTCGAGGCCTAGTCAGTTCAGGCCGGGCCCCGCTCATGATTGACCTTCACTGTCACACGACCGTGTCCGATGGGGGCGACTCGCCGTCCGAACTGGTGGCGGTGGCCGCGGCGGCTGGACTCGACGCGATCGCGGTCACCGATCACGACAACGACGCCGGCTGCACAGAGGGGGCGCGGGCCGGGCGTCAGCATGGGCTCGAGGTCGTGCGCGGGGTCGAGATCTCGTGCGATGTCGAGGATCTGGGGGAGCGAGGCTATGGGCCGCGCGCACGCCCGACGATGCATCTGCTCGGTTACTTCATCCCCGAGGCGAGTAACCCATTGTCGCAGGCGCTCGCCGACCTTCAGTATCACCGCGCTAACCGCAATCGATTAATCGTCGACCGCTTGAACGAGCTGGGCATCCCCGTGACCTTCGAAGAGGTCGAGACCGAGGCGGGGGGCCCGGGATCACAGATAGGACGCCCCCACTTCGCCGCCGTGCTCGTGCGCCACGGGGCCGTGTCCGAGTATCAGCAGGCGTTCGATGAGTACCTAGCCAAGGGAGCTCGTGCGTATATCGGGCGCAAGCTCTACAAGCCGGTCGAGGCGATCGAACTGATGGTGTCGGCGGGTGTGGTGCCGGTGCTCGCACACCCGTTCACGCTCAATCTGGAGCCTGCCGAACTCGAGCGTTTTACCGACGAGCTCGTTGAGGCTGGGCTCAAGGGGATCGAGGCTTATCACGGCGACTGGACCGAGCCCGAGCAGGAACCACTCAAGGCCATAGCCGAACGGCGCGGCCTTGTGGTCTCGGGCGGTAGCGACTACCACGGCGACATGCGTCCCGACAGGGCCCTTCCCGGCGGGAAGACTGGGATCGTGGCGCCGGAGCGTGCCCTGGAAGATCTGAGGGCGGCCGCCGGCGACCTTCAGCGAACTTAGGCATGTTCATCACGAGAGCCTCTCGCCGCGATCACGACGAGATCAAAGACTTCTACAGGTCGAACGATTGGGGAGACAACGTGGACCTGTCGCGGGGTGTTGCGTTCATCGCTCGCCAGGGCCCGGTGGTCGGCGCCGTCCGACTTATCGAGGTCGCGCCCCAGACGGTCATCGTCGAGGATGTCGTCGTCGCCGGCGAGCACCGCTGTAAGGGAGTCGGACGGCGCCTTATGGAGGCGGCGATGAACAGCCGGGGCGGCTCCATGTATCTGTGCTGCCACGACGATGTGATCCCGTTCTACGAGAACTTCAGTTTTGCGGCGATGCCGTTCGAAGAGATACCGGAGAGCGCCCAAGAGTACTTCAGGTCGATCGGCGATTACCCGACCGAGCCGGGCCACGTCCACTACTTCTTGAAGGCACGGTAAGCGGGCCCGTGCACCACGTGGGTCCGACGTAGATTGGACCTCGATGCCCGGCCACATCGCTCGTGACGCTTTCGAACAACTCGTTGTCGACGCGCTCGACTCGTTACCCGATGAGATCGAGCGCGCGATGCAGAACGTCGAGGTCGTCGTGGAAGACGAGCCGCCACCCGATCTCCTCGCCGGGCTCGGTCGCGGCGGAGAATTGCTCGGGCTCTATCAGGGCGTCCCACTGACCCGCCGCGAGCACTACAGCAGCGTCCTGCCGGACAAGATCTCGATCTACCGCGGTCCCATCACCCGGCTCGCCCGATCGCCCGAGCGCATCAAGAACCAGGTGCGCAGGACGGTGATCCACGAAGTGGCCCATCATTTCGGGATCGACGAAGAGCGCCTGACAGAGCTCGGGTGGGGCTGAGCTGAATCAGGCTCAGGCGCAGTTCGGCCAGCGGCTGTGGTGCCCGGCTGCGAGGAGTTCCGCGGCCGTGCGCGCCTGCGCGACGGGGTCGTAGATCGACCCGTACCCGTACGCGGCCCATGTCTGCTCGTCGAACTGGAAGAGGCCGTGATAACCGGCGGGATTTACCGCGCTCGGATCGAGTCCGGACTCGCAGCTCGCGACCGACAGCAGGTAGTCGGCGTCGAGCCCGTACTCGGCAGCCGCGGCGGACACGATCTCGGTCACGCTTCCTCCGGAGGCCGGCGGCTCGGGGGCGGCGGCGCGGTCCGGCTGCGGCGGGGTGGATGGCGTGGGGGTGGGGCGGATCTTGAAGAGGTGGCGCTTGAAGCGCAGCGCCGAGGCGGTGCTCTCCGGCGTCTCGATTCCTCCCGCGGTCGTTACCGAACCGGGAGTGCTGCCGGTCAGGGAGTTGAGGGTTCTCACCGCGACCAGCGAACCGGGGACCCCCAGAAGCACTGCTGCTATCGATGCGTAGGTGGCCCACCGGGCCAGACGTTTGATACGTGCTCTACGGCGCGCCCGCGCGCCGAAATTTAGGCGATCCAAGACAAGCCTCCTTCGTTCGAGAAGCAGGTCGTTCGACCGGCCGACGTGCGGGACCGGCGGTGCGCCTCGGCCCGCCGGGAGCGGTAGCCGGGAGGCGCAACCCGAGCATTTTCGACCCACTTCCTACCACGGAACACCTGCAAGCGCTTGTGATGTGGTTCACAAGTTCACGAGAAGGGGCAGATTCTCGCTGTGAGTGGAGGACACTTGTCGACAAGTAGGTGGACATATCGGATGCGGTGGGGAGGCTTGAGGGATGAGGGCCGGCTAGCGTCCATGCGGCGGATCTGGCGGCGGAGCCCTCTTCGGGGCCCGGTGGGTCGCGGGGCTTATTGTTTGCGCATGCCAAAAAGAGCTTTGATTACGGGCGTGACCGGCCAGGATGGCTCTTATCTGGCCGAGCTGCTCCTGGCCAAGGGATACGACGTCCACGGCCTGATCCGCAGGGCGTCGTCCTTCAACACCGGCCGCCTCCAGCCGATCTACCGGGACCCTCACGAGACCGGTGTGCGGTTTCGCATGCACTACGGGGACCTGTCGGACTCGGGTTCTCTAGTGAACCTCATCCGCGAGCTGGAGCCCGACGAGATCTACCACCTGGGGGCCCAGAGTCATGTGAAGGTTTCGTTCGAGATCCCCGAGTACACGTGCGATGCGACGGGCATGGGTACGGTGAGGATCCTCGAGGCCGTGCGCTCGTCGGGCGTTCGTACGCGCTTCTACCAGGCAGGGTCCTCCGAGATGTTCGGCACCTCGCCGCCGCCGCAGAACGAAGACACCCCTTTTCATCCCCGTAGCCCGTACGGAGTTGCCAAGGTCTTCGCTCACTGGATCACAATTAACTACCGGGAGGCTCATGGCCTGTTTGCGGCAAACGGGATCCTCCACAACCATGAATCGCCGCGGCGGGGTGAGACCTTCGTGTCGCGCAAGATCACACGTGCGGTCGCACGCATAAAGGCCGGCATTCAGGACACGCTGTTTCTGGGCAACCTGGAAGCCAGGAGGGACTGGGGCTACGCGCCCGAATACGTAGAAGCGATGTGGCGGATGTTGCAGGAGGACGAGCCTCACGATCTCGTAATTGCGACCGGTGAGGCGCACTCCGTCCGGGAGTTCTGTGAGGCCGCCTTCGAGTACGCGGAACTGGACTGGGAGCGGCATGTCGAGATCGATCCCCACTACTTCCGTCCGTCGGAGGTCAACTACCTGCAGGGTGATGCCACCAAGGCAAAAGAGCTGATCGGATGGGAAGCGAAGACGCGATTCGGCGACCTTGTCCGCCTCATGGTCGACGCCGATATCCAGCTTCTCGACGACGAGCTGTCGGGCCGCCTCGTAGGGCAGGATCGCGATCATTAGATAAAGGAGGGGAACGAGAAGGAGGAAGGTTTTGATCGCGAAATGTTCGGCTCGCCGGGGCGAGCCGACGGTAACCTCAGCTTAAGGGAGTTCCGGATAAGGAGACTGGCGTTCTCGTGGAAATAGAGATCGGTATCGGCAAGTCAGGTCGTCGGGCCTACGGTTTCGACGACATCGCCATCGTCCCGTCGCGACGGACGCGCGATCCCGACGATGTCGATATCAGCTGGGAGGTCGACGCGTTCAAGTTCGAGCTTCCCCTTGTGGCTTCGGCGATGGACGGCGTTGTCTCAACACGATCCGCGATCGAGATTGGCCGGCTCGGGGGCCTCGCCGTGCTGAACCTCGAAGGCCTCGGTACGCGCTACGAGGACGCCGACTCGATATTGGGCGAGATAGCGGAGCTTCCCGACGATAAGGCGACGCTGCGGATGCAGGAGATCTACCAAGAGCCAATCAAAGAGGAATTGCTCTTCAAGCGAATCCGGGAGATCAAAGACGCGGGGGTCACGGCGGCCGCATCCTTGACCCCTCAGCGCGTCGAGCGCTACCACAAGATCGCGTTGGAAGCGGAACTCGACATCCTGGTCATCCAGGGAACGGTCGTTTCGGCCGAGCACGTCTCCACTCGTACCGAGCCACTGAACCTCAAGCGGTTCATCTCGACCTATGAGTTGCCCGTGATCGTGGGAGGGTGTGCCTCCTATTCGACCGCTCTTCACCTCATGAGAACCGGTGCGATCGGCGTGCTCGTCGGCGTCGGACCCGGCGCCGCCTGCACGACGCGCGGAGTCCTCGGCGTGGGAGTTCCTCAGGCAACTGCGATCGCAGACGCGGCCGGCGCCCGCATCCGCCATCTCGACGAGACCGGTCGCTACTGCCACGTGATCGCAGATGGCGGAATGCGCACCGGAGGCGACATCGCCAAGGCGATCGCGTGCGGTGCCGACGCGGTCATGATCGGCTCTCCCCTCGCAGCCGCTCGGGAAGCGCCCGGTCGGGGGCACCACTGGGGGATGGCGACGTTTCACCCCTCACTGCCGCGCGGGGCGAGGGTGGCCACCCCGACGATTGGATCACTGCAGGAGATCCTCGTCGGGCCGGCCCACGATAACGACGGGCGCCTCAATCTGTTCGGCGCCCTGCGAACCAGCCTTGCGACGTGCGGATACGGGGACATCAAGGAATTCCAGAAGGCCGAGGTCATGATCGCCCCGGCCCTCCAGACGGAGGGCAAGGTGCTGCAGCGTCAACAGCACGTTGGTATGGGCCGCCGGTCGACCTAGGAAGCGCCCTTCTCGCCTCGTTTCATTTTCTGGGGCTTCATAACCGCTTTGACCTTTAGTTCGGTTGAGAATTCATCGCATGACTGTTATATTGTTGGTGTTATTAGACATATGCCTTAGAAAGTTGGTGGAAACATGTTCATTAGCCTTGCAGTCTTCGGACATCCGTGGGTGCTCGGCTTCGGTCGCGATAACGCCGAAGATCGAACGGGCCAGATTCGTACCCCCAGCGGGCAGCTCGTCCGCTGTCGGTGAGATCCATGCGCGGCGATCTCGACGAGATCGACTGCCACATCCTCCGCCTGCTCCGGCGAGACGGACGGATGTCTCACTCGGCCATAGCTAAAGAGGTGGGGCTGTCCGGCCCCGCCGTACACGATCGCGTCCGCAAGCTCGAAGCCAGGGGCGCCATTTCCTGCTACTCGGCGATCCTCGATCCGATGGTTTTGGATCGCTCCCATGCCGCCTTCGTCATGGTCACTCTGTCGGAGGGCAGCGAGTTCGCGATCGACGATCCGATCGTGGCGCGCATCTGTGAGGAGCCCGACGTCTTGGAGTTCCACAGGATCGCCGGACAGGACTGCTATCTGCTCAAGGTCCGGACCGCGACCAACCGAGGCCTCGAGCAGCTCCTGCGACGCATCCGTCGCATCCATGGCGTTGCGCGCACGCGCACAACGATCGTGCTGTCCACCGAGCTCGAGAAACCTTCGATCGACGTGCCCGACAGAACGCCCAACGCAGCGCGCGTCTGATCGCGTCTGAGTACGATTGCGCACGATGACGGGACCCACAACTGTCCAAGCTCTGCTCGTGCTTGGAGAGCGCGTTCTTAGCGATTCGACGCACATCTTTGAGGATCACGACAACCAGAGGGAAGCCGAGGATTTGATCGCTTACAGCCTCGGTGTTGACGTGGATGATCTGGATCATTCCGCGC
Organism: Actinomycetota bacterium; assembly: GCA_050694175.1. GTDB lineage: Bacteria > Actinomycetota > CADDZG01 > CADDZG01 > WHSQ01 > JBOGXA01. The sequence continues at coordinate 25,962 of JBOGXA010000001.1, forward strand.
AGCCTCCCCGGCCCGTCAGGGAGCGGTACCTGTCGTTGGTCGCGCGCCGCGCGGCCGGGGAGCCGCTGCCGCTATTGATCGGCTCAATCGAGTTCTACGGCCTCAGACTTCCTGTGCGGCCGGGATCGTTTATCCCTCGTCCTTCCTCGGAACTAACCGTCGAGCGGGCGATTCGGGCCGTAAGACGGCGATCCAGACCCGTCGTCGTGGACGTCTGCACGGGTGGAGGTCCGATTGCTCTCGCCATTGCCGACGAGGTGGAAGCTGCGGACGTGTGGGGAACCGACATCGACGCGGCCGGACTCGCCCAGGGACGTCGTAACGCGAAGCTCCTCGATATCCACAACATCACGTTTCGTAAGGGGGATATGTATGGCGCCCTGCCGCAACGGCTGCGGGGGGGTGTGGACGCCATCACCGGTCACATCCCGTATGTACCCCCGGGCGAGATCGACGATCTCCCCTCCGAAGTGCGCGAGCACGAGCCTCTGTTCACACTCAGCGGTCTTTCGGCAGACGGACTCGGCCTCATCCGGCGCGCGGTCACAGGGGCTCCTCAGTGGCTCAAGCCGGGGGGTTGGGTGCTGCTCGAGATTTCCGACGACCTTGCGGGCAAAGTCATGCGGATGTGCCGGCGAGCGGGTTTCGCCGAGCCGACGGTTGCTTCCGATGACGACGACCTGAGCGTGGTGGTCGAAGCGCGCCTGCCGCGCTGACCGCCTAAAAAGCCCAAGTGCCGTTCAGGAGCCGCGGTACTGTGGGCTATGCAGAAGGTGCTCGTGGTGGATTTCGGGGCGCAGTATGCGCAGCTGATCGCTCGCCGCGTCAGGGAATGTCACGTCTATTCCGAAATAGTTCCTCACGACCGCCCGGTTGCCGACATCGCAGCCGGGAAACCGGCGGGTCTGATCTTGTCGGGGGGCCCACGGTCCGTCTACGAGCCTGGTGCCCCGGGGATCGATCCCGCGCTGTTCGAGATCGGCGTCCCCGTCTTGGGAATCTGCTACGGACAGCAAATCATGGCCACGACGCTGGGCGGTGACGTCGCCCACACCGGGATTTCGGAGTTCGGGAAGTCCGACTTCAAGACTTCTGCACCGGGGTCCGTCCTGTTCGCCGAGCTGCCGATGGAGCAGACGGTGTGGATGAGCCACAACGACTCGGTTGTCGCTCCACCCGAGGGCTTTCGTGTTACGGGCTCGACGCCGGCCTCCCCGGTCGCCGCGTTCGAGAATCCGGAACGGGGGCTCTACGGCGTGCAGTTCCATCCCGAAGTCGCTCACACGCCCCGCGGCCTCGACATTCTGAAGAACTTCCTCTACGAGGCGTGCGAGCTGTTGCCGGCGTGGACGATGACCTCGATCATCGAGTCCGCGATCGAGGAGATCCGCGCAGTGGTCGGCACTCAAGGCATCGTCTGCGGCCTGTCCGGAGGGGTCGACTCGGCGGTTGCTGCGGCGCTCGTCCATCGAGCGGTGGGCGAGCAGCTCACGTGCGTCTTCGTCGATCACGGACTGCTGCGCTCGGGCGAGGCCGAGCAGGTCGAGGACACTTTTCGCAGGCACCTAGGCATCGATCTCATCCACGTCAAGGCGGCCGACCGCTTCCTGGAGCGCCTGGCCGGCGTCACCGACCCCGAAAGGAAGCGCAAAGAGATAGGCGAGACGTTCATTCGGGTGTTCGAGGAGGTTGCTCGTGACGAGCTCGAGGACGCCCGCTTCCTGGTTCAGGGCACGCTCTATCCCGACGTCATCGAATCGGGGACGCGCGATGCCGCGAAGATAAAGAGCCACCACAACGTCGGCGGCCTTCCAGACGACATGGTGTTCACTCTCATCGAGCCGCTGCGCAATCTGTTCAAGGACGAGGTTCGCCGCGTGGGAGAGCAGCTCGGTTTGCCCGAGGAGATCGTGTGGCGACAACCGTTCCCCGGCCCCGGACTGGCCGTTCGCATCGTCGGAGAGGTGAGCGCCGAGCGTCTCGAGTTGCTCCGCGCTGCAGATGCAGTCGTGTATCAGGAGATGAAGCGAGCCGAGTTACTGCGGGACGTCTGGCAGAGCTTCGCGGTGCTGCCGGCGGTGCGCTCGGTCGGCGTAATGGGCGACGAGCGCACCTACGGGTACCCGATCGTTTTGCGCGCGGTTACGAGCGAAGACGCCATGACGGCCGATTGGGCGCGCCTCCCATACGACTTGCTCGAGCGAATCTCTAACCGGATCGTCAACGAGGTGCCGGGTGTGAACCGAGTCGTCTACGACATCACGTCCAAGCCGCCGGGCACGATCGAGTGGGAATGAGCCCGGGCCCGCACCTTCCTCGAGTGAGCGTGGGATCGCGCATATCGCGATTCATTGCTCACTCGGCGACTCGGTGACGGGGCCCGAAGAGACTCCGCCGACCCCAGGGCGCGGCTCGAACGGGGAGCGCGACCATCTGACGATTCTGTCGGGCACGTCGCAGAACGTGATCGGGATCGTCATCGCAGGAATGGCGACGCTGGGGGCCACCTTGCTCATGGCCCGTGGCCTCGAAACGGGCGGACTGGGGATCGTCACCTTGATGACCCAGGGCGCCTTTGTGCTGTCGTTCGCGACGCGGGCCGGTATGGACATGGCGGTGTTGCGCGACGTCGCGATGGAGGTGGGGCTCGAACGCTACGGCCGCATACGCGTTCCGGTCGGGCGAGCGACCCTCATCGCGGTCCTCGTCAGCACACTCGTTGCCCTCGCCGGAATCCTGCTGGCGGATCAGATCCGGTCCGTGCTCGGCATCGACGACGACGCAGGCCGATGGGCTGTGGAGGCGGCGTGCGCCGGGCTCCCCTTCCTGGCGCTGGCCAACGTGTGGCTGTCGGCGACGCGCGGTCTGAAGATCATGCGCTATACGCTCTACATCTTCTGGGCGGGCCAGCCCGTGATGTGGATCGTCTTAATGATCATCGGGTGGCAATTCTCCAGGACGGCGTGGATGAGCACGCTCGCGTACTCACTGTCCTGGGCCGTCGCGTCGGTGGGCGCGTACTTCGCCTGGCGAAGGGAAAGCCGGGGCTGGCCGACGGAGCCGATGGAGCCCGGCGATATGCCGCGACTGATGAGGTATGCCGGGCCCCGCGCTCCGGCGGCGTTGTTCTCCCAACTCCTGTTCTGGACGGACCTTTTCGTGGTCGCCCGCTATGTGAGCGACGCGGATGTGGACGTCTACTCGGCCGCGCTCCGCGCAGGCCAGATACTGGTCCTGTTCCTCACATCCGTGAGCCTGATGTTCTCGCCCTTCGTGGCCGACCTTCACAACAGGGGAGAGACCGAACGCCTCGACGGCCTGTTCAGGTCACTTACGAGATGGACGATCGCGGCAACCCTGCCGGTTTTCTTGATCCTGGTCGTTGCTCCCTCCGAAGCCCTGCGCATCTTCGGTGCGGAGTTCAGTCGAGGAGAGACCGCGTTGTTGATCCTTCTCGCCGGTCAGTTCGTCAACGTCTTCACCGGCAGCGTCGGCTTCGTCCTCATAATGGTCGGGCGCACCGGATGGGACCTGATCGTGTACGCGGCCTCGCTCGCCGTGAACCTCTCCGTGGCGTTCGCGCTTGCGCCACGCTATGGATTGACGGGAGCCGCGATTGCGAACGCCGTGACGTTCGCCCTTTCGAAGTGGGCACGCCTCGCTCTCGTTAAGCGGTTCGTGGGGATCCAGCCTTACGACCGGCACTACATCAGGTTGCTTCCTCCGGCCGCAATCGCCGCCACCGTGATGGTCGCCGTGCACACCGCCGTGGCGGGGTGGGCCCCCGCCCTCGACCTCGTCGCCACGGGCCTCGTCGGGACGGCCGCTTTTACGGGTGCGTTCCTGCTCGTCGGGCTCACGCCGGACGAACGTCGCGGCGTGGCGAGAGTGCTCGCCCGACTGCGAGCCCGGCGCGGCGTGACCGGGGCCTGACTCCCTCAGTATCTGGCCCTGGCCCTTATGCGTAAGGGCATATTTCGACGCCCACACGGCCGAGGCTTGCTATGCGACGATGCATAATGCACTCATGCATAACGAGACCACCAACCCGTTCACTTTTGGGGCCCTGGCCCTCGATGACGCATTCACAGATCGGGAGGACGAGCTCCGTGAGCTCACCGCGGATATCCGGAACGGGCAGGACGTCCTCGTCTACGCCCCGCCGCTACGGCAAGTCCTCGCTTGTCATGCGGGCGGCACAGAAAGCGCCCGCACGAAAGGTGCTCATCGCGTACTGCGACCTGATGAGGACGCCGACGAAGGAGAGGTTCGCGGCCGCTCTGGCGAGAACGATCTATCGCGACGTCGCCTCTCCAGTCGGGGAGGCGCTCGAGCGAGCGGCACGGCTCTTTCGCGGCCTTCGGATCAGGCCGACGATGGAGGTCGACGCGGATGATGCCTCTCTGAGGTTCGGCTTCGAACCCGGTCGCCGCAAATCAGACATCGATGAGACGATAGAGAAGCTTCTTGAGCTCCCGGCCGAGCTTGCTGCGGAACGCAAGCGCCGCGTCGCTGTGATCTTCGATGAGTTCCAGGAAATCGTGACCCTCGACAAGCGGTTCCCGAACATCATGAGAGCCGTCTTCCAGGCACAGCCCGAGGTTGGTCACGTTTATCTCGGAAGCAAGCGCCACATCCTCGAGGGCATCTTTAGCGATAGGAACGAACCGTTCTGGCGCAGCGCGAAGCGTCTCGAGATCGGCACCATCCCAGCCGCGGAGTTCACCGCATTCATCCGGCAGCGTTTCTCAGAGACCGAGAAGGGGATAACCGAGGACGCGCTCGAACGGTTGCTTGCCGCCACAGGCGGGCACCCGTACGCGACACAGGAGCTTGCATACTTCACCTGGGAGCTCGTGCCGAGGGGTCATCGCGCATTCGAAGCAGAGGTCGAAGAGGCGCTCACCAAGGTGGTCCGCTCGGAGCACAACCACTTCACGAATCTGTGGGACGACGCAAGTCATTACCAACGTCTCTTGATGCTCGCGCTCGGCGAAGAGCCGACCTCCGGTCCCTATTCCGAGGGCTACCATGCTCGCCACGACCTGCCCAGAAATCCGAGTCTTCAGCGGGCGCTGGGTGGTCTCGTCCGCAAGGAGATCGTTGGCAGGAGCGAGGAGGGCACCTACAGTCTCATCGAGCCGTTTCTCGCCGAATGGATCAAGCGCGAGCAGAGCGGTTAAGAGGGCGGGGAAACTACCGACGCCAATCGTGGGAAGTAACGTTCCGACGCGCCGCCTCGGCGCGCTCTCGGAGGCTCCTTGCTTGGGCTCGGGTTTGATCTGCGGATGGGCCTCCGCGGCCGGTGCGCGCGTTGAGCGCCCGTCGTGGGTCCGCGACTTCGAGGTCGTGCTCCTCGAAGGACGGATGGTGCGACCTCAACGCTTCCAGGGTGGCTTCGTGAAGATCCACGCGGCGGGCTTCCAGGGCGGCAACAAGCGATCCGACGGCAACGTGGGCATCCCGGAAGGGCACGCCGCGGCCCACGAGAACCTCGGCCAGGTCCGTGGCCCACAGGGCACCACCTCGAGCGGTCGCCGCCATCCGTTCCGTGTCGAAGCGGAGCGCGTCGAGGGCATGACCCATCAATTCGAGCGAGGACGCCACCCGGTCCACGGTGGCAAAGAGTGCGTCCTTGCCCTCTTGGAGGTCGCGGCCGTAGGCCAGCGGGAGACCCTTCAAGATAGTGAGCAACCCGACGAGGTCGCCGATCCCCCCGGCGGCGCGGCCCCGCACCAACTCTGCTGGGTCGGCATTTCGTTTCTGCGGCATCATGCTCGACCCTGTTGACCACGCATCGGACAGGCTCGCAAAACCGAACTCCACGCTCGTCCACAGCACGATTTCCTCCGCCAGTCGCGACAGATGAACCCCGCACATCGCGGCGGCGTACGCGAGGTCGCATGCGAAGTCGCGATCGGAGGTGGCATCCATGGCGTTATCGAAGGAGTCGGCAAAACCGAGTTCATTGGCCAGGGCCACGGGATCGATGTCGAGGGTCGTGCCGGCGAGCGCGCCGGCGCCCAGCGGAGACACGTCGGCCGCCGCGAGCGAGTTCTCGAAGCGCGTCGCGTCCCGCATCAGGGCAAAGCCGTGGGCGAGAAGGTGGAAGCCGAGAGAAACGGGCTGGGCGCGCTGGAGGTGCGTGTATCCGGGCATCGCGGTCTCGGCGTGCTCGTCTGCGAGATCCGCTATCTGACAGATCAGATTGGAAGTGAGGTCTGTCAGGCGCGCGGCGGCATCACGGCTCCACATCCTCAGATCGGCCGCCACAAGATCGTTGCGGCTGCGACCAGCGTGGATGCGACGACCAACCTCGCCCAATCGCTCGGTGAGAATCCGCTCGACCATGGAGTGAACGTCCTCATCCTCCGGTGAAGGTTCGGGCCCATCCCCGATTCCCAGCTCGTCGCACACCTCCTCGATGGCGCGAACATCCTCGTCGCTCAGCAGGCCCGCTTTCGAAAGTGCGCGTGCGTGCGCCACAGTCGCGGCCGCGTCGTAAGGGAGCAGGCGGAGATCGCTTGGCGCCGAGCCGGTGAGACGAATCAACTCGCCGGCCGGAGGCCCACCGAAGCGCGCGCCCCACGGCATCCGGCTGCCTTCAGTCACGCGTCCCTCTTCTCTCGACTTGCTTGTGACCACTGCACCGCAGACAGGCCCCACAGCTTTATGAATCCGGGAGCGGCGGTGTGGTCGAACGCGTCGTCATCCCCATAGGTTGCGAGATCGCCGTCGTACAGCGAGTAGGGCGAACGGCGACCAATCGGGTGGCACGATCCGGGGCCGAACCGCAGCCGCACCTCGCCCGTAACCGAGGTCCGTCCGACACCGGCAAACGCGTCGATTGCCTCCCGCAGCGGAGAGAACCACAGGCCCTCGTAAACGATCTGGGCCCACATCGGTTCGAGGCGCCTCTTCTCGCGCACGAAGGACCGCTCCAGCGTCAGAGATTCGAGGTCCGCATGAGCCGCAATCAGTGCGAGGGCCGCGGGCGCTTCGTAGATCTCGCGCGATTTGATGCCGACGAGGCGATCTTCGACCATGTCGACGCGTCCGTAGCCGTACGAGCCGGCGATCTTGCCGATCGCCTCTATGGCGTTCAACGGATCTAGTCGCTCGCCGTCCAACCAACAGGGGACCGCGTCCTCGAAACCGACGATCACCTCGGTCGCCCCGGACGCCCGCGCCGGCGCCGTTAGCTCGAACACATCGTTGGGAGGCTCGGTCCACGGATCCTCGAGGACGCCGCACTCGATGCTACGACCCCACAGGTTCTCGTCGATCGAATAGGGCGACGACTTTGTCGTCTCAATCGGCAGTCCGCGCGCGTTCGCGTACTCGATTGCCTGAGAGCGGCTCATGCCCCAGTCGCGAATGGGGGCGAGGACGTCGATGTCGGGCGCGAGGGCGCTCAGCGAGACCTCGAAGCGCACCTGGTCGTTCCCTTTGCCGGTGCACCCGTGCGCGATCGCATCGGCGCCGGTGGCACGGGCAACGTCGACGAGCGCTTCGGCTATGCACGGGCGGGACAGCGCCGAGACGAGCGGGTAACGCCCTTGGTAAAGAGCGTTCATGTGCAGCGCAGGGAGGCAGTAGGCGTCGACGAAGCGTGCACGTGCGTCCACGACTCGCGCATCGACGGCCCCCAGAGCTGTCGCTCTCCTGGCGGCATGGTTGAGATCCGCCGGTTGCCCGACGTCGACCGCGACCGCAACAACATCCCACCCCTGCTCGGACAACCACGGGATCGCCACCGAGGTGTCGAGTCCACCCGAGTAAGCGAGCACGACCCTCATTTTTTCTCCCTCCACGGTTCGGCCTCTGATGGAGGCCTCATTGGGCCACCTCCGTCATCGAACGCTCGCCTCTTAGCCACTCCCGCGCGAGCCCGCGGGCTACCACGTCGGAAGGAGTGGCGACAAAGATCGTGTCGTCTCCGGCGATCGTCCCGGCCACGTTGTCGATGGACGCCTGATCGATTGCGCGGGCCAGCACTCCCGCCGACCCGGGAGGCGTAAGGACGATCACCAGATTGCCCGCCGTTCGGACATCGACGATGAAGTCCCGAAGGAAACCCTGCAGCCGCCTGTGGAGGAGATCGTCGGTGGGCACCCCCACAACGTCATCCGGCAACCGGTACGTGAAGCCGCCGGTGGTTCTGACCTTCATTGCTCCCAGCCGGCGAAGGTCGCGCGACACCGTGGCCTGCGTAACGTCGTGGCCCCGGTCGCGAAGCGCCTTCACGATGTCTTGCTGGCTGGATGGGTGGTCACCTCGCAGTATCTGCAGAAGATCCCGCTGGCGTGTGGTCCTCATTGTTGTGGCTCCCTTGTCGCGTGAACGGCGTCGTCCAACAACCCGAGGGCTTCGTCGATCTCCTGATCGGTGATGACCAGGGGAGGGCACAGGCGAATGACGTCGGGCGTCGCGTCGTTGACCAATAAGCCGCGCTCGAGAGCTTTTTCGGCGACGTCTCTCGCTACGGCGCGATCGAACTTGATGCCGATCAGAAGTCCGCGCCCTCTGACCGTCCCGCGGCCCTTGACCAGGGACTCGAGGGCCGACTTGAGCCGCGCCCCGGCCGCGGCTGCGTGCTCGATGAGACCGTCGGACTCGATTATTTCGAGAGTTGCGAGCGCGGCCGCGCACTGCACCGGGCCCCCTCCGAAGGTGCTTCCGTGGTCTCCGGGGCCGAGGGCGGCGGCAACGGTCGGGCGCGCAATGCATGCACCGATAGGGAGGCCGGCGGCGAGGCCCTTAGCGATACAGACGATGTCGGGGGCGACGCCCTCGTGCTGGTGGGCGAACCAGCGGCCGGTCCGCCCCAGCCCCGTCTGGATCTCATCGAGTATCAGCAGCGCATGTGCGCGCTCGCATGCCTCGCGAACCGCGCTGAGGTAGCCATCGGGAGGCACAATCACACCGGCCTCGCCCTGGATGGGTTCCAGGAGCACGGCCGCCACCCCGCCGTCCGCCGCATCGGCGACGGCGTCCGGATCCCCGAATGGGACATGGGTGAACCCCGGAAGCATCGGACCAAAACCGGCGCGTTTGGCCGGCTGTCCGGTCGCAGCCAGCGACCCATAGGTGCGCCCGTGGAAGCTGCCGTCGGCCACCACCACTCGCGTGGCCTCCGCGCCCTTCGTCGATATGGACCATTTCCGAGCGAGCTTCAGCGCGGTCTCGATCGCCTCCGCGCCGGAATTGCAGAAGAACGAGCTGCAGCCCCCGGTGAGCTCCGACAACCGCTCGGCCAGATCGACCTGAGGCCGTGTTCGATACAGGTTGGAGCAGTGCATCAGCAGGGCCGCCTGCTCGGCCACCGCGCTCGCGACCACCGGATGAGCATGGCCCACCGATGCGACTGCGATACCCGCCGTCAGGTCCAGATAGCGCCGGCCGTTCGTGTCGAAGAGGTGCGCACCTCGTCCCGACACGAACTCGACCGGCCACCGCAGGTACGTATTCATCATGTGGTCCGTCGCCTGCGAGGCGGTCGTTGTACTCACGGCAGGACCTGGGTCCCGATCCCGTGGCTGGTGAAGATCTCGAGCAGGAGAGCGTGATCGGTCCGGCCGTCGAGGATGTGGACCTTGCCCACTCCGGTGCTGAGCGCGTCGATGGCTCCCTCCGCTTTGGGCTGCATGCCATCCGAGAGCGAGGGCAGCATCGCCTCGAGTTCGGACAGCACGAGTTCGGAGACGAGCGAATCGGAATCCCCGAGATCGCGGTAGAGGCCTTCAACGTTAGTCAGATAAACGAGCTTGGCGGCGCCGAGCGAGGATGCGAGTGCGCTCGCTGCGGTGTCGGCGTTGACGTTGTAGAAGCCGGTGTCGGTCCCCGACGCCACCGACGCAACGACGGGCGTATAGCCGTGCCCGAGCAATGTCTCCACCAGCTCGGACCGCACGGTGGAGATGCGCCCCACTCGACCAAGGTCCTCGCCCTGCGGACCCACTCGGCGCTCGGCCTCGAACAGCGACGCGTCGGCGCCGCTGAGACCGACCGCGCGCAGCCCGGCACCGCACAGCCGGCTCACGATCTCGGAATTGAGGGTTCCGATCAGAACCTGACGCACCATGTCGATCGATTCGAGATCGGTGACCCTGAGCCCACCCACGAACTGGGGCGTGATCCCGGCCTTAGCCATGGCCCTCGAGACCTGCGGGCCCCCACCGTGGACGACCACGAGGCGAATCCCCACAAGCGCCAAGAGAGCGAGATCCTCGGCCAGCAGAATGGCTGCGCGATCGTTCTCGATCGCCTCACCACCGATCTTCACGACCACCGTGCGGCCCCGATAGGTGCGGATGTAGGGCAGCGCCTCCGTGAGAACCTTCACCTTGAGGATCGACTCGTCGATGGTCGTAACGATCGTCATGTTGTTCCCTTGCTGTTGAGATTTACGTAGTCCGGCGACAGGTCGCTGCTCAAGAGCTCCGCGCTGCCGTCGCCGTTGCCCACCCGGCAGCCCACCGTCACGTCCGACCCTGCGAGTTGCCGCGCGGCTACTGCCAGCGACCCGATGGGCTCCCCGCGTGCGAACACGGTTTCATCCCCCAGCCGGATCTCGATGTCGTCGAGATCGAGGGACCGGCCGGCCGTGCCGAGCGCGGCCACGACGCGTCCCCAGTTGGGGTCCGAGCCGTGCATCGCAGAGCGCCACAGGGCCGACGCGGCTACGGCGCGGCCGAGCGTCGCGGCGGCGGCGTCGTCGGCGGCTCCGCCTATCCGAATTCGGACCAGGCGGGTTCCTCCTTCCGCATCTTGCGCAATTTGCTCGGCGAGGTCCCAGCACACACCGCGGAGGGCTTTGGCGAGGTCGGGTGTTGCGACCGGCCCGGAGGCGCCGGTCGCAAAGGCGAAAACCGAGTCGTTAGTGCTTTCGCAGGCATCGATCGAGATCCGGTTGAACGTCTGCTCGACAACGTCGCGGAGACACGACTGAAACTCGGACGGGTCGATCGCTGCGTCGGTGACGACGAAGGCGAGCATCGTCGCCATGTTCGGGGACACCATGGCTGCTCCTTTGGCGACTCCCACGACCGACGTGTCGCCAACGTCAGAGAAAGCGACTTTGGGCCTTGAGTCTGTCGTGAGGATGGCTTCGGAGAAGGAGCCGACCGACCCGGAGGCAGTTGCGAACGCGCCGGGGAGCGCCCCGAGGAGGGTCTTGATGGGCAACGGGATTCCGATAGGTCCCGTGGACGCGACGAGGATTTCCTGTGGGGTGCAGTCGAGAAGATCGGCGGCGCCTTGCGCGGTCGCCTCAACTGCGCGGTTTCCGGCTCGCCCGGTGCACGCGTTCGCATTCCCGCTGTTGACGACTAGGGCTCGAACCGGGCGACCAACCAACGAACGCGACCAGTGCACACACGCGGCCGCGGCCGCGTTACGCGTAAAGGTGCCCGCCGAGACGCATGGGCTGTCGAACCGCAGAACTCCCAGATCGAACCCATGAGGCTTGATCCCACTCGCAACTCCGGCACTCGCCGCGCCGGGCGGCCACCTCACGGCCATGCCCCCACGAAGGTGAGCCCCGTCGTCTCCTCCAAGCCGAGGGCGAGGTTCGCGTTCTGGATGGCCTGACCGGCAGCCCCTTTGCCGAGGTTGTCGATCGCGCACGAGAGAATCAGTAAGGCGTTTCGTCCATCGACGCGTGCCGAGAGATGAGCTCGATTGGTTGCGGCGACGGCCTTGGTCTGCGGCCAGTCTGACGTCACATACACAAGAGGCTCACTCGCGTAGAAGTCCTCGAGCACCTCGAGAGCCCTTCGATCGTCCAATGGTTCCGCGAGAGGAGCGCGCGCTGTGACGAGAAGACCGCGCGCCATTGGGACGATGTGTGGGGTAAACGAGACCCTCATTCTTGCGCCCGCGAACCTCTCGAGCCCTCGCTCGATCTCAGCTACGTGGCGGTGCTCCGTCGTTCCGTACGCGGTCGCGTTACCGTCAACAACCGCGTGAAGCAGCCGGTCCTCGTTGCGGCGGCCCGCGCCCGATGCTCCCGAAAGAGCATCGATGACGATCGGTGCGCGAATTAGTCCAGTCCGTGCGAAGGGCACCAGGCCCAGGAGGCTCGCCGTTGGATAACAGCCGGGATTGGCGATGCGCGCCGAGCCATCGATCTCTCCCCGGGCAAACTCCGTAAGCCCGTACGCCCAGCCGTCGGTGCCGTCCCTGAAGTCGTCGGACAGATCGACCACGACGGCAGCCGAAATCTCGTCGAGGATTGCGGGGAGGCGGCCGGACGGGAGAGCCGAGAAACAGACATCGGAGTCGCGCGCGGTCACGTCGGCGAGCGGTGCCAGCTCGGGGGCATCCAGGCCGCCCATATAGGGGAGAACCGACGCGACGGGGTCCCCCGCCCGGGCGCCCGCGGCCGCGGCCGCGATCTCGAGCGCGGGATGCGAGCTGAGAAGCCTCAGCACCTCGCCGCCGCTGAATCCGGATGCGCCAAGAACGGTGGCAGTAAGAGCCATGAAAGGGAGTATATGCGCAAGTTTGCATAATGATGCACCCCCTTCCCAAGACTCCGCGCCCGGACATCCGCGCACCGCCTCCGCATCCCTCCGGCACAGCAATAATCGCCGTATGGACCCCGATCACCTGCTCGAGCTCAACCCCGTCCAGCTCGAGGCCGTCCGGATCTCGGGCGGGCCGGTGCTCGTGGTGGCGGGGGCGGGGTCGGGGAAAACGCGGGTCCTCACCCATCGGATCGCGTGGCTGATCGAGCAGGGCATCTCGCCCTACTCGATCCTCGCCATAACGTTCACGAACAAGGCGGCCGGCGAGATGAAACGGCGGGTAGTGGAGCTCATCGGGGCCATCGGCGAGGGCATGTGGGTCTCCACGTTTCACTCGGCGTGCGTGCGGATCCTGCGGCGGGAAGCCCAGCACCTTGACATCGCGTCGTCGTTTTCGATCTACGACGCGGCAGACACCGAGCGCCTCATCAAGTCGTCCATGAAGGAACTCAACATGGATCCCAAACGGATGCCGCCGCGCGCTGTAGCGGCGGCGATCTCCGACGCGAAGAACAAGCTGATGGACGCGGGGCTCTATGAGGATTTCGCGTCGAACGGTTGGGAGCGGGCTACTGCCCGTATCTACTCCGAGTACCAGCGGAGGTTAGAGAGCAACGCCGCTCTCGACTTCGACGATCTCATCATGCGTTGCGTCGAGCTGTTCGACCGTTTCCAGGACGTGCAGGCCGCGTATCAAGAGCGCTTCCAGCATGTTCTCATCGACGAGTTCCAGGACACGAATCACGCCCAGGCGCGGTGGGCGACTCTTATCGCCGGCAAGTGGAGGAACATCTTCGTCGTCGGTGACGCAGATCAAGGCATTTACGCGTTTCGTGGAGCGACGATCAAGAACCTGCTCGACTTCGAGCGCGACTGGCCCGAGGCACGCGTGATTACGCTGGAGCAAAACTATAGGTCGACCAAGACCATTCTCGGCGCGGCCAACTCGGTGATCGCCCACAACCTCATGCGCAAGCCGAAGGAGCTGTGGACCGATCTCCCCAACGGCGAGCCGATCGTTCGGTACCGGGCCCAGAACGAGCACGACGAGGCGACCTGGATAGCAAACGAGGTTACCCGGCTAAGAGATCACGGCCATCAGCTGGCAGACATCGCCGTCTTCTATCGCACGAACGCGCAGTCCCGCGTTCTCGAGGAGATCTTCAGCCAGCACGAGGTCCCTTACAGACTCGTGGGAGGCGTGGGCTTCTACGAGCGAAGAGAGGTCAAGGACCTGCTTGCGTGGCTACGCTCGGCGATGAATCCGGCCGACGGAGTGAGTTGCGCGCGAGCTGCTCAGGCCCCCAAGAGGGGGATAGGCGATACATCGCTCGCTCGCGTGATCGCGTTCGCCCAGCGTCACGCGATCGCCCTCGGGGACGCGTTTGCGAGTGGCGAGGAGATCGATGGGGTGTCGCGGCGGGCGCTCGGCGGCATGCTCGAGGTCGACCGTATCTGGGGGGGGATTCGGGCGGCGGCGAAAGAAGGCGTCCCCGTCGCGCAGATCGTCGAGATGACATGGGACATCACCGGCTATATGGCCGAACTCACGTCGGAGCGATCCTTCGAGGCGCTGTCGCGCCAGGAGAACCTTCGTGAACTTGCGGGCGTCGCCAACGAGTACGACGAGTCGGCCGACGAACCGAGCCTCGCCGACTTCCTCGAGCGGGTCGCTCTCATAACCGACACCGACACCACTGAGGGCGAGGAGGCAGGTGTCACGTTCATGACGCTTCACAACGCCAAGGGCCTCGAATTCCCGGTCGTCCTCATCGTCGGAATGGAGGAGGGCGTGTTCCCACACATCCGCTCGCTGACCGAACCCGATCAGCTCGAAGAGGAGCGACGGCTCTGCTATGTCGGCATCACAAGGGCCAAGGAGCGGCTGTATCTGCTCCATGCGTGGTCGCGCAGCCTGTGGGGTGGCTTGAACTACAACCCGACGTCGCGCTTCATCGCCGAAATCCCCGACGACTACGTGCATGTCGTCGGCGAGAGCACTCACATGTCGACCCCGCGCACGTCATCGCTAACTCGCCGGGTCCCCGGGGCCGACCCCGCGGCCTTCAAGGTCGGTCAAGAGGTCGAGCACTCCCGGTGGGGCCGCGGGGTGATCCTCGACATCGCCAGGGGCGCAGCCGGTCTGGAGGCGACGGTGAATTTCCCCGAGGCCGGGGGCGAGAAGCGCCTCGACCTGAACCTGGCCCCGCTGAAACCGGTCCCCTGAGCCTCCCTCATCTTTTCTTTCCAGAATCAACATCCTCCAAGGCTGCCAATCGTGGAAAGAACGAACCTCCGGCGTCTCAGCTCTCGATGATCTCGACTGATTCGATGGAGACCGGGGTCAGGGGCCGGCTCGCGACGCTCGGATCGGTTCCTCCCTGCGTCGGTACCTTGCGCATCTTCTCGAGCGTAGGGAACGACGATTCGGCCACCTCGGCAAAGACCGCGTAGTTGGGCGGGAACCCGGCCGGCCGCAGCTTTTTCGGGTTGTTCCGATCCCCTGCGTCGTGCACCACGACGAAGAACTGGCTCCCTGCCGTGTCCGGGCCCGAGTTCGCCATGCCCACGGCGCCGTAGAGGTAGACGTCCGGACTTGGGGGGTTCTCGTCCGGGATCGAGTAGCCGGGTCCTCCCGTGCCGTCGCCCGCCGGGTCACCGCCCTGGATGACGAGGTCCTCTTCCACCCGGTGAAACGTCAACCCGTCGTAGAAGCCGTCCCTCGCGAGGAAGACGAAGTTGGCAACGCTCTTGGGCGCGCTTTTCTCGAGAAGATCCATCTCGATCCGGCCGTGCGACGTCTCCATCACGGCCGAGTAGTCGACTCCCGGCTCGACTTTCAGTGGAGGACGTGAGTCGTAACCCCGCGCCTCTGTCGGCGCAGCAGACGGACGCCCCTCATCGTCATCGCCGTCATCCCTGGTCAGGTAGAGCATGACACCGACCGCGGCGGCAAGCGCAACGACCACCGAGGCAATTCTCGCAATACGCCTGCGGCGATGCGCGGCGAGTGCTTCCTGCCGCATCCGGTCCCGGTGTGCCTTCTGGCGAGCCCTTTTTTCCCTACGTTGAGCCAACGTCTCTCCACCGCCTCCGGCGTTGGGCCGAGAGGTCCGCACCGTTGTCTCGTGACGCCAGGCGGCTGAGATGATAGGTGAGCGCGCTGCGGAGCGATTCGGCGTCGACCGGACCGGGAATGATTCCGTCTGCGATCCGCAAATCGAACAGCGCGCCCGCTCCGATCTTCAACAGACGCGCCGCATCGGGCGAGCGCCCTCCGTCTCTCCACAAGATCTCGGCCGCTGCTTCAACGTCGAGGACCGTGAAAATCGAATCGGAATAGGCGAGAAGGACATCACTCGTCGCAAACGCGAGTGCGCCGCCCGAGCCCCCCTCTCCCGTCACCACAGCGAGAACGGGGACTGGCGCGGTCAGCATCGCTTCGAATGTGGCGGCTATCTCCGCCGCGATCCCCGACGCTTCCGACTCGGGCGACGGATCGGCGCCGCGCGTATCGATCAACGTCACGAACGGCAGCTCAAGCCGCCCGGCGATCGCGAGTCCGCGGCGTGCCTTTCGGTACCCGCTCGGCCTGGGGGTGTGTTGCGGATCGCATGCAATAACTACCGCCCGCCGGCCCCCGATGCGTACGAGGGCGCAGGTGACCGCGGGATCATCCTCGCCACACCGGTCGCCGCGCAGATAGACAAGGCGGTCGGCGGTCTCCACGAGCAGCTGAGGCGGCCGGAGATGATCCTGCGACCGGATCGTCTGCAGGGCCGCCCACGGATCGATTTCAGAGTGCGAGCCTCCCGCTGCGGGCTCCGGTGCGGGTTCGGGGTCGTCGGCGGTCAGCACCTCGAGAACCACCGAAAGGTGCGCTCGGATCTCGCCTTTTTCCACGATCTCGTCCACGAGCCCGTGTCTGACCGCGAACTCGGCGGAATGAGCGTCGTCCGGAAGTGGTTCGCCGGTGAAGCGGTGCACGACGCGAGGGCCGGCGAAGCCGATGGTCGCGCCAACGACTGCAAGCGTCACGTCGGCCAGGTTTCCCACGCTCGCAAGCACACCGCCGGTCGTCGGGTCCAGAAGCACGGCGATGAAGGGAACGCCGGCTCGCCCACTTTCAATCCGCGCGGACACGACCTTGGCCATCTGCACGAGTGAAACCATGCCCTCCTGCATGCGCGCGCCGCCGGTTGCGGTCGCAAGCACGAGAGGAACGGCGCGGGCGGCGGCGCGCTCGAAGGCGCGCGCCAGCCTTTCCCCTACAACCTCCCCCATGCTGCCGCCCATGATTGAGAAGTCGAATATGGCCAGTTCGATGTCGTGACCGGCAACGAGGGCGGGCCCGGCTTGAAGAGCGTCACGGCCGGCGCGCTCAAGGGCTTCTCGGTAGCCCGGGTAGTCAAGCGGGTCGCGAGAAACGAGCTCGTCGGAGACGGGCGTGAAGGACCCTTCATCGACGATCGTTGCCGCTTCGCGCTCGACCTGTTCCAAGCAGAACCTTCCCCGTGACCTGCTAATCTCGCAGATCGTTGAGGACTGGTAACACCCTCGATGTCGTGGACATAGGCGCACACGGTAGCCGGTCCCCGCCCTTACTCCAAGGAGTGGCAAAGGTGCCTCAGGGACGAGCACGCATACTCGTGGCCAAGCCCGGCCTCGACGGTCACGACCGCGGCATAAAGGTTGTCGCGAGGGCGTTGCGAGACGCCGGCATGGAGGTCATCTACACGGGTCTGCATCAAACCCCCGAGCAGATTGCTTCGGCCGCGATCCAGGAGGATGTTGACGCAGTCGGCCTGTCCTGTTTGTCGGGTGCGCACATGACCCTCTTTCCCAAGGTTGTCGAGTTGATTAGAGAGCAGGGAGGAAACGACATCCTCGTGTTCGGCGGGGGCATAATCCCCGATCAGGACATACCGGCGCTCAAAGACGCTGGGATCGCCGAGGTCTTTACACCGGGAGCTCCGACAACGGCGATCATCGAGTGGATCAACGACCACGTCAAAGCCGGGGCGCCGGAGCACTGAATGGACCTCTTCGAATATCAGGGCAAGGAGCTACTCCGCCGCTTCGAGGTTCCCGTGCCCGAAGGGCGCACGGCGCGCACCCCTGAGGAGGCCGCCGAAGCCGCTCGAGGTCTGGGTGGCAAGGTCGTTGTGAAGGCTCAGGTCCAGGTGGGAGGGCGAGGGAAGGCCGGCGGGATCAAGCTTGCGCAATCTCCCGAGGAGGCGAAGGAGATCGCGTCCCAGATTCTCGGCATGGACATCAAAGGGCACACGGTGAAGCGGGTGCTCGTCGAGCGAGCGGGGGAAATCAAGGCCGAGTACTACTGCTCGATCCTCCTCGATCGAAGCGAGCGTAAATTCCTCGGGATGATGAGCGGGGTGGGCGGGATCGACATCGAAGAAGTCGCCGAGACCGATCCCGATGCGATCGCCCGAATTCATATCGATCCGTTGCTCGGCATCTCCGACTTTCATGCGCGAAGACTTGTCTACGGAGCGAACATCGATGAGGCGGCACGCACAGATGCGATCGCGATGCTTCCCAAGCTGTACCGGGCCTTCGTTGAGCTGGATGCTTCGCTCGTCGAGGTAAATCCTCTCGTTCTCACTAATGACGGGAGGGTGGTAGCCCTCGACGCGAAGGTTGTTCTCGACGACTCCGCGGCCTTCCGCCATCAGTTCTTCGACGAGCTGCGCGCCGCGTTCGAGGTTCCCGAACAGGAGCGAATGGCCAAGGAGAAGGGCCTCAACTTCATCAAACTCGACGGCGATGTCGGGATCATCGGAAACGGCGCGGGCCTGGTCATGTCGACGCTCGACGTGGTTAAGGCGGCCGGGGGTGAGCCCGCCAACTTCCTCGACGTTGGAGGCGGCGCCGGCGCCGACGTATTGTCCGCAGGACTCGAAGTTATTACCTCCAATCCCGAGGTCAAGAGCGTCCTCGTCAACATTTTCGGGGGGATCACCCGCTGCGACCTGGTTGCCGAAGGCGTGATAGACGCGCTCAACCGTCTCGACATGAAGGTTCCGGTCGTCGTCCGCCTCGACGGAACGAACGCCGAGCAGGGCCGCAAGATGCTGGCCGATGCGCCTCACCCGATGCTCACGACGTCCGATTCCATGCTTGGTGCGGCAAAGAGGGCCGTCGATCTTGCGCACGGGGAGCAGTAGGTTGTCCATCCTGATCGACAACGACACCCGCCTCGTTGTTCAGGGCCTGACGGGGCGCGAGGGCACCTTCCACGCCAAACGCAATCGTGATTACGGCACTCAGGTCGTGGCCGGAGTGACTCCCGGGAAGGGCGGGGTCGACGTCGACGGCGTGCCTGTCTTCGATACCGTGACCGACGCCGTGGCCGAGACGAAAGCGAACACTTCGTTGATCTTCGTCCCCGCGCGTTTTGCGGCCGACGCGATCCTCGAGGCATACGACGCCGGCATCGACGTCATCGTGTGTATCACCGAGAACATCCCGGCGATGGATATGGCACGAGTCGTCCCGTATCTCCGTTCATCGGACCGCATGGTCACGCTCATCGGTCCCAACTGTCCTGGGCTCATCTCACCCGGGAAGGCGAATGTGGGCATCATCCCCGGCGAGATCTGTGCGCCCGGGCCCGTCGGCTTGGTGTCACGATCCGGTACGCTCACGTATCAGATCATCCACGAGCTCACCCAGCGAGAAGTGGGGCAATCGACCTGTGTGGGTATCGGAGGCGACCCGATACCCGGATCGGACTTCGTCGACATCCTCGAGAAGTTCAACGCAGACGACGACACCGAGTTGGTCATCCTCACCGGTGAGATCGGAGGAGACGCAGAGGAGCGCGCCGCCGAGTGGGTGAAGGGGTACATGGCGAAACCCGTAGTTGCGTACATCGCCGGCTTCACCGCTCCCCCGGGCAAACGAATGGGGCATGCAGGAGCCATCATTTCCGGCTCGAAGGGCACCGCCCAAGCGAAAGCCGAAGCACTCGAGGCTGCCGGGATCGAGGTGGGGAGAAACCCGACAGAGGTAGCGGAGATCGCCGCTCGGAAGTGCGGCTCGTGACGCTGTCATTGGTTGAGGGCGCTCCGGGGAACCCATGGGAACGCGAGCTCGGCGGGCGCCTGGAGTCGCTGACGGTCACGTCGGAGATCCTCGCCGGCAACCCCCTGGGGGATCCGGCGCGCAGGCCGCTCTTCGTCTACACGCCCCCGGGCGTTGACGATGCCGGCGCCTACGCCTCGATCTACGTGATCCAGGGCTTTACAGGTCAGCTCGACATGTGGCTCAACCGCAACGCATTCGAACCGACCGTGATCGAACGCATCGACGAGTTGTTCGCCGACGATTCCGTCCCTCGCGCCGTCGTTGTCTTCGTCGACGCGTGGACCTCCTACGGAGGTTCGCAGTTCATCAACTCGATCGCTACCGGTCGCTACATGGATTACCTCTGTGATGAAGTTGTCCCGTTCATCGACGATCGCTATCCGACGGCGGCCGATCGCGATCATCGCGGCATCACCGGGAAGTCGAGCGGGGGATACGGGGCCATGGTGGTTCCACTGCAGCGGCCGGATGTGTTCGGAGGTCTTGCTTCGCACGCGGGCGACGCTCTTTTTGAGACGTGTTATCTGCCGGAGTTCCGTGACACGGTCCGCGCTCTCCGAGACAAATTCAAGGGCTCCTATGACGTCTTTTGGAAGGAGCTCCGATCGGCGAATTTTCTCGACTTCAATGTCTACGGTGCACCCATGAACTCCTACGCGATGGCATCGTGCTACTCGCCCGATCCCGACAACCCCGGCATGCCTCTGCTCCCGTTCGAGATCGATACAGGAAAACTCGTGGACGAAGTGTGGCAGATGTGGCTCGAGTGGGATCCCGTTCGTATGGTGCCGGTGCGAGCCGACGCGGCCGCCTCCATGAGACTCATCTACCTCGACGGTGGGCGATCCGATGAGTTCTATCTCGATCTCGGAGCGCAGGCTGTGGCGAACGAGCTGGCCCGGCTCGGGGTCGAGCACACACTCGAGCTCTTCGAGGGCACTCACATGAACCTGCAATACCGCTACCCGCGCGCGGTTCACACCCTCGCCGAGGCCCTGAGTCCCTAGGACCGATCGGGACCGTTCGGACGTTAGGGTCGACTCATGTCGGGACGGATCGCGACGCTCATCTCGGGGGCTGGCTCCAACATGCTTGCTCTCACGGACGCATGTGAGAGGGGCGAGGTCCCTGGAACGCCGGTTGTTGTAGCAGCCGATCGCAAGTGCGAGGGCCTGTCCCGCGCTCAGGAGCGCGGGCTTGAGACCGTGCTCGTCGAATTCGGTGCGTACCGCGAGCGGGCCCGGTGGGACGACGCCCTCCTCGAGACGATCGATTCATATGAACCGGACCTGGTCGTTTCGGCGGGCTTCATGCGACTGCTGGCGCCGAGCTTTATCGACGCATTCGGTGACCGCTTGATCAATCTCCATCCCTCATTACTGCCTGCATTTCCGGGCGCGCACGCGATCCGGGATGCGCTTGCTCACGGCGTGAAGGTCGTGGGCACAACCGTTCACTTCGTCGACTACGACGTCGACCACGGGCCGATCATCCTGCAAGAAGCGGTTCACGTGGAGCCGGACGACACCGAAGAGATGCTCCACGAGCGCATCAAGGTGATCGAGCGACGAGCGCTGCCGCGCGCCTGCAAGTTGTTTCTGGAGGGCCGGCTGTCTCTGGACGACGGTCGGGTTCGGGTGCGTGAGTGACGTGAGAATCAGGCGAGCGCTACTCAGCGTTTCGGATAAGGAGGGGCTGGTCGAGCTTGCCAGCGCCCTCGCCGATGGGGGGGTCGAGTTGATCTCATCGGGTGGGACGGCAGTGACCCTTAGGGATGCCGGCGTGCCGGTGACACCTGTTCCGGAGGTTACGGGTGCCCCCGAGATACTCGGCGGACGGGTAAAGACACTGCATCCGAAGATCCATGGCGGAATCTTGGCCGATCGCAGAAGAGACGAGCACATGCAGGAACTCGAAAGCCAGGGGATTCGCCCGATCGACCTCGTCGTTTGCAATCTGTATCCGTTCGAACGCACGGTGTCGCATCCGAGCGTCACGGAGAATGATGCCCTCGAGCAGATTGACATTGGGGGCCCGGCGATGGTGCGCGCGGCTGCCAAGAACTGGCCGTCGGTAGCGGTCGTGGTGGATCCGGCCAGATACGGAGAGATCGTCGAGGAACTTCGGTCGTCCGGCGAGCTGTCCGACGCCACCCGCCGATCGCTGGCGCAGGACGCATTCGCTCACACCGCCTCCTACGACGCGGCCATTGCGCGCTATCTCACCCGCACCGAGGAGTTTCCGAACTCGCTGATCGTCTCGACGCGCAAGGTCGCGACGCTCAGGTACGGAGAGAATCCGCATCAATCCGCAGCCTTCTACCGCCCGGCTGGAGCCATCCGCGGGATAGCCGCATGTGAGCAGCTGCATGGAAAGGCCCTCTCCTATAACAACCTGCTGGACGTCGATGCTGCATGGAAGCTCGTAAGCGAATTGCCGCGCCCGGCGGCCGCGATCATCAAACATTCGAACCCCTGCGGCGTTGCAGTCGGGAGCTCTCTCACGGATGCGTATCGGCGCGCCCTTGACGGCGACCGCGTCTCGGCGTTCGGAGGGATAGTCGCGCTGAACGGGGCTTGCGACGTTGCGACCGCTACGGCAATTGCCGAGATCTTCACCGAGGTCCTGGTTGCACCGTCGATGGGAGACGATGCGTTGCAGGTTCTGAAGTCAAAGAAGAATCTGCGCATCCTGGTGGCACCCCAGGACGCCGTACGCGCTCGGGAGGTTCGAAGCGTGGCGGGCGGCCTGCTGATACAGGATGGAGACCCTCGCGATGAGTTGGACAACGCCAAGGTGGTGACGCGCGCCCAGCCGTCCGACGACCTGTGGACCGACTTGCGCTTTGCCTGGACGGTTGCGAAACACGTGAAGTCCAACGCAATCGTGTTCGCCGTGGATCAGTGTGCCGTGGGAATCGGCGCCGGGCAGATGAGCCGTCTCGACTCGACTCAGGTGGCCGCCGGGCGCGCGGGCGATCGAGCCGGGGGCAGCGCGTGCGCGTCGGACGCCTTCTTCCCGTTCCGAGACGGGCTCGACGCGGCCGTGGCGGCGGGAGCGGTTGCCGTCATCCAGCCCGGAGGATCCGTCCGGGACGAGGAGGTAATTGCGGCCGCGGACGAGCACGGAATCCCCATGGTGTTCACCGGCCGCAGACACTTCCGCCACTAGTCGCCGCTCGATTCTTTCTTTCCCGGATTCGCGCGTTCCTTCATGACAATCCGGAACAAGAATGGCTTGTTAGTCGTGGGACAGAACCGGCTCCGAGACTCCGGGCTCCGGCTTCTGAGGGTCGAGAGCGCCCGGCAGGAGTATGAACGACAGCAGAGCGACGCAGCCGATCAGTCCGGCGCCGACGAGCACTCTCCCGGGCCCGATCACGAGCGACAGCGGCCCCGCAATCATCAGGGATACGGGGATGAGACTGGTCGAGACGAACCAGTCGAGGCTCGACACGCGTCCCAGAATGTTGCCCGGGACATGCATATGCAGCGTTGTGTTCCAAATGATGATCGCTGCACAGAGGAGCGCATGCATTATGAAGCTGGCGAGGAGTATGTGCCATGTTTCCGAAGCCAGCCCGTATCCGACGAGCATGAGAGTCCCGATCGCCAGCGAGACGTACATCGCGGTCATGAATCGACGCGGTAGATCGCGCTGGCCGATCGTCAGGGAAGCGATGATCGCGCCGATCCCGCCGACGGCGAGCATTGCGGCGATGTCTCGCTCGTCGCCGCCGAGTCCGTGGGTTACGCGATAGGGAACGAGTGCCTGCCACGGTCCGTAGAAGAGCAGCAATCCCAGCGCGGCGGAGAGAAGACCCGCCAGCAGCCACTTGTGGGTACGAACGAACGAAAACCCATCTTTCAGCTCCTGCCAGGCGAAGCTGGATTCTGACCTATGAGTCCGTTTGCGCGTGGTGATCAAAGCGAACGCAATTCCGGCGATGCCAAAAGTTGCTGCGTCGAACAGGAACGCTCCACCGGTGCCGAACAAAGCAACCGCCAGGCCGCCGAGCGCGGGGCCGGCGACGCGCAGGGCAAACGGTCTCGAGAAGTTATCCAGAGAGTTCGCTTCCACGAGCATGTTCTGGGGCACTATGTCCGGCACTATTGAGCTGAAGGCAGGGCCGAACAGCGCCTCGCCGCAGCCGTAGGCCACCGCAAGCGCATACACGTGCCACAACTCCAGAGCTCCGGCGACCGAGAGGATCCCGAGAAGCGCGATCGCGACCCCTTGGATCCCGTGGGCAATGAGCATCATCCGGCGGCGTTCGAAGCGATCGCTGAGGATTCCCGACACGGGCAGCAGGGCGACGAGCGGGAGCGTCCAGGCGAGAAGCGCGACCGTGTACGCGGTTTCGGTATTCCGCAACGCAAAGACTTGCAGAGGCAAGGCAACAAAGAACATGCCGTCCCCGATTAGCGAGATCGTCAGGCCGCTCCACAGGAGCGCAAAGTCGGTGATCCTTAGCGGGCGGAGAATCCTGACCTTGGGATCGCGTTTGGGGACCCGGTGCCGGGGTGTGTAGCGCATGCCCGAGAGAGGCGCGCCCTCGAGAGGGGTGACGGGAGGTTTGTCGTACACGGGTATATGAGGTTCCGCATCGTGTCGCTCATCTCGATTCCCGTCCACGTCGACAGTTGTCCCTCCGGCTCCGCCCGCAACGACGACGACATCCTACCGACGCGAGCGAAAGGGTTGGCCGCCTGTTCCGCGTGGCGCTCGCAACCGCCGTCCACTAAGGTGAGCAACCCATGATGGCGACGATCATTGACGGAAAAGCCATTGCTGCGGCGGTTCGGAAAGAGGTTGCCGCCTCTGCCGCCGATCTCATCGACCGGGGGACAACTCCCGGACTCGCCACGGTGCTCGTCGGCGACGATCCCGCTTCCAGGATTTATGTATCGTCCAAGCGCAAGGCGTGTGCAGAGGCCGGAATCAAGGCGTGGGATCACGATCTGCCCCCCTCCACCTCGCAGGCCGACCTCCTGGCCACCCTGAGCGATCTGAATGCCGATCCCGCCGTCCACGGAATCCTGGTCCAGCTCCCCCTTCCCGAACATGTCGACGAGCAGATCGTGCTGAACGCCGTCACCCCGGACAAGGATGCCGATGGATTCCATCCGTGCAATCTCGGGCGCCTTCTCGCGGGCGACCCACTGGTGGCGCCGGCCACACCGGCAGGTATCCGGGAACTACTGGTCCGTTCAGGTGTTCAGACGTCGGGAGCCGAGGTGGTCATCGTCGGCCGGTCCAACATCGTTGGGAAGCCGCTGGCTGCAATGCTGATGCAGAAGGGGCCCGGCGCGAACGCGACGGTCACCGTTTGCCACACGGCAACGGAGGACCTGACCGCTCATACTCGCCGGGCCGACATCCTCGTCGCCGCGATCGGCAGGGCGCACGCGATCACGGCGCCGATGATCGCTCCCGGCGCGACGGTGATCGATGTCGGTATCAACCGAACCGAGAGCGGCCTCGTGGGAGATGTCGACTTCGACGCCGCGGTGGAAGTGGCGGGTGCCATAACACCGGTGCCGGGCGGAGTGGGGCCCATGACCATCGCGATGCTTTTGAGCAACACGGTCGCGCTGGCTAAGCGCGCGGCCTAGAACTGAACGGCGGTCCGCGACGCGGTCCCCGTGATCGGAGTCCCGCTCGGATTTGTGATCAGCGAATCGGGCGTGTAGGTGGCGGTCACGGAACCGCCAACCGTTCCCGGAGCAGGCCCCATCGCTATTGCTCCAAGCGTGATGTCCATCCGGAAGTTGGTGGCGTTCCAGGACACTCTCGTCTGATTGGTGCCGGTTCCGCCGTAGTAGACATTTCCCGTTACGAAGTTGGGGCTGCCCAAGTCGATGTTCCCGAAGTGGAATTGCCCGCCGCACGCCGCCGAGGTCGTCTGGACCGTCAGCAGGTCGTTGCCTGAGGGCGCCGCGTTGTTGGTGATGATCACCCAGGCGACGTAGTCTCCCGAGATCGACTGATTCGAAGAGTCGCCACTCCAAGTCGAGCATATCGACGCGACGTCGAGGCGCTGCGAGAATGTCACCTCGATCCGATCCGTTCGCCGTGGGCTTCCCGCCGTGGCGTAGTTTCTGAGCCGCAGGGAGGTCGGATTCGGTGGCGTCACGTTGACGTCGATTGATGCACTCGCAACGTCGCCCAGGTCACCGATCGCGTACATGGAGTGGGTGCCGTTTGTCGTCCCCTTCGGGATCGTGACGCTTACAGCCGCGCTGCCATTTCCGGGAATCGGGCTGGGAGTGGTCGTAGCGGCCAGCACCGGCCCTGTTGCCGGGTCGTCGAGCCGGTAAGTGACCGTGCTGCCCGAGAGGAAGTTGTCGATCGTGCCCGCAAAGGTTGCCGGCAGGCTCGTGGCGGTCGTGGGCGGGGTAAAGGCCAGAGTTGGGGACCCGACGGTGACGGTTGCACTCGGCGAGCTCTCGGACCCATCCCATGCCCCGTGGCGGGCGGCGACCGTGTACCGCCAGTTGCCGGGCGCAACGGCGTCCTCCGTGCAGGTCAATGCCGAAATCGGACCGGAGCAGCCCGGTCCGATTGGCTGTTCGAGTCCTGTGGACTCGTCGTAGCGCCTGACCACGTGCGCGTCCACCGGCGTTCCGTCCGGGAGCTGGGGTTGGGTCCAGGACACCGTCACGTTGCGGCCCGTGATGCTCACGGTTGGGGTGTCGGCGGCGGGTGGCATCACCAGCGCTTTCGTATAGGCGTTACCGGCGCCGGCGACATTCCAACCGGCGCTCGCCTGCGCAGGCAATGCAACGGCCGCCGCCACGATGCATATCGCCGTCACCCGCCGTCGAAGTCCGGTCATCGCGCTCGCACCGCCTTGCCCTTGTATTTGAGCTTCCAGCGAGCTCCCTGGCACGCGTTCGGGGCCTTTTTCGGCATCCGGACGGGGTAGGAGACGAATGCTCGCGCCCGGGCCGGTACCTTGAGCGAGATGCGCATCTGACGCTTGGGGCGGATCCAGCGCTTGCTGCAGCCGCGCTTGGTGGAGCGGCCCACCTTGACCTTGAGGTTCTTCACCTTTATGGGATAGCGCTGGAGGTTCTTGATCTTGAGCTTCATGGGCTTGCGCTTCCCCGGGTACAGGCCCTTGACGGATCCTCGCACCGCGAATCGCGGTTTCGCAGACGCGGTCGTTCGGAATCCCCCGTGCAAGGCGTTGTCGCGGGTTGCGTTCATCTGCATGGCGGCGGGGACGAGCAGGAGCGCGAGCAGGACGACGGCGATGAGCCATCGGGTGATCCCTGCTCTCAGTCGCTGCGTTGCGTGCACTTTGTCTCCTGCGTCCCGAGGGATGGACTCTTAATCAGACAGGGTGCGGGGCATCTGCCCCGCACCCTGCGATCCACGCCCAAAGAAGTGACTAGGAACCGGCGGTGATGGACACCGGAATGGTGAAGATCGCTCCCTGGCAGGCGTTCACGGACGAGTCGTCCATGGTGACCGCGTTTGCCAGAGTCAGGTCGAGGCTGCCACCGGCAGAAACCACGTTTCCGCTGCTCAGTGACTGGGCCGTGAAGGTGACGCCCGTAGCCTTCGCGGGGTCGCCGCCGACGTCCGTGCAGCCCGCGACGTCCGAGTCCATCGCACCGTTCGGGTCGATGTCGGTCACCGACACGGGGAACGGGTTGGGGTTGTTGATCCGCACCACCACGTCGCCCCCGCCGCCCGGGTAGAGCTGCGATGTCGTCGACGCCGACACGTCCGACATCGTCAGGGCTGAGGCCGTGCGGGCCTTCGAGTAGCCGCTGCCCGTTCCCGTCACGACCCACGCGGCGAACACGATTCCGCCGAGAAGGAGGACGGCCAGAAAGGCACCGGCGACGGTGATGCGCTTCACGAGGCTCCTCATTTCGGTTGCTCCTTTGCCAGGTGACTGATGTTTGACATTTCGCTGACTTCCTGTGACATCGACGCCGAGGGAGTCGCGGAATATCAGCATTTCTGCCGATGGCTCGAAGGCCGCTCTGACCAGGACTTTTACTTTGCAGGACTAGTCATCCGATCTCGTAAGAACCGGACAAAAGCCGCGGCGGTGCTACCCGGGCTCACGGCGCCCACGCCGGAAACGACCTCGCCGCCCTAGTCAGGCCGTCACAAGAAAACGGACAAAAGCCGCGGAGCGCCCACGGGAATTTGGGCCGTCTCCGCTATGCAGAAAAGGATGGAAACGGACGATTCTTAAGTCAGAGTTTCGTTCCCGATAAAGGCAAACCCGTCGTGAGGCGGGGACGCAAAGCCAGGGGTCTCGCCGAGAGACGGCCCAGCCACCGAAGGAGATGACATTGTTGCGCACCATTCGCACCGCACTCACAGGGGTCGTATCGGCGTGCCTTTTCCTCGCCGTGCTGGCCGGCCCGGCCCCCGCCGGATCCGCAGTTGTCCATTCACTAGAGGTTCGCCCCACGCGGTCCGTTGTCTGGCTGGAGACTTCGCTGCCCGAGATGGAGGCTCGCCGCATCAGCATCAGGGTCTTTGCTCCCACCGGAGCCGGCGGTCGCCGCGAGTTGTGGCAGTACTGCGCCGTCGACTACGTCGGCCCGGGCACATATCGGTGCGGAGTCGACTTCGCGAAGGGCACGGCTGCGCGCCGAATCGAGGGGACGTGGGTGGCGCGCCTTGTGATCGACGGGGACGTCGTGGCCCGCGCGACCTTCGACGTCCCCGGCCGCTAGTCGTTAGCCCTTCGCCGTGCCCGGCGAATCATCGAACGTGAGTTCGAGCGCCTATATACGACGGTGAGACTCACACTCGATGGTATCGGCGAAAGAGTCGAGCCGATCAACGCTCCGACAACGGTACCCAGGGCCGTGGATCGGGGCCAACGTAGCCGTGGTCGGGACGGATCAAGCGGTTGTCGGCGTACTGCTCGCGCACATGGGCGGTCCACCCGGCCACTCGGCTGCATGCAAAGATCGGTGTGAAGAGGTCCGTGGGAATCCGCAAGTATCCATACACGGATGCTGCGTAGAAGTCGACGTTGGGGTACAGCCCCTTTTCGTCCATGACGGTCTTCTCGATGATCCTTGAGATCTCGTAGTTTTTGTCGTCGCCGGTCTTTTCCGCCAGTTCCTTAGCCATCCTTCGGAGGTGGGTGGCCCGCGGGTCCTCGGTCTTGTACACGCGATGGCCAAAGCCCATGATCTTCTCTTTGTTCTTGAGCCTGTTCAGGATGTAGTCGCGCGCATTGGCCGGTTCCCTGATCTCCTTGATCATCTGCATGACGGCTTCGTTCGCTCCGCCGTGCAGGGGGCCCTTGAGCGCGGCAATGGCCGCAGTCATGGCCGAATGGATGTCCGACAAGGTGGCTGCGCAGACACGGGCGGCAAAAGTCGACGCATTCATCGTGTGATCGGCGTGCAGAACAAGGCACGTGTCGAACATGCGAGCCGACTCGTCGTCCGCCTTATCCCCCTTGAGCATCAGTAAGAAGTTGGCCGCGTGCGAGAGCGCCGGGTCGGGGGGGACGAGCTGCTCGCCCTTGCGCAGCCGGTCGTAGTACGCGACCAGGGTTGGGAGCACCGCTATGAGGCGAATGGCCTTGCGGTAGTTGGCCTCCTCAGAAACATCCCAACCATCCGGATCCTGAGCCGACGACACGGACACGGCGGTCCGGAGCATCGACATCGGCGCACATTTTTCTGCCAGATGCGGAAGAAGCCTTCGGACCAGGTCGTTAGGTTCCCTTTCCGAGCCGATCTGCTCTCGTGTGTCCTCGAGCTGTTGCGAGTTCGGCAGCTCGAGGTGGTGGAGGAGGTACACGACCTCTTCAAAGCTTGCCTTGGGTGCAAGATCGTGGATGTCGTACCCCACGTAGAAGAGCAGGCCTTGCTCGCCGTCGATGTCGGAGAGCGCGGTTTCGGCTGCGACGACACCTTCGAGACCCTTGCCGGAAGCAGCCATGCTTCTGTCCTCACTCCCTTTCGAAAGCCCCGCGGGGCCCGGCTTTCCTTCTCCCAACTAGGCTATCAGGTAGGTTGATAGCCTCATTTCTGCACATCACTCAACGACTACACGGGAGCCTTCATGTCACAGCGTGTTCACAGAGTGACCTTCATTCCCGGAGACGGTACCGGCCCGGAGATCGCGGAAGCGACCCGGCGGGTGTTGGAAGGGACGGGTGTCAGATTCGATTGGGACGTTCGGCATGCCGGCGCCGATGTGATGGACGAGTACGGGACTCCGTTGCCCGATGAAGTCCTTGATTCGATCCGAGACAACGGCGTCGCGATCAAGGGCCCGATCACAACCCCCGTCGGCACCGGCTTCCGCAGCGTCAACGTTGCGCTGCGCAAGGAGCTCGACCTCTATATGTGTCTGCGCCCGTGCAAGAGCTATCCGGGAGTGCGATCGCGCTATGAGGACATCGATCTGATCGTTGTACGCGAGAATCACGAAGACCTGTATGCAGGAATCGAGTTCGAACAGGGGTCACCCGAGGCCCGGAAACTCATCGACTTCCTCGCGGAGCTGGGGGCCAGGCGTATTCGAGAGGATTCTGGGATCTCTATCAAACCGATCTCGGTCACCGGGACCAAACGAATCGTGCGCGCCGCGTTCGACTATGCGATCAAGAATGGGCGCAAGAAAGTCACCGCCGTTCACAAAGCAAACATAATGAAGTACTCGGATGGGCTGTTCCTGAGGACGGCTACCGAGGTCTACGAGGAAGAGTTCAAGGATTCCGGCATCGAGTTCGAAGATCGAATCGTCGACAACATGTGCATGCAGCTTGTGCAGAAGCCGGAGCTATACGACGTGCTCGTCCTCCCAAACTTGTACGGGGACATCGTCTCGGATCTGGGGGCAGGACTCATCGGAGGCCTCGGCGTCGCCCCCGGCGGCAACATCGGAGACGAGGCCGCGGTATTCGAGCCGACCCACGGATCGGCTCCCAAGTATGCCGGGCAGAACAAAGTGAATCCCATGGCGATGATGCTCTCAGGCATGTTGATGCTGAGACACCTCGACGAGCTCGATGCCGCTGCGGTGCTCGAGCGCGCGATCGGCGCGGTCATCTCCGAAGGGAAGTCGGTCACCTACGACATGAAGCCTGACCGGGATGATCCGACGGCGGTGGGGACATCGGAAGTCGCCGATGCGGTGATCGAGAAGATGGATTCGGATACTGGGTGATCCGGGGGTGAGAGCATGAGCACGGGGAAGAAGGTGACCGTCGTCGGCGCGGGCAACGTCGGATCCAACACAGCCCGCCGGATTGCCGAGAAAGATTTAGCCGACGAAGTCGTAATGGTCGACATCGTCGAGGGATTGCCGCAGGGATTGGCCCTGGACATCAACCAAAGCGCACCTATCGAGGGATTCGAGGCGCGCGTCGCCGGCACCAACGATTACGCGGACACCGCCGGTTCTTACGTCGTCGTCATCACGGCCGGCCTCCCGCGTCAGCCGGGCATGAGCCGCATGGACCTCCTCGACAAGAATAGTGAGATCGTCGGCTCCGTCACCGAGCAGATAGTCGAGCACTCCCCGGACACGATCATCATCGTGGTGTCGAACCCGCTCGACGAGATGACCTACCTCGCGTCTCTTGTCTCCGGCTTCCCAAAGGAGCGAGTCATCGGAATGGCCGGTGTCCTGGACTCATCTCGCCTGAGCTACTTCATCGCCGAGAAACTGGAGGTTCCGCCGGCCTCCGTCGAGGCGATGACTCTCGGCTCGCACGGGGACCAGATGGTGGCGCTGCCGCGCCATGCGACGGTTCAAGGCAAGCCGCTGCCGGAGCTCGTGGACGACCGAACCCTCGAGAAGCTGTTCGCCCGCACTCGGGACGCGGGGGCCGAGATCGTGGGATATCTGAAGAAGGGGAGCGCCTTCTACGCGCCCTCGTCGTCGGCAGCAGCGATGGTGAACTCGATCCTCGCCGACGGGGGCGAGATACATCCAACGTGCGCGTGGACGACGGGGCAGTACGGCATCTCGGAGGTCTATTTGGGGGTCCCGGCGGTACTCGGTCGCGGCGGTGTCATCGAGATCATCGAGCTCGATCTGAACGAGGACGAGCTGTCCAAGCTCAGGGAGGCGGCCGACGCGATCCGTTCGAAGTGCGAGGAGCTTGCCGAGCGCCGCTAGGGGAAGGTTCCCTGGCCGGGTGTTGTTGGCTAAACGTGAGATGAAGAGTTCTTATGTTGCGGATGTCTCGGAGACCGACTTTCAGGAGCAGGTCCTGGAGCGTTCTCATGAGGTGCCCGTGGTCGTCGATTTCTGGGCCGAGTGGTGCGGCCCGTGTCGCATCCTGGGCCCGATCCTGGAACGGCTCGCGGGCGAGGCGGACGGAGGCTGGGTGCTCGCCAAGGTCGATGTCGACTCGAACCCGCGGCTGTCGGCGGCGGCCGGCGTACAGGGCATCCCCGCGGTGCGGGCCTTCAAGGATGGTCGCGAGGTCGCGGAGTTCACCGGCGCGCTGCCCGAGCCGCAGGTGCGTGAGTGGCTCAAACAGTTGGGGCCGAGCAGCGCGGATCTCCTGGTCTCCGAGGGACGGTCGGCGGAGGCGGCCGGCGATCTCGCCGGGGCCGCAGAACTGTATAGAGGCGCGCTAGACCACGAGCCCGGTGACAACGAGGCTCGCTCGCTGCTGGCGGCGGTTGATATGAAGCTGAGGACTGCCTCACTGGACGAGGAGAGCCTGCGCACCAGGCTCGAGTCGGACCCAACCGACGTCGACGCGGCTACGGGGCTCGCCGACATCGCGGCGGCCAGTGGTGATTTCGATCGCGCCTTCGATCTGCTACTCGATGTCGTCCGCCTCACAAGTGACGAGGAACGCGACCGGGCTCGGATCCATCTGCTAACGCTGCTTGAGGCGTTGCCCATCAGCGACCCGCGCGCCATCGCAGCTCGGCGGGCGCTGTCGCTCGTCTTGTTCTAGGCGGCCTAGTCGACCGGGCGGCGAACGATCTTGCCCGTGGGGGTGGTCGGCAGGCTATCGACGACCTCGATACGGCGGGGACACTTGAAGCCGGCGAGACGTTCGCGCGCCCACGATCGCAACAGCTCGGCGTCGATGGGCGCATTGGGGGCCGGAACCACCATCGCCTGCACCTGCTGACCCCACTCGTCATGGTCCACGCCGTACACCGCAACCTGCGCGACGGCGGGATGCTCCATGAGGACCGCCTCGACTTCCTGCGGGTAGACGTTCACTCCTCCGGTGATGATCGTGTCGTCGCCGCGCCCGACCAGAAACAGATAGCCGTCGTCGTCCAGATAGCCCAGATCGCCAACGCTGAAGGCACCATCTCTCCACGCGCTCTGTGTCTTCGCACGGTCGCCCCAGTATTCGAAGCGTTCCGCCGCCGGGTCGTGCACCCATACCGTTCCTATCTCATGGGGTGGGAGCGAGCGGCCGCCCTCGTCGGTGATCAGGATCTGGGCCCCCGGACGCGGGGTGCCGACGCTTCCCGGTTTCCGCCGCCATTCGCTTGTCGAAATGCGTGTGAACGCGCCCTCGGTTGATCCGTAGAACTCCCACACGGATTCTTCGGGGAACAGTTCGAACGCTCTCTTCTTTGTCTCCGGCCGGATAGAGGCTCCGGCATGGGCGAGCAGCCGTACCGAAGACATGTCGTGGCGCGCAAGAGCTACCTCCCCGAGGGCGAAGATGCGCTCCAGATGGGTCGGCACCATGAAGGTTGTGGTGATGCCGAACAGTTCGACGGCGGCCAGAGTCTCGGCCGCGTCGAAGCGACCGTGTACGACGACGGTCCCCCCCGCCTCGAGTGTCCTGGTAGCGAATCGAAGCGGCGCCGAGTGCCCGAGAGGGGAGCAAACGAGATAGACGTCGTCGGCCGACAGGTCCCACTGCCTGCAGAAGTCCTCCGAGATGCGGGTCGCGGCGTCGGGACTCGTCGGTTCGACCCACACACCCTTGGGTCGTCCGGTCGTACCCGACGTGTAATGCATCGGTCGACCCAAGAGCACGTCGGCGAGAGAACGCGCTGTCTCCGCTTCATGGAGACAACGCTCGTATGCGTCGCCGAATGTGACGGCACGTTCTACCGACGGAGGGGTATCGACCCGGCGATCGGTGAAGAGCCAGCGAGCACCCGAGTCTTCGAGCTGATAGGCGATCTCCGTGTGAGTGAGCAGGGCGTTGATGGGCACAGGCACCACGCCCGCTCGCAGAGCGCCCGTCACCACCTCGAGCAGCTCGATGCAATTGGAAGCCAGCACCGCGATGCGATCGCCCACCTCGATCCCATGCCGGACCAGGAGTCCCGCCAACGCGCGCTGACGTGTATCCAGTTCCTCGAACGAACGTGTGGCACGCCCGGCGACAGCCGCGGTCGCATCCGGCGTCGCACGCGCGTGCGCGCCGATCCCGATCACCGGACGGCCGCCCCCCGGATCTCGGTGAGGCGGCGGTCGATCTCACCGACCTGCCGGTAGTACCAAGCGCCCTGGGCGAGTTCGAGAACGACGAAATACCAGAATCCGGCTCTCAGCCCGGTGAGGAGGAAAGCGGTCACACCGTAGACAAGCGTCAGAGAGGCAATGCCGGCCGCGTTGCGAGCTGCGATCACGACTGAGTCACCGGGTTCCGGCCACTGCTCGAGGCGCGCGGGCCGCAGGATCGCAAACCCCGCGTAGGCAGCCTGAGCGAGCGCCATCGCTGCGATGAACACGAATGCGACGTCGGCCGAGTCGCCGGTGAGGAAGCCATCCTGTTTCATGTCCGCCACAAAAGCACCGGGAAGACGAAAGATCGCAACGGAAACGACCAGCAGCGTTGCCGCCGCGACGGCAAAGGGCACTCGACGAGGATCACGGCCGCCGGCCACGCCCACAGAGTAGCGGCCCTCCGTGGTTTCCCTGCGGCGGGCTCGGGGTAGCCTCGCTGCGCCATGACGAACTCGTTTGAAAGAGTGTTGATGGTACGCAACCCGGCTTCCGGTGGGGCCAATGCCGATGTCTACAGGGAGATCGAGAGCGCGCTCTCCGATCTGGGCCGGGTCTCTGTATGCGAACCGTCGAGCCCCGATGATCTCGACCACGAGGTGCAGGCTGCGGCCGCCGATGCCGACCTGGTGGTGACTGCAGGCGGTGATGGGACATTCAACTGCACGGTCAATGCTCTCCACGAACGACTGGACGAGTTGACGTTCGCGGTCATCCCGCTGGGCACCGGTAACGATCTCGCCCGAACCTTTGGTTTTGCGGGAGATCCGCTCGAGGCGGCCCGTGGCCTTGGAACGGGGACCCAACGACGGCTCGACGTGAGCAGGGCCTCGGGGGCCGGGGTTAACCGTTTGTTCGTCAACGCGTGCATCGGAGGCTTTCCCGTCGAGGTGGACGAGGAACTCAACGAGAAGCTAAAGAAGATGCTGGGCCCCCTGGCTTTTGTCATCGGGGGTATCAAGGCGTTTCCAGATCTCGATCGCTCGCAGGTCGCCATCAACGGCGAGCAAGTCTCCGAGTGCATCGCGGTCGGCATCGGCAACGGACGCACCTGCGGTGGAGGAGTCGAGGTCTGGCCGCGCGCCGAGCCCGATGACGGTGACCTGGACGGAGCGGCATTGTGCGCTTCGAGCCTGTCGCAGGCGCTTCTCCTCGCCGCGAAGGTTAGGAGGGGAGGCCATGAGGACCTCGAAGGTGTATTGACCACGCGCGCGAAGAAGCTGTCGGTCACCGCCGACCCGCCGATCGAGTTCAACGTCGACGGCGAGCTGATTGGTCTCAAGTCGCCCGCGACCTTCGAGGTCGTCGCACGACTCCGATTGCTGGTGCCTTCGATACCCGCTTAGCGGTCGAGGAACTCGTAGACGAGGATGGCGCCCACCTCCCTTACGAGTTCCCTGGCCTTCGTTAGCCGGCTTCTGTTCAGTTCCTGGTAAGAGGCCCAGCTGGCATACGTCTCGTTGAATCCCAGGTCGTGCGCGATCCGCTTGATGCGCTCGGAGTGCAGAGGATCCGACACGAGCAGAAGGGATTCGATCCCGCTGCCGTCGGTGATCTCCTTGACATTCCGCAGACTCTGCAGCGACGATCCTCCGTCTCCTTCATGCAGGATCGCGTCCGACGGCACGCCTTGCTCCACGAGATAGTTGCCGCCTGACTCGGCCTCCGTGAAACGGTCCCCGGCACGACGTCCCCCCGTGACGATGACCGTCTCCGAGAAGCCCTCCTCGTATAGATAGACGGCGTGATCAA
Organism: Actinomycetota bacterium; assembly: GCA_050694175.1. Lineage (GTDB taxonomy): Bacteria > Actinomycetota > CADDZG01 > CADDZG01 > WHSQ01 > JBOGXA01. Next base: position 61,802 of record JBOGXA010000001.1, read on the forward strand.
GCCGCGCCTTGAAGACCGGCGAGGGGTCCCCGTCGTACTGCGCCGCGCCGAGCACCACGATCGCGTCGGCGGAATGGTTCTCGTCCTCCCTCGACTGGCCCCAGACCTGGAGCCCGAGCCATACGGGGTAGGCGACGACCGCTAGCAACAGCACAAGGATGATCCTGCGTAGTCGCTTCACGATGTGCAGGCTAGGACAGAGCAGGCATTAAGTGCAGGCCACTCGGGGGCTCGACCCCCTGGACCCTCCCCGAATGGTCCCCCGAAGTCGCATGGCGACCGCGTGCAACCACTCACTCGCCCGGCGCCACTAGAACGACCGGTACAGCACGGCGCGCTTGACGTCTTGGATCGCTTTGGTGACCTTGATCCCGCGGGGGCAAGCTGCCGTGCAATTGAAAGCCGTACGGCACTTGAAGGCACCGTTCTTCGCGGACAGGATCTCGAGCCTCTCGGCCGCTCCCCGATCCCGGGAGTCGAAGATAAAACGATGCGCGTTGACGATTGCCGCAGGCCCGACGTATCCGTTGTCCGACCAATAGATCGGGCACGATGTCGTGCACGCCGCACACAGGATGCATTTCGTGGTGTCGTCAAAACGCTCACGGTCCTCGGGGCTCTGGAGCCGTTCGCGCTCCGGTTCGGGCTCGTGGTCGTCTGCTATTAGCCACGGCATCACCGCTCGATACCCCGCGAAGAACGGTTCCATGTCGACGACGAGATCACGCACCAGCGGCAGTCCTCGAATCGGTTCGACCGTAATTGGTTGCTTGAGATCCTTGACCAGCACCTTGCACGCGAGAGCGTTCACCCCGTTGATCACCATCGCATCGGAGCCGCAAATCCCGTGCGCGCAGGAACGTCTCAGAGCCAGGCTCGAATCGCGCCGCCATTTGACCTCATGGAGTAGATCCAACAGCCGGTCCATCGGGTCGGCTTGCACCGTGTATTTCTCGAAGTGCGGCTCGTTATCCGTCTCCGGGTTGAAGCGCAGAATCTTGAGCGACACGTCCACCGGCTCAGTACTTCCTCTCAACGGGCTCGTAGCGACCCAGCGTGACGTCCTTGTAGGCGAGCCGGGTCTGTCCATCCTTTGTGCGCGTGATAAACGTGTGTTTCATCCAGTGATTGTCTTCCCGAAGCTGATGGTCCTCGCGGTAATGTCCGCCCCGGCTTTCGGTGCGGGCCCGGGCAGACACAACGAGAGCCTCGGCCATGTCGAGCAGGAAACCCAACTCGATGTGCTCGATGATCTCGGTGTTGAAGATCTTGCTTCGGTCCTTGACGCGCGTTTTCGCGTAGCGGCTTCTCAGGGAGTCGATCGTGTTGAGAACTTCGTTGAGCGACTCCTCCGTGCGTACCACCGACGCCTTGTCCATCATCTCGTCCTGCAGGGTGGATCGGATGTCCGCGGTGGACTCCGATCCGTCCCCGTCCATCAAGGAGTTGAGCCACTCCTCGGTCGCTTTGTGACTGTCGGCAGGGATATCGACCAATGAGCTTGCGGCCGCATACTGGGCCATCTTCTGGCCCCCGCGCCGCCCGAACACAACGATGTCCAACAGCGAGTTGGTGCCGAGCCGGTTTGCTCCGTGCACCGAGACGCACGCACACTCACCGGCGGCGAAGAAGCCGGGCACGGTGTTGTCCCTGTGGTCGCACAGAACCTCTGCCTCGACATTTGTCGGGACGCCCCCCATCGCGTAGTGGGCGGTGGGCAGCACCGGAACGCCTTCCTTGAGCGGATCCACGTCGAGGTACGTGCGCGCGAACTCGGTGATGTCCGGAAGCTTTCGCTCCACCACCTCAGGTTCGACCTCCGTAAGGTCGAGTAGCAAGTAATCCTTGTCCGGCCCGGATCCGCGCCCCTCTTTCATCTCCTGGTGCATGGCCCTGGACACCATGTCGCGCGGCGCAAGGTCCTTGATTGTCGGGGCGTAGCGCTCCATGAATCGCTCGCCGTCCTTGTTGCGAAGGATGCCTCCCTCCCCCCGGGCGGCCTCCGACAGGAGGATGCCGAGCCGGTACAAGCCGGTGGGATGGAACTGAAAGAACTCCATGTCCTCGAGCGGAAGCCCCCTCCGGTACACGACGCCGGGCCCGTCGCCGGTGAGGGTGTGCGCATTCGAAGTGATCCTGAACATCTTTCCGTAGCCGCCGGTCGCAAGAAGCACCGACTTGGCGCGAAAGATATGTAGCTCGCCGGTCGCAATCTCATAGGCGATGATGCCCCCACAGGCTCCGTCTTCCATCAGAAGGTCGAGTACGAAGAATTCGTTGAAGAACTCGACTCCCTGCTTGTTGCACTGCTGGAAAAGGGTCTGCAGAATCATGTGCCCCGTGCGATCCGCTGCGTAGCACGCACGTCGCACGGGCGCCTCGCCGTGATTGCGCGTGTGGCCTCCAAACCGACGCTGGTCGATCTTCCCTCCGGGGGTCCGGTTAAAGGGCAATCCCATGCGCTCGAGTTCGAGGACGGAGTCGACGGCTTCCTTGCACATGATGTCGACCGCATCCTGATCGGCGAGAAAGTCGGAGCCTTTCACCGTATCGAACGCGTGCCATTCCCACGAGTCCTGCTCGACATTGGCGAGAGCCGCACACATCCCGCCCTGCGCCGCCCCCGTGTGCGAGCGCGTGGGATAGAGCTTGGAGACGACCGCCGTCTTAACCGCCTTGCCGGCTTCCAGCGCGGCCCGGAGCCCGGCACCCCCCGCGCCGACGATGACTGCGTCGTAAGTGTGGACTCGCGCCACCGTCAGGCGGCCTGGGGATTGAAGGTTACGACGACGGCCGTGCCCATCACGGTGAGGATCGCGGCAACCGTATAGACGGTGGCTTTGACTGCCGTGCGCGTTGCCGGCCTTCTCACGTAGTCATCGATGACCATGCGCAAGCCGTTGGTCCCGTGCAGCACGCCCAAGACGAGCATGATCCAGTCAAAGGTCTTCCACCCGACGTTGTCCCAGCGCTCGGCGACGAAGGCGAAGTTCACCCGCTCGACTCCCGAGTCGACAATGTGCATGACGAATAAGTGAATGAGGACGAGGAAGACAAGGATCACGCCGGAGATGCGCATGAAGAACCACCACCACACCTCGCCCGAAGACGGAGTGCGGCCTCAAAGGCCTGGGGCTTGTTCTTGCGATAGATACCCTCAACCGTCGCCATCGCCGCGGAATCCTAACCCTCGAATCAAGACCACTAACATGGTGGGCGTGAGCCAGAAACGAACCACCGATTCAGGCGTCGAGATACACCCCGAGTACGACCCCAACCATGTCACCTCCGACTCGAAGAGCGTCGGCCGGCCGGGGGAGTTTCCGTTCACGCGCGGTATCTACGGCGAGATGTACCGGCAGCGACTGTGGACTATGCGGCAGTACGCGGGCTTCGGAAGCGCCGAGGAGACGAATGCCCGCTTTCGCTATCTGTTGGACCAGGGACAGACCGGGCTGTCAGTTGCATTCGACCTCCCCACCCAGATGGGCTTCGACTCGGATCATCCCAAGGCCGTCGCCGAGGCCGGTCGGGTGGGCGTCGCCATCGACTCGCTTGCCGACATGGAGACGCTGCTCAAGGACATCCCGCTCGGCGAGGTCTCAACCTCAATGACGATCAACTCAACCGCGGCAATCCTCTTGCTGCTCTATGAGTTGGTGGCCGAGAAAGGGGGCGTCCCGGCCGAACAGATCACTGGGACAACGCAGAACGACATACTCAAGGAGTACACGGCACGGGGTACCTATATCTACCCGCCCAAGCCTTCCATGCGGATCATCACCGACCTCTTCGCATACTGCCGGGATCGCCTTCCGCGCTGGAACACCATCTCGATCTCCGGATATCACATGCGCGAGGCAGGTTCGACGGCGGTCCAGGAGGTTGCATTCACGCTCGCCGACGGGATCGCGTATGTCGAAGCCGCTTTGGAGGCCGGCCTGCGGGTAGACGACTTCGCTCCACGTCTGTCTTTCTTCTTCGCCTGCCACATGAACTTCTTTGAGGAGGTGGCCAAGTTCCGGGCGGCGCGCCGGCTGTGGGCCGGCCTCATGAAGGAACGGTTTGGAGCGACCAATCCGAAGTCGATGATGCTCCGCTTCCACACGCAGACTGGAGGGGCGACTCTCACCGCGCAGCAGCCCGAGATCAACATCGTCAGGACGGCAGTGGAGGCGATGGCAGCGGTGCTCGGTGGTACCCAGTCGCTGCACACGAACTCGTTCGATGAAGCCCTCGCGTTGCCGAGCGAAAAGGCCGCGACCATCGCGCTCAGAACGCAACAGGTGCTCGGTTACGAAGCGGGCGTGACGGACACGGCCGACCCGCTGGGTGGATCCTGGTTCGTGGAGTCTCTCACCGACGAGATCGAGCAACGGGCGCGCGACTATCTGGAACGAATCGACTCAATGGGCGGCGCCGTCGAAGCGATCGAATCGGGCTGGATGAAGTCGGAGATCGAGGAGGCCGCCTACAGGATCACTCAGGGGGTCGAGTCCGGCGATCGCGTGGTGGTGGGTGTGAACCGTTTCACCGCCGACTCGGATCACCACGTGGAACTGCTCGAGCTCGATCCCGAGCTGCAGCGACGCCAGCAGGAGCGTACTCAGCGTGTGAGGCAGGAGCGCGACCAGGCAGCGGTGGACGCGGCGCTCAAGTCGTTGGAGGAAGCTGCGCGCGGGACCGACAACCTCCTGTACCCGATGCGAGAGGCGTTGCAGAACTACGCCACTTTGGGCGAGGTCTCGGATGTGCTGCGGGGCGTGTTCGGCGAGTACGAGCCGCGATCGCTGTGACGCGGCCAGAGCGCGTCACCGTCATCGGTGCCACCGGCGATGAAGGCTTTGGATTGGCCGCGCGGTGGGCTACGGCCGGGATCGACGTGGTCGTTGGGTCCCGCGATGCCGGGCGAGCGAAGGATGCCGCCGGACGGCTCCGAGAACTGGTGCCAGACGCGGGGGTCGAGGGCCTTGAGAATTCGGACGCGGCCGCCGCATCCGATGTCGTCGTGGTGACGGTTCCGTTCGCCGGCCAGGCCGCCATCTATCGCTCGATTGCCGGCAGCATCCGGGAAGGAACCGTCGTGATCGACTGCACGGTCCCCCTTGCGGCCGCCGTCGGTGGAAAGGTGAGGCACACGCTGGGCGTATGGGAGGGGTCCGCGGCACAGCAGGCGTCGTCCCTGCTCGACCGGGGGAAGCTGTGCGCGGCCTTTCACACTCTGGCGGCCGCGGCCTTGACCGACATCACCAGATCAATGGAAGGCGACGTGCTCGCGTGCGGCCACAAGGATGGAAAGGAGGTCGTTGCGCACCTGGTCGAAGCAATCCCGGATCTCGGTTTCGTCGACGCCGGGCCCCTCGAGAACGCCCGAATCGTAGAACCGATCACTGCCCTCTTGATCGGTATCAACCACCGGTACAAGACAGACCGGGCGGGGATCCACATAGCCGGACTCAAGTGAGATCGTGTCGAGCGTGAGCCTGCGGCGCGCATAGAGCGCGAAACTCACGCTCGATGTAGACTTTTCCGGAGGCCGCCGCCGGCGGCCTCGCCTTCAATTCGAGGAGACCCGAAACGTAATGGGCCTGAGGATCTTCGGCGCGGTCGTCGCCGTGCTCCTGGTCGCGCTCACCGTTCGCCGGCGCGCCAAGGGCCAGCTCAGGCGCGGCGAGCTGATGGCCGTGGCCGCGGTCGCCGGGGGTCTGCTCGTCGCCGCCATCGTGCCCGATGTTCTCGATCCCATCCTCGGAGCCCTCGGCTTCCAGCAGGGCGGCATGCGTAGGATCGTCGGCCTCCTCGTCATCTCCAACCTCTTCATGCTGGCCCTCGTCATCCGCGGCTTCTTCCGGGATGATCAGCTGTCGTCGGAGATCGGCGATCTCGTCGACTACATGGCTCTGCGCCGCCTCGACGATGAGGGGTGGGCGCCGGATGCGGGAGGGTGCGCGGTCGTCATTCCGGCTTTCAATGAAGCCGACAACCTTCCTGCGGTGCTGCACGAAATGCCCGCGAACGTCCTCGGGCTCGAGGTCAACGTCTTCGTGATCGCCGACGGTTGCACCGACGATACGGAAACCGTCGCGCGCCACCTGGGCGCGACCGTCATCCGTCGCGAGCTCAGGCGCGGATCGGGGGCCGCGGTGAGGCTTGGATACCTGTCGGCTCTCAAGAGCGGCGCAGAAGTGGTTGTAACGCTCGATGCCGACGGCCAGCACGATCCACAGGAGATGGAGAGCCTGGTCAAGCCGCTGATCACCGGCGATGCCGACATGGTTCAGGGATCGCGCGTCCTCGGATCCTTCGAGGTCGAGTCGAACGTCCGCAAACACGGTGTTCGGCTGTTCTCGAGGCTACTTACATTCCTCGGGCGCACCAAGGTCACCGATCCGTCGACGGGCTACCGGGCGATGACCGCGGACGCGCTCAGGCGGCTGGACCTACGCCAGGATCAGTTCTACGTGTCGGAGGTGATCCTCGACGCGTCGCACAAGAGCCTGAAGGTCGTCGAGGTGCCGATCACGTTCCGCCGGCGCGCCTCCGGCGAGACCAAGAAGCCGTCGTCGTTGTTCTATGCGTGGGGGTTCTGCAAAGCGATCATCGGTACGTGGCTGCGTCACCCTGCCGGCAACCCCGAGACATGGAAGGAGCCTCGCTGGCTGGAGAACGTCCCGTCTACTGTTTCGCTCGGCGAGCCGGATGAGAAGGACCGGCGGCTGACCGACGCCGGCTAGTGCCCGGCCCTATTCGCCGAGGACTTTGATGATCAGCCGCTTGTTGCGGCCCCCGTCGAACTCCGCGTAGAAGACCGCCTGCCACGGACCCAGATCGAGTACCCCGTCGGTCACAGGGACGACGACTTGGTGGTGGACGAGCAGGTTCTTCAGATGCGCGTCGCCGTTGTCCTCTCCGCCGCGGTGATGTCGATAGTCCCCGGGATCGGGTGATAACGCCGCGGCCACTTCGTTAGCCGGTGCCTTCCATGATGGCGGCGCGATCTTGTCGAGCCATTCGAGAGCGTCGGCGTGGATGCCGGGCTCGTCGTCGTTGACCCAGACGCCGGCTGTGATGTGCATTGCAGAGACGAGAGCCAGTCCCTCCGCGATGCCGGATTCATCGACGGCCCGCTGCACGTCATCGGTGATGCGCACGAACTCCCGGCGCTGCTTGGTGTTGAACGTCTTATAGACGGTGTGAGCCTTCATACGTCCTCCCATCGCTGAGTCGTTTCCCCTCGTTGCCATAATTATTATTGGATCAATAGTCTGAGCCCCATTGGTAGAGCAAAAGTCTGAGTCTGTCGATCTGGCGGACTTTCTGCATTTCCGGAGAAAACAGCCCCGTACCGAGCAACGCTCTGCGCTGCGCGCGCTTCGGCGAACGAACGTACGTTGAGTATCCGCAGCCCGTCGACATCCGTCTAAACGGCCGCACGGGTCCCAGACTACAAACGGTCACGTCTTTGCGGGCAAACGAGGTCGATCTGTTGCACATGCTCGACCTTCACGGACGCGCTTTGTCACCTTGGAGTTGCCCATGAATCGACGTGAACTAGGAAATACGCCCAAAGAAGGCGGTTCGGCGACACCACCGAACTCGGTACCGCCATTCTCCAGAAAGCGACCGAGGCCCAAGACCTCGAGAACGAGCTGGTCGGCGCCAGGCGGAAGCCCGATCTAGGTCATTCGGGAAAGGAAGGCTGAGGCCGAAACCGTCGAGTTGCGGAAGCCACAGAACAAAGACCCAACTCGACGAGGAACGCATCGACGCCCTGCTCGACTACATCGTTAGGGCTACGGCCGTGGCCGTGGAAGAGGGCCAGGTCCGCGCCCCGCACGCGACGCCTATGTCTTGACGCCTGTCGAGGCATCTGGGAGAGTGGTAGCGCCCGACCTGAGAAGGGACCAGTATTGCTTTACGCAGGATGCGGCCACTGTGGCGCCGTCGTTCCCCTCTTGTGTTCCGGTCAGTTTATGCCGCATATGCCGATGCCGGTGGCCGCTACCCGGATGGGTGCCGCGTGCCAGATGTGCGGAGTTCTTCCGCAGATCTTCACGTGTGGGTACTGCTGGACTCGGCAGTTCCTGGTCCTCCCCGGAGCGCCGGTCCCAGCGCAGCAAAACTTGGCCCCAGTAGTCCAGGCACAACAGAATGCCCCCCACGGCACCGTCATGGAGCTGCTGAAAGAGGCCGCAGGCAAATTCGGCTCCGGTGCTGCACAGCAAATCTTCGGGTAGCACGGATGATCGATCTACTTAAACGCGGCTTCGCGGATCTAATAACGGCCGATGAAATCTTAGATGAATTGCGGCGCCATTCCACAACCGCGTCGACCGACGATTTAGAGCAACTCGCAAAGGCGTTGGAGCAATTTCTTCTTACGGTTCCCGACGCGCTCGCACATGCCCTTGCCATGTCAAAAGACCGCCGCTGCGGCCGCTCCGTGGCATTCGCTACGGGGACGATCTTCAACTACCTCTTCGACGAGGAAGATCTACTCCCCGAAGCCTCCTTCGGGACGATCGGACTGCTAGACGACGCCTACCTGGTCCACGGATTCGTCGCGATCTTGAGACAAACGTATCCTTCTGTAGAGCCGTCTATGGCCTATGCCGCACCCGATGATCTCCTTTTCGGGGTCGTCGCAGACCTCCTCCCGGAAGGTGTCGCCCAATCCCTGCTTAGAACGTGTGAGAGCACAGTCCAGGTTGCCCAGGCGCTCTTTCCGGCCGCACTGGGAGAAGGCACGAGCGACTCTGATTTTCGTCCCCAGCTCCGAGTGGACCAGGCCGTGAAAGCGAGCACTGGAGAGGCTGCTCGCGCGGAGTAATCGGCAGGCCACCGGGTGGATTGGGTTGAATATGCACGGGCTCCGGATTTTCAGCGATCCACTATCCAAGGCGTGCCTTGAAGTCGTGCCTATGCGATCGTCGCTATTGAACCTTATGCGGCATCTCGAAGATGGGCAGGCGTCCGTCAAGTGGAGCTCTATTCGCCCGTACGCGCTGCAGGAGCGATAGTCGGACCGGGGCATCTGCGTAAAGTCCAAATTACCAAACTGATTTGCGATTATTAACCCAGACGCCGGCTGTGATGTGCATCGCAGACACGAGTGCCAGTCCCTCCGCGATGCCGGATTCATCGACGGCCCGCTGCACGTCATCGGTGATGCACACGAACTCGCGTCGTTCGGTCGTGTTGAGGGTCTTGTATGTGGTGTGCGACTTCACCGGCGTCCTTCTTGATCTCGAGCTCGTGTGGCGCCCCTCCTCAACGTTCCGCATAGATCATGAAGGACTTGGTCAATCCGAGCACCTTCTCCCGGCGGATCACGGCGCCCGGAAACATCGCCTGAATCTCCTTGAAGGTCATTAGCCTTATCTCTTCGACCTTCTCTCGAGCCACGGCACGATCCTTGATGGGGCCGCCGGGGGTCAGCGGCAACCGGTGGACCAAAAGGACCCGTACCGAGACGGGTAGGAACTGGAACCAGGGGAAATAGAAGTGAGGCTCGATCGGGAAGTAGCGGTTGGGAGTTTGCACGAAGTACCTCTTTCCGACCCGGCGGACCTCGACGGCCACCTTTCGCTGATCGTCGAGCGTTCCGACGTGCTCGATGACCGAGTTCGAGAAGACCACGTCGAACTGCTCGTCCTCGAACCTCAGAGAGCGAGCGTCGAGGACCTCGCTGCTGAAGTTCGCATAGCGAGTCGGCATCGCTCGAACGTTGCCGATTACGACCTCCACCTGTGACGCGTCGGTCAGGCCGACCACTTCCCAGAACCGCTGGGTCCCCCCGACATCGAGGATCCTTACCGGTCGCGGCACCGTCTCGATGACCTCGAGGAATACCTGGTTACGTCGTCTGCGGGCCGCCGCTCGATAAGGCTTGAGCCATCTCCTCCATCGAGCGTTCACTTGACTACGATATAGATGGTCACGCGCACACTCGACGCGCCGGGGCTGGCTTCACACGTCTTTGCGATCGAACGCGACCAGACACGCGCCAAGCATCAGCACGAAGTAGATCGCGAACCACGCGTACAGGACCGCCGATAGCGGCTGTCCTCCTCCGAACGGGCCCAGCCGTACCACGAAGCCCGTCGTGCCCGCGAGATCGGCCGTGATCGCGTGAAGGCTTCCCTGGTAGAGAGCTTCGAACGGGAGGACGTTCGCCGCGGTCCTTCCGAGGGCTTCGAGTGATTCCGAACCAAGCGCCCCCCCGATCTGCTGGAGCAGACCGGCGGTGAGTCCCGAGCCGAAAACCATCATCACGGTGATCCCGTTGACAACTGTGGGGAAGAAGACCGAACCCAGAATCGAAATGAGGGCCACCAGCGCCACAGCGCCCGCGAGCAGTAGTGCCGGCTCGGCCAGCCGGTCGGGCCACCACCCCGTGATCGCACCGGTGATGGTCACGCAACCCGCGAAGACGACCATCACGTAAAGCGAAGCAATCGCGGCCGCGCCCAGGTACCGACCGATCAGGAAAGCCGCCCTGCCGAGGGGCCTCACGATCAGGGGTTGCAGCAGGCCCTGGTCGGCATCACCCCTCACCACCGTGAACGTGAGAAACGTGGCGAGGATGGTTCCCAGAAACATCGTGGCAAACATCGACAATCCCAGCATCGTCGAGGAGGCGACGGTCCGGGTGTCCACGATCGCCGCAGGTCCTTCGTCGAAACCTCCCACTGCCTCGATCGCCCGCGCGGTCCCCAGCGCGTAGAGGAGCAGGAACGCAATCGTAAGAAGTGGAACGGCAATGAAGACCCGCCGCCGGAGGCATCCCTTTACGACGTAGCGTGCGACCACAAGTATCACCCCGGCTTGTCTCCCACGACGTCCAGGTAGATGTCCTCGAGGGTTCGGTGCGCCGCTTTCACCTCATAGATCCGTACGCCTTGTTCGACGAGGCCAGCGACGAGTGCGGGGACCTCTTCTCGCCGCGCGTTGGGAAAGGAACGCACCCCGTTATCGGTGTGGATCTCAACGCCGGCGGTTTCTGTCAGGATGCGCGGCTCTCCCTCGGCGACGATCTCTCCCGAGTTGAGAATCGCGACTCGATCGCAGACGAGCTCGACCTCTGTGAGCAGATGCGAGTTGAGGAGTACCGCGATCTCTCTGCTTCGCAGCTCTTCCAGAAGGCCTCGCACCGCGCGCCGCCCCGCGGGGTCGAGGGCACTCGTCGGCTCGTCGAGCAGCAGCAGCCGTGGCCCTCCGATGAGCGCCTGGGCGATGCCGAGCCGTTGTTGCATGCCCTTGGACATGTTCTCGACTCGCCTGCCTCCCACGTCCGCGAGACCGGTGAGCTCGAGCAGCTCCGCCCGCTCGGATCGCCCACCCGCCGAGCCGCTCAGGCGCTGGTGGAGTTCCAAGACCTCCTCTCCCGTGAGCCATCCCGGAAATCGGAAGAGCTCGGCGAGGTAACCGAGGGCCGAGCGCGCCTGCGGGCTGCGGGGTTGGTGACCGTTCACCTCCACCGATCCGGCGCTCGGTCTAACGAGGCCGCAGCCGATCTTGACGAGAGTCGACTTTCCGGCACCGTTGGGTCCCAGAAGCCCGAAAAGCTCGCCCTGATGAACCTCGACGTCGACTCCTGCCACGGCGGGAGTACTTCCGTAGCGCTTGTGAAGGCCTCGCACGGCGAATGCGGCGGTCATGTCACCAGGGTACGAAACGGGGCGGGCCCCACTAGTCGGTCGCGGCGGGGCGAAGTTCCGGTCGGGTCCCGACGAAGATCGTGGCGGGATCGTCGAGCTCGGTGTGTTCGAAAGGCACCGTTCGCGCCTCGAACCCCACGGCCGACAGGGTTTGCAGCCGGGTCGAAATCGGAAAGAGGCCATTGACGTGCCGGTCGTGCTCGACGACGGTTCTGCCGTCCTCACGGCGAAGCAGGAAGGCGTAATCGACGACATGGCTTGTGTCGGCTGGGTCCGGATCCCACGTCCATTCGAGATACCTGACGGCACGATCGTCGCCGTCTCGCCCACCGTGATCGACCGTCGTCGTGAACGTCTCCCTAACGTGGTCGGGGGCAAAGAGGACGCCGCCGCCCGGGCGACAGTGCGCATAGGCAGTTTGCTCGCGGTAGATGCCCGCTTCCTCCTCGTACTCGTCGGGCGCCGAGACCAGCGGCCACCACGACGCAAGCGACGTGTAGAGCTTGGATTGTCCGCTCACCAACCCAACCCTAATCTCCTAGGCAAAGCTACGTAGGTACGGGGCGTGGTCCATCAAGTGGAACGGGCCCACAGCCGACTCTTCTTCTTATGGCTACCCTTCTCCGCTCGATCACTCCGTCTCTATTGATGAAGTTTGCGATTGCCAGCGCGATGCCCATCATCGTGCTCGCCTTTGGGCTGAGTCAGCTCATTGAGAACCGAATCGAGGAGCGCACCCTTGAGAGCGCCGCAGACGCGACCCAGCTCGTTGCGACGCTTGGGATTCAGCCGCACATCACGGAGCTTGACCTGGCCGAAGGTCTCAACCCCGACGAACTAGAGCGAATCGACGAACGCCTGCGGGCCGGTCTCCTGGGCAAGAAGGTGGTCCGAATCAAGATTTGGAACAAGGATGGGCGGATTGTCTACTCGGAAGACGAGTCGCTTATCGGGAAGCGTTTCCCCGTTGAATCCGATCTCGGCGAGGCGCTGGAAGGTGAGCTCGAGGCAGAGGTCAGCGAGCTAGATGGCGTGGAGGAAGCGAGCGAGCGAGGCCTGGGTCGCCTTTTCGAGGTATACGTCCCGCTTCGGTTCTACGAGGGCGGGGAAGTCGCGGGCGCCTTCGAGATGTATCTGCCGTACGCGCCGATTGAGGAAGCAATCAACCGAGATGTCCGGCGTCTCCAACTGTGGATGCTTCTGGGTCTGACCATCCTCTACCTGGTCCTCTACCGGATCGTTGCCGGAGCGTCGAAACAGCTGCGTGAGCAGGCAGACGAGCTTCGGAGGAGAGCGGATGAGAATGAGTTCCTGGCTCTGCACGACGCGCTGACCGAGCTCCCCAATCGCCGTTTACTTCACGATCGATTGAACCAGGCGATCAAGACGGCAGAGCGCGATGAGTCCCTCGTCGCCGTGATGCTCATGGACCTCGATAGGTTCAAGGAAATCAACGACACTCTCGGACATCACAACGGCGACCTTATTCTGAAGGACCTTTCTCGTAGGCTGAAGAGCGTTCTGCGCGGACACGACTCAATCGCCAGGCTCGGGGGCGACGAGTTCGCGATTCTGGTGGCGAATATCACTCATCGAGAAGTCATCGCCGACGTTGCCGGGAGGATTCAGAGCTCTCTTGACGAGTCCTTCGAACTGGAGGGACTCGATCTGGCCGTGTCTGCAAGCATCGGTATAAGCATCTATCCCGATCATGGGCGGGATGCATTCGATTTGATGCAGCGAGCAGACGTTGCGATGTACGTGGCAAAGCAGTCGCACTCGCCCTGCGCGGTGTATGACCCGGCGACCGACGGATACAGCCCGGGGCGCCTCGCGCTGATAGGAGAGTTCCGGCGAGCGATCGATTCGAGCGAGCTTGCGCTGCACTACCAACCCAAGATCGAGTTGGGCAGCGGCCGGGTTACCGGAGTCGAGGCTCTGGCCCGCTGGGAGCACTCTGAGCGCGGCATGGTCCCGCCCGACGAGTTCGTCTCTCTTGCCGAACACACCGGCCTGATCAAGGCCCTGTCCGCTCACGTTCTTGATATGGCCATTTCTCAACAGAAGCAGTGGTCGACGGCCGGTCTCGATGTCGACGTGGCGGTCAACCTCTCAGTCAAGAACCTCCTCGACGACTCTCTTCCCGATGATGTGGCAAACCTTCTGGCGAAATGGTCTGTGCCCGCCTCGATGTTGACATTGGAGATCACCGAGAGCAGCATCATGGCCGATCCTCCTCGAACAGCGGAAGTCCTAATGCGACTGTCACGCATGGGCGTAACGATCTCCGTCGACGACTTTGGCACCGGGTATTCGTCGCTCTCCTACCTCAAGCAGTTACCCGTCAGCGAGATCAAGATCGACCGATCGTTCGTCAAGGACATGGACTCGGACGAGAACGACTCTGTAATCGTGCGTTCGACGATCGACCTCGGTCGCAATCTCGGGTTAAAGGTCGTGGCCGAAGGAGTGGAGGATGCCCTCACGTGCGGAACACTGGCCGACCTCGGCTGCGATGTGGGTCAGGGATACTTCATCGGAAGGCCGATGCCCCCGGACTCGATGACTGCATGGCTGATCGAGCGCAAGCATCGGCTCGAGCAAAATCCGCTGACTGCTCCCGGTGTCTGACCGGCGAGGGCTTGCTGCCGCGCTCACGACCGTGGGTGTGGGAACGGTTTCTCGAACGTCTCGTAGATCCTGACTGGGCGAAGGCCCACACGCTCGTATACGTGAACCGCGCCGGTCTCGTTGCCCGCGTCCACCTCCAGCCCCGCTTCATTGAGCCCTCGCCGCGCCCACTCTGCGAACGCATGTCGCAGCAGCGCCCCGCCCACGCCGCGCCGGCGCCATGGGGCAAGCACACCGAGATCGGATACCCACCCGCGCCGCCCTTCGAAGGCGCCGATCAGGAAACCCACCGGCTCCCCATCGGTCTCGGCAAGGAACCATAGCGACGGGTCCGAATCCCTGCGGGACAGGAACGCTTCGGACCACTCCTCATACGAGACCGGAGCGTGACCCCAGTTGCCGGCGAACGTCTCCCCCCGAAGCCTGTGGAGGATGGGGGTTTCGGCCTCGCCGGTCGGACGGATTCGTATACCGGTTGGGGCGGACGTGTCGACCTCGTGATCGAGCATCATGGTCATCGTGTAATGACGGCGCACCCTCTCGTAGCCGCGCCCGGCGAGCAGCCGCACGCCCATTGCATCCTTCACGTCGACCGAATTGCGAAGCACGATCTCTGTCGCCATTCCTCGGATCAATGAGCGCGCGCGATCCTCCGTGCAATCGACGAGGATCGACCCCAGACCACGCCCGGTTTCGGACCGCTTCACGGCCCCAACGGTGTTCAGGATGTTCGGATGGCTACCCCACGCGAGGGCCACCGCAACCGGGCCCCCGGCGCGCCGGACGACCCAGGTGTCCTTGCCCATGTCGAAGATCGATCGCCTCTTGGATATCTCCAGGAGGTCGTCTTCGGCGAAGTCGCTGTACCCACCGATCTCGAGGTCGTATTCGATGATGAACCGGGCGAGTTCGGGAATCTGATCGAGCGTTGCCGCACGGAGCTCGTATCCGTCCGGCAGCGGTACCCGGTCCACGGCTCCTGTTCGCCGTTACCGGATCACGGCGATGGTCGCGCCGGTCTCGACCGATTGGCCGGAGCTGACCTTGAGCTCCTCAACCACGCCGTCCGAATGGGCGACGATCGAGTTCTCCATCTTCATTGCCTCGAGAACGCAAATGACATCGCCCGCCTTGACCTCCTGTCCCTGCTTCACGAGCACGTTGACGATCGTGCCCTGCATCGGTGCCTGGAGCATCTCGCCGGCTCCGGCCCCGAGTGCCCCGGCCTTCTCCGGCGGCTTGGGTTTGGACGGAAGGACCTCGGACTCGAGCCGTTCCCTCACCGTGACCTCGAACCGTTTGCCGCCGACCTCGATCCCAAAGCGGCGGGTCGCGACCTCAGGCTCGCCGGGGTTGGGACGTGATTCCTTTCGTTCTGTCAGGGTGGACAGATCGATTTCCCCTTCAACGGTGCCGGTGTGATAGTCGCCCGATATGAATCGCCGGTCGGTAAGCATGATTCTGTGGAACGGAATCGTGGTCTTCAGGCCCTCGATCTCGTATTCGGCGAGGGCCCGCAGCATGCGACGGCGAGCCTCGTCCCGGCTTCGTCCGTGGGTGATCACCTTGGCGATCATCGGATCGTAGGCCTGGGGCACGGACGAGTTGGCGGCAAGGCCCGAATCCACGCGTACCCCCGGGCCGGCCGGCTCCCGGTAGTTGCCGATTTCCCCGGGGGACGGCAGGAACTTCTTTGCCGGGTCCTCGGCGTTTATCCGGCACTCGATTGCGTGGCCCTGCAATGAGATGTCATCTTGCGAGAACCCCACCGGCTCGTCGGCCGCAACGAGGAGTTGGGCGATCACCAAATCGACCCCGGTTACCAGTTCAGTGACCGGATGCTCGACCTGCAGTCGAGTGTTCATCTCCAGGAAATAGAACGTCCTGCCGTCGGCATCGAGAAGGAACTCGCAGGTGCCCGCGTTCCGATAACCGACCTGCTTGGAGACCTTCGCCGCCGCTTCCATGATCGCCTCCCGGACGGCGGGATCCAGGGCGGGAGAGGGGGATTCCTCGACGAGCTTCTGATGCCGTCTTTGCAGCGAGCAGTCCCGTTCGGGGAACGAGAGCACCGCACCGGTCGCGTCCCCGAGGACCTGCACTTCTATGTGGCGCGGGCGCTCCAGATAGCGTTCCAGGTAGACATCGGGCGATGAGAAATAGGCCTGCGCTTCGCGCGCAGCTCCGGCGAGTCCCTCCTCGATCTCATCGTTCGTGTTGACAACCCGAAATCCCTTCCCGCCTCCTCCGGCCGCCGCCTTGATCGCCAGGGGGAGGCCATGCTCCGAGGCGAATGCCCTCACCTCCTCGGCGGTGGTGATGGGGCTTGGCGTCCCCGGCACCGTGGCCACGCCCGCATCGGAGGCCGCCGCACGCGCGGCCGTCTTGTCACCCAACGAGTCGATGACATCGGGGGCCGGGCCGACCCACGTCAGCCCCGCGTCGAGTACCGCCCGGGCGAAATCCCCATTCTCGGCCAAAAATCCGTAGCCGGGATGGACCGCTTCGGCGCCGGATCGTCTTGCGATATCGATGATCGCGGAGATATTCAGATAGGACTCGGCAGCAGGGCCGGGGCCGACGTTGAAAGCTTCGTCGGCGAGCCGGGTGTGCACCGCGTCGGCATCGAGATCGCTGTAGATGGCCACTGCATCGATGCCGAGATCGCTGCAAGCACGCATTACTCGCACCGCGATCTCACCGCGGTTGGCAATGAGCAGTCTCTTGAACATGGCTGCTTATCCTAGTGGCGACTTGATAGATGATTCGTTGGGTCCCGACATCCTAGGGGCGGCATTGCAGGGCCGCTTCGGACGCCCGGTCAGAGTCCTGCAGACGACGGGCTCCACGAACACCGACGCGCTCGAGTGGGCCGAGAACGGGGCTCCCGAGGGAGCGCTCGTGATCGCCGAGCATCAAGCGGCGGGCCGAGGACGCTGGGCCCGGTCGTGGTTCTCAGAGCCCGGTGCCGGATTGATGTTCTCCCTGATCTTGCGGCCGAGGCCCGGCGCCGCTAACGGTGGGCTTCTCACCACGGCACTCGGGGTTGCCTGCGCAGAAGCCTTGGAGGAAACGACCGGACTGAGCCCCTCGATGAAATGGCCCAACGACATCACGCTCGGGGGACGCAAGCTGGCAGGCATTCTCGTCGAGACGCGTGTCGAAGGAGGTCGCATCCGGTTTGCGGTTGCGGGCATCGGGATCAACTACCACCATTTCGAACCACCCGAAGAGATCGCCGCTCGCACAACGAGCGTTGCCGACGCTATGAGGCGCGCGCGCCTTGGCACCGTCCCTCCGCGCAGAAATGTTCTGGCCGCGCTTCTCCGGCGCTTCGAGGATCTGTACGGGGAGTTGACGGAGGACGGGGGTGACATCGTCGACCGGGCCTCCGCGCGCTCGGAAATCCTCGGCAAGGATGTGCGAGTGTCCTTTGCCGACGGCTCTTCGATCGAAGGAAGCGCGCTGCGGCTCACTCCATCGGGGGGCCTCGAGATCCTGTCTTCGGGGCACCGAACGGTTCTCGACTCCGGAGAGGTGGACCAGATTCGTCCCCGGTAGGCGGCTCATGATCGTCCGATGAGTGCGCGGGCTCTCGCCAACGCTCGCGTCTTAGGATGACCGCATGAGCGGTCGCCGCGGCATGCCAGGTAGGGGCGTCTCTTCAGAGGCCGCACCGGGGAGGGAGCAAACATGAGCGAAGACGGGCGCCGCACCCGGGACCTCGCCGAATCCACGGCCCGCGCCCGTGCCGGGGGGGCCGAGAAGTACCACGCAAAACTTGCCGAGCAGGGAAAACTCTTCGTCCGCGACCGACTCGCCCTCCTGCTCGACGACGCCGACTCGTTCGTCGAGGACGGCCTGCTCGTCAACGCGTTGGCCGGCGACCTCCCCGCCGATGGAGTGGTGACGGGTGTCGGATCGGTCCACGGCCGGCCGATAGCGGTTATGGCCAACGACCCGACGGTCAAAGCCGGATCGTGGGGTGCGCGAACCGTCGAGAAGATCGTTCGGATCATCGAGCTCGCCCGAAAGCACGAGCACCCCCTTGTTTACCTGGTCGACTCGGCCGGAGCGCGCATCACGGACCAGGTGCAACTGTTCCCCGGCCGCCGCGGCGCGGGACGCATCTTCTACAACCAGGTGCAGGCGTCGGGAAGGATCCCGCAGTTGTGCTGCCTGTTCGGACCGTCCGCGGCCGGAGGAGCTTACATACCTGCGTTCTGTGACGTCGTGTTCATGGTCGACGGAAATGCCTCCATGTATCTGGGTTCGCCGCGCATGGCAGAAGAAGTGATCGGTGAGAAGGTGACATTGGAGGAGATGGGCGGCGCCCGGATGCACTGTGAGGTCTCGGGCTGCGGGGACCTGCGCGTTGCAGACGACAAGGCGGCCATAGAGGCAGCGCGCGGCTACCTCACATATTTCCCACAGAACTGGCGTGACGATCCTCCCCAGGTTGAAGGCCGCCCTCCCGCGCTCGCCGGTTCGCTACAGGGGCTTGTTCCCGAGGTCGAGAGCGTCGGATTCGACATGTACGCATTCGTCGCCGGCGTATTCGACGAGGAATCGTTGTTCGAGATCAAGCCCGACTTCGCCAAGGAGCTGATCACGGGGTTCGCCCGGGTCGAGGGCCGAGTCGTGGGGATCGTCGCCAATCAGCCGAACGAGAAGGGTGGAGTGCTGTTCGTCGACTCTTCCGACAAGGCGGCTCGATTCATCTGGCTGTGCGATGCATTCAACATTCCGCTCGTGTTCCTTGCCGACGTCCCGGGGTTCATGATCGGGCGCGCGGTGGAACGGCAGGGGATGATCCGGCACGGAGCCAAGATGATCACAGCGGTATCGGAAGCGACGGTCCCAAAGATCTGCGTCGTCGTCCGGAAGGCATACGGAGCCGGTCTGTATGCGATGGCCGGGCCCGGCTTCGAGCCGGATGCAACTCTAGCCCTACCCACCGCACGCATCGCGGTGATGGGACCTGAACCCGCTGTGAACGCGGTCTTCTTCAACAAGATCCAGGCGATCGCGGACTCCGCCGAGCGAGAGCGTTTCGTCGCCCAGAAGCGGGCGGAGTACGAGAAGGACATCGATCTCCTTCATCTTGCTTCCGAGAACGTCGTGGATGCGGTGGTGCAACCCGACGACTTGAGGTCGGAGCTCGTGCGCCGCATAGAGCTTGCTCAGGGGAAGGATCGCCACTTCTCGACGCGTCGTCATGGCGTGCCGCCTGTATGAATGGCAACTTCTCGTCTCTCGAGACCGCAGACCACGTCGGGATCGTTACGCTCAATCGCCCCGACGCGCTGAACGCGATCTCCGGCGCGGTCGCCGACGAGCTCGCCGCGCAGTTCACGGAAGTCGGGTCGCGGCCCGATATCTGGGTCATGGTCCTGCGAGCAGCCGGTGAGAAGGCGTTCTGCGTCGGCGCGGATCTCAAGGAACGGGCCCACTTCACCCTCGAGGACTTCCACGCGAATCGCCGCCAGGTGAGGAGCATGTTCGAGTCGTTGCGCCGCATCCCACAACCAACGATCGCCGCCGTCTTTGGCTTTGCGCTCGGAGGCGGGTTCGAGCTGGCGATCTCGTGCGACCTCATCGTCGCGGCGGCCGCAACGAAACTGGGGCTGCCCGAGGCCCGTGTGGGACTGCTTCCAGCCGGAGGAGGAACACAGCTTCTAGCGCGGAGAGTCGGTGAAGGCCGGGCGAAGGAGATGATCTTTACCGGCCGGCGCGTCGATGCTGGAGAGGCACTACAGATCGGACTTGTAGCAGGCGTCGTAGAGCGTTCAGAGCTGG
This sequence comes from Actinomycetota bacterium, assembly GCA_050694175.1. GTDB lineage: Bacteria > Actinomycetota > CADDZG01 > CADDZG01 > WHSQ01 > JBOGXA01. The sequence continues at coordinate 81,892 of JBOGXA010000001.1, forward strand.
ACGAGGCGGCGAGCGAGCTCGCGCTCGACATATGCAAGTCGTCGCCCGTGGCCGTGCGAGAGGCCAAGCGAGCGATCGAGAGCGCACTCGGCTCGAGCCTCGAAGATGGGCTCGAGATCGAGCAGGCCGGATGGGAACGCGTGATCGCGAGCGACGACCGCGCCGAGGGGATTGCGGCCTTCAACGATAAGCGGGCACCCGACTGGAACAACTCGTGAGCTACCCGAGGTCGGTCCGGATCAGAGAGGTGGGACCGAGAGACGGCATCCAGAGCGAGAGATCCGCGGTCTCGACGACCGACAAGATCGCTCTGATCGATGCGCTTTCGGCGACGGGGGTGTGTTGCATAGAGGCGGTGTCGTTCGTATCCCCCAAGGCGGTTCCACAAATGGCCGATGCGCGCGAGGTCTGGGAAGGGATGACGCAAAATCCAGAAGTCTTCTATTCCGCGCTGGTCCCGAATCGCCGGGGAGCAGAGACGGCGGTGGAGTGCGGAGTGGACGGCATGCAAGTCTTCATCGCCGCCACCGATTCCTACAATGTCCGTAATCTCGGACGAACGGTGACGGAGTCTCTCACCGACGTAGCCGAAGTTGTCGAGGTGGCGGGCGCCGCCGGAGTCCCGGTGGAGGGAACCATCTCAACCGCGTTCGGCTGCCCCTATGAAGGCGACGTCCCACCCGCTCGCGTCGTGGAGGTCTCCTCGTGGCTTGCCGAGCGCGGCATTGACACCATTTCGTATGGGGATACGACCGGCATGGGCACGCCTCGGCGCGTGCGAGAGGTTCTCCTTGCGCTCAGACAGGAGTTGCCCGGCCTCTCGGTGAACATGCACTTTCACGACACGCGCGGCACGGGACTAGCAAATGTGCTGACGGCGCTCGAATTCGGAGTGGATTACTTCGACGCGTCGATCGGAGGCATGGGGGGAAGTCCTTACGCCGAAGGCGCAACAGGGAACATTGCAACCGAGGACCTCGCACACATGCTGATCGACATGGACATCGACACCGGGGTGGATCTGGACGCGCTCCTCGAAGCGGGGCGCATCGCCCAGAGCCTGGTTGCGGGAGAGCTGCCGGGCAAGCTCCTCAAAGCTGGACCCCGCTGGAATGTCGCCGAGGAGAACCCCCACGCCGCCGGCACGGCTCCCGGCGGGGCCGTGGCGGGCTAGCGATGTTTGCTCGCATCCTGGTGGCCAACAGGGCCGAGATAGCCGTGCGAATCGCCCGCACCTGCAGGGAACTCGGCGTCGACACGGTGGCCGTCTACTCCGACGCCGATGCCGGCGCTCGTCACGTCGGCGTCGCCGCCGGCTCGGTGCGTCTTCCCGGTGTCGCCCCCGCAGATACCTATCTCAATGCCCCGAGGTTGGTGGAGGCGGCCGTATCGAGGGGGTGCGAGGCGGTTCACCCCGGCTACGGCTTCCTCGCCGAGAGCGCGGATTTTGCGCGCCTGGTCCTCGACGCCGGGCTCGGCTGGATCGGCCCGCCACCCGACGCGATCGTCGCCCTGGGGGACAAGATCTCGGCGCGCCGCCTCGCAGCCGAGGCGGGCGTTCCGGTCGTTCCAGGCCTGTTCGATCCGATCGCGAACGGCGACGAGGTGAGGGAGTTCGCTGCGGAGCACGGTTACCCCGTCGCGATCAAGGCGTCGGGGGGTGGAGGGGGCCGCGGGTTTCGCGTGGTGCACGATCGGGAGGACGTGGACGGCGCGCTGGCATCGGTAGTGCGCGAAGCTGCCGCCTACTTCGGGTCTGTCGACGTCTACGTCGAGCGATACCTCGATTCGCCCAAGCATTTGGAGGTGCAAGTTCTCGCTCCCGATCCGGGTAACGCGTTGTGGCTCGGGGTACGCGACTGCTCGTTCCAACGCCGGCATCAAAAGCTCGTGGAGGAGACGCCTCCGCCGCGGTTTGCCGAGCGCATGCAGGACATGGGAGAGGCCGCTGTCGCGTTGTGCAAGACCGCCGGCTACGTCAACGCGGGAACAGTCGAGATGCTTGTCGACGGCGAAGGCGACTTCCATTTCCTCGAAGTCAACTCTCGCCTCCAAGTCGAACACACGGTCACCGAAGAGGTGCTCGGCATCGACCTCGTGGCCTGCCAGCTGAAGATCGCCGCCGGCGATCCCCTCGGCTTTGGTCAAACCGATCTCGCTCCCCGGGGACATGCCATCGAATGCAGGATCAACGCGGAGAATCCCGCGCGCGGCTTCACTCCGGCTCCGGGGATGCTCACCCGCTACACCGAGCCCGACGGATTTGGTGTCAGGGTTGATTCCGGTTACGAAGCCGGGGACGAGATCCCCGGCGCCTATGACTCTCTGATCGCCAAGGTCGTCACGTGGGGGGCGGATCGCGATGAAGCACGCTCACGCATGCTGCTCGCGCTCGGTGAGTTCGTCATCGAAGGGGTGCCTACGACGATTCCCGCGCACGAGATCTTGCTCGAAAATGAGGATTTCATCGCCGGCTCCCACACGACCACCACCGTGGAGGCCGAAGGTGTGCTCGACCCGCTCGCGCAAGAGAGCGCGTCCGCCGAGTCTCTAACGGACGTTTTGATGGTGGGCGGACGTCCGGTACGGCTCTGGAATCCCTCGATGTCGGCCTTCGCCTCGGCGGCCGTGCATGGGGTGAACGAGGGGGGCGAGATAACGGCGCCGATGCAGGGCACGATTCTCTCGGTCGCGGTCGAGCCCGGACGATACGTGGAGGCGGGACGGCCGTTGATGGTTCTCGAGGCGATGAAGATGGAGACGACCATCACGTCGCCGGCCGCGGGACGGGTTGTCGAGATACGCGTGGAGCCGGGCCAATCGGTGCGGGCCGGAGAGATCCTCGCGATCGTGGGCTAGACGTGGGCTGCCAACATACGTGAGCGCCGGGATCGCAGCCACCATCCTCGCTCAGGTCGCCGCCTTTGCCGTGGTCGGGTGGGTGGTTGGTGACCTCCTGCTGGCGTGGGTTGCGGGACCCAACGCCGAACGCGATGCCGGTACCGGCACCCCCGAGCGTGCCCTGGCCTCGGTTGCCGGGTTCTGTCTGTTTGCGTGCGCTCTGATGATCGGAAACATCGTCACCGGAGGCGGTGTCTTCGGGTCTCCGTGGCCGGTGCCCGTTGCCGCGGCCGTCCCCCTGGCGGCCGGCATCGCTCGCCGTTCCTACCCTCGAAATGTTCCGTGGCTGAGAGTGCTTGCCTTCGCAGTGGTTCTGTTCTGGCTGTTCGTTCTCCCGGTTGTGCGCGGCGGATCGGGTGTTCGTACCGGCGACCCACCCTGGCATCTCGGCTGGACCGAACAACTGCTCGGGGGTGACCCGGTGCCGACCGGTCCGGCCCCCGAGTACTCGCGCAACGCGTATCCGTGGGGGTGGCACGCGCTTCTCGCAACGCTGGTCCGGATCGTGCCCGGATCCGAGGCGGTGACCGCCCACGACGCCGTGCACGTAATCCTCGTCTACTCGATACCGCTCGCGGCCGCATGCCTGGCCCGACTTGTGCGGCGGCGGGCGGGGTGGTGGGCGGCTGCGGCGGTTGCACTCATCGGCGGCTGGGGGTGGATCGACGCCGGAGGCCCGGCTTTTTCGACGGTACCGTTGGAGGCCCGATACGGCGCCGACCTCGTCGTCGCATCACCGAACTCGGTGTACGAGCTGTTCCCCCCCGCCTTTCCGCGCGAGCTGGGGTTGGTGCTCTTGGGCACGGCCGGAGTATTGATCGCGGTCTCCATCAGGCGCGCCTCGGCGCGCCTGGCAGTGGGCGCGGGCGTGGTGATCGGACTCGTGGGTCTCGTCAGCGTACCGATGCTCGTCGCCGGTCTCGTGTGGGCCGTATCGGGCGCGGCGGTCGCGGAGCGCGGGGTACGGATACGGATGCTGTTGTGGCAACTGGCGGGAGCGGCCGTGGCCATCGCTGCGTGGATTGGGCCGCTGGCGTTCAACTTCTTCCGCCACGGAGGGTTCGTGAACGTCACGCCCCGGTTGGGGGTTGAGTGGCCACTCCCGTCGGCGCTGTGGTCGTGGGGGATTCTGCTCCCGATCGCGGTTGTGGGCGCCGCAATTGCTCGTCGAGGTTCGAGCTACGCACGCGTTCCTCTTGCACTCGGCACGGGTTCGCTCGTGCTCCTCGGGCTGTCGATCGCGCGCGGAGCGCTGGAGTGGAATCTCGGCGGCAACGCAACGTTGCTACATCAGGGCAGAGCGTGGCCCGTCGCGCACCTGCTGGGAGCCGCGTTTGCCGGTGTCGCTCTGGTCGCGGTCTACGACTGGATCGGCCGCCGTAACCGAGCCATCGCCGCCGCCGCTGGGGCGGCGGTGTTGTTTCTCGGAGTCGTGTCACCGTGGCTGGCGTCACGTCGGCTTACCGAGGTGTTGAAGGCGGATGAGGAAGGCTTCATCTACGCGCGCTACGACCTGGAGCCCGGCTCGTTCATAAGGCAAGCGTCGAGTCGCCTCGATCCCGGCGACATCGTCTTCGTGGAGGATGCGAACTTCATCGGCCTCATGGTTTTTCAGTTCTCGGGAGCGCGCCTTGCCCGTTACGACAACGCGCAGCTCGAGGGCAACGATCTGCGAATACGCTTTGCGGATCTAGCCGAACTATGGGATCAACGGATGGCCACCGGAGGCTTCGAGCCGGACTACATTCTTGTCGAGGAGCCGGACGCGCCACCTGATGCAGAGCCGCTGCTCGGGGGCGAGTTTGGCAACCCGCGCGAGCGGTGGCTCCTCCTGGATGCATCTCCCTGAATGCGGACGACGCTACTACTTGGCCTTCTTCTGCTTCTTGGCCGCGCGTTTCTCTTTCAGGTTTTTCTTCGGCGGCTTCTTCTCGGCCTTGCCGCCCTTGTCCTTGCTCGCCATCAGCCTCCCCTCTCCGACTCCTCCCTTACGAGCGAATGCTTGCTACTTTGGAGGCAATATATGCCCCCATTGTCACACTCGTTCGCGGCCGCCCGCGTCAGGAGACCAGAGCTCGGGCGATAACCATCCTCTGGATCTCGGACGTGCCCTCGAAGATCGTGTAGATCTTCGAGTCCCTGTACCACTTCTCGACGGGGAAGTCCTTGATGTAGCCGTAGCCGCCGAGGATCTGAACTGCGGTCTCCGTGACTTTCACGGCCGTCTCGCCGGCTTTCAACTTGGACATCGAGCCCTCGGCCTTTGTAAAAGGCAGTCCGCTCGCCGCCAACCAGGCAGCGCGGTACACGAGCAGGCGCGCGGCCTCAACCTCCACGGCCATGTCGGCGAGGTGGTTCTGAATGGACTGGTGCTGTGAAATGGGAGCGCCGAACGACTTTCGATCCTTCGAGTAGTCGATTGCGAACTCGAGGGCGGCGCGGGCGATGCCGACGGCCTGCGCGGCAACCGAGGGCCTGGTGACTTCAAACGTCCGCAGTGCGGCCGACGATCGGCCGGTGGACTCGCCGCTGCGAGCACGCTCGAGCTTCTCCTCCAGTCGTTCTGTTCCTCCCAGAACTCGATCGACCGGGATGCGGCAGTCCTCGAGTATCACTTCGGAGGTGTCCGATGCGCGGATTCCGAGCTTCTTCTCCTTCTTGCCGGGTCTGATCCCCGGATCGTCCCGGCTGATGATGAAGGAGGCCTGCCCTCTGTGGCCGAGCTCGGGGTCCACCGTCGCCACGACCACGTAGACGTCCGCGTAGTGACCGTTGGTGATGAAGACCTTGGTCCCGTTGAGGACCCACTCGTCGCCCTCGCGCCGCGCCCGCGTCCGAAGGGATCGGACGTCCGAACCCGCCTGCGGCTCGGTGACGGCAAAAGCTCCCACCTTTGGGTCCTCCGGCGTGCCGAACATGCGAGGCGCCCACTCGAAGAGCTGCTCGGGCGTACCGACCGCTGCGAGGGCGGAAAGCGGTAGCCCGGTTCCGAAGATGCACAGCCCGATTCCGGCACAGCCCCAGAACGTTTCCTCCATGAGGATCGGAAGTGTCAAACCCGTCGGATCCTGCTGCGCCTGGAGATAGATGTCGACCGAGTAGAGGCCGGCCTCTGCCGCCTTCTTCAGCACCGGCCACGGAAACTCCTCGGTCTCGTCGTAGTGCGCGGCCACGGGCCTGATCTCCTTCTCCGCGAACTCGTGCGCCCACTTCCGCAGCTCGGTGTGCTCTTCGCTCAGAGTGAAATCCACGTCTCCTCCCGAACTCTGACTTTCCCCTGGGGATCGGCCTTCTGTCCCACTATCTTGACTCCACAGTCAAGTTTATCCCCCGAGCGACCGACACCTGCAAACGCGGTATTCCAATTTTCAGGAGGCCGGGCCCCTCACGGGGCCGTGAGCACCCACCGGATAGTCTGGGGCCATGGATTTCGATCTCGCCCCCGAACAGCAGGACTTCCAGAAGACCGTCAGACAGTTCGTCGACGACGCCATCAGGCCCCACGCCGAGCGGTGGGACGAGGAGGGCCAGCTCCCGATGGACGTCGTGAAGCAGATGGGCGAGCTGGGGCTCTTCGGCCTTCCGTTTCCGGAGGAGTTCGGGGGCTCGGGGGCCGACTTTCTGACGTTGTGCCTGGCCATCGAGGAGATAGCCCGCGTTGACTCGTCGCTGGCGATCACGCTCGAAGCCGCCGTCGGACTGGGCGCGATGCCGGTTTTCAGGTTCGGGACCGAGGAGCAGAAGAAGAAGTGGCTGCCGCCGCTCGCCACGGGCGAGGCGCTCGCGTCTTTCGGGCTGACGGAGCCGGGAGGCGGGTCGGATGCAGGTGCCACTCGGACCACGGCTCGCGTGGTGGATGGCCACTGGGTGGTTAACGGTTCGAAGGCGTTCATTACGAACTCCGGCACACCGATCACTTCGTTCGTCACGGTGACGGCCGTCACGGGTGAGAATCGCGAGATCTCGGCGATCATCGTCCCCACCGGAACCCCGGGGATGGAGGTCGGCAAGGAGTACCGAAAGATGGGGTGGCGACACTCGGACACTCACGAGCTGTCGTTCAGCGACTGTCGGGTGCCGGAGGAGAACTTGCTCGGCGAGCGAGGTGACGGCTTTCGCAACTTCCTCAACATCCTCGACGACGGCCGCATCGCGATCGCCGCACTTGCGGTCGGTCTTGCGCAGGGATGCATCGATGAGTGTCTCGACTACGCGCAGGAGCGCAGCGCGTTCGGCCGCCAGATAGGCGCATTCCAAGCGCTGCAGTTCAAAATCGCCGACATGGCAACCACGACCGACCTGGCGCGCACTGCCTACTACCGGGCGGCATGGCTCAAGGCCCAGGGCCGCCCCTACAAGAAGGAAGCGGCCATGGCCAAGCTCTTCGCTTCCGAGACTGCAGTCGACGTCGCCCGCGACGCAGTCCAGATACACGGCGGCTACGGGTACATCGAGGAGTTCCCGGTGTGCCGCCACTTCCGTGACTCGAAGGTCCTTGAGATCGGTGAGGGGACTTCGGAGGTGATGCGCATTCTCATCGCCCGCGCCCTCGGCCTCCCCTCCGACTCAACGTAAACGAATCCCGTGCGCGAGTTGCTCGTCGAGACGCCTGCTCGCCTCGAGCATGTAATTGCGGTAGCTCACTCCGCCGGGCGCATCGGACTCGACACGGAGTTCTTGCGCGAGCGGACGTATCGGGCTCGGCTCTGCCTCGTACAGATTGCCGCGGGCGACGAGGTGTACGTAGTCGACGCCCTCGCAAAGCTCGACCTGAAGCCGGTCGCCGATCTTGTTGCCGCGGCCGACGTTGAGACGGTGGTTCACGCCGGCCGACAGGACTTTGATCTGCTGTTCGAGTACTTCGGTGTCGCGCCGCGCCGTGTCTTCGATGTCCAGGTGGCCGCCGGATTCGCCGGCTACGGGGCCTCGCTGTCGCTCGGCCGGCTCGTTGAAGAAGTCGTGGGCGAGAAGCTCGAGAAGGGTGAGGCCTACACGGATTGGTGTCGCCGGCCGCTCACGCCCGCGCAACTGCACTACGCGGCCAACGACGTCGTATGGCTATTGAGCGCGGCAGACATACTTGCTAAGAAGCTGCACGCTCAAGGCCGCACCGCGTGGGCGCACGAAGAGATGCGCGGGTTCGAGGACCCGGGCATTTACGGCACCGATCCCAACGAAGCGTGGCGCAAGGTATCGGGCCGCGGGACGCTCAGCGCAAAGAAGACCGCGGTCCTAAAGGCTGTGGCCAGGTGGCGCGAGGAAACGGCCGCTCGTCGCGACATCCCTCGCAACTGGGTCGTCAAGGAGCCGACGCTGGTTGAGATCGCGCGCCGCGCTCCGAAGTCGTTGCCGGCCCTCAAGGCGATCAGAGGGATGAATGCACGTGAGGCGGAGCGATCCGCCCCCGAGCTGTTGTCGGCGATAAAGGATGGTCTCGGCCAGCCGCCGATTCCGATGCCTCGCCAACCGCCGAAGGACGTCCTTGTGAGGGCCCGGATGATCTCAGGGCTGGCCGATGTCATGGTGAGAGCTCGGTGCGAACGTGCGGGGATCGCGACGGAGGTCGTGACCACGCGGGGCGAAATCGAGGTCCTTGTCGCCGACCTGCTGTCGAACGGCGCCCACGCAAGCGCCCACCGCCTGCTCGAAGGGTGGAGACGGCAACTTGTAGGTGACGCGATCGTTTCGCTTGCCCAAGGACGCGTAGCGGTCAGAGTTGTCGAGGGTCCCCCTTATGTTGAAGAGGTAGTGCTATAAGGGTTGAGGGAGGCAAATTGCCGGACGATGAAGAACGACTCGCGCTTTTCATAGACTTCGAGAACCTCGCGATCGGCGCCCGCGATCGCGGCGGCGAGATCAACATGTCGGTAATCATGGATGCACTCTCAGAACGCGGTCGCGTCGTAGTTCGACGAGCCTATGCCGACTGGAATCTGTTCTCGGATTACCGATCGCACCTCATGGCAGAGCGCATCGAAATGCTCGAGATCCCCCAGCGCACCGGAATGGTTCGAAAGAATGCGGCGGACATCAAGCTTGCCGTCGACGCACTGGAGCTCGCGTTCCAGAGGGAGTTCATCACGACATTTGTCATTGCCTCGGGAGACTCGGATTTCACTCCGCTCGTCTTGAAGCTGCGTGAGCTCAATCGCCGGGTGGTGGGCATCGGCGTGGAGGGCTCGACCTCCGAACTGCTCCCCGGCGCCTGCGACGAGTTCCTGTTCTACGAGCGCTTGGCGGGGCCCGGGTCGGCCGAACCCAGCCCCCGGCGCCGGCGAGGCGGGGGAGAGGCCGACAACGGAGCCCTGACAGACCTCGCCGAGATCTCTCGCCGGGTGACGCAGACGCTCGCCGGCCTGCAACGGTCGGCCGGCGGCCCCGTGCTGTCGTCGATGATCAAGCGAGTGCTCGTGAGGAAAGACCCCACGTTCTCGGAAGGGGATTATGGGTTCCGCGCATGGGGGGAGCTGATGCGTCATCTCGAATCGATAGGAGTGATCGAGCTTCACGCGGGGGCCGCGGAAGGCGACCCATTCGTCGACTTCCCGGCCACGGGAGGTGGCGAGGAGCAGGCTTTCGAGCTGCTGCGCGACACGGTCGCCGAGCTGGAGAAGCGCGGTGATGCTCCTCCTCTGTCCGGGCTCAAGAACGAACTCCGAAGGCGCCAGCCCAGCTTCAGCGAGAAGAACTTCGGTTACGGAGGGTTCCTACAGTTCGTGAAAGCGGCCGCCGCAAAAGGCGTCGTCGACCTCGAATGGGACGAGGACGACGAGGATTACTTCCTGACGGCCGTTTGAGCCGCCTGCGTTCGGGCGAACGGAGCGCCCGAGTGGTTGGAGCGGTCGCCATGCGACTCCTCGCAACCGGTCGTGGCCGGAAGAACCTATGAGTCGATGATGTTTCGGCCGGCGCGATCCTCGAGTTCGTCGACGCCCTTTCTGATGTCGTCCCCGACCTTCTCCGCCTCCTTCAGGTCCTGACGCTCGCAGGCGGGCATCGCCGCGCACGACAGGACGATCGCGGCCGCAACGAGGGCCCGATCGACGTCTCGAGAGATCCGACCCCCGGCCCGCATAAGAGGACCTGGTCGTTCACGATGCCCGAGGGAGGCAAGTTCGTCACGCTTGCCGGGCACCTCCACGACGGCGGACTGCGACTCGCTCTGCGTAACGAAAGCTCCGGCGCGCCTGTGTTCGTCTCGCAGGCGATCTACGAGCACCGATGGAACCTGGACGCCATGACCGTGTACTCGGACGGGGCCGGTGTTCCGGTCGCGGCCGGCGACGTCGTGAAGCTGACGGCCGTTTACAACGACACCCACAACGGGCCGGGTGACCTCGCGTGGGACAACGTCATGGGCATCATGATGGGAGCTCTGGCCCCCGCCGACTGACCGTGCATCCCCCGGTGAGTGTTCGTCCCGCGTCGCTGTAGCGCGCCACTGGAACACTCACCCGGCCGTGGGCCTAGGATCGGCTGCGTGCCAGAGCCGGATGCTCCCCTTCGAGTAATCGGAGACGGACGCGATCTGCCCGACGGGCCCGTGCCCGACGGGCTCGGCGACGCGGATCTTCTCGCCATCTACCGATCGCTGGTGCTGCTCCGAACATTCGACGAACGTGCCGTCGCGCTTCAAAGACAGGGTCGCCTGGGGACCTATCCGATGTTTTCCGGCGAGGAGGCGACGCAGGCCGGGCCCCTATATGCGTGCAACAATGATGACTGGGTCTTTCCCTCGTACCGGCAGGGCGCGATCGGCATTCTTCGGGGTCTCCCCCCATCCGTGATCTACAAGTACAGGCGCGGCTACGGAGGAGAGCACGGCTTCTGGAATCCGCGCCGCTACCGGGTGGGGCCCAGTTGCATTTCGATAGGGACCCATCTCCCGCATGCCGTCGGAGTCGCATGGGCCGCCAAGATCAAGGGCGATGGGATCGCGTCGCTCGTGTGGTTCGGCGACGGGGCCACTTCGGAGGGGGACTTCCACGAAGCGATGAACTTCGCGGCGGTCGTGAGGACGGGGACCGTTTTCTTCTGCACCAACAATCAGTGGGCCATCTCGACACATGTGTCGCGTCAGACGGCGACGAGGACGCTTGCCGAGAAAGCGGTTGCGTATGGGATGCCTGCCACCCGGGTCGACGGCTTCGACGCGCTGGCCTGTTACGAGGTCGCCCGCCGCGCCCTCGACCGAGCTCGTGCCGGCGAAGGCCCCACCTTCATCGAGGCGTTCTGCTACCGCCTGAGCCCGCACGGGACGGCCGACGACCCGGCTCGTTATCGTGACGAGGACGAGACCGAGCCGTGGCGGCGGCTCGAACCCGTCGGCCGCATGCAAGTGTTTCTCAAACGCCTGGGCGTGCTCTCCGATGAGCGTGACGCTCAGATTCGAGCCGATGTCCGGACCCTGATCGCGGCCGCCGTGAGGGACATGGAGGAGGTCGATCCTCCGGGCCCCGAGATCCTGTTCGGGACGACGTACGTGAGTGGACGGCCGCCCGCGTTCGACTCTGCCCTGTCGGAGCTCCAGAGCTGAGCCTAGGGAGTTATGTAGGGACGCTCGGGGGCTTCGACCCCGATCACATCGGAGGCCTGAACGATGATGTCCCGGCCCAGCGGATACATGCTGCCCGTGACCTGCACCCAATCGTCCTCTGTGAACTTCCCGGGGGGAACGCCGACGACGCGTACCTGAATGCTGAGAGCATCTGCCGCACAACACGACACGATGAATCTCGTGAGCATGAACTCGTCGACGGGCATCCCCCTGTCCCTCACGACGAAGCCGACGAACTTGACTTCCGACCCGGCGCGCCGCGACAGCGCTTGCATCCCCGCGGGGGACCGTGCCGCGCCGGCGAGATCGATAAGCGACAGCTCGCCGGACTCGATATCGCTCGCCGACGCCTGAAAACCGGCCCCGATGAAGCTGGACCGGCGGGAGGCCGCATACGCGCCGAGGGTGCTCGGCGGAAGTGCCGCGACCGTCACCACCGGGACGAGTAACAGGCCCAACCCCCAGGCACCCCTGCGCGTGAGTTCCTCGCGGATCGGCGTTCTGGCAGTTACGAACCTCCCCACCGCTGCGATCGTGAGGGTGACAGCGCCGAGCGGCACGACCCAGTCCGTTCGAGCCGACAGGTAGAGGGCGGTGCGGCCCGACAGCAGCAGCCACCAGAAGAGACCGGCCCAACTGCCCAGCACCAGCGCCGTGAGCACGCGGCTTGGGCTGTAGCGCAAGGTGTTACTCATCCGAAGAGAACCTCCAGCCACAGCGTTCCGGCGAGAGTGACGGCTCCCACCACGACGGCGATCGTGCGCAGGAGGCGGGCGCCGAACGTTCCCGAGTACAGGAAGGTGAGTTTCGTGTCCAGGAGCGGCCCGAACACAAGAAACGCGAGCTGGGCTCCGACGCCGAACTGCACGAAGGAGGCGGCAACGAACGCGTCTGATTCAGAGCACAACGACAGCAAGAAGGCGAGCCCCATCATGGCGAGGAGATCGATGACTGGAGTGCCGGCAATGGAGCCCATGATCGATTGCGGTATGAAGGTCTGCATTGCGGCCGCGACCGCGGCGCCCAGCACGAGATAGCGGCCCATGAATACGAAGTCCCCGGCGAGGTGGCCGAAGAAAGACGCGTGCCGAGGGCCGTGTTGGTGATCTTCGTGGGTGTCGTCGGGGTCGCCGGTCAGTTCGGAACGGCGATTCCCCACCACCCACCCCACGGCGATCGCGCACAACAGTCCCAGAGACACGCGCCCCAACACCATCGGCCACAAGATCTCGCGCCCCCCGGTACGCAACGACGGTGGACGCGATAACGATTGGGTTGACGATCGGCGCGGCGAGCATGAACGTGATCGCCCCCGAGGGAGACAGACCCTTCTTCGCGAGGCGGCGAGCGACGGGCACAGAACCGCATTCGCACACCGGGAAAGCGAACCCCGCGGCAGCGGAAGCGGGGAGCTGCAGGGGCCCGGGCAGCCGTGCGAGGCGCTCGAAGTACCGACCCGGTACCAGCACCTCGATCGCCGCAGAGACGATTGCTCCCAGCAGGATGAACGGGACGGCCTCGACCAGCAGAGAGCCGAAGATCAGCAGGAAATTCGAGACCTGAGGAATGCCGAGGTCTCCGATCATCGACAGCGCGGCGGTCCCCACCGCCAGCGCCACCGCGACCTCGATCGCGTTGCGAGAGGTCGAATCGTCCCGGGGGGCCGCGACTTCTGCCATCAGCAGTACCTCGCAAAGGACACGGCAATCCCCGCGAACGCGTCGGCTACGAGGTCGTTTCCTCGTTCGTCTTCGAGGGATCGAAGAGCTCTCCCGATCTGCTCTTCGGTCACCTGTTGGGCCGCAAGCTCAGTCTGATCGATGAACACGCCTCCTACCGCAACTGCTTCGACAAGGCCCGTCCCCGTTTCACGTTCCAGGGCATCGACCAGGGTCCCCGACCCGACCGCCTCTGGGTCCGGCTTCGCTCCCCCCGTTCCCGCGACCACAATCAGCAGCGAATTGCCGGACGCGGCCCGCGCCGCGCGTATCAGGTTGCCGAGTTCTGCGTCCTTGGTGCCCGCCTCTGCCGCAATACTGACTCCCAGAAGGTCGGGAACGTCGTCCCGTCCATAACCCCTCCTCAGCAGCCTGCGCGCAGCACCGGCGACGTCCTGAGTGACGATCACATCGTCTTTATCGTTGTCCACATACCAGTCGCCACCGACGAGCCCGCGATCGGAAGGGGAGTCGGCAATCAGGCCGATGTGTGGCTCCTGATCCGATCCCTCGTCGAGATCGTCGGCAAGCGTCGCGATGATCGATGGGGGCGCGCGCCGGCTCCACGCCGCGACCAAGCGGCCGGTATCGGACCGAACTTGCGTTCCCGTGATCCCATGCTGGCGCGGGGTGCCACCGGTGCCGATGGTGGCGATGATCGCGGCCGGGTCGAGGGGGAGCGAAGGGACCCGGGCGGCCGTCGTCGCGGCGCCGGCGCCCATCAGTGCCCGCAGTTGGGGCCACTCTCCTTCCTCGAGCGTAGAGGTGCCGGCTCCCTTCAGCACGACCTCGAGAACAAGCCGAGGCGGCTCACCAGAAACGATCCCCGGGATCGCCGTCCCCGATCGAACCTCGGGGTGGGCTCGCCTGAGTCCGATGATCTCCGCGATCGTGGGAGCGATCTGATCAAGCGTTGTGCCGGTCGGGACGGACGCGCCGGCACTCACACCGGTCCCGTGGAAAACGAGGGGCCGCGGTCGCGGCTCCGCCGCCGATCTCGGGCCACGCGACGAGGCTCCGCCGCCGGGCTCTGCTCACCACTCCCGGAGGCCGGGCGACGACCGCGAGATCGGGTGAGCGACCCTCCCGGTAACCTGCGGCGATGAGCGATCGGAGGTCGGGGGCAAGAGAGCAGAACGGAACCCGGGCGGATACAGGGTCGGCGGATCTGCACGCCTTACCGACGCACAGCGCGTGCAGGATTCCGGCGGGCGCCGCGACCACCGTGGCGACTGCGACGAGGGCCACGGTGCGCGCTCGCGTTTCGTGCAGAGCATCTAGGGATCGCCGGAGAGGGTTTCTCATAACGCCGGGCCTCACGGTACCGTGATGCCTCCGATTACGGCGAACCGGCGCCCGTTCCCGGGAAATCAATGAAGCGAACCTACCTGCCCGGAAAACGCGTCAAGGCGACGGTCCTGGCCCTGTGTGCAGTGGTGCTCGTCGTTGCCGTCGTCGCGTGGTGGGGTGACTCGGCGTCTCCGCCGCCACCCGTGCCAGAGGACGCGCCGACGCTCGACGAGATGGCCGAAGACGTCGGTAAGCCCGTAATGCGTCTCCTCAAGAACGGGCATGTCGCGGGCCGTTCGGGCGAGTTGCTACTCGTGTCGAAGCCTCACAATTTCATCAACCGCCTGCAGGCCGCCGATTTCGCGTCGCTCGGCAGCGGCACCCCTGTGCTCGCGTCGTCGCATCCAAATCCGTGGGCCTACCTGACGCGGGTTCCGATAATCATGTACGGACCGGGTCATGTGCCCGCGGGTGTGGAATCGGATACTCCGGTAGACATCACCTCGCTGGCGGCGACCTATGCCGGCGCGTTGGAAGTAGACGGTTTCCGGAGCGCTGCTCCGCCCCTCCAGGGTTTCACAGAAAGGCGCCGGCCCAAGGTGATCTTGACGATCGTCATCGACGGCGGTGGGTGGAACACTCTGCGCCTGCATCCGTCGTCACATCCGAACATCGACGCCCTGCGTGCAGCGGGGCTGACCTATGTGAACGCGACCATCGGATCCGCACCGTCCGTGACAGGAGCAGTTCACGCGACTTTCGGAACCGGTACGTATCCGACGAGCCACGGTCTCCCCGGGAATGTCATGCGCTACCCCGATGGAGAGATCGGAGACGTTTTCCTGGACGGCGCCGACCCCCGCTACATCCAGGGCCGGACCGTTTCCGAGTTGTGGGACGAGCAGAACGGCAACCGAGCGGTGGTGGGCACGGTGTCGTACGAGGGCTGGCATCTCGGCATGATCGGGCAGGGTGCTCAGCGCGCCGGCGGAGATCGCGACATAGCCGCGTTGTGGGACATCGGCGAGGAAGAGGGGACCGACGAGGGTTGGTGGATCGCTGAGGATTACTACAGGCTTCCTGCACATCTTTCGACCACTCATTTCTCACGCTTGGAGCGCTACGAAGCGAGCCTTGATTCACGGGACGGGTTGCGCGACGGCATGTGGTTCGGTCACACAATAGGGAATCCCGCGCTCGACGAGCGCGACGGAGAGAGAGATGGTAAATACTTCGACAGGCCGTTGAACGAGGTTGCCGAACCCGCGACGCGTCCCGGCACCCCCGCGTTCGCCCGCTTCACCGGCGACGCAGTCGTCGATGTGTTGCGGCGAGAGAGCCTCGGTGAAGACGACATTACGGATCTCCTATGGGTGGAAATGAAGATGCCCGACTACGCAGGCCATCTGTGGAACGTCATCAGCCCCGAAGAGGGCGATGTGCTGAGCGAAGTCGACAGGCAGATCGGCCGCTTCAAGGCAGAGCTCGATCAGATCGTCGGGCGCGGTAACTACGTCATCGCAATCAGCGCGGATCACGGGCAGCAGCCTCTGCCGGAGACCACCGGCGGCTGGCGGATAGACCTCAACGAGGTCGAGCGCGACATCGAGTTGAGGTTCGGACGGGTGGTGGAACAGGCCACCCCTGCGGACTTCTTCATCGATACAGAGGCGCTCGACGAGGCCGGGTACAGCCTGGAGGACATTGCCCGGTACCTCGGCACCTACACAATTGAGGACTCGATCCCGCGCACTGTTTCTTTGGACAACGTCCCGCATACTCGCCTGAACGATCGTGTGTTCGCGGGCGTCTTTCCTACCGGATACCTCACCGATCTCACACCGGAGGAGATCGACGCGCTGGGGCCCGGCGATTACCCGGAAGGTGACCTCACGATCGAGCCTGCCGACTAGCGATCGGGTGGGCGATCGCGGGGGACCGGGTAGGGCGCCCCGCCGAAGATAGAGTGCTCGGCGATGGAGATGATCCAGCGGGGGCTCGCCCTCTTCGGCCGATCGCGCGACTTCGCCACCCTGATGGGGACGCAATTCCTGGCCCAGGCCGGTGACGGGATCGTCCAGGCGGCGATCGGCAAGGCGATCACCTTCGGCGATCAGAAGGGGTTCGACATCGAGAGCGCCCGCTCGCCCGATGAAGTCCTCCGCATCGCGCTCTACATCTTCATCCCGTACACAGTTGTTAGCCCGTTCCTGGGGGTCATCATCGATCGCTGGGACCGGCGCCGGCTTCTGTTCGTTGCCAACGGGCTTCGGGCCGTCGTGGTGGCGCTGGTGGCGCTTGCGGGAACGGGCGACGTCGGTGACGTTCCTCTCTTCCTGGCTTTCGTCCTCACACTAGCGTCGACACGCATTGTTCTCGCGACCAAGGCCGCGGCGCTGCCCGCCGCTCTCGAGGATCGATCACTCGTCGAAGGAAACGCGGTGTCGCAGCTCGGTGGAGCGATGTTCCAGATTGGCGGGGCCGGTTTCGCCCTGGTTGCAACCAGCGTGGTGGATGCCGACCCAGTGGTGCTGATCGGCGCGGTCGTGTACGGCGCCGGTGCTCTCCTGGCCTTGTGGATCAAGCGGGCAGGAGAGCCGCGCGCGGCATCGACCTGGTTGGCCGAGACCAAGGCCGTGGCCGGCAACATCGTTGCGGGCGTGCGCGAGGTAGCGCGAACCCCACAGGCGGGTGCATCGATCACGACCTATTTCTGGCTGCGATTGTTGTGGAGCTTTTCAATCGTTGGAATCGGGTTTATCGCACGAGATCTTCTGGAGGACAAAGAGGCCGTGGTTCTGATCGTCACGGGAGGAGCCGGTGCTGCGGGCGCAGTGCTCGGCTTTCTCCTCGCGAACCGGCTGCTCCGGCGCGTATCGAGCATCGCTCAGCTGGTTCTGGCGGCATCGGCCGTCGCCGGGATCGCCGTGACCCTGCTCGGCAGTTTCGAGTTCGGCGCGGCCCTCGCAGTTCTCACGTTCTTTCTCGGCTTCGGTTTCTTCCTCGCGAAGATCTCGCTGGACACAATGGTTCAGGAGGCCCTCGGCGATGATTTCCGGGGCCGGGCGTTCTCGCTCTACGACATCTCCTACAACGGCGCGTGGGTCCTGGCGGCGGCAATCATGAAGCTCTTGTGGTCGGACGATCTCCAGGGCCCTCTCATCGCCGCGATGGGCATCGTTTTTCTGGCCGGCATGGGACTTATCGGGGCCTGGTTCAAGCGTGCGGGGCTGCTCCAACCGGCGCCGGCAGCCGAAGTCGGCGCACACCTCTAGGCGGTGGCCCGAGGAGCGTCGCGGCCGGCCGTTGTCATCGCTGCGGCACTAACCGTGGGGGTGCTTCTGTTCGCCCTCGGTCTTGCGGGTGACTTCTGGAACGAGGTCGTGTCCCCCCTGACGAATCCAACGCGCCTGGAAGGGGGCCCGGTACCGTCGTTCGAGCAGCAGGCCTGCTCGCTCCCGCCGGGGTGGTGGGAGCGCGTCCAGCGCGGACATTTCGGCCCTCGCAGCGGCGATATCTCGATACTTCCCCGCTATCCCGCGTACATGGCGAGCCCTGCCGGTGGCTGGACGCATTCGGGGCCGTGGCCTCACCTCCAACGAGTGCCGGTCGTGTTCTATGGTCCCGGCCTGGTGGTACCTGCGCGCGAGGTCGACACGCCGATCACGATGGCGGACATAGCACCCACTCTCGGGCGTCTGATCGGAGCCCCCTTCGACGCGCGCGACGGGAGGCCTCTCGACGAAGTGGGATCCTCCGACGGCTCGGCCCGAACCCCGCGACTGATTGTGACCGTCGTGTGGGACGGCGGAGGCTGGAACACTCTGGACCAGTGGCCGGACGCATGGCCGAACCTTGCCAAGCTGATGAGGGGTGGCATCTCCTTTTCTCGCGCAACGGTTGGGTCGTCTCCATCGGTCACCCCCTCGGTTCACACCACTCTCGGCGCGGGTGAATGGCCGCGCACTCACGGGATCACCGGAATCTGGGTGCGCGATGAGAGCAAGCAGCGCGTCGATTCGTTCCTACGAGGTGAGTCGTCGCGCTTCATAGAGGTCCCGACGCTCGCCGAGCGCTGGGACGGGTCGACGCGGAATCGCGCGCTGGTCGGCATGGTTGGCTATGAACCGTGGCATCTCGGGATGATCGGTCGGGGCGCGGAGCGCGACGGGGGGGACCGCGACGACGCGGCCTGGCTGGACGTGGAGACGAACGAGTGGATCACCAACGAGGATCACTACCGATTGCCTCCGTCTCTGGCCCAAACGGAGGGCCTCGAGGAAGATCTGCAACGCATCGACGAAGCCGACGGCGAACTCGACGGCTCGTGGAGGGACAACGAGATCCTCGACCAGATCGATCGAGTCGAAGAGACTCCCGCGTTCATCGCCTACCACACGCGGGCGATGGTGAGCATGATCGAGGACGAGGGCTATGGGGCCGATGGAGTGACCGATCTTCTGTTCACGAACTACAAACAGATCGATCGCGTCGGCCACTACTTCAGCATGTCATCCGACGAGGTGTACGACTCGGTGGTCGAATCCGACCGACAGCTTGGTGTGCTCCTCGATGCGCTCAACGAAATCGTCGGGTACGGGCGCTGGGTGGTGGTTCTCACCGCAGATCACGGGCAACAACCGGACGACGAGGACATCGACTCGTACGCAATTGACCCGGACGAGGTCAAGGTAGACATCAACGAGAAGTTCGGGCCCGTCGCAGAGGGTGTCTTTCCCACCGAGATCTTCCTCGACTACGACGCAATGGATAGGCGTGAGGTGAGCGCGGATGACATCGCGCGCTGGCTGTCCGACTACCGGCTTGCGGAGAACGCCGATGACCCCGGCGCTCGGTTGGGTGGCGCCGGCCCGTTCGACCCGCAGGACAGGATCTTCGACCTCGTCGTACCCTCCCGGCTCGTCCCGGCCATCGACTGCGCCTCCGGAGCGGTGGAGCCGAATGGTTAGGATGCTGCGCCTCGGCGAACGTCTCGGCGAAAGACAAGAGGTATGACGGTGACCGCAGGTCCTCAAGCGTCAAACGGCGACGCATCGGCGCTCCGGCCCGCGCGGAGCTCGGCCCTCGACCGGTGGCTGGGCCACCCAGTGGCGTTCGTGGTGACGGCACTTGTCCTGTTCGTCATCTTCGGACAGACGTTCATCGCTAACCCAGACCGGGTCGCGCCTGGTGACGACCCCGCTTTCTACACGTGGCGTGCGGAGGCATTGCTGTCCGAAGAACCCGCCGAACTGATCGATATAAAAGGGCCGCGCGATGTGCTTGCCGGCGGATATCGGGTCACATCCATAGTCACCGGCGGAATCCTGAGGCGTGCGGCGGATATCCACCCCCTCACTTATACGATTCTGTTGACCGTCTCGTTGCGATGCTTGACTGCACTCCTGCTCGCGGGGTTTGCATACCGGGCACGTCGTGACCCGCTCATCTTTCATTCGGTCGCGTTCGCCGCGGCGAGCCTCTTTCTCACTCCACCTTTCTACGGCTACCTCGACAACTTGCTGTGTCTGTTTTTTCTGGCGGCGGCGCTTTTCTTCCTGACGCCGTCGGCCCATTCGTGGCCGGCGCGGATCGGGCTGGGGTCGCTGCTGGTCGCGTCGGGGCTGACACATCCGACGACCCTGGTCATCTTCTTTCTCGTGATCTGTGCAATGGCGGTGGTGCGGCTGCTCTTCCGGCGATTCGACTGGCGATCGGTTGTCCACGATGACGGGCCGGTGGTGGGGGTCGCGCTCGCGTCACTCGTCGTGACGTACCTGATCTGGAAGGTCGGCATCTGGGGACGGTCGGTATCGCTGTCGGAGGCCGCAGTCCCTCCGCCGGCATCGAAGGACTTCTTCATGGCCAGGCTCGAGCTGTGGCTCGAGACCATGAGGCTGCCGCTGAATGGGCCCCTCTTTGCGGTCGGCGCCATCGGGTTGCTCGTGGCCGGGAAGCGCGCGGCCGAGGACGAACTTGCCCGCGTGTCGATCGTCTGGCTTGCGCCGCTCGCGGGTATCTTCGGTTTCCTTGCCGGCATCGCCTACCCGTACTACCGCTTCTTCAACACGACGCTCGCATGGGTATTGCTCGTCGGGCTCGGCGGATACTTTGTGATCCGGTTCCTGCTGGTTCGCAACCTGTTGCTGGGAGCTCTGGGGGGGCTCGCCGTTGCCGCAGCAATAGTGACGAACTTCGCCGCCAACCTCGACCTGTGGAATAAGCCCCAGGGGGCATGGCTCGTCGGCGATCAGCGTCAGGACTTGGCCGCGCTCCAGAGCGCGCTCGAGGAGTCGGGTGAGGACAGGCCGGTCGTGTTCGTAACCGAAACGGAGAAGCCGCTCGACACCCAGGTCTACGGGGGCACGAAGTTCGTGGCGAACATCTCGCGGTCGGGCCTGCCGCACGGTTATCACGACCGCGGCCACGTCTATCTGGGGTCGGTCGAGAACTTCCTGGCCGGCGAGCCGACCGACGGCACGGGCGACTTCTACCGGGAGCTGTCGGAAGACACCCTGGAAGAGGCGCAGGCCGGAATCGAGGAGGTGGACAAGCCGCCCGTCATCGTCATGATGAGCGTGTTCAACGAAACTGGATCTAACGTCGAGCTATTGGAGGCGCATGGGGGAGATGGGCTTGAACTCGCTCGTTTCGAGAGCCTCGGGCAACTTGATGACCTTGCCTCAGTCTGGGTTGTCGAAGACGCGCAAGTAACCACCCTCTCAGGCGACGACGTGCGCGCGGGGTTCGACGCTGGCGACGCCGGCTTCTTCCACCTTCCTCTTGTTGTCGTTTTGATTGCGCTGTTGCTCGGGCCCGGCTACCTCCTGCTTCGCTGGATGTTGCCCGACGCCGGGCTCGCCGAGGCCCTCGGCCTCGTCCCGGCCCTCGCCGTCACGGCCCTCGCCCTGGTGGGCACGGCCGTCCTGGCGGTGGCCCGGGCTCCGCTGTCGACGGGCGTGGCCTGGACCGCGGTGGCGATTGCGTTCGCGGGTAGCGGGCTCCTCCTTCTGAAGTCTCGCCGGCGCCCGGCGATGTCATGAGCGACCGCTACGCGCCCTATGACTCCCTGCAGTTCGAACGGCCCGACGACGGGATCCTCGAGGTCGTGCTGAATACTCCGGGAAAGCTCAACGCCGTCGGCCACGAGATGCACACGCAGCTCGCCGATGTGTGGACGACGATCGACAAAGACCCGGATGTCAGAGCGGTAATCGTGCGCGGCGCTGGAGAAGGTTTCTCCTCCGGCGGCGACCTCGACCTCGTTGCCGATATCGCCGACGACTTCGCCGTGCGAGCACGGGTGCTCCGCGAGGCGCGCGATCTCGTCTACAACGTCATCGACTGCTCGAAGCCGATCGTGTCCGCTATGCACGGGCCCGCGGTCGGGGCAGGCCTCGTGGTCGGGCTGCTGGCCGACGTATCGATCGCAGCCAAGTCGGCGCGCATCATCGATGGCCACACCCGCCTCGGGGTTGCGGCCGGCGACCACGCCGCGATCGTGTGGCCCCTCTTGTGCGGGATGGCGAAAGCGAAGTACTACCTGCTGTTGTGCGAACCGGTTTCGGGAGAGGAGGCCGAACGCATCGGGCTCGTGTCGATGTGCGTCGAGGACGACGAGCTCCACGACGCGGCGATGCGCGTGGCGCGGAAACTGGCGCGCGGCTCGGCCAGCGCGATCCGCTGGACGAAGTACACGCTCAACAACTGGCTGCGTGTTGCCGGGCCGATCTTCGACGCATCCCTGGCGATGGAGTTCATCGGTTTCACGGGGCCCGACGTGCAGGAGGGGATAGCGTCGCTTCGTGAGAAACGGCAGCCGCGCTTCTCGGGACCCGCATCGGAGTGACGCGCACGCGGCGAGCACGATGGGAGACGCACGATGAGGACTGAGATGCACTCTCTGGACACCACCAGCTCTCGATTTGTCGATGTCACCGATATCGTGAGGAGGTTCTGCGCCGATGGGGGAGGCGACGGACTCGTAAATGTGTTCGCGCCGCACGCAACCGCGGGGATCGTCCTGATGGAGACCGGGTCGGGCTCGGAGGACGATCTCGAGGGCGCTCTAAACAGGCTGCTGCCGAGGGACGATCGCTACCGCCATGCCCACGGCTCACCCGGGCACGGCGCCGACCACCTCTTGCCCGCCTTCGTCTCGCCGTCGATGACGATTCCCGTCGAAGGAGGGGTCCCGGCCCTGGGGACGTGGCAGAGCGTCGTGCTCGTCGATCTCAACCGCGATAACCCCAATCGCAAGCTGCGGCTCACGTTTGTGCCGGGGTGAGTCAGTCGCCGAAGGACGTCCACGCCATTTCGCAGCCCGCTTCGGTGGCCCGCCGCCGGGCGATCTGCCGGCTCAGCAGTTCCCGGGTGATGGCACGTGCCTGGGCGAAGCGATGGGTGACACCGGCGGCGTTGATCGCAGTCGCCCGGTGCCCGACGTCGACCTTGATCTCGGCGACCTGAAGCCCGGCTGTAAGGGCGTCGATCGTCATGGCGATCTCCACTCCGAACCGGCCTGCGAAGGGGTACAGGGCGCCGAGGGCACTCCACGCCACGGCCCGCTGCCCCGAGAGCGGTTCCCTCACGTCTATCCCCCCGAACCTGCGGATGCCGAAACGAGCCAGCCTCATCGCGATTCCGAAGCCGCCCGAGCCCTCCTGGGAGGGGAGGTCGCCGATGGCGAGGTCCGCCCGGCCGGTCAGGACCGGTCGGATCAGAGGGCGGAGACCGGCTGCGCTGGGTCCGAGGTCGGCGTCGGCCAGCAGCAAGGCGCGCGGCGGTCGCATGGCTCCGCGGCGCACCCGGGCCCGGAGCGCGGCGACGCCGGCATTGAGCGCGCCCCCCTTGCCGAGGTTGGCCTCGATCCGGATGACGGCGGCCCCGCAAGTGAGTGCCTGGGCGGAGGTCGGATCGCCCGAGCCATCGTCGACGACGAGGACGCCGCGGACCTCGGGAATCGAGCGCAGGGCGACCACGGTCCCCCCAACGCGGTCGGCCTCGTTGTAGGCGGGGACGACGGCGACGACGCTGCGCCCATCCATGCGGACAAGACCATCGGGCACCCGGTGAGGTTGCCCGCCAGCCCCAGCCGCGGGTCGAGTGACCCCGGGAGCCCGTCTAGCGCGCTCACATGCTCAGTCTGCTCGCGGTCGGCCGGCTTCGGCATCGCCCCGCTACAGATAACCGAGGTTACGCAGGGATTCCTCGATCCGTGCTTCGTCTTTCGCCGTATAGGGCGATGACTCGATGCCCTCTCCGGCTAGTGGCAAGTCCACGTCGAGGACCTCGATGGAGCGCGTATCGAGCATCTGGCGGGGGATGTGCTCGGCGAGAACACGTCCATCTGTGGGCAGCACGTCGAGCCCGGCAAGATGCAGCACCGTCGGCGCGATGTCGTAGACGGTCGCGCTGCCGTTCGTCGATGCCTTCACCCCCGGCCCGGCGATCCCGAAGACGCCGTCCATGTGGTGGAAACCGCGCGGCTGGTCTCGGTAGTCGGTCAGCGTCGATGCAGCGTAGAGGCCATCGGAGAGTTCGTATGAGTACTGCCTGCAAACCGGGAAAAGATCGGGCGCCCCCTCCGCCTCCGGTCCGTTCATGACCTCTTCGCGCCGGAAGATCTCGTCGAGCACCGGCTTCCCGTCGTCCGGATCGGTCCAGTCCGAGAATCGCTCGATGACCTCATCGCGCACCGTCTCGTACTCCGACTCAGGGACAACGCCGTAGGGCTCGCGACCACAGAGATTGACGTAGATGCCCTGCTGCGGGTTCGGTGCCGAGAACGCCTTCGTGTTCGACCAGTCGATCACATGAGCCATCGACTTTGCTCTCCGGTAGGCCTGCGTCGGGATGACTTTCTTTATCCTCCACGCCATTCGTCGCAGGCTGCTGCTTGCCGCGATCTTCCCCAGACCGGAGACCCCCAAGAGCCCCCACTGCATGAGCGCCAAGTTGACATTGACGGACTTGTCCTTGCCCTGGAAGCCGTGATCGGACATCGTGATCACGAATCCCTCCGGTCCGGCCCATTCGAGGAGATCGCCGATGACCTCATCCATCTCGTCGAAGAACCGCCAGGCCCGGTTGCGGATGGGCGCCGCCTCCGGGCGGAAGAAGTGCTCATAACGTGGATCGAGGTACTTGTAGTGAACGTGCATGAGTCTGTCTGGCGCTTCCAGGACGACAAACATGATTCCTACTTCTCCTCGTTCCTCGAGTAGATAAGAGAGCGTCCGTCGCTTTGTCCTCAGATTGCGCGAGAGTCGTTCGATGATGTCGGCTGAGCGCCAGTCCTCCTCATAGTTGACCTCGATATCGATTTCGTAGCCACCCGTCTTTTCGACGATTTGATGAAGAAGGTCGTCGGGATGGGTGAAGTTGGGCGGCACCCCGCCTTCGTTCTCCGGCGTCATCATGCCCGACACTGCCCAGCCCTGAACCGGCGGAGGTGGATACGTCATGGGGATGTTGAACAAACCCATCTCCACTCCCTGCGCGTTCGCCGCGTTCCAGATCGCAGGTGTCGCAACGCGATCGAGTCTCACCAGCCCACCCCTGCGCTGCGCATTGCCGAGTGTGAAACCGAAGATCCCGTGCTTTCCTGGATTCACCCCTGTAAAGATCGAGGTCCACCCGGGTGGGGTGAATGGCGGAACGGTGGACGTAAGGACGCCTGATGCCCCGTCATCGAGTAATCGCTTCAGCCTCGGCATCACCCCGGCTTCGAAGGCGGGAGCCAGAACCGAGGACGTGATCCCGTCGATGCCGAGCATCAGGACTTTGTTCACGAAGCCACCTTTTTCCCTAAGCCGCGCGCTGCAGGATACCGAGTCAGCTGCAGCGTGACGGGGTCGATGGCGAGCGCAGTCCACCGGTCGGCAGGCGTCTTCGCCCCGACATCGTCACAGAGAGCCACGCGCCTTCTCGACGACAGGATCGATGAGTCCCTTCCGGCGGGCTTGCTCCCATGCTCCGACCACAATCCCCGAGATCAGCCCCGAGTCACGCCTGAAGACAGCCTGGCCGATATTCAGTATGAGTAATCCCAAGAACCCCCACCACAGCGCAACCTTGTGCTTGAGATCCTGTGGCATGTTCTTTCGATAGAGATATAGGTGATTGGAAAGCTTCATGCGTTGGAGCTGGGATTCAGCCAGGCGCGACGTCTCCGTTTTTAAGTGGTCGCACCTCGCTCTGGGCGTCTGCACGAGGACGAAGCGTCGTGAGACGCGATACGTGAAGTCGATATCTTCCTTGTCCGCGTAGCCCGCGAGCGCCTCGTCGAAACGTTCGTTCTCGAACACCTTCCGACGAAACGACATGAAGTACCCAAGGAAGCAGTCGACCCTCCGCACACCTGCGGACTCCAGTACTCCCTCGACCCAGAACCCCGATCGCATCCTGCCGCTCGCCTCGGGCCACCAGCCACCGATCCCGAAGAGCCTCCGCCACAGAACGGAGATGCTGCGCGGACTAGATGGATGGGTTGGGGTTGGTCCCACTCCGCCAAGCTCCGGGCCCCAGCGCTCGTATTCCTTGAGGATCTCCTCGTGGCAGTCGGGCTCCAGGTAAACGTCGTCGTCTATCAGAAAGACGGGATCGCCGCGCGTTCGATCGATGCCAATGTTCCGTTGCACAGTGAGGCCGCGGGGAGCGGGGTGATGGTAGTCGAGAGAGAGCCCCACTCCGGCGCACAGCTGCTCGACGGTCGCGCGCACGGGAGACTCCGCGCTGGAGTCGATGACACACAGTTCCTTCGGCAACACCGTCTGGAGGACCAGGCTTTCTACTGCCCTGAGGAGTTCTTCCGGCCGGTCCCTCGTGGCGATGATGAAAGAGGAACGGCTTTCTGTTCGCTCAGTCATATCGGGGCAGGGTAACAGGAGCGACCTCTGGTTCTCATCGCGCAATCCCAGTCGTGCGAAGACGTTGCTTGAAGTTCTGGTTCATGTGCATGAGGCTATCCGAGGGTCACCGTCGTCCCGCCGCCCGCCCCTTTTGAAATCGCTGGCGCAGTACTCGGGCCACAAACAGCGGGTTCCCGATCAAGTAGCGTCGCCACATTCGGCGTGGCTCGAGGACAAAGCGGTGGACCCACTCGAGACCGATGCGGTTCATCCAGGCCGGGGCGCGCCGCACTCTTCCGGCCTGGAAATCGAAGAATGCACCCACGCCAACCCCGATCCGAGCGCCCGTCTTGTCGAGATGTTCGTCGAGCCAGCGTTCCTGCTCGGGATTTCCGAGCGCCACCAACAGCAGCTTCGCTCCGGAGTTGCGAATCGTGCCGAGCACGTCGTCCAATTCTGCCGGGGTGAAGTACCCATCCCGCACTCCGACCACCTCAAGGCCGCGGATCTGCGCCGCGAGGAGACTCGCGGCGTGGTCCGCGACCCCTGGCTTCGCGCCCAGGAAGTAAACGGGCCAACCCTTTTCGGAGGCAAGCTGCAGGACCAGGGGGGTGAAGTGGTTGCCGTTCAGGTCTGCCGGGAAGCGCTCCCCGAGCAGGAGCCCTCCGAGCATCACACCCTTGCCGTCGTTCAAGACGAGATCGGCTCGGCGGAGCACGTCGGCATAAGCCAGATCGCTCACGGCCGAGTTGAGAGTGTGCGCATTCGCGTGGAAAACAAGCGCCGGTGCGTCCTGCTCGTGCAGCGTTGCCACGGCCGCGAGCGCGGCCTCAGTGGTCAGCCGCGCGAGTTTGAGGCCGAGAACATCTATTGCAGGCACTTCGCTGTTCACAAGGGGCAGTATGCCAGCGCAACATGGGCGTTGTGCTGCTCGTGGACCAGAGGTAGGCTCCGCTCCTGCGGGGATTCGACCCTCAGTAGCCCGTCCCACATCTATGCGGCTCCCGAGCTCCGTTGAACGTCAAGAGGGCCGGCGAGCGACAATGTAGGCGCGAGGCCACTGAAGAAAGTTCGACGCGGGGAATCCATGACAGACACACCTCGAGTTGTGATCATCGGTGCAGGCCCGTGTGGCCTGGGGTGCGGCCGCGAGCTGAGCCGGCTTGGTCACGACAACTGGATCGTCTACGAGCAACACGACTACGTGGGAGGCCACGCCTCCTCGCACGTCGACCCTCAAGGTTTTCTTTGGGACGAGGGCGGCCATGTGGTGTTCAGCCACTTCGGCGAGTTTGACCGGCTGCTCGAAGAGGTCATGGGAGACGACGTCTACCATCACGAGAGGTCGTCGTACATTCGGTTCGACGATCGTTGGGTTCCCTACCCCTTTCAGAACAACCTGCGTCATCTCCCCCCGGAAGTTGCTTACGAATGCCTACTGGGACTCATCGAAGCACCCGGCGGCGACCCCACCGGGGACTTCGCCGCGTGGATGGAAGCGACCTTCGGCGGTGGGATAACCCATCACTTCATGCGACCGTACAACTTCAAGGTATGGGCCACTCCGCCTGAACGCATGGCCGCTCAATGGATAGGGGAGCGCGTCAGCGTTGTCGACTACCGCGGTGCAATCAGGACCATCGTGTTCGAGGAAGACGACGTCGCGTGGGGGCCTAACAACCTCTTCATGTTCCCGGCCGAGGGCGGCACCGGTGAAATCTACAGACGCCTCGCTCTTCTATACACCGATCGCATTCACACCGGGCGCGCGATCGTAGCGGTCGATGCCGAGGAGAAGGCGGTGCGGTTCGCGGACGGCAGCGAGGAGAACTACGACCATCTCGTCTCTACCATGCCCCTCGATCTGCTCGTCAAAGTCTTGGCGCACTGCCCGGGGGAGGTGCGTGATGCGAGTCGCGATCTCGAGCACACGGGCGTGTTCACGGTCGGGATCGGCTTCGAGACGCCGCTAAAGGACGACAAATCGTGGCTCTACTTCCCCCAGGACAACACGAACTTCTACCGGGCGACGAACTTCGCAAAATACTCTCCCGCCAACGTTCCCGGCGGCGACACGAGCAGATATTGCGCGTATATGACCGAGGTGTCGTACTCCCACTACAAGCAGGAGCCGCGCGCTGGGTTGGAAGAGCGCGTCGAGCGAGGACTACACGCTGCCGGGGTAGTGGAGGGTCGCCCGGCCGTTGCGTCGGTGCACGTGATCGACTCGGATTACGCCTATCCGGTACCCACGTTGAAACGCGATCCAGCGCTTGCGATCGTTCAGCCCTGGTTGATGGGCAACGACATCTACTCGCGCGGTCGCTTTGGCTCCTGGAAATACGAGATCGGCAACATGGACCACTCCGTGAAGATGGGTTCCGATGTTGCCCGGCGGATAGTCACCGGGGCCGAAGAGGAGATCTGGTCGGTTTGAGGTGGG
Source organism: Actinomycetota bacterium (assembly GCA_050694175.1). Classification (GTDB taxonomy): domain Bacteria; phylum Actinomycetota; class CADDZG01; order CADDZG01; family WHSQ01; genus JBOGXA01. The sequence continues at coordinate 110,653 of JBOGXA010000001.1, forward strand.
GGCCGCTGTGGCCCGCGCTCAATCCCCGAGGGCTCGGAATGCGTCGACCCCCTCGGTTTCGTACTCTTCGCTGACTTCTTGGGGCAGTCCCTCACAACTCCGTTCTTCGAGAATCAGCTTTCGCTTCCGGGCGCTCTTATCCTGAGTGAAGTCGAACGCGTCCAGCATGTTGTTGGCACGGCAGTCTCGTTCGGTCAGGCAATCGAGCCCGTGGATCGTCTCGACGAACTTGACCATTGACGAGAACTCGTAGAGCGTGTTGTCGACGTATCCCTCCACCGTCCACGGCGAGATGATCAGCAGGGGAACGCGGGGACCAAGCCCCATGATGTCGAAGTGGGGCGGAGGCACATGATCGTAGAAGCCGCCGAAGTCGTCCCACGTGACGATGATCGCGGTGTTCTTCCAATACTTTGAACGCATGATCTCGTTGACCACCTCAACCGTCCAGTTCTCACCCAGGCACACGCTCGGCCCCCCGGGATGTTCGTTGTAACCGCTTGGGGGGATGATCCAGGAAACCTCGCGCAGACGCTCGTTGCGGATGTCGGAGAGGACTCGGTCTTGAGGCATCACGTTCGGTCCCCAGTACTTCGAGAACCGGATGTGGCGGATCGCAAGCATGGCGTTGAACCACGAGTCGTCGACATCGTAGTAGCGCCAGGAGATCCCGGCCTCGTTGAGGAGATCTGGTAACACCTTGAAATTGAAGCAAGGATGGACCTGCTCCCAGTACGCACCGATACTTTCGACCTCGGCCCGTTCCTCGAAGTCCATAACGAGCCGCCGCTCTTTCTTAGCTAGCTTCTGGAAGCGCCATACCCTTTCGTCCTGATCGTCGCAGTAGCCAATGCCACCGACTCCGCCTTCCTTGTTTCCGACCACCCGACCGGCCTGGGCCCCCACCGTGTAGAGATGCTGTGGGAATGTGGGGCCATACATTGACGAGTGCATCCGATCGCCGAGTACGAAGTTGTCGGCGTATGCCCAGTAGTTCGGTATGCCCTTGCGCGTAAAGGCGGAGTATCCATTCAGGGTCTTGCCGTTGTAGACCTTGTCGAAGCCGTCCATCCGCCCGCCGTTGATGCTGTTGACTCCGGCAAAGAAGTCGTGACCGAGATCCGGTTCCAGGACATCGGTCGCGACCGACAGCTTGACGACGCGGCCGTCGGACGTTTTTCCCCTCGTGGCTCCGTCCGCTCCGGGGTAGCGCCCGAAGTAGTTGTCGAAGCTGCGGTTCTCTTTGATGATCATGACCACGTGCTTGATCTTCTTGGCGGCGAGTTCTTGAACGTCGGGGGTCGACTGACCCTCCCTGAAGACCTCTCGGCCCGGTTGAAGGCCGGCCGCCTTGTCCGGGGAGTCCTCTCGGGTGAGCAGGTTCGCCCCCCCAACGACCGCCAGCAGAAGGACCAACACGAGTAGCGTCCGTCTCCGCCGGGCGATCATCCTCCGCCGCGCCGCCCGCCTCCGCATCACCTCGTCGGGGACCGGGGCGTGGTTCGGTTCATCCGAGTGCATTCGCGCGATTGTGGCACACGGCCGGGGGGACGCCTCGACGGCCGCGACGGTCGCCGTGAAGCCACGGGATACTGTGCCTCCATGTCCTTACCCATCCGTTCACGAAGCCGTGGATAACGCGAACGATCGCAGTAAGAACGTTGGACGGCGCACGGCGAGGACGGGGGCTGCGCTTTTCGTTCTCGCCGTCGTTGCGGCTTTGATGGTGTTCACGGCGACGGAGGAGCGCGACCTCGAGGGCAGCGGCGCGGCTTCCACCGGCGTTGCTCCCACTGCAACCCAGGATCTCCCCTGCCCCCAGGTCGAGGCACCATCCTCGTCTCCCCGGCAGTACGACGAAGCTCCCGATCTCGACCTGCAGCCGCGGGTCGACTACACCGCCGTGATCAGGACCTCGTGCGGCGATATCGAACTTGACCTTCTCGAGACCGAGGCGCCGCGAACGGTGGCCAATTTTGTCTTCCTTGCCGATGATGGTTTCTACAACGGCCTGACATGGCATCGCATCGAGCGTAATTTCGTGGTCGGTACCGGCGACCCCAACGGCATCATCGGTCGCGAGCCGGACGGGCCCGGCTATACGATCCCGGACGAGTTTCCACCGCCAAAGAGTGAGTATGTGTACGGCATGGTGGCGATGACCAATGAAGGGCCGGGCACGGGAGGGAGTCAGTTCTTCATCGTCGTTCATGATCCCGAAGGAAAGAGGGAGCATTCAGGAATCAATTCTGTGTACTCGATCTTCGGCAGCGTGGCGGAGTCCTCATTCGACACGCTTGACAAGATCGCCGGCATGCCGGTAAAAGGCCGCGACGCTATGAACGCGTCGCGACCGGTCGTTCCTGTTTACATTGAGTCCGTTGAGGTCCGAAGGGACGGGCCCGCGCGCTAAAGGACGCAACTGGGTGGAGACATGAACCTCGACGCTTGGATCACTTTGATCGTCGCTGTGGCGACCCTGGTTGCCCTCGCCTCCGACCGCTTCTCGCCGGCGCTGGTCATGGCCGGCGCCGTAACGGCACTTCTCGTCGTGGGTGTGATCGACCAAGAGGGAGCCCTCGCAGGCTTCTCCAACGATGCTCCCATCACGGTTGCAGCCCTCTATATCCTCGCCGGCGCGGTCAAGATAACTGGAGCGCTCGAGCAGATCACCGAGCGAGTGCTGGGTAGCAACGGGCAAGAGGGTCACGGAGAGTCACGACGAACGCTTGCCCGCATTCTCTATCCGTCGATGTCGGCGTCGGCATTCATCGCCAATACACCACTGGTGGCCATGATCGCGCCGCGGGTGTTGACCTGGGCGCGGCGCACCGGACGCTCGGCGTCCCGCTATCTCATGCCGTTGAGCTATGCCATCATCTTCGGAGGCTGCATCACTTTGATCGGGACCTCCACCAACCTCGTTGTCTCCGGGCTTCTGCGCCAGTTCGGCTATCCCCCGCTCGGCCTTTTCGAGATTACGGGTGTGGGCCTTCCCATCGCTCTCGTCGGGGTGACGGCAATCGTGCTCCTGGCGCCGCGGCTCCTAAAGGTCCGGCATAGTCCGGATGAGTCAATCGGTGAGCAAGTCCGACGCTTCACGGTCGAGATGGAGGTCGGTCACGGCAGTTCCCTCGTGGGCCAGACGGTCGCGGGGGCGGGCCTGCGGCAACTGGAAGGCGTCTTCCTGGTCGAAATCGAGCGCGATGGCCGTACGATCTCCCCCGTCACGCCTCGGGAGTTGCTGGGGGCGGGGGACAGGCTGACTTTCAGCGGAAACGTCTCTCGCATCCTCGATCTGCAAGCCATCCCGGGGCTTGTCTCCGCGGAGCACCGGCATTTCGAGGTGGTGGGCCAGAACCCCGGCCGCGCTTTCTACGAGGTCGTTATCGGTGAGAGCTCCCCGCTCGTGGGCTCGACACTTAAGGAGTCAGGTTTTCGTGCCCGCTACGGCGCTGCGGTGGTCGCCATCCACCGGGCCGGGGAGGCGGTGGCCGGCAAGCTCGGAGAGATCCGGCTGCGGGCGGGGGACTTGCTGCTGGTGCTCGGGAGCCCCGACTTCCGCCGAACCTGGCGGGAAAAGCAGGACTTCTTGGTCGTCGTACCGCTGGCCGAGGGCCGGCCGTTGCGCCGGGAGAAGGCGCGCATCGTGGAGATACTGACCCTTGGTCTCATATTGGTGGCGGGAACGGGCCTCTTGGATCTCCTTCAGACATCGCTGCTCATCGCGATCGCACTGGTCGGATTCAAGATCATCACGGTGTCCGAAGCTCGTGCCTCGGTGGATCTCGAAGTGATCGTTTTGATGGCGACCAGCTTCGGATTGGGAATCGCGATCAACGAAAGTGGCCTTGCGAGCGAGGTAGCGGGGCTGGTCGTCGACGTCTTCCAGCCGCTTGGCGATCTTGGAGTGCTTGCCGGAATACTGATCGCGACGATGCTGATGACCGAGCTTCTCTCCAACAACGCAGCCGCCGTCCTGATGTTTCCCATCGCCCTGGCGGCCGCGGAGCAGGCAAGCCTCAATCCGCGACCCTTTGCGATAGTCATTCTGTTCGGTGCAACGCTGTCGTTTCTCACACCGATCGGCTATCAGACCAATACGCTGGTGTGGAGCATGGGGGGATACAAGTACGGAGACTTCGCCCGGCTCGGTGCTCCCCTCACCCTTCTGACGATCGTCATGATCCTGGTGATGGTCCCCTTGCTGTTCCCGCTGCGCTGACCGCCGAGGGACGAAGTGCATGGCTCGCTTGCGACAGTTGCAGATGGACTGCATGATTGTTCTGCAAGGCCCGGCGAGACGGACGAAGGAGAAACAGGTGACGCGAAGGCTTATTGCGATAATCGTCGTGGGGGCAGCGATAACGGCGCTGGGGGCCCAGTCACTTCCCGCGGGCGCGGGCATCGTTCGCAAGATCGTATACACGAAGTTCGCGGGGGGGACCGTGGCCCTCTACTCCGTGAACCCCGACGGCACCAACCTCGTACGGCTCACGCCCGAAGATTTCTGGGCCCAGGATCACGACGTCTCTCGGGACGGAAGCAAGGTCGTGTTCGCGAACTGCCCCCGCCGCTGCGACATCTTCGCCGTCAACATCGACGGGACGGGGCTGACGCGGCTGTCCTCGGGAAGCGCCATCGACAGCTTTCCGATCTGGTCCCCCGACGGGTCGAGAATCGCGTTCTCGCGCGCTCCCTCCTATGACGCCGGTGCGGCCCTGTACGTCATGAACGCGGACGGATCACAGAAGCTCGCACTCACCACCGATCGTTGGTACAACTACTTGCCGAGCTGGTCACCGGATGGTTCGGAGCTGGTGTTCGTTCGCTGGCTGCGTGGGGACTATGAGCTCTATCGGGGCGCGACGGACGGATCCGGGATCACGCGCCTGACGAACAATCAGGGGAACGATCAGTGGCCGCAGTGGTCACCGGACGGAAGCCGCATCGTCTATAGCTTTGCCGACGACTCCTTCCAGGACTACGAGATCTATTCGATCGCCCCCGACGGTAGCGGCAAGTCGCGACTCACCAACAACGGCTTTCGTGACGACATGGTCCCGCGCTGGTCGCCTGCCGGAGACCGCATCGCATTCATCAGATGCGAGGGAACGACGTGCCACCTGTACTCGATGCTGTCCGACGGAAAGAATAAGGTCCGGCTGGTCGAGAACCGCGTCGAGAGCCTGTCACACGCGTGGTCGCCCGACGGCCTGAAGCTTGCGATGGCCAGGCTCACCCTACGCAATCGCTTCGACATCTTCACAGTGAATTTCGATGGGTCGGCTCTCAGCAACCTGACGAAGACGCGCTCGCGGGACGAGGCGGCGGTCGATTGGTAGGGGACTCGGGCTTCGACCACTCCCCAAGGAAAGCTTGTGCCGGCCAATCCCCAGCCGGCTCCGACACCGAACCCCTGTCTGGTGCGTCGGATAGGAGTTGTGGGTAGCGTAGGGGTGCGACCAGTTGAAAGGGGAGGCAATGGCCGTGATGGTTGGTGACAGGACGCCGGCTCAGTTGTTCGCGTTGGTATTCGGGGTCGTCTATCTGGCGGTCGGGATCATCGGATTCGCCGTCACGGGGTTCGACGGCTGGGCGCGAGGGGAGCCGTTCGACGAGGAGCTGGTCATCTTCGCGGTGAATCCTCTCCACAACATCGTCCATATCGGCCTTGGTGCCGTGTGGCTCGGCGCCTCGAGCTCCCATCAAACGGCGAAGGGCGTCAACCTGTTGTTCGGCATCGTGCTGTTGCTGGTGTTTCTCCTCGGCATGGTGGGTGTGCTGAAGTGGCTCGCGATCGAGGGGGCCGAGTCCGCCGACAACTATCTACACCTGGCCACCGGCGTCCTATCGGTGTACTTCGGCACCGCCGGCGCGGCGGCGACAAGACCACGGCCGCAACGCCCTAGCCGGACGCGATGACGCGTCGCGCCCCAGAGGGGTTCGGGCGGCAACCAGGCCGACGTTTGAGGCTGGATGTCAATCATGTCGACATCTGGCCACAAAGGTTGCCCGCGGCCGCGTTCAGTCGTCGGCCCAGATCTTGGCGACCGTGGCCCGGGCATCGTCTTCGTCGAGATCGGCGTCTTCGAGGATCGTGAAGCGCCCCGCCCGCGTCTCGGGAGCCTCCAGGAGGATCCGGACGACGTCCTCGGGGGCCAGGCCCAGGTCGGCCGGGTGGTGGGGTAGCCCGAGGCGACGAAGGCGGGCGCGAAACGCATCCGTGTCCTCGCCGTAGAGAGCGACCGAGACGATGCATCCGAACGCGACTTGCGCGCCGTGCATGGCGCGCCCCGCGTGGAGCTGATCGATGGCGTGCGAGATCTCGTGCTCTCCGCCCGAGGCGGGCCGCGATGTGCCGGCGCAGATCATCGCCATACCGGATAGGACGAGGGCATCTGCCAGCTCTCGCATCAACTGGGCCCGATCGGCGACAGAGGCGGGATCGGCGTCGAGGTGCGACTCGATCCGTTCGTACGACTCGACCGACAGGTCCCAGGCGCGGTGGTCGATCTCGACGAGCCCGCGTTCGGCCGCCAGCGACCAGTCGCGCAGGGCGAGGGGGTTGGCCAGGAGGTCACCGAGTCCCGCGGCGACGGTGGCCGCGGGCGCGCGCATCACGGTGGGGATCGATACGAACACGGCGCGCGGCCCGATCGCTCCGAGGCTCTCCGTACGACCGGTTGAGTTGGGAACCACGGCAACCGGCGAACAGATCCCGTCGTGGGAGAGCTGGGTCGGTACTCCCACGACGACGACGCCGGCGCGGGCGGCGGCGAGCTTGGCGACGTCGAGACAGCGCCCACCCCCTATGGCAACAATCGCGCCCGCCCCCGACCGCCTCACCGTCGAGCCGAGTGTGGATGCCCATTCCTGGTCCGCTCCGGAGGGCGGAACCGCCTGCCCGGGTGAGTTACCGATTCCCCTGGCGAGAGTGGCGCCGTGCACGGAGTGGAGCACGTACGGGGCCTCGATGCCGAGCCCGTCAATAGCGCCGGCCAGTTCACGAGCGGCGGCGCCTTCGTCGGCGTCCTCGAAGATGAATACCGGAGGGAACTCCACGTCTACTCCGCGGCGGCCGGCGCGGCCCACGAGTCGGCGTGATCACGAATGACCGCGCGTGCGGCGGCCACGTCCTCCGGGGTGTCGACCTCGGCGTACTCGCCGGCCTCCACGAAAACGGCACGCGTGTCCAGCCGCTCGAGCAGGGTTGCGTACACGTCCTCGTAATAGCCGTCTGTTGTTGCCCGCCACTCCCAGTCGGTTGCCGTGTCCGCGTACAACTGTGCCGCGGCCGGCCTCAGCATCGACACGCCGGCGAACTCACCGTGGCTGCGCGCCATCTTCAGGTGCTTGCCGATGGCGACGACCCTGCGATCTGCGAGCTCGACGCGCATGTCTTCCTCATCGAGCCGGCGGCGCCGTTCGACGGCGAGCGCGAGGTCGCCTTCGGCATCAATTACGCGACGGTAGACACCCGGGGCCATCACGACGTCGCAGTTGACGACGAGCAGGTCCATCCCGGGACTCTGGTCGATCGCCATACGCAGCGAATGAAAGTTCCCCCACGACGCATAGCGCGTGTTGCGAACGAATGTGACCTCGAGTCCTTCTGCGTGCTCCGCGACGAACTCCTGGACTGCCCCGGACTTGAAGCCGGTGACGATGAGCACGTCGGTCATTCCCGCCGATCTCACTCCCTGCAGGATGTGGTGGAGCAGCGGCTCATCGCCGCCCAGGGGGAGAAGAGTTTTCGGGATCTCGCCGCCCATCCGGACGCCGCGTCCGGCCGCAAGGATCGCGGCTCTCAGCCCGGCCACGAGAATTCCCCTTCGTTGATCACCCTGCGACCCGACGTCGCAGCGCCGGCGCGACCTCCTCGGCAAAGAGCTCGATCGCGCGCGCCGCGGGTTCCCGGCTCATCCCCGGGTAGTGGAGCCGTACGACCAGGTGGCTCTCGGGGTAACGCACAAGGGTGTCGACGACGGGTTCCAGATAGCGGACGACGTCGCCGGGCGTCCCGTATGCGGTCATGTCCCTGATTGTCTCCTCGTCGGGGGGCTGCACCTCGAGGGCGACCCCCGGTACGTCGGTTCCCGCCCGCCATCCCGTGTACACGCCGAGCTGGTGGCCGATCCCATCCCTCACCATCGGCCAGTCGCCATCGGGATCGGTCGTGACGAAGGCATTCTGCAGCACGCCGACGAGCGGGGGTCCGTCCCCGCCTGCGGCCGCCCGTTCTTGTGCCGCCATTTCGAAGGCCTCGGCGACGCGGTCGGGCGTGGCGCGCGATGACACGTACCCGTCACCGATTCGTCCCGCGCGCCTGATCGCATCGTCGACGAACCCACCCACGAGAATCGGGGGAACGCGCGCCGGCTTCGGCGTGACCGAGACGCCCGAGTACGAGTAGTACTTGCCGTCGTAGTCGAATCGTTTCTCGTTCCATGCCAGCCGGAGGATGTCGACGATCTCAGTGAGTCTTCGCACGCGCGACGACGTTGCGATCCCAAACTCCCTGAACTCTTCGTCGCGCCACCCGATACCGAGCCCGCAGATCAGCCGCCCGCCGGCGATCTGGTCGACAACCGCGAAGTCCTCGGCCAGGCGGATCGGGTCGTGGAAGGGCGCGAGCACGACCCCGGTTCCGAGCTCGATCCGTTCGGTCACGGTCGCGTATGCGGCGAGCATCGGAAGCAGGGACGGCAGATATCCGTCCTCGGAGAAATGGTGTTCGGACACCCACGCCGAATCGAGGCCCATCGCCTCGACATGCCGGACGAGCTCGATCGTGTCCCTGTACTCCTCGTGGAAGGAGCGGCCGCTCGAGGCGGGAATCTGGCCGGTGAACAGTCCGATTCCAAGCTTCAAGGCCACCTGAACCTCCCTGTAGAGAACGCCGGTCGCCGATAGCCTAGCCCTCGACCCCCGAACGAGCATGAGATCGGAGCATCGCCGTGGGTGCTCGTCGGGTCCAGGGATCGCGCCATCATTGGTATATGGCAGACATCGAGGGCCTCATCTGGCAGCCGTCACTTCTGGCCGCCGGCGAGGAGCCGAGCCTCGACCGCTCGTTCGAAACGCTGCGGAGAATCGATCTGGACGATGAATCGTGGGTCGACTACGCGCCCGCGTGGGTGTCCGGGGCAGACCGGTTGTTCGAGGAGATCCTCGCGGGTCGCGACTGGCGGCAACGGTCGCGCCACATGTACGAGGGTAAAGTCAAAGAGCCGCGCCTCACCGCACCGTGGAGCGTGAGATCGGGAGAGCAACTGAAGCCCCCGATCCTGGAAGAGATCAGGACCGTGTTATCGACGCGATACGCACGCGAGTTCGATTCTGTGGGCTTCAACCTGTATCGGGACGGCAACGACAGCGTCGCCTGGCACGGCGATCGCATCCGCGCCGAGATCGACGAGCCGGTGGTCGCGCTCGTGTCGCTCGGCGAGCCGCGCAAGTTCCTGTTGCGACCCGCCGGAGGCGGCGCGTCCCGGTCGTTCACCCTCGGACGTGGCGATCTCTTGGTGACGGGCGGGAAGTCACAGCGAACATGGGAGCACAGCGTGCCGAAGGTCGCTCGGGCCGGGCCCCGGATCAGCCTCGCCTACCGCCACGACCTCGACCCCGCGGCCTACTCGAGGAAGTCGCTGGATACGTAGGAAGGATCAGGCCGGAGCCGGCGGGCGGCTGCGCCCCTCGGCTTCCGCAACCCCGATGAACCCAACGCCCCATAGGATCGCGAGCGCCGCCCAGATCGAATTCGCCGCAGACGCGTCCTCCGGATAGGCGAGCGACACCACGCCATAGATGACGGCCGCCAGCCCGGCTCCCCACGCCGGAACTCGCCACCCGGGAAGCCTCAACGCGGCGGGGGCGCCGAGGGTCGCGATCCCGACCGCGAATGCCGCCATCGCCGACCAGTGTCCGTAGTGCACCGCGGCCTCCTTCTCTTCCGGAGTGTCGCCCGCGGCGCGTAGTTTGCGTTCGACTTCATCGATGGATTCGTCGTCGGATATCTCGACATCGCCCGCAACGGCGGCTGCGTCCTGTCCGATCCGGAACTCGCCGACTGCAAAGATCAGCAGCGGGACGGCGGCAACAACCGTCATAGCGGCCAGTAGCCTGCTTGGATCGGCCACCCGATGAAAGAGCATGGGCCGGCCCGGGTGCAGCGCCATCAGCGCGGCGGGCACGACGAGGAATAGCAGAATAAAGGCATCGAGTCCCTCGCCGATCAGGATGATCGCCACAATCACGAGCCAGATCGGAATGGCTGTCTGCCACATCTGCGCGATCTTGCCGGCGGGCTTGCGGAGTTGAGCGAGCACGCCTACCAGGCTGAGGACGAAGATGAAGCCGAAGGAAACCTCGTGGACCCTATGTGTCTGGGCTTCCTCGAGGAACCATCCGAGCACAACGAATTGCAAGGGGCTCATGAACAGGAGCATGAGAGTGAAGAGACCAACGATGCCGTAGAACGCCACCAAGCGCGCGCGTCCGACCGGCCGGGCCCCTCCAGTACTCGCAGGTTCAGTCCGCAGTTCGCTCAGCTCGCACCCCTTTCTGGAAGCCTATCGTCCTGACGGCATCGGGGCGACCGCGCAAGACCGTCGGCCCTGTACGTAAATCACGCAATCCCCTGGATATTTCGTTCCATTCGTCACGATAATAGGTGGGTGACGGACACCTCCGCCTCCACCCACCCCAGGTCGGACGCGCCTCCAGCCACGAGATGCCGGGGGTTCGCCCGCGCGCTCCTGTGCGCGGGGTGGGGTGCCGGCCTGCTCATCACGCTCGTCCCGGCGGTGACCAGCTTCATCCGCATGTTTGATGAGGGCTCGCTTGATCTGCTGACCCGCGCGGGCGCCTTTGCCCTCAACCCTTCGATTGTGGGTGGGCTCGAGGATCTCGGGATTGCGCGCGACGCCGTCTTACAGGGCGATCTCGTGTTTCGGATCCTGGGAATGGTCGTCTTCTCCGTCACCGCCATCGGAATATTCGTGCGCCGTTCGGACGACTGGATGACGGGACTGGTCTCATTCACCTTGCTTACGCTGGGGATGACGTGGTTCGCCCCGATCGGAGCACTCCCTCGCGGATCGGTACTCGACGTCGTCGCGCGTGCCGTGGGGAATGCGCGCCCGTTCGAGGTCGGGCTCGGGAGGACGCTCGCGGGCATCACCATCATCGTCTTTCTTTATTTGTTCCCCGACGGGCGCTTTGTGCCGCGATGGACGCGGTATGCCGCGATCGCGTTGGCGGCGCATTGGATCGCGTGGAACGTCTTCGACGGGACGATGGTCGATCCGACAACGTGGTCCACGTCCGCTCAGATAGCCTTGGTGACGATCGTCGTCGGAAGCGCCGTGGGCGCCCAGATCTATCGATTCTTCATTTCGAGCGCCGACCAGAGAAACCGTACGAAGCTTGTTGTTGCGGCGATATGCGTCCTGGCGGTCGTCCCACCGATGCTGTTTGCCTTCAATCCGGGCCTCGGCGCGGGGCTCGACGACCTCGCAATCGTCACGCCCCGGGTTGAGATCATCTACAACCTCATCTTGTTGGTCATCCTCGGGATGGCGGCGATCCTGCTACCGATTTCGATTGCGGTCTCGGTGTGGCGCTACCGGCTATGGGACATGGACATATTCATCAACCGAACCCTTGTCTACGGTGCACTCACCGGCGTTCTCGGACTGACCTATTTCGTGATTCTGGCGGCCGTGAGCGCAGTCGCACAACAGTCCTTCGTCACGGCGGCGGCGGCGACATTCGGCGTTGCGGTTCTGTTCCAGCCGGCGCGGCGCCGGCTCCAGGATCTCATCGATAAGCGCTTCTATCGTCAGCGGTACGACGCGACGAAGAGGCTTCAGGCATTCGCATCGAGGCTGCGGCAAGAGATCGACCTGCAGACCCTCACCGACGAGCTGCTGCGAGTGGTAAGAGAGACAATGCATCCGACCGGCGTCTCGTTGTGGGTAGCGTCAAGCCTCGAGGGTGCGACCGAGGAGAGCATCACCATGCGCCGGATCGGGTTCTGGGTCGATGCAAGCAGGGCCGGCTTGCAGGAACGGGATTTCGACGAGGTCAGGCTGGGGGTCGACGTACGGCCGGTTTTCACGGAGGCGGCCGGGCCCGTCGACCTCGCCGACCCGGATATTACGGCCGAGGCCCTGCTCCGACTTCGATCAGTGGGCGTCTGTCTGACCGTTCCGCTGGTTAACCAGGGGGAACTGATTGGGATCCTAAATCTTGGTCGCCGGATGAGCGATGCCGACTATTCGAGCGATGATCTCAGGCTGCTCGACGATCTGTCCGACCATGCCGCGGTCGCCATTCGGGTCGCCCTCCTGGTCGGCGATCGCGAGAATGCGATGCGGGAACGCGAGCGAATTGACAATGAGATGCGTGTCGCGCGTCTCATTCAGCAACGCTTCTTTCCAAAGGAGCTGCCGAGCATCCCCGGGTGGGAGATCTACGCGTACCTGGAGGCGGCTCGCGATGTGGGCGGCGACTTCTACGACTTCATCGACCTGCCGGATGGGCGCCTCGTAATCGTTGCGGGCGACGTCACCGGCAAGGGCGTGCCGGCAGCTCTCGTTATGGCCAGCACGAGGAGCCTTCTGCGCAGCGAGTCGCCCCGGTTGCTGAGCCCGGCCACAATCCTGGAGCACGTCAACGAGTCTCTATTGAAAGACATCCCCGAGCAGATGTTCGTCACTTGTCTGTGCGCGGTTCTTGATCCCGCAACGGGGCGACTCTTGTTCGCGAACGCAGGGCACAACGTCCCGTATCTGCGCGTCGACGAGGAGGTCGTTGAAGCGAGAGCTACGGGTCTACCGTTGGGGCTCATGCCGGGGATTCAGTACGAGGAATGCGAGACGACGATCGCGCTCGGCGTCACGATCATGCTCCACAGTGACGGCCTCGCCGAAGCCCGCAACGAAACGAAGGAGATGTACGGCTTCTCTCGTGTGAAAGAGTCTCTTCAGCGGGCGACCGAGCCTAAGTCGACAATCACTGCTCTCCTCGCCGACCTGGCGGCCTTCACCGGCGACGGGTGGGAACAGGACGACGACATCACGCTTGCGGTGATCCATCGCCGCGCCCAGGCCGAATCTCTGCCGGCCGGCCCTCGCGAAGAGAAGGACGGGTACGTTCTGGCAGGATAGGAGCATGAAGCTTCTGTCATCCGGGCCCCAGGGCTGCCGGAGGAACGCAGTCGGGAACGACGAGCGAGCCGGTGTCTGAGAGGGCACTTAGCGTCTCGGTAGAGAAAGTCGGCGGTCGGTCCGTGTTCCGCCTGGCCGGCGATCTCGTCGATTCGGCACAGGAGGATCTCGACGCTGCATACGACTCCGCCGACGGAGCCGGAACCATCGTGCTCGACTTCGAAGAGGTCGGTTTCATCGACTCGACCGGGATTGCCGTGCTCCTGCGGCTCCTTCGACGGGCGATGTCCGATGGCCGTGGGGTCTCGGCCGTCGGTTTGAACGACCACTATCGGGAGGTCTTCGACCTCACGCACGTTTCGGAGTTCATGACAGTTGAGCCGCGACCGGGCCCGGGGCGTGAGTGAGCTCCTGAGCGGCCTATACGTGTCGTGAGGGACACTCGATCCGCGTCTCGGGCGGGCAGCTAGGAATCGACGCGCAGGCTTCCGTCCATGTCCTGTTCGTGGGGGAGGCATATGAACTCGAACATTCCGGCCTCGGCCTCGAAGGTCACCCGAGCGGAGCCGTTGCCCGGGACGTCCACGTCCACGTCGAGCTCCTCGATGGTGAAGGTGTGGAGAACCGTGTCCTTGTTCTCCAGAAAAACGGAGATCTCGCCCGCCCCCCCGGAGATGCGCTGGGGTTTGAACTCGATGTCCTGCAGGACCATCCTGATGTCACCCGGGCTCGCCTCGGCCCCCTCGTACGCCAGGCGCGCGACGATAGAGACGGCCACGGCGAGGAGGCAGAGCGTGCCGACCGCTGCTGCCAGGCGGCGGGCCGGGCCCCGGTCTGCGTGCCGGAGGAGCGCTATTGAGGACGCAATCGCAGCCACCAGCCCCACCACCGTGAGCGCGGTAGTTAGGAAGTCGACCGACGATTCCGGCACCGACAGGGACGGGATGATGAACGGCAGGTTCAGTGCCAGGAACAGCACGGAGACGATTGCCAGCATGATCGCTCCGGCCCTCTCGCGTGCCCTCAGTAGGGTTATGCCTATTAGCGCAAGGACCAAGTACACCGCGATCGGGGGATCAGGACCCCCTGGACAACTATGAAGACGACCAGCACGACGACGACACCAATCGTCGATAGGAGGAGGAGTCTCTTCCACGGGTTGCTGCCACCGCCCTCGCGCGGTCGGTTCGCCTGCGGCTGGTTCGTTTGCACGATGCCTCCCGATTCGTAGAGCAGGGCCGCTCCGCGGCCGGTCCGACATGATAAGAGCAGGAGCCGCTCCCGGATTCCTGCGCAGAACCATCGAGAACGGCCACATCATCGGTCAATCTTCCGTCCGCGCCTGGGATCATGTGGGGACCATGGACAAGAACAGGGTTGAGGCCTTCAGCGATGGGGTGCTGGCCATCGCCATCACGCTGTTGATCATTGAGGTCAGGATCCCCGAGGCCGAAGAGGGCGGACTCTGGGATGAATTCATACACGCGTGGCCTCAACTCGCTGCGTACTTCGTGAGCTTTTTCATCATCGGAATCATTTGGGTGAACCACCACGCGCTCTTCCTTCAGGTCAGGAAGGTGGATCGTCCGCTCCTCTTCTTCAACCTCTTGCTGCTGCTGTTCGTCGTGGTGATTCCCTTTAGCACTGCGGTGCTCGCCGACTACATCAGGGACTCCGACAACTCCCACGTCGCGGCGGCGATATACAGCGGAACGATGCTATTGGTCGCGCTTGCTTACCAGGCGATGTGGCGTTGGATCCTGAGAGACGATCGTCTTCTCCACGAACCTGTCGATGCGAGGGTCGTCCGCGCGGCCAAGATTCGATTCGGAGCGGGCGTTCTCGTGTACCTCGGAGCGATTGCCCTTTCCTTCGTAAGCGCTCTCGCGACCCTGATCGTGCACTTCCTGATCGCGCTCTACTACATGTTCGATCAATTGGTCGTGGGGAGTCCCGCAGTCGGCCGCGCGTCGGAATCGGCAGACAGCGGTGATCTCTAGGTCGAGGACTCGGTGGTTGGCGGTGTGCCGGACCTGACGGCCTCCAGCTGTGCTGCATACGCGACGCCGAAGAAGGCTGCGATGGAGCTGAGGTAGGCCCATAGGAGCATCCCAATCATTCCGGCCAACGGGCCGTACGGCGGTCGTTTACTACTTCTTTGCAAACTGCTCACCGGTGCTTGAAAGCTCTCTGTGGGTCTCCTGAACGCACTCTCCTTAGCGTGTCACCACGAGTTGGAGCGAAAAGAAGAGAGATCTGAGAAGGAGAGACCGTGGCGGAGAGAGTCATCGGCGTCGCCTGCACATTAGTGGGTGCGGCACTCATTGCGCTGGCCGCGTGCAGTCAGGGCCCAGGCGACGGGTCGCGCGGCACCGGTGAACGGGCAGATCGCGCCGCCGACGCGGGAGACGCTGGGTCGGCCGAGGATTCGGGAGGGACGACCAGGCCCGCGCGGGTCGATCCGCGTCGCGGGGGCCTCGAGGTATCACTCGGCGAAGGGGCCGTTACGCCCGAGGCGGTGACCATTAGGCCGGGCCGGATCACCCTGGTGATAACAAACCGCGGCACCATCGATCACGGCTTCGAGATCGAGGCGGACGAGGATCACAGTGGCCACGGCGGCGGCGATGGTTTCAAGCTCGAGACAGAACTGCTTGCTCCGGGTGAATCGACGAGGGTCCGGGTCGATCTCGCACCGGGCACCTACAAGATCGAGTGCCTTGTCGAGGGCCATGACGACATGGGCATGGAGGACATTCTCCATGTTCGCGCCGGCGCTCCTTTGGTCCGGCAGGCATCGGTTGCGTCCCGGGGTACGAAGGTCTCGATTGAGAACTTTGCTTTTGCTCCCCGGACGATCGAGGTCAAGGCGGGAACTCAGATCACGTGGACGAACGACGATCCGACCGAGCACACGGTCACGGGTGACGGGTCCGCACTGAGCTCCGACGTTCTCGGCAGTGGCGACAAGTTCTCGGCTCGGATCGACGAGCCCGGCACCTACGACTACCGGTGCTCAATCCATCCCGAAATGACCGCACGCATTCAAGTGTCCGAGTAAACGAAAAAGGGAGGTGTTAACGGTGCGTAAGCATTGGCTACTGATTGGCAGTGTGTCGGTGGCACTGGTTGCAGGAGCTTGTGGAGGCGGCGATGGTGGCGCCGCGGCCGCGGAGGACGGAGGAACGGTAACCGTGACGGCACTCGACAACGAGTTCGACCCCGCGTCGGTCAGCGCGACGACCGGCGCGACGATCGAGGTAATCAACGACGGGGAAGCGGCCCACAACTTCTCCATCAAGGGGCAGTCCATCGATGTCGACGTGCAGCCGGGAGAGTCCGCGGAAGTTCAGCTGGCAGACATTGCTGAGGGCAGCTACGACGTGCTCTGCAAGTTCCACGAAAAGGCCGGCATGACCGGAACGCTAGAGATCGAATGAGCGCACTCGGCTCCCCGGCGCGCAGCTCAGTCGTGTCTGTGGGTCGGGGCGCCGAGCCGCAGTGTGATTACCACGGCGGACAGGACTATCGATATGAGAGCCGCCCCCGTGGGCCCCGCGAGGCGGGTCAGGGCAAAGACGATCGCAAGCAAGCGCATCCGCGATGTCCGGCAGATCGGGCTCTCTAAGCAGATATTCGGGCGGACGGGCGCAGTGAGTCGAGCAGCGCCCGCGAGCTGGTGGTGATCTCCTCAACCGCCGTGTAGAAGGCGGGTTCGTTGACCTTCGACGGCTGCCGGAACCCGCTGATCTTGCGCACGAACTGCAGCGCGGCGGCGTGGATCTCATCGTCCGAGGGCGGGCTCTCGTAGTCGCGCAGCACCTTGATGCTCCGGCACATCTCCTCGCTCCTTCCGTTAGCTTTCCGCCCAGAATAGGCGCGCTTCTAAACGAACTTGTTGCAGCCAGTCCACAGGATTGTGACTGAGTGCGACGAGGTCGGGATGCCCCGGGGGCCGGATACCCGTGGAGACCGTGAGGCGGCCCTAGGATGGAGACCGCAGGTCGCGATCAGGGAGGCAGCTTGGCCCACAAGAGAAGGCCCACCTCGACGTCCGATTTCGGGGTCAGCCGGCGTGAGAGCCACGACTCGAGTCCTTTCTACGCCCGCTTCTCGGTACCGCAGCTGTCCGGCGACGACGAGGTCCGCGTCAACCCACCCCACCTGCTCGACCGCATCTATCAGGGGGACTCCCGAAACATGGCGGAGGTCGTCGACTCGTCGGTGGCCCTGGTCGTCACCTCTCCGCCCTATTTCGCCGGCAAAGAGTACGAGGCGGCGCTCGGCGAGGGGCATGTGCCGGCCACCTACCTCGACTACCTGACGATGCTCGAGGAGGTCTTCGCCGAGTGCGTGCGGGTGCTCGAGCCGGGGGGCCGGATCGCCGTCAACGTCGCCAACCTCGGACGCCGGCCCTACCGGTCGTTGGCGTCGGACGTGACCACGATCCTCCAGGACCGCCTCGGGCTGCTCCTGCGAGGCGAGATCATCTGGGTCAAGGGCCAGGGGGCGTCCGGATCGTGCGCCTGGGGGTCGTTTCAGAGCCCGGCCAACCCTGTGCTGCGAGATCTCACCGAGCGAATCGTGGTGGCGTCGAAGGGACGATTCGACCGTGCGCTGTCGCGCCGCGAGAGGGCCCGCCGCGGCCTCCCCTCGGAGGTCTCGATCTTCAAGGACGACTTCATGGAGGCGACCACCGATCTGTGGGACATCCCTCCCGAGAGCGCGACGCGCGTGAACCATCCCGCGCCGTTCCCGGTGGACCTGCCGGGACGGCTCATCCAGCTCTTCACCTACCGCGGGGACGTCGTCCTGGATCCGCTGGTGGGGTCGGGGTCGACCGCCGTCGCGGCGATCAAGGCCGAGCGACATTTCGTCGGCTACGACACCGACGCCGGGTACGTGCGCGCCGCGCGCCGGCGCGTCGAGCAGGCACTTGGAGACGCACAGGTTTCGGGCCAGACGGCGCTCAACCTACGCGTCGCAATTCCCGCGGTCCCGAATCCTGCTTCCGACGACGAGCCGTACCAGAGCAGGGCGGTCAGGGAAGGTCGGCGCGCCAAGGAGATCGCACGCGCCGTGCTCCGAGACTGCGGCTTCGTCGAGATCGAGGAAGACCGGCGCCTGAGAGGTGGGGTCGAGGTGAATTTCGCGGCGGTGGACAAGGTGGGAAGGACCTGGTTCTTCGATGTGTCCGGGGCGTTCACCTCGACGCGCGCGGGGCTGCGTCGAACCGACACTCTATGGAAATCGCTCGGCAAGGCGTCGGTGCTCAGGGCATCCCGGCTCGGCGACTACCGGCTGGTGTTCCTGACGACCGACCTGCCTGCTTACAGCAGTGCCGGGGGCCAGGCGCTCCGAACCGCGCACGGTTCGACGTTCGACGACGCGATCGAGATGCTCTCGCCGGCGGGTCAGGTAAGGCTGTCGTCGTACGCGGCGGGGGCCGAACCGGCAGCTTCGCTTCCCCTCCCGAAAGCAGATGGTTCCTGAGTCCGCACGCGCCGCGGGTGCGTACGCGGTAGTGCGCGAGGAAGATCCGAAAGTGTTTCTGGCCGAAAGCGCCGACGTGCTGTCCCGCGTGCTCGCACTGCAAGTCGTTGCGCAGGTTCCCGCCGCGACCGTGAGATCGTCGGCCCGGCTCGAGGAGATGCGCTCCGCACTGCTCGAGGAGCGCTGGGGCGATGCCCTGGTGGCATGGATCGAGGAGACGGACACCCCCGTTGACGTCTACGACGAGGCGCTGACCGTGTGGAGCAATGAGGGGCTCGACGCCGAGGGGGCCTCGATGGAGATAAGAATGGCTCCGCTGTTCGAAGAGGAAGCGTGACCCCTTTTTGACTGGCCTGATCTCTCTAAGGGCCGCCGGGAACCCCACAGCTTGCCTCGGTCTAACGAAACAGACGGCGCCGCTCAGTTCGTAACGTTTTCCGGACGCTGCTGCCGTACATCTTGCTGCGAACAATTTCCGTTTTTGGAGTGGGAGGAGTGAGATGGGACTCGGTCTACGAGTTGCGGCGGCACTGTGCTGTGCGTTCGTGCTGGTTTCCTGCGGCGAGGACGACGATGGGGGTGGCAGCGGCACCGGAGACACTGCGGCCCCTCAGGGTAACGTCGTCGATGTGGAGTTGAGCGAATACGCTTTCGGCATGACCGGCGACATCACGGGAGGAACGGTGACCTTCCGCGCCGCCAACAAAGGCAAACTGCCGCACGAGGTCGCGTTCGGCGCGATCGAGGGCAACCGCACGATGGAGGACATTGAGAAGGCGCTCAAGGGAGGCAGGCCCCCGAAGTGGTTCAAGGACGTCGCGGGGATTCCTGTACTCAGTCCGGGCGCCACCACGTCGATGACGCGCGACCTCGACGAGGGCCAGTACGTCTTCTTGTGCTTCCTCCCAACGCCGGAGGGTCAGCCCCACGCCTTCGAGGGAATGGTTCGGCTGTTCGAGGTCGAGGGCTCATCGGGGGTCGAACCACCCGACACGGATCTCACGATCACCGCCACCGACGACGGATTCGACGTCCCCGAGGTCGCAGCCGGAACGCACACGATCGAACTCATCAACGACGGAACCAAGCCTCACGAGTTCGCGTTCTATTCCTACGAACCGGGCAAGACGATGAAGGATCTAAACAAGTGGTTCGGAAGCGGTTTCAAGGGCGACGTCCCCGCTCTGTTCCCCGGCGGCATGCAGAGCATCGGGCCGGGCGAATCCGTGATCGTGGAGATGACCTTCGAAGCCGGTCGCACGTATCAGCTCGACGACTTCGAGAGCAAGCTGAACTCGGAGATCGTCGTTCAGTAGACATCTCTCGACCGGGCGCGCAAAAGGGGTGAGGCGGAGATGCCTCACCCCTTTCGCTGATTCTTACTAAGCCGCCGAGACCTTCCGGCGACGACGGCGCCCGAGCGCGGCCGCGGCCGGCAGCAGGAGCGCCGCGATGCCGATCAGGCCCAGATTCATCTCGGTCGCTCCGACGCTGGGCTCTGGAGGCTCGGCACCGATCGGGTTGGGATCACCCGTCCAGCTCACGATGTCGATGCCCCGGTGGATGTCGTCCGCGGCGATGAAGTAGGTGCGGGTGCCGTCGGGATTGTCGACGATCTTGAAATGCTCAGCCGCCCACGTGTTGGCGGTTTTCGGCAGCGCGAGCGTGTACGAGGCGACCTCCTCGAACGTGACGTTGCCCTCACCGTCGACGAAGTAGTCGACGACTTTGATGCCCTGTGTGTAGTACGCGGCGATGAACCGCTGCTCGCCGGGCACCAACTCGATCACGTGGACGTCGCAGAAGGTCGGAGCCGGCACCACCGCATCGCTGATGTACACGGCCGGGTCGCCGTCGGGCGTGGTGGCGTACTCGATGTTCGTCGGATCGCTGATGTCAAACGCATGTGCGCCGCCGTTGCCGAACGGATTGTCGACACCGGGGAGGCAAGAGGATCCGGGTGGCACAACTCCGCCCCCGCGCTCGTCCGTTACGAACATCAATTGCTCGTCGGCTGTGGGGTCCGCCTCGTGAGAAACGGACACGCCCTCATCCGATCGCACGTGGTTATTCGAGTTACAGGAGCGGTTGTCGACGGGCTTCGGCAAACAGTCACGACCGGGGTGGTTGAACGTGCCGAGGAACTGCCAGCCGGTGGCGCGCTCGGTCCGTTCCGGCCCCATGCCGTTGCAGTCGGTGACCTGTGCCCCGGTTCGAGTACCGGCGACGACCGGACACGGGAACGGAGTGCCGGGGATGCCTCCAAAGGTATTGGTCATGCGGGAGACGTCGATGAT
The DNA here is from genome assembly GCA_050694175.1 of Actinomycetota bacterium. Classification (GTDB taxonomy): domain Bacteria; phylum Actinomycetota; class CADDZG01; order CADDZG01; family WHSQ01; genus JBOGXA01. The sequence continues at coordinate 131,618 of JBOGXA010000001.1, forward strand.
CAGGGTTGCGTTCAGCGCGGCGCAGTAGAGCCTGTTGTTCTTGAACGTGATGTCGTGACATGCGGCCGACCCCGGCTCGAGCTCACCGGTGTCCTGGTCGCGCTGCTTCGTCCAATCGTCCTGGAACTGGATGCGGTAGACCTTCGGCCGGCACCGCTCGCGGCGTTCGGCCAGGGTCCAGTTGGCGGTGCCGAAGCACGAGCGGGTGTCGATGACGTCGATCCAGTTGCGACCCGCGAAGTCCGAGCTGCTGTTGTAGATGATCCACGGGCGGTTGGTGTCGACGGTGTGGGTATGGGAGAAGCCGGCGAGACGGATGAGGTGAACCTCGCGAGGTTCGGAGGTCGGATTGGCGATGTCCGTCACGTCGACAAGCTCGATGCCACCGCCGGGCGAGTCGTGACACCTGCCGGTCGCGTCGGTCGTGTCGGCAAGGAGCCTGATCGCGCCGAGCCGGGCGACCTGAGAGTCGTGCTGCAGACCGGTCGTGCCGGCCGGGTTGGTCGTCCCGCAGTGGGCCGAGCCGTGGTCGGCAACCCACGTTGGCGCAACCTCGCCGTCATCGGTCAGCTGCAGGACACGCTGGCCGACGCTGCCGGCGTCGTCCTGACCAAGCGTTCCGAACGCTCCGTAGATGTCGCTGCTGCCGGCGGGGCTAAAGAACTCCAGATCGGTTCCGCCGCCGGTGAGGGCGGGACTCGCGCCCCCCGGGAAGTTGGCAATGATCTCCCACGTGCCCTCACCCCTCTCGATGCCCGGGATGGCCGGGCCGTCGGTGGGGGCGAGCGGTGTTCGGGGGTCGGTGTGGTCTGCGAAAGCCGGTGAGCCGAGCGCGGACAGCATCACGACGAGACAGAAAACGACAGAGCAAGCCAGTAGTTTGCGCATAGATCCCTCCTCTTGCCTCCTGTTCGCCGCCCCTGCACCCATTTCCTTCCCCGGGCCGAATCCCACATGGACGCGGCCCCACCGGCCCCCAGCGCGGATCTCGGCACCCGGACGCTATGCTGCCCGGCGTGCTGCCGCTCTTTGGATCCCCGCCGGCAGACCTCCTTTTTGCCCACCCCGTCACCCAATCCTTCGCGCTGCCGTTCTCACCGCTGGTGGCCGCCGTTGCCGGGAGTTTTGCCGTCTTCATGGTTGCCCTGGTGTGGCCGTCACGGGACGAAAGAGAGCCCCGTTCCGAGCCGCAGTTGACCTCGTGGGCCGGGCGGCTGTCGCTCCCGCAGATCGCGACCCGGGCGGCCGCCGTCCTAGTGCTCGCCCTCGCGATCGCCGCCGGCCGGCTCGGATCCGATGACCAGCTCGAGAACCTCGCGCCCGCGTTGATAGTGGGGGCGGTGTGGCCCCTGCTCGTGCTGATCAGCACCGTCGTCGGGCCCGTGTGGCGCTGGACCGACCCGTGGGACGGCGTCGCCCGGCCGTTTGCCCCCGGCGATACGGACCGTTCGCCCGGTAATGTGTGGCCGGCCGTCGTGGCTGCGCTTGTGTGGGTCTGGTACCTGAGCGCCTATCCGGATGCGCTCGAGCCCGGGTCGGTGGGCGCGATCCTGGCCCTCTACACGGTCGCGACGGTGGCCGGATGTCTCGCTATGGGGCGGGTGCGGTGGCTCGCCTCGTCCGAGCCGCTCGGCATCGTTCTGTCGTGGATGGCACGCGTGTCGCGCCGCCGACTTGCCGACTGGCAGCCGCCCGCTGGCGCCGAGAGCCTGCTGGGCGTGCTGGCCGGCGGTGTGCTCTTCGGTGCGGTCCGGCGCTCCGAGCTGTGGGGCGACCTCAACGCCGACCCCAACTCGCTGCTGTGGGCCACCGTGGGCGTCGTTGGGGCCGGTCTGATCGTCGCCGGGCTTCTGGAGGGGATGGCGAGGGCGGCGGAGCGTGGTCGATCCGGAGTCGCCCGCGGGGCGGTCCCCGCGGTCGCCGGGATCGTCGTGGCCGTGGCTCTGGACTTCAACCGGCTATTCACGAGCGTGCAGCTCCTGCCGGGGCTTCTCGGCGATCCGTTCGGAGAGGGCTGGGACCTGCTCGGCCGCGCGGGGGCGGGGCTGGATCCGGCCCCGCTGGGCGTCGACGGTTTGTTGTGGGCCCAGCTCGGGGTCCTGCTCGCCGGCCATCTTGCCGGAGCCGTGGTCGTGGCGCGCGGCCTCCCACCCGGTGACCGCGCCCCCGGAGCTGCCGTCCTCGCCGTCCTCACCGCCGCGTCGGTGATCGCGGTCATCACGCACTGAGCCGCACACCATGCGTGGGAGATAGGGGGCATAGTGCCCCCAAACTCCCAACCAACGCTGCTACCAGGTCATCAGCGCGGCCCGGATGCGCGGCCTCAACATCTCGAAGTGAGCCTTGCTGCGCACGTCTCCGATCTTCGCGATCTCGTTGTCACAGGCGGTCTCCTTGCCGTCGACCTTCTTGCTCGACCCGCAGGCAAAGAACCCGTCGACAAACGAACCGTAGACGTACGGCGTGGGCACGATGCCGCCGCGTACTTTGAAGGGCAGGTACAGCACGCCGAAGCCCGTGCGGCGCAACGTCCGGCAGACTCCCGAGTCTCCGTCGGGGCAGTCGGCTCCGTTGTCGTAGCTGCCCCCCTTGACCGCAACCTCCATCGCGTTGAGGAACTGATCCGCGGTCGATTGAGACAGCCCGAGGTCGGCGGCTTCTTCATCGACCACCGGCTTCCACCCACTCGCGCTATTGAGCATGTACTCGTAGAACGTGTCCCTGAAGGTACCGGTCCCCAGCAGGCTGCCGTTCGCTACGCCCTCGTACAGAAGTCCTGCGTCGTACAGCGTGAGTTCGTTGCTCTTGAATGGGCTCGGACTCGCTTTCGAGGGGCAACCGATTCTGTGATTGATCTGGGTGTCGTTCATCGCCACGAAGTCCGCGGTGCCGTTTATGGCGTTCATCCCGAAGCGGTTGAGCACGGCGTCGGTGGAGCGGTTATCGGATTGCTCCATCATCTGCCTGAGAATCACGTTGCCCAGGTCGTCGACGTAGGGGTTCGACGTGATCGCGTTGCCGTCGGAGTCGTATGCACATTTGTTCTTGTCGTCCGCGTAGTCGGAATCGTTCGGGTAACGAGCGTCATCGGTGGGGCGGACGTACCAGGTGATGTCTTCGGTCAGCGAAGCCTGACCGTTCATCACAGCCCTCATCGCGTGCAGGTGATGAAGGACCTTGATCGTGCTCGCCGGCTCGAAGACCTTCTGCGTCTGGAGCCCGGCGTAGACAGGGCCGCCCACCCGTTTGAGATAGAACCCGAACGCGGCCCCCTGCGTCCCGGGCTTCATGATCTCGCGCACCTTGGTGGTGAGCGAGTTGACGTCGTTCAGCATGAGTACCGCGTAGCGTGTGCCTCCGGAGGTCGAGTAGCGCTCGATGTCGAAGATGCGCGCTCCGTTTTGGGCCGCGAGATCTCCGATCTGTGACCCCTTGAGTCCGTAGTACCACCACCAGTACTCGCCGGACCGCCGCACCATCACGATGTTGTATTTGCCGGTGCCGGCGCGCTCGATGTCGACGAGGCGACCCTTCTTGGCCTTGAGCAAGTTCTTGATCTGCGCGGGCGTTCGGCTGTAGTAGTACCACCACTTCTTGGCGTCCTCGCCCGTGTTGGCGATCATGATGACGTTGTAGTTGGAGCTATTCGGCCGGCGGTCGATGTCGATGATGCGCCTGCCTTGAAGGTGGTTCTTGATGAACGTCTTCGAGGCATTGAAGTACCACCACCAGCCCTTCGCGTAGTCGTTCTGATTGTTGACGGTGACGATCGCGTAGCGCCGCTGGCCGTTGACTATGTAGTTCTCGACATCGAGCGCGCGTTCCCGACCGCTGGTGATCTCGTCGAGGTTGACGAGCTCATCGAAGGTCAGCCCGAAGTACCAGTGCCACGACGGGCGGTGGTAGGTGCCGGAGTTGTGCACCAGCGTTGCTGCGAACTTCGGGGTATTCGGGTCGACCACCTCGATGTCGGCGAGCCTCATGCCGAATCGGTCGATAAATACGTTGAGATCTGTCTCCGTCACGCTCGTGTACCAGCCCCAGCCGGTGAGCGCGGTGCTATAGCGCTCCGGGTCGGGGGCCGCCGCGCTCGTCGCCGCCAGCGAGGCGACCGCGACCAGGGCGGCAACCGCCGAGGCAACGGATCGCCGGCGCGAAAGAGCACCGGGGCCACGGATTCGAGACCGTGTACGGATGATGAGTCGCATAGGACACCTCCCAGCAGTGAATGCTTGGTGCCACCGTGAGGCGCCGCGGTATAGGCCCGGTATAGACCCGGTAAAGGTGTCACCAGTTACTCGGACGCGTTTCCGGCCGGTGACCTACGCTAGAGATATGCCCACATACGAGCTGTTGGTCGAGCCCACCGATGTCGTCGCGCCGGCGCTCATCGTCTCCTTCCAGGATTGGGTGGATGCCGGGGGAGCCGGCACCGTGGCAGCACGCCACATCGCCGAGGGCGGCGAAGTGGTAGCGAGCTTCGACGGCGATGCCCTCTTCGACTATCGCAATCACCGTCCGATCCTGGACATCGTGGATGGCACCCCGAAGCAGTTCGCGTGGCAGGAGATGGCGCTGACGCGCCGGCGCCTGCGGGATCGGGATCTGTTCGTTCTGACCGGCCCCGAGCCGGACTTCAGGTGGAAGGAGTTCGCCGCGGACGTGCTGGGTTTGGCCCTCAGGATAGGCGTGATCGAACACGTCAGCCTCGGCGCGATCCCCGCGGCCGTGCCCCACACCGCTCCTACCCCGATCATGATGACCGCGTCGAGCAAGGAGCTGATGAGCGGAGCCTCGGGGGTCGAGGGCTTGTTGCGCGTTCCCGCAGCGGCGGTAAGCGCGGTGGAATGGACGATCGCGCAGGCCGGCATTCCGGCCGTCGGTTTCTGGGCCCAGGTCCCGCATTACGCATCGCCGTACGCGGCCGGCGCGATCGCGCTCCTTCGCCGCGTTGAGACCCACCTGAGCGTGACGATTGGCGCCGGCGAACTCGAGGGTGAGGCCGGTCGTCAGAGTAAGGCCCTCACCGAGCTCATCGCCGGCAACGCCGAAGCGCAGGAGTACGTGGAGCGCCTCGAGAGCATGGTCGGCGAACAAGAGATCCCAGCGGCGGAGAACATCGGGCAGGAGGTGGAGCGGTTCTTGCGAAACCAGGGCCGCGGCGACGAGGGACCCAACCCGTTCGGTCTCTGACGACCGACCGGGCGGGTTCTGGTGGGTCGCATTCATCGTGGGTAATGCCTCGTTAACGATCGACAGATGGAGGACGCCATGAGCTCGGCCGGACAGCACCGTGATTCCGTCACCGCCACCAAGGCCCGCAAATACCTCGGCATCTATCTGGAGGACCATCTCGCCGGGTCGATGGCGGGCCTAGAGATGGCCAAGCGGGCGGCCGGGAGCAATCGGGACACGGAGCTCGGGCTGTTTCTCGATCAGAAGCTCGTCGCCGAGATCTCCGAGGATCAACAGACGCTCCAGCAGTTGATGCAACGGCTGGGCTTCGCTCCCAATCAGGTGAAGCAGAGCGTCGCCTGGTTGGGCGAGAAGCTCGGGCGCCTCAAGCTCAACGGCGAGATCACCAACTATTCACCGTTGTCGAGGCTTGTGGAGCTGGAGGCGCTGACGCTCGGCGTAAGAGGCAAGCTCAGTCTCTGGGAGGCGCTTAGGGCCGTGACCGACAATGGAGAGTACGCAGGCGTCGATCTCGACGCGATGATCGAGCGCGCCACGCAACAGCACGCGCAACTCGAGCGCTTTAGGCACGAGGTGGCCGCCTCGATATTCCCGAGGAACTAGTTGGATCTACGTATGCGAATCTGTTCGGCGGATTCAAGTCCAGTGAGTTGTGAGTCGAAGTCAGAGTAGTCGTGTACAATTGGCAACACTAGTGCTGTTCAGGGCGTGATAAGTCGCCCGTGAGATCTGCCTCCGGTTTCCCCTTCTAGGTGACGGGATGTTCGGGTCTCCCGTCGATCGGTATCGGTTATACCGAATGTATAGAAGGAGTTGAGACGAAGTTGTCTTCTTTCGCTGAGTTGGGCGTGACCGCGCCCGTTGCCCGCGCGCTCTCGGTGCGCGGCATCGACAAGCCGTTTCGGATTCAAGACCTGGTTCTTCGAGACGCCCTCGGAGGCCGGGACATCCTGGCGCGTTCCCGTACGGGGTCGGGCAAGACCCTTGCGTTCGCCATTCCCATCGTGGAAACACTCGATGCGAGCATGGCGCGGCCCTCGGCCCTCGTGCTGGTGCCGACGCGCGAGCTGGCCGTGCAGGTGACGGACGAGATGCACGACCTCGCCGCCGCTCGCAACCTGCGCGTCGCCGCCGTGTACGGCGGCGTACCCATCGCCAAGCAGGCGCAGAGAGCCGCCAAGGCCCATGTCGTGGTCGCGACCCCGGGGCGACTGTGGGACCTCATGAACCGGAAGCTTCTCAAGGTGGAGGGCACGAAGATCCTCGTGCTCGACGAAGCCGACAGGATGCTCGACATGGGGTTTCAGCCCCAGGTCCAGCGCATCGTCGGACGCCTTAAGAAGGAGCGCCAGACGATGTTCTTCTCGGCGACGCTCGACGGGGCCGTGGGATACATGGCGCGCGCCTACACGGTCGATCCCGTTCGCCACGAGATCGAAGACGTTCGCCCCGTCATCCAATCGGCCGACCACCGCTTCATCCCGGTGGACGAGCACCAGAAACTGGCGGCCCTCGTCGAGGTGCTCGGCGAGGAGAGAGGGTTGGCCCTTGTGTTCGTCGGCACGAAGCGTGGCGCCGACAGGCTGCGGCTGAGGCTCAGATCCAAGGGTGTCAATGCCCTCGCGATTCACGGCGACATGACCCAGGGAGCTCGTCAGCAAGCGCTCGAGCGATTCACGGCCGGTAAGGTGGACGTTCTCATCGGCACCGACGTCGCCGCCAGGGGTCTCGACGTCGACGGCATCAGTCACGTCATCAACTACGACCCTCCGAGAGATCACAAGGACTACATACACAGGGTCGGGCGCACCGCGAGGGCCGGAAAGTCGGGAGCCGGCATCACGCTGGTGGCCGACCGGCACGTCCAGGACGTCGGCGCGATCGCCCGCCAGCTCAGCCTCGGCGACGAGTTTCAGGCCCAGGGCCTAGAGCTGGCCGCGCCGCGAGTTGTCTTCTCGTCGCACGGCCGGCGTTCGATGATGCGACGCCGCACCAAGAGGCGGATCTAGCCGGCCGCATCTCCCCGCCTATCTCAGCAGCGCGGTAAACCTCTTGGCGACCTCGCGGCCGATCCCCTGCTGGTGCTCGAGCATCTCGTCGGCCTGGCGTAGGACCGCTTTCTTGGTCGTCCCCCACGTCGTCTCGAGCTCGGGGGTTTCGTCGCACCAGGTCTCGATCTCCGTGCGCGTCACCTCGAAGTGGAACTGAACTCCGTAGGCGGACGAGCCATAACGAAAGGCCTGAACCGCGACCTCGTCGCCCGTGAATAGCAGGTCGGCTCCTTCGGGCAGGGCGCATGCATCCTCGTGGAACTGAAAGACCTTCGAGCGGGGCGCGAACGGCGCCAGCACGGGATCTGAGAGCGCGTCGTCGGTGGCGTGTACGTCGCGGAAGCCGATCTCCCTGACGGGCGACGGATAGACGTCGGCTCCGAGCGAGCGCGTCAGGATCTGGGCCCCCAGGCAAATCCCCAGTACCGGCAGGCCGGCATCGACCGCTTCTCGAACGAAAACTCTCAGCGGATCGAGATAGGGGTAAGTGGTGATGTCGTCGGCATTCATCTCGCCGCCGAGAACGATCAGCCCGCTCATCTGCGAGACTTCCGGGCACGGCGGGTCGTCCCAGCAGTCGAGGTAGCGCCACTCGATAGCGCCCTCACCGATGACGTCGCCGATGACACCTAACGGAGCGGTCGACTGATGGCGGACGCAGACAAGCGGTTTCATCGACCTAACCACGCCCCGCGGACAACGATTGGGTGAGTCATCCACCCAATTCTAGATTCGTTCGAAGTATCGAATGAGCTCCCAGTCGGTCACCGTGTTGTTGTCGAATATGAACTGCTCCTGCTTGGCGGTGTTCAGGAGATGCTCGAACACGAAGTCGCCGAAAGCGTCGCGAGCGAACTGGCTCTTCTCGAATACGTCGATGGCTTCGTGCAGAGAGGATGGGACGCGCGGCACGTCCTTGGCTTCGTAGGCGTTCCCCCGAAAGATCTCGGGAGGCTCGATCTTGTTCTCGATGCCGTGAAGACCGCCCGCGATCGTTGCTGCGAATGCGAGGTACGGGTTGACGTCGGCGCCGGGAATGCGCGATTCGATGCGGAAGGAGCCGTGTTCGCCGACCAAACGGAAGCCGCAGGTCCGGTTGTCGTGGCCGACGGCGATCGCCGTGGGGGCCCAGGATTCGGCCTGGTAGCGCTTATAGGAATTCACCGACGGGGCAAACATCCACGCCATCTCGCGTGCGGTGGCGGTCAGTCCGCCGAGGTAGTAGCGAAACGTCTCGGCAATATGGTCTGGATCCGCGTCGTCCCACATCAACGACTCGTTGCCGTCGCCGTCCCAGACGCTCGAGTGAATGTGACAGGACGACCCCGCCTCCGCCATCGACCACTTCGCCATGAACGTTATCGCCACGCCGTTCAGCGCGGCGATCTCCTTGACCCCGTTCTTGTACAGCGCGTGTCGGTCCGCCATCTCGAGCGCATCGGCAAACCGAAGGTTGATCTCGTGCTGCCCTTGCCCCCACTCTCCCTTCGAGAACTCGACCGGGACGCCGGCAGCGTCCATCCCGTTTCGAATCTGACGGATGATCCACTCATCCTTGGTCGTCTGCAGGATGTGGTAGTCCTCGATGTAGCGAGCGTGTGGTGACATGTCTCTGTAGTCGCGTGCCCGGGCATCGTCGAACGAGTCCTTGAACAGGAAGAACTCGAGTTCCGATCCGAACTTGACCGTGTAACCCTTGGCTTCTGCGCGGCTGATCTGCTCCCTGAGAATCTGCCGCGGAGTCACCGCGACGGGCTCGTCACCCTCTTCCGAAACGACATCGCAGATCACAAGCGCCGTCTTCTCCAGCCACGGGATCAGCCTGAGGGTGTCGAGGTCCGGAACCATCTTGAAGTCGCCGTAGCCCGTGTCCCAGTTGGCATACTTGTAACCGGGAAGGGGTTCCATCTCCATGTCGACGGTGACCAGATACAAACACGCGTGCAGCCCCTCGGCCCCCAGAACATCCTCCAGGAAGTAACGTCCGGTGACGCGCTTGCCCATGAAACGGCCTTGAAGGTCGGGGAAGACGCACAGGACGGTGTCCACGGAGCCCTCTGCGATCTGCCGGGTGAGTTCTTCTCTGTCGATGTTTGCCAACGTCATACTCCTCGCTCGTGCATCTCGACCCCTTAGCGTGGTGGCCCGGGCGGAGGTTGCGGGGGATCGACCGCAGCCGGCGATTCCTCCAGCTCCGCCTCGGCGCGTGCGACGACGGCGAACTCCTCTTCCGGCGCTTCGGCCACAAGTCTGTGCCTCGACACCAACCCGAAATACAGCAGGCCCAAGGCGATGGCGATGATCGTTGCGAGTACGCCGAACTCCGCGCCGGGAACGTCGTAGGCGAGCGAGCCGCCCATCGCCAGCAGCGAGATGGCTATCACCACCACCGCGCCCGGGATGCCGACCGGGCTCCGGTACGGCCGCGGAACGTCAGGCTCCTTTCGTCTCAAGACAATGAAGGCCACCATCATCAGCACATATGTGACGAGGGCGCCGAACACCGACATCTGCGTGAAGTTCGGGATCGCGTTGTCGGGGTCGATACGGTTGTAGACGATCACCGCGACGATCGCGAGAAGCGCCGGGATGACCAACGCCAGATAAGGCGTGCGTTGCGTGCCCGTCCGTGAGAGCAACCGAGGTATGTAGCCCGCGCGCGACAACGAATAGATGATGCGACTGTAGGCGAAGATGATCGAGAAGAACGACGCCAGAAGTCCGGTAAGGCCGACAATCGTGACGAGCCAGAAGAACCAGTTCTTCCCCCCGTGCGCCACCGCCACAACATCCGGCAGAGGCGCGCCGGAGCCGCTCAGAAGCTGCGCCCCCCCTATTCCTCCACCGACGAGGAAGACGATGGCAGAGAAGCCAACGAGCGACCACATGGCCAGAATCGTGCCGCCGGGAAGGTCGCGCGCGGGATCCCTCGCCTCCTCGGCCGCCATCGGCGTTCCCTCTATGGCGAGATAGAACCACGCCGCAAACGGCAGCGCGGCGAGGACGCCCTTGAAAACGCCGAAGGGGAAGACGGAGCTTTCTCCCGACTCGGGCGGGATGTTCGTGAAGTTTGACGCGTCCCACCCGCCCCCCAGCATGAGGACGAGTCCCCACAGAACCAACACGACCACCGAGATCCCGGTGATCACAAACAGCGACCACAGCGTCTGCTGTATTCCAAGGATGTTGATTCCAACGAAGACGACGTAGGAAAGAATGATGATCCATTCGGTCGGTTCCAGCCCGAGGATCCTGGGCAGATCGTCGCAACACGGGAGCCCCGTGATGTAGGCCCCGATGCCAAACCCGATCGTCGCAGTAGCCAGGACGTATTCGAGGATCGCTGCGATACCGATCGAGAACCCTCCCCACGGGCCCATCGCGCGTCGACCGAACGCGTAGGGGCCACCGGTGACCGGAAACGCGGTGGCCATCTCCGATATGCAGTAGATCATCAAGGTGTAGAGGCCGATCATCAGCAGAGTCGCGATGAGAAAGCCTCCGTATCCTCCGGCGTCGAAGCCGAAGTTCCACGAAAAGTACTCGCCGGAGATCACATAGCCGACGCCCAGGGCCCAGATGAGCAGCTTGCCTGCGTGGCGTTCGAGCCGGCGCTGCTCGAGGTACTCGCCGCCGACGTGCTCGTACTCGACCCCCCCGACCTTCGGCTTCGACTCCCGCGACATCGCGTCCCCCCATTCCCGGCAATCACCGCGGCGCGGTCGAGGTCGTCCTCGATGGGGCAATTGCCTGTTTTTGCGACAGCCGCGCCGCACCTAATATCCACGGCAGGCGTTTGGCGTGTCAAGAAGTCCGCGTCGACCGGGCCGCCTAACCCGCAAGGAGCGACTTATGACAGACGTCATTAATCCAGCCAGCGAGGAAACGATCGCCAGCCCCCGGCAGGCGGGCGTCGACGAGCTCAACGACGCGGTGGCGCACGCCCAGAGGGCGTTTCCAGAGTGGTCGTCGGTATCGCCGCCCGACCGGGCAAAGGTGCTTCGAAAGATCGCGATGCTCATCGAGGACAACTCCGAGGACCTGGCCCAGCTCGAGACCGCCAACGTCGGCAAGCCGATCTCCGATTCCCGCGGTGAGGTCGCCATGGTGGCCGAGGTGTTCCATTTCTATGCCGGCGCCGTCGACAAGCATCACGGGGAGACCATCCCGGTCGCCGGCGGCGTGGACGTGACCTTCAGGGAACCTCTCGGGGTCGTGGGTCTGATCACTCCGTGGAACTTCCCGCTGAACATCGCTAGCTGGAAGGTGGCGCCGGCGCTCGCCTGTGGCAACACGATCGTGCTGAAGCCAGCAGAGATCACCCCGCTGACGTCGATGCGACTCGGAGAGATCATCGCCGAGGCCGGTGTCCCCGAGGGCACGATGAAGGTCGTAGCGGGCGCGGGAAAGGTGGTGGGCCAGGCTCTCGTCGAGCATTCGGAGGTGGCAAAGATCGGCTTCACCGGCTCGACGGAGGTGGGGGCGGGCGTAATGAGGGGGGCGGCGGGGACGATCAAGCGAGTGACCCTCGAACTCGGCGGCAAGTCCGCGAACGTGATCTTCGCCGACGCCGATCTCGAGGCGGCGGCGGCATCGGCCCCCTACGCAGTCTTCGGCAACGCGGGGCAAGACTGCTGCGCGCGCAGTCGCATCCTTGTCGAGCGTTCGATCTTCGACCACTTCACCGGGCTACTGATCGAGGCGACCGCAAAGCTGAAGGTCGGCGATCCCACGGACGAGGCGACCGAGATGGGCCCCCTCATCTCCGCCGACCAGCGCTCCAAGGTTGCGTCCTACGTCGACGGCCACGTCGCGTTCACCGGCATCGCGCCGGACGGGCCGGGCTTCTGGTATCCACCCACTCTCATAGGCCCGATCGGTAACGATTCCCGTCAAGCGCGCGAGGAGATCTTCGGGCCGGTTGCATGCCTGATCCCCTTTGAGGACGAGGGCGATGCAATCCGGATCGCGAACGACACGCCCTACGGGCTATCGGGATCGATTTGGACCCGCGATGTGGGCCGGGCGATGCGCGTGGCGCGCGCGATCGACGCGGGGGTGTTGTCGATCAACTCGAACACTTCCGTCCGGGTTTCCACACCATTCGGAGGCATGAAGCAATCGGGATTCGGGCGCGAGCTCGGCATGCACGCGCTCGACGGCTACTCGGACGTGAAGAACGTGTTCATCTCGACGGGGGAATGATGGGAAGACTCGAGGGCAAGGTCTGCGTCATCACAGGCTCTGCGAGTGGCATGGGCCGGGAGGCCGCGCTGCTGTTCTCAGAAGAGGGAGCCAGGGTATGCGTGGCTGACATGAACGAGGAAGCAGGCGAGACCACTGCGAGAGACTGTGCCGACGCGTTCTTCTGTCGCGTCGATGTGTCCGATCCCGACAGTGTTCAAGAGATGTATCGGGCAACCGCCGAGAGATACGGAGGGATCGACGTCCTCTACAACAATGCCGGCATCATGCCCGAGGACGATGCTTCGATCCTGGACACCGGCGTCGAGGCGTGGCAGCGCGTGCAGGACGTGAACACCAAAGGAGTGTTTCTGTGCTGCAAGTACGGGATACCGCACCTTCTGGAACGCGGAGGCGGTTCCGTTATCAACGTGGCATCGTTCGTGGCGTTGATGGGGGCTGCAACGTCGCAGGTCTCCTACACCGCGTCCAAGGGCGCGGTTCTGTCGATGAGCCGGGAGCTGGCGGTCGAGTTCGCTCCGCGGGGGGTACGGGTGAACGCGTTGTGCCCGGGCCCGGTAGAGACACCGCTGCTCATGAGGCTGTTCGCCGAGACGCCGGGAGCCCTCGAGAGGAGGCTCGTCCATCTCCCGATGGGCCGGCTTGCGCAGGCGCGCGAGATCGCCCACGGCGCGCTCTTTCTCGCCGGCGACGACTCGTCGTACGTGACCGGATCGACGTTCCTCGTGGACGGGGGCCTGACCGCCGCCTACGTGACGGCGGAATAGGCGAGGTCGTGGATCAGCTAGTGGCGCGGTCGGTTTCGACCTTGGCTTCCGTTTCGGCACGCCGCTCTACCAGCCGTTTGTGAACGACCGCTTCGAGGTCGCTGCGCATCTCCAGCAGCCGGCGAAACGAGTCCTTCATCAGCACGAGGAGCTCGCTGTCCTCGACTGCCTGCACGTTTTTCGTGTGGGTGGTTTCGAGCAGCAGGCTCATCTCTCCGAAGAAGTCGCCTGGGCCGATGCGAGCGATCTCGACCTCGGAGCCGTTGATCTGGTCGTAGATCCGGACCTTTCCCGACAGGACGATGTAGAGGGCCTCGCCGGGGGACCCCTTCTCGAACACCATCGACCCCTCCGGCCACGCGAGGTTCACGGACGCTCCCACGATGCGCAGCAGGTCCCGGTCGCTCAGGAGGTCGAATCCCGGCACCTTCTGCAATGCTTTGACTAGGCTGTGAGTAATTGGTCGTCCCATGCGACTCCTATGATCGTAAGCGACCGGCGAATTGGTGAGGAGGACCTGGTGTCCATGTCGAACATCCCGCTGCGGATCGCCCAGATAAGCGATATCCACTGCGGAGAGCTGACGTTCGACGACGAGATGATGTCCTCCGCCGTCAAGCGGATCAATCACATGGAGCCCGACCTGGTGGTGGTCGTGGGCGACCTGACCGCGGCGGGCTACGAGTGGGAGTTCGAGGATGCTGTTCGCTGGCTCGACGAGATCGAGCATCCGAAGATAGTCGTCCCGGGAAACCACGACTCACGCAATGTTGGCTACATCCACTTCGAGCAGTACTTCGGCAAACGCTTCTCGACGTACCGGGAGGCGTTCGAATCGGAACGAGCCGAGCGTCTGCGGGCGACCGGCTTCACGGTAGTGGCAGTCGATTCGTCCGAGCCCGACCTCAACGAGGGCCGTGTCGGCAGGGAGCATTACGCGTGGATCAAGGAGCAGTTCGCGCACCCCGACGACATCAAGATCTTCGTTATCCACCACCACCTTGTGTCGATCCCGGGGACAGGGCGCGAACGCAACATCATCACGGATGCGGGCGATGTGCTCGCCGAGCTCACGCAACTCGACATCGACGTCGTCTTGTCGGGCCACAAGCACGTCCCGTTCTTCTGGGGGGTGAACGGGATGCTGATATGCAACTCGGGCACGGCAGCCACGCGGCGCGTGCGGGGGCGAACCCCTCCGTCGTGGAACGAGATCCAGGTCGATGCGTCGACGATCAAGACGTATCTGCACTACGAGGACGGCCGCCGCGAGCTGTCGTTGATCTTCAATCTCCGCACCCAAGCGATGACACGCGAAGCGTTCTTCCTAACGGACGATTTCTTGAGCTCCAACCGCCTGCTGGCGGAGCCCGACGAGGTCGTCGGTTAGGGGTTGATGCGTTGGCCATGGGGTCCGAAATCCGCCAGCCGGGGCCCGTTCGTGATGCCAACATAGCCGTGTGATCCCCGATTTCGAGCGGTGTTATCAGGCCACCGAGAGCCGCGACCCGAGGTTCGACGGCTGGTTCGTGGTCGCGGTGAGCTCGACCGGCATCTACTGCCGCCCGAGCTGCCCGGCCATGACGCCAAAACGTTCAAACACACACTTCTATGCGACTGCGGCCGCCGCCCACGGGGCCGGCTTTAGGGCGTGTAAACGGTGCCGGCCCGACGCCGCGCCGGGGTCGCCCGAATGGGACACCCGCACGGACGTCGTGGGCCGGGCGATGCGGCTGATCGCGGACGGGCTCGTCGACCGCGAGGGCGTCGCCGGGCTCGCGAGCAGGTTGCACTTCAGCGCCCGCCATCTGCACCGGCAACTCGTGAAGGAGGTCGGAGCCGGCCCGATTGCCCTCGCGCGAGCGCGCCGGGCGCAGACCGCGCGGGTGTTGATCGAGTCGACTGCGCTGCACTTTGCCGAAGTTGCATTCGCGGCCGGGTTCGCGAGCGTTCGCCAGTTCAACGACACAATCCGAGAGATCTTCGCCGCGACCCCGACGGAGTTGCGTCGGGGGTCGACACTCGCGTCCACGAACGGGACCGGCGCCATCGGGCTGCGCTTGCCGTTCCGGAAACCGTTCGACGGCGACGCATTGCTCGAGTTCCTCGGACGGCGCGCGGTACCCGGCATCGAGGAGTACGCGGATGGTCGCTATCGACGCACGCTGCGCCTGCCCCACGGGCCAGGCGTCGTCGAGCTGAGCTGCGCGGGCGATCACGTCGCTTGTCGTCTCGAGCTCGATGACCTGCGCGATCTCACGGCTGCGGTGCAGCGCTGCAGACGACTGTTCGATCTCGACGCCGACCCCGTGGTCATCAAGGACTCGCTGCACCGCGATCCGATCCTGCGTCCGTTGGTGAGGAGACATCCGGGGCGGAGGGTGCCGGGTCATGTCGACGGGCCGGAGCTCGCGCTCCGAGCGATCCTCGGTCAGCAGGTTTCGGTCGCGGGGGCGAGAACCCTCACGGGTCGGTTGGTGGCCGCGGTCGGCAAGCCCCTCACGAGGCCAAATGGTTCGCTCACCCACGTTTTCCCGGAGCCGGAAGCCGTGGCAGAAGCCGATCTCTCCGCCATCGGGATCCCCGGGGCC
This sequence comes from Actinomycetota bacterium, assembly GCA_050694175.1. Lineage (GTDB taxonomy): Bacteria > Actinomycetota > CADDZG01 > CADDZG01 > WHSQ01 > JBOGXA01. The sequence goes on from JBOGXA010000001.1 coordinate 147,428, forward strand.
CGTCAGCGTGCGGTTGGCGCGCTGGCCGAGGCGATCGCGACGGAAGACATCGACCTCGACGCGGGGGCGAACCCGTCACCGGTGCACGCGCGGTTGCTCGACCTGCCGGGGATCGGGCCGTGGACCGCCTCCTACATCGCGATGAGGGCGCTGCGCGACCCCGACGCCTTCTTGCCGGGTGACCTCGGCGTGCGCAAGGCGATCCGCGGCTTGCCGGTACCGACGAGCCGGCAGCGATCTCCACGATCGCCGGGGCCTGGAGGCCGTGGCGAGCGTACGCAGTCCAGCACCTGTGGGCGAGCCTGTCTGACGCTCACATGCGTTAGCAATCGCAGTCCATCGCATCATCGGGCCCTGACCCCGGCTCGAGTTTTGCGATGATGGACATTCATCATGGACAGGATCGCGACGGTGCTCGAGGACAAAAGAGCCAGACTGGAAGCCGAGCTTGCGCGGATGTCGGCTCCGCCCGAAAGCTCGAGTGGGATCTCCTTCGGCAAGCGAGTAGGTGAGGGCACGAGCATGGCGGTGGAACGGATGGAGCAGGTTGCCGCTCACGACCAGATGCAGGCGCAGTTGGCGGACGTGCAACGTGCGCTGGCCAAGCTCGCCGAGGACAGCTACGGCTCGTGCGACGGCTGTGGGCGCGCGATCCTGCCGGAGCGGCTGGAGATCCTGCCGTGGGCGGTCCTGTGCATCAAGTGCGCGGGGCGACGCTAGCCCTCGAGCCCGCCTCACTCTCACCAAGCCCTAAGTCCACCCGCGAACGGATGTATCAGGCCGAGTACCCGCTGCTCTTCTAAGCATCGCCGGGCCTGCAGCCCGGTCAACAGGAGGGGCATTCGTCCCCACCAGCCGAGAGCCGACACCGATGGGCGCCCTACCGGTGAGCGGTTCGAGGCGTCGCCAGATGCTCACAAGGAGGGCACATGCGCACGCTGTTTGCACGCCGTCGTCCGCGGGCCACCACCCGCCGACATAGGGCCCTGGGGCTCGTACCAGCAGTTGGTGTCGGACTGATGTTTGGTCCGATCTCGTCCGCGCTCGCTCACGGCCAGAGTCCTCACGTCAGGCCGGAGCCGGCCACGGAGGACATCGCGCGAACCAACTTCGACTCTCGTTCGCCGCTCCGGGTTCCTCCCGATCGCCCCGCCAAAGGACTTATCTTCGACGGCCTCGATGTCGTCGAGCGGGGCCCGAACGTCGGCCTGTTCAGGGTCGAGGGCACCGGCAGGCTCACCCACGGCCCCGACGCCGCGCCCAAGGGCACGGACGTCGATGCCGACGTCGCACCGCTCAGCAAGGCTGAAATCGCCGAAGCCAATGCACAGGTTCCGATCTGTTCTGGCGACGGCGTCTCGGGCAAGCGCACACAAGTCATATACGCGCGGTCGTCCGATAGACCCGACCGTTTCGCGCTGTTTCTTCCGTCGTTTAGAGCGTGGGCCGCACAGGCAAGCCAGATCTACCAGGACAGCGCGGCAGAGACCGGCGGAAACCGCTACATCCGCTTCGTGCACAACGCTCGCTGTCAGATCACGGTTGCGAACGTAGTCATGCCCACCTGGGGTGACGACACGTTCGGCAACACCATTACCGCGCTCGACTCGGCGGGCTTCGACAGCGTCAATCGCAAGTACATGATCTTCACCGACGCCAACGTCTACTGCGGCATCGGCAACATCATCGGCGACGACGCTCCGGGAGCCGGCAACCTCAACAACGGAGGCCCCAGCTACGGGCGCACAGACGCCGGCTGCTGGAACGGTGGCACCGCCGCGCACGAGCACCAGCACAACATCGGTGGTGTGCAGCTTTCGGCACCGCACACGAGCGGCGGATGGCACTGTGTCGACGAGTGGGATCTCATGTGCTACTCGGACTCACCGAACTTCCCGGTCATGCAGTTCCTGTGCCCGTGGACGTCGCACTCCAGCCTGTTCGACTGCAACCACGACGACTACTACAACACCAGCGCGCCGGCGGGTAGCTACCTCGCCACGCACTGGAACAGCGCCAACAGCCAGTACCTTGTCCCCGGGGCCCAGGCCGTATGGGGATATGTGTGGGCTCACGATCCGTCGGCGCCGAGCTACACACCGAGCCCCTCCTACCAGCTCAACTCCAAGGGGTGGACCAACACGATCGACCGTCTTGGAACGGGCTCTTACCTGGTCAAGTTCCCCGGCCTCGGAGTGTCCGGTGGCATGGCCCACGCGACCGCCTATGGATCGTCGGGCGAGTCGTGCAAGGTCCACAGCTGGGTGCCTTCCGGAACCCTGCAGCGCGTGTGGATTCGCTGCTTCAGCAGCGAGGGTCGCCCGGTCGACACTCGATTCGTGGCAAGCTTCGTGCGCTCCGTTAGCGGCAGCGGTCCGCTGGCGCACGTCTGGGCCGACCAGCCGTCGACCGCGGTGTACACGCCCTCGCCGACATACCAGTTCAACTCGACCGGGGCACTCAACACGATCACGCGGTCCGGAGTCGGTATCTACAACGTGATGCTGACGAACCTCGCCGACACCGGCGGCAACGTCAAGGTCACTGCGTACGGGTCCGGCTCGGAGACCTGCAAGGTCCAGGCATGGGGTCAGAGCGGGAGCAACATCCGTGCCATCGTCAGATGCTTCACGACGGGCGGTGCACTCGTCGACACGCGATTCACGCTGACGTATGCCAAGAGCCTCGGTATCACGGGGATTCCCGGCACCAAGGCCGGATACGTGCTCGCCGACCAGCCGGCTAATGCCAGCTACACGCCGCTGGCGAGTCACCAGTTCAACTTCCTTGGAGGTGCGAACACGGTGATCCGCAGCGCACCCGGTCAGTACACGGTCACGATGCCGTCTCTGGGCGCGGTCTCGGGCCACGTGCAGGTCAACTCAGTGGGGACCAACCCACGTGAGTGCAAGGTCTCGCACTGGGTTCCGTCGGGACCAAACCTGAGCATCGGTGTCAGGTGCTTCACGACTACCGGGGTCCCGGCCGACTCCAAGTTCGTCGCCACGTTCACCCGATAGCACCGACCAGTCCGTCTTTCCCACCCCCTAGACGGACGCTGACAAGCGGGGGCCGATCCGATCGGCCCCCGCTTCTTGTTGTGCCCCAATCGGAACGTGCCGCGCGGTTCGAACCGGATGTATCGAATGGGCCCCAGCCGGCTCCTGTCACCAAGGGAATCGCAAACAAGAGGAGCGAAGAGTATGCGCCAGGTGCGAATTCGCAAGGTACGGCGGGGTTCCATCCGCCGCTAAACGGAGAGATGACGGTGCGTTCGGGGGCCCTCACGGGCCCCCGAATCGCGCGGGCCGTGCGCAGTGTTCGATCTTGGTCTCGCCCGACGCGTCCCCTACCATGTGGACAATGACAGAGATCACCTCGGGCGACCTCGTGACCGCGGCTTCGGGGGGCAACCAGGGAGCGTGGGACGGGCTCGTTGAGCGCTTCGGCAATCTCGTGTGGTCGATCACTCGAGCCCACCGACTGTCCGATGCTGACGCGGCCGATGTCAGCCAGACGACGTGGCTCCGTCTGGTCGAGAACCTCGACCGGATACGCGATCCCGAGCGCGTCGGTTCATGGCTGGCGGCCACCGCGCGCAACGAGTGCCTGCGCGTCCTGCGGCGCGCCGGGCGGAACGTCCCGGTCGGTGACGATGCCGAGCTCGAAGCCGAATCGTCGTCGTCGCCCGACTCGACCCTGCTCACAACCGAGCGCGACGCCGCGCTGTGGCGGGCGTTCGCCGGCCTGGGGGAGCGCTGCCGCATGCTGCTCAGGCTGTTGATGGCCGATCCTCCGGCAAGCTACGAGGAGATCTCGGCCGCGACCGGCTCGCCTATCGGATCGATCGGGCCCACGCGCGCTCGCTGCTTGGCTCAACTGAAACGGCACGCGCTGGTTGCCGGCATTGCATCGGGCGACGCCGTGTAGTCATTGCGCCGAAGAGTCGTATTTGGGGGCTCCTCGTGCATTCTTAACTGAGCTCGACCACGCGAGTCTGCTTGATCTTCGTCGCGTCGGCCGCAAAGGGTCCGTCCCCGAGGGCGAAGAGCTGCACAACCGGCCTCACACTCGTCGGATGCTCCTTCATCGCCTCTCGGAAGTCCGCGTTGAACGTCCGGATGCGCTCGGTGATGCGAGCTTCGAATTCGGCCGTCAGCGCATCGGTTGTGTCGCAGTGAATCTCGAACGAGAAGCATGGGCGCACCGCGCCGTGCTCGTCCTCGACGAGCCCAAGACAGAAGGAGTGCGTCTTGGCCGCCAGGTCGGGCTCGTCGTACAGCGCTCGCTCGACGTCCTCGGGATAGATGTTCGCGCCCATTACGCTGGCCGTAGAGTCTTTCCGCCCGTACACCCACAGGAAAGGCAGCCGGAGGGTCTTCCCCATGGACGGATCGACGAGACGGCCGAGATCCTCCCCCACCGAGCGGAAGCGCCCCTCCATCTCCACGAACGTAGCGACGCCGCCTTCGTCGTGGACGTTGTACATGATCCGCGGGGACAGCACCTCGAGGCGGTTGATCGTGTAGATCAGTTCTCCGGCTTTGTTCACAACGACGTGGTGATTGAGGGGGTTGTACTGAAAGATCATCGGGAGACGGGAGTCGGCCCCGAATAGCGCGCTCTGCAGCGCCTCGTTTCGCCGTGCCGTTTGGCGGATCGCAACGGACAGTGGAGTCTCGCCCGCGATGCCGATCTCGAGGTCGGTTGCGCCAAACCCGCTGTACACGGGGGAGAAGACCTGGTTCAGGTAGTCGCGCAGGCCCTCCGACATCCCCTCGCCGCCGACCAGTCCCATGAGGGAGTACTCGTGGAGCGGAAAGCCGCGCTCGCGCGACGCGTCGATGACATGCTTGAGAAACGGTGGGTAGCCGCAGATCAAGTATCTGTGCTCGGATCCCAAGAACTCAAGCGTGCTCAGGATCTTGTCGAGGTCGGGTCCGGTGTTCTTCACGATCCCATTGCGTTGCAGAGCGATGCCCATGTTCACGCCCGTTGCCCAGGCCCCCATGGAAAACGCGTTGATCGTGATCATCGGATCGCGGCCAAAGCAGTAGCGCGCGAAGTGGCTGATGAAGATGTGGCTGGTCACCCGTTCCCTTGTCGTCCGAATCCAGTTGTAGGGGATTCCGGTGCTTCCCGACGACTCGTCGATGGCTACGTCGCGAGTCGGGAGGCGGCCATCCAGACATCGAGACTCGAGCGAGTGTGCGCGGACGTAGCGATCCTTGTCCGTCTCGGGAAGTCGCAGAGCCCTGATCTCGCTTTGCGAAACGTCGTGAGCTTTCAAGAAGGTGCGGTACGCAGGGACCCTGCGCCGTGCGTGGTCCACCGCTCGCGCGGCCCGCCAGCGTCCGAGGGTGGCCAGAACGCGCGGGTGGACCCTGGTCACAAGCCACAAAAAGGATCGGTATCTCGGGCCGATGGCGGCAACAAGCCTGTCGAGCGGCACAAGGGCGACCCTCAGAAACGGTAGCGGCGGCGCGGTGCGCAGCTGGTTGGTCGCACGGATGGATAACTTGTCTGTGATGGGAGGCTCAATTGTCATGCGAGATCTGCTTTCTAGGACTCGCCGCTATCTCGGTGCTAGTTACTCCAATGATCGGATTCTCCGCCAAATCGAACAACCGGGACAAGGTCGAACAATCCTTCTTGTCCACGATGTATTACCCAAATCCCGCTGGGGTGATCGGGAAGGCGAAGTGACCTGATGGGACTAGTTAGCGAGTCCCTGGGAAGCTGATCTGCTTTTAAGCTAGGGGCGGGCGAGCTTGACTTTGACCCCGAGGTCCGGCAGGTAACCGCCGACGCCCGAGTACACGACCTTGTGCGCGGCCTGCGAAGGGCTGAGGCCCGCCCGCGTGACGTGAGCGGCGATGGTCCCTGCGACCTTCGGCGCGGCAAACGATGTCCCGCCCCAGGCGGCAAAGTCGTCGAACGTCGCCGGTGTTCCCGTCGTCGTGACGATCCCGTCCCACCGTACGAACGTCGAGTGGACGTTCTCGCCCGGTGCGCACGCGTCGAGCCACCAGCCGTAGTTCGAGAAGGGTGCGCGCGCCGAACCGTCCTCCGTGAGCGCCGCGACCGCAACGACGCGCTTGAAGGCGGCGGGCCAAAAGGGGCGCGATGCGTTGTTGTTGCCGGCGGCCGCGATGACGACGCGATCGGGCCGACGTTGAAGCAACGATGCCAGCAGTCCGGCGATACCAACGGGGGCCGCGTTGTCGAGCGTGTAGCCGCCGAGGCTCAGATTGATGATGTCGGCATCGCCGAGCTGGAGCAGACCGGCAATCACCGTCTCCTCGTCGCCCACCCCCTCGGAGTCCAGCACACTGGCGACTCGGACGTTTGCTGCGGGAGCTTGCTGGAGCACGACCCCGGCGATGAACGTTCCGTGCCCGGCCTGGCGATCGAGCGCGCTATTCGTGTCGTGGTCGAGCCTCGCCTGCTGGTCCTCGTCGAAGTCCACGCCGATGCCCGCGACGTCGTAGCGAGCGAGCCACTCGTGGCGGCTTCGCACTCCGGTGTCGAGGATCCCGACCGTGCAAGCGCGCTTGGGTTCGTAGCGCCGCGCGTGCCTGACCGCCCCGGCCGGCGTCACATTCGAGCCGGGACCGCCGTGGTAGGGAGGCTCGCCGATGAACACGCTGTGGGGACCGATTCGAACGACCCGCCCGTCGGGGCGCGTCCGCAGATCGGCCACGAGCGACGGCACGTCGACGTCGTCGGGGACCCGGAACCGCGTAGCACCGATCTCTGCGAACGTGCCGCCGCGCTCTGGCTTCGCCCCCCAGCGCCGGAGCTGGGCCTGCAGGTCATCGTCGAGATCGTCTGTGGCGACGAGGACCTGGCCCGGCCGGTACCAGAACTCGCCCCCGGACCGGCACGACGAGACGGCGAGATCGCCTCGCCCGTAGAGCCATTTGAGGTCGGTGTTGCGCTGCTCGATGCCCTTGCGAGCGCCCATGGATCCCCCCCGATGGTTGGATTGTTGCGGTGCCGTCAGCTTGACTCACCCCCCGGCGGGCGGGCAATCCCCCGGTCGGGGGGTAGCGCGCTGATAGCTTGCGGGTGAAGGTATTTATTGGCTGCCCGGGCGCTCTAGTCGGTGAACGGGGGTATCGATGAGTGACGACAACCCGACTGCGAACGACCCATCCGAAGAGCGTCTGTTCGAAGAGCTAGGCGCACTCGTGCGGCGTACCGACGCCGTGCCTCCCCAGGTGCTGGCCGCGGCGCGCGGCAGCTATACCTGGCGCACGATCGACGCCGAGCTCGCCGAGTTGACCTACGACTCGCTGCTCGACGACGACGCGCTCGCGGGGGTGCGGAGCGGCGCGCAACCCCGTCAGCTGACGTTCGAGTCCGGAGAATTGACCATCGAGCTCGAGGTCGGCTTTGCCGCTCGGGGTAAGCGCATCGTCGGGCAGCTGATCCCCACTCAAGCCGCAGCAATAGAGATCCGGCATCCTGCCGGTGAGGAGGCCGTTCAGGCCGACGAGCTCGGGCGCTTTGCCGCCGAGATCATGACGGCCGGGCCCGTGAGCTTTTCATGCCGGCTTCAGACGAACGGCGAGAAGACCATCACGACGGATTGGATCATCATCTAGATCGTGACCTCTGCGGTTGCGGATTCGCTGGCTGAAGCAACCAGGGCCTTGGCCCTGGTGCAGGCGGAGCCGGAGCGAGCCCGCTCACTGGCGCAAGCAGTGCTAACCGAGGCACGCGACCCGGAAGTGCGGTCGGTCGCGTTGCGAGCACTTGGTTTGAGTGCACGCGAACTCCACGACATGCACGGAGCGGTGACTGAGTTGCGGCGAGCGGTTCGTGCTGCGCAGCGCGCTGGACTGTCCGTGCGTGAGGCCGAAGCGCGCATGAGCTTGTGCCTTGCGCTTGCATGGACGGGCGAGACTGCGGCCGCACTGCGGCAAGCCGATCGTGCGGCTCCGTCCTTGCGGGGACTCGATTCGGCGCGCCTCTCCATGCAGCGATCGTTGATCTTGCAACGACTCGGTCGACTCGACGAGGCGCTTGACGGCTACAGGAGAGCGCTGACTACCTTTCGGCGATCGAAGGATCGCCTCTGGGAGGCGCGGCTGCTCGTCAATCGAGGGGTCGCACGCGCCTACCGGGGGGAGCTGAAGGCGGCGGCCTCTGATCTGACGCGCGCCGAGGACCTCTACGGTGAACTCGGTCAGAGCCTCGCCGCCGCGCAGGCGCGATGGGGGCGCGGGTTCGTGGCGGCGCGCGGCGGAGACGTCCCCGCCGCGCTCGAGCTGTACGACTCGGCCATCGACGAGCACCAGGCGCGCTCGATGTCGGCGGGTCTCATTCTGATGGATCGGTGCGAGCTGTTGATGTCCGTAAGGCTCATCGCCGAGGCACGCCGGGATGCGGAGCGCGCGGTCACGGATCTGGCCGCGTCGGGCATGGAGTTCGATCTTGCGGAGGCCCGCCTCATGCTTGCTCAGGCCGCACTGCTGGACGGCGATGCGGGCCCGGCCGCGGTCGCGGTCGATCGGGCACGGCGCGCTTTTGTCCGACAGAAACGCGCCGCGTGGGCGACGCTGGCGGACTACGTCGCGCTAAAGATCGGATATGCGTCGGGAGCGACGCCGGATGCGGTGCTGAGAACCGCCAGAGGGGCCGCGCCGTCACTTCAGAAGTGGGGGTGGCTCGGCCCCGCGCTCGATGCGCGCATCCTCGCGGCGCGCGCCGCATTGAATCTCGGCCGGGTGACGATCGCCCGTCGCGAGCTCGAGGCGGCGAGGCGCGCGCGGCGGCGCGGTCCCGCTGAGGTGAAGGCGCGGGCGATGCACGCCGAGGCCCTCCTACGGCTGCAGAGCGGCGACCGGCGCGGTGCCTACTCGGCGCTGAGGACCGGCGCCGAAGCTCTCGAAGCCCACCGCTACTCGCTCGGTGCGACCGAGCTGCGGGTTCACGTCTCGGGACACGGCGAGGAGCTTGCTGCCCTCGGTTTGCGGATGGCGCTTGCGGATGAGGATCCCGAGCGCGTTCTCGTGTGGGCCGAGCGGTTCCGGGTGGCAGCATTGCGGCAGCCTCCGGCACGGCCCCCCGACGACTCAACCCTCGCGGCCGATCTCGGCGAGCTGCGCGCGACCGTCGGGCGGATCGGTGAGACCGCCCTCGAAGGCCGCAGCACAAGCTCGCTCGTGCAACGTCAAAGTGATCTCGAATCATTCATCCAGGCGCGGGCGCGAACGGCCAAAGGCGTCGGTCGAGCGATATCGAGATTCGATCCGTCGGCGTTGCCGGCGGCGCTCGAGGACCGCGCTCTGATCGAGATCATCGCCGGCGGAGACACCCTCCACGCGGTCGTCGTTGTCGATCGACGTTTCCACTTGCGACCGCTGGGAGCGGCCGCCGATGTCGCCCCTGAGCTCGAGTCGGTGCGTTTCTCGCTTCGGCGACTCGCGCTCGGTAAAGGATCGCGGCGATCACTGACGGTCGCAGCCGACACCGCCGCACATGCCGTCAAGCGTCTCGACGACTACCTGGTGGCAGGGGTCCACGACCTCGTCGGCGATCGGGCGCTCGTAGTCGTCCCGACCGGTCCCTTGCACGGAGTTCCGTGGTCGGAGCTGCCATCACTGGCGGGCAAGTCGGTCACCGTCGTTCCGTCGGCGCACATGTGGCTGGGGGCGAGAAAGCAACCGACGCGACGACGCGACGTGGTATTGGTTGCCGGGCCCGACCTTCCCGGCGCGGTCGACGAGATCGAGGCTCTGGCGCGCATGCACCCAGACGCGCGTGTTCTGGCGGGCCGGGACGCCAAGGTGGGCGACGTCCTGTCCGCACTATCGGGCGCGTCGCTCGCGCACATCGCGTCGCACGGCGTTTTTCGCGCCGACAACCCGCAGTTCTCGGCATTGCAACTTGCCGACGGCCCGCTAACGGTCTACGACCTGGAAGGCCTCAGGGCCGCGCCGTCGGTTCTCGTACTGTCCGCCTGCGATTCCGGTCTCTCGTCGGTGCATGCAGGCGACGAGATCATGGGACTTGCGGCCGCTCTGTTGTCGTTGGGAACGCGCACGCTGATTGCGTCGGTGATCCCGATCCCGGATGCTACGGCCACGGGTTTGATGACGTCCTTCCACGAGGCGTTGCGGAAGGGTCACAGTCCACCCGAGGCCCTGGTCGCCGCTCGGTCGCAGCTTACGGACGGAGTGAGCTACGAGGCGCTGGCAACGGGGGCCGGGTTCGTCTGCCTCGGCGCCGACTGACGAAGAGTCGATGCCAAAGGCAAGTCCTCCCCCGAGGTGGCGGCTGCTTTTTGCAGCTCGGGGTGTTTCATGCCAGTGGAGTGCTCGATATACCCAATCGGGTAGGTCTTCTATATCCGAAGGGGCTTGAAAGGAATATCCAAATGGGTATACCATCGAACGATGAGAGGAGGAGAGCTGATCAAAGAGGCGCGACGTCGGGCAGGTCTCACCCAGAAGGAGCTTGCGGAGCGCCTCGGAACAACGCAGGCGGTGATAGCTCGTTGGGAGGGTGGCGACCGCTCCCCGACGTTTGAGCGCCTGCGGGAAGCCATTCGCGCCTGCGATCTCGACCTCTCCGTAAGGATTGTGGCCCGCGACGATCAACACGAACTTCTGATCGAGGAGATGCTCAGGCTGTCTCCCGATGAGCGACTCGACAAGCTCACTGAGGGCCAGGCGGGTGTGAACGAGTTAGTTCGCGGTGTTCGTGAGCGCACCTGAGCCGCAGTTCAATCCCAGAAGAATCCTTGAAATTCTGTCCGCGCACGATGTCGAGTATGTCGTGGTCGGGGGGATCGGGGCCGTCTTGCACGGCTCTCCGATGTCCACGTTCGATCTCGACATTGTTCCAGCGATGAGCAGGTCGAATCTCAGTCGGCTTGCCGACGCGCTTAGGGAGCTGAAGGCGGTTGCTCGCGCTGGCGGCGAGGGCGAAGGAGTGAAACTTGATTTCACAGGAAAGTCCTTGAACAAATGGCTTGTGGAGTTCAGATTCCTGAATCTGAGAACAAGTTTCGGTGATTTGGACCTTCTCTACCGACCTGCGGGCACCCGCGGCTACAGCGACCTTGCGGCGGGTGCACAGGAGGAACAGATCGGTGAGATTGGAGTGCGAGTCGCCTCTCTCGAGGACATCATTAGGTCAAAACAAGCCGCGGCCCGTGATCGAGATCTTGAACAATTACCAACGCTGCGCAGACTTCTAGAGCGAGAGCAGTCGCCGAAGGCTCCGGACTGAAGCACCGGGAATCCGAAGCTGGTCGGCACGCGCGCTGTAAGGAACCGTGTGGAGCGTCAGCCCATCTGTTGTCCGAGGGCGAGGAGGTTGCCCTCGCTGTCCTTGAACCACGCGCCCTTCTCACCCTCGATCTCAGCGATGCCGTTGACGGTCTTGAAGCCGGGGAGGTCGTACTCCTCGAACACAACGCCACGACCTCGAAGCTCCTCCACCGTTCCCTCGAGGTCATCAACGTCCCACCCCAATTGAGTGTGGGTGCCGGAGGCAGCGCCGGACGACGCGAACAATAGGAACTCACCGCTGCCGCAGCGGTAGCGAAGGCCCTCGGGCCCTTCCTCGGCAGGCTTGAGGCCTAGCTTGTCTGCGTAGAACGACTTCGCCCGTTCCAGGTCTTGTGCCGGGATAGTGGCGTTGACGTTGTAGTTCTCGAGCATGGCCTGCTCCTCTCTCCGCCCAAAGATATCTAATGACGAGCGGGGGCCGCCCGGCAAGTCAGTTCGGCACGCCTTTCGTGCCTGGACTGGTCCGGCTGGGCAGTCCTGTGTATCCGCTTGCGCGGGTCAACGCTAGTCGCCGACCGACTTGCGTCCGCCAGGGGAGACCTTCGCGGCGTTCCCGAGGCGTGACTCGGGGGGTTTCCCTCCTGCGCTGAGATCGGCATCAGATTCGGAAAGGGCGAGATCTTCGATTTCGCCCGCAACGCGATCCCGCGCCGGGAGGGCGACGAGTTCGCGGAGGCCACGTTCAGCCCCGACGGGCAGGTGCTGTTCGTGAACATCCAGGCGAGCTCGGGCCTCACGTTCACGATCTGGGGGCCGTTCGAGAAGGGGGCGCTGTAGCCGGCTCGATCCACCTCGGTCGGGCCAACTCACCCCTGGCGAGAAGCGCTCCGCGGGCATAGATTGGAGCTTGCGGGCGGCGTGTGGAACGCGGGTCGCCGAAGGAGGAGTTGGTGAACGTTCAGGTCCGTCTGGGGGCCGGTCTCGCCCGGCTGGCGGGGACGTCGCAGCTCACCGTGGACCTCCACGACGGGGCCACGATCGGTGACCTCCTGGTCAATCTCGAACAGAGCTACCCGAACCTGGCGAGCGGGCTCGATCGGGCCCTGCCGGTGGTCTCGGGGAGCCACGTCCCGCACAGCCAACCGCTCGAACGTGGACAGGACATAGCGCTGTTGTTTCCGGCCGCGGGCGGATAGCCGGATCCGTTCGGGCCGGGCGTACCAGACACCGGCGGGAGGTGGTCGCATGGCCGTGGAGCAGTTGGATCTCACCGGAGAGGGCCACGAGACGGTCTTCGTGAACACGTTTACCAACGGCGTGTTGAGCCCACAGCGCCCGATGCTCGGGCCGGTGCGCGACGGCGGCCACATCCTCGTGAACACGACGCCGGGATGCTGGGGGCCGATGATTACGCCGGCGATCCGCGGCGGACACGAGGTCACGCAGCCGGTCGAGGTAGCGGGAGCCGAGCCGGGCGATGCGATCGCCATCCGCATCAAGGACATCGAGGTCACGTCGGTCGCGACCGCGTCGGGAAACGATCAGTGGATGGAGGGCCGCTTCCTCGGCGATCCGTACGTCGCCGGCAAGTGCGCGGAGTGCGGGACGCTCTATCCCGAGACCGAGATCAAGGGCATCGGTGAGACCGCGATCAGATGCGTGAAGTGCGGTGCCGATGCGACCCCGTTCACGTTCATGAACGGCTACACGATCGCGTTCGACGAGAACCGGCGCGTGGGCGTGACGCTCAACGAGGGCGCGGCCGAGACGATCGCCAAAGATGCGCGCAAGTACGCCGCGCTTCCCGAGAACTCGGTGCAGAACCCGATCCTCACGTTCGCGCCGCATCACCTCGTGGGGCTTGTGGCACGCCTGCGCCCGTTCATGGGCCAGATCGGCACGACGCCGTCGACCGACATCCCGGACTCGCACAACGCGGGCGACTTCGGATCGTTCCTCGTCGGCGCCCCGCACGAGTACGCGCTGAGCGCGGAGGACCTCCAGAAGCACAAGACCGACGGCCACATGGACATCGACGCGGTGCGCGCCGGTGCGATCCTGGTGTGCCCGGTCAAGACCGCGGGCGGCGGCGTCTACCTCGGCGACATGCACGCGCTCCAGGGCGACGGCGAGATCGCCGGTCACACCTGCGACGTGTCGGGCGCGGTGACGCTGCAGGTGCACGTCGTCAAGGGGCTCGGGATCGACGGCCCGGTGCTGTTCCCGGTCGAGGAGGACCTGCCGTTCCTCGCCCGGCCGCTGACGGGCGACGAGAGGCGCCGGGCGCGGGAGATCTCCGCCCAGTGGGGGATGGACGAGCTCGAGGAGTCGATGCCGGTGTCGGTTATCGGCACCGGGCCGGACCTCAACAGCGCGACCGACAACGGCCTCGAGCGGGCCGCGGACCTGTTCGACATGAGCGTGCCCGACGTCAAGAACCGGGCCACGATCACCGGAGCGATCGAGATCGGCCGGCACCCGGGAGTGGTGCAGGTGACGTTCCGGGCCCCGATCGATCGCCTCGAGGACAAGGGCTTGCTGTCGTTCGCACGAGACCAGTACGGACGCGATTGACTTAGCGGCTGGCGAGGGGTGCCGGAGAGCCGCGCGGTGACTTCCACGCGGCTCGAACCTGCCGGCCCTGATTTCGACTCCCACCGGTGGGTTGTGGGGTGATCACTGCGGTCTGGGCAAGACTTGGGAAATGTTCCTGGCGTATGAATCCCGAGGTTAAGGATTCTCGTCCCTCGAGAGATCGAAGCGCAGGATCTTCATCCGAACGTTCATGTCGACTTCCGGGACCGGCGGGCCTTGATCGTCCTGGCGAGCCAGGCGATCGGGTCGTACTTGCGGTCAACTACTCGTTCTTTGAGCGGGATGATGGCGTTGTCGGTGATGTGGATGCCCTCGGGGCACACCTCGCTGCAGCATTTCGTGATGTTGCACAGCCCGAGCCCATTCTGCTCCTGGAGCAGGTCCCGGCGGTCGCCGGTGTCGAGCGGATGCATCTCGAGCTCCGCGTACCGGATGAACAGGCGGGGGCCGGCGAAGTGCGGTTTGTTCTCTTCGTGATCGCGGATCACGTGGCACACGTTCTGGCACAAGAAGCACTCGATGCATGTGCGGAACTCCTGTACCCGCTCGATGTCCTCCTGAAGCATCCGATAGCCACCGGCCGGCTTCGGCCGCGGCTGGAAGGGCGGAACCCGTTTCGCCATCTCGTAGTTGAACGAGACGTCGGTGACGAGGTCCTTGACGACCGGGAAGGTCCTCATCGGCGCGACCGTGATCGGCTCGTTCGGATCAAAGATGCTCATGCGCGTCATACAAGTAAGCCGGGGCATGCCGTCGACCTCGGCGCTGCACGAGCCGCACCTGCCGGCCTTGCAGTTCCAGCGCACGGCGAGGTCGGGTGCCCGGGTCGCCTGCACTCGGTGCAGGACGTCGAGCACCACCTCCCCGGAGGAGACCTCGACCTCGTGATCCTCAAAGCCGCCCCCGGTCGCGTCGCCGCGCCAGATCCGCATCGTCACGGTGGAGGTGTCTGCCATCACTTCGCCTCGACGATCGCGCGCAACTCGTCGGGTAACGGCTCAAGCGGTGCCCGGTCCACGTAGGGTTCGCCGTCTTTCATACGGACAGCGATATTGACCTTGGCAAACTCGGGATCGGTTTGGGGATAGTCCTCTCGGGTCTGGGCGCCCCGGCTCTCTTTTCGTTCCAGGGCGGCGAGCGCGATTGTCTCGGAGACCGCGAGGAGCGATCGAAGGTCGAGCGCGAGGTGCCACCCCGGGTTGTAGAGGCGGTTGCCCTCGGCCGTGGCCCTACCCGCTCGCTCGTTGAGCTCGCCGAGCCGATCGAGAGCCTTCTTGAGCTCGTCCTCGCTTCGGATGATCCCCACGAGCGCCTGCATCGTGTCCTGTAGGTCCTGCTGAAGCGCGTACGGGTTCTCGCCGTCTCGGCGCTCGAAGGGCTGAAGCGCCGCTCGGGCGATCTCGTCCGCCTGATCGGAGGGGGCTTCTGGCCGCACGTCGAGGGCGCGGGCGTACTCTGCGGCCGCCCGGCCGGCGCGCCGCCCGAACACGAGGAGATCCGAGAGGGAATTGCCTCCCAACCGGTTGGCGCCGTGCAGTCCCGCCGCGACCTCACCCGCGGCGAAGAGCCCCGGCACGGTGGCGGCAGCGGTCTCGGCGTCCACCTTGAGACCTCCCATGACGTAGTGACACGTCGGCCCGACCTCCATCGGCTCCTTCGTGATGTCGACGTCGGCCAGCTCCTTGAACTGGTGGTACATGCCGGGGAGCCGCCGGGTGATGAAATCGGGGTCCTGGCGCGAGGCGATGTCGAGGTAGACACCGCCGTGCGGCGTCCCTCGCCCCTCCTTGATCTCCGCGACGATGGCGCGGGCGACCTCGTCGCGCGGGAGGAGGTCCGGCGGCCGGCGGGCGTCCTCTCGGTCCGTGTACCACCGGTCGGCCTCCTCTTCGGTGTCGGCGGTCTCCGCCCGGAACATCTCGGAGATGTAGCGGAACATGAAGCGCTCGCCCGATTCGTTACGAAGGATGCCTCCGTCTCCGCGCACGCCCTCGGTGACGAGGATGCCCGTGACCGACGAGGGCCAGACCATCCCGGTGGGGTGGAACTGCACGCACTCCATGTCGATGAGGTCGGCCCCGGCCCACAGCCCCAGCGCGTGCCCGTCGCCCGTGTACTCCCACGAGTTGGAGGTGATCTTGTAGGCCTTGCCGATCCCGCCGGTCGCCAGCACAACCGCGGGGGCCTTGAACTCGACGAACTTCCCCGACTCGCGCCAATACCCGAACGCGCCGGCGATGCGATCGCCGTCCTTGAGGAGGCGGACGACGGTGCACTCCATGAACACGTTGATGTCTGCGGCGACGGCCTTGTGCTGAAGGATCCGGATCATCTCGAGGCCCGTGCGATCCCCGACATGGGCAAGGCGGGCGTAGCGGTGCCCGCCGAAGTCCCGTTGGAGGATGCGGCCGTCCCGGGTCCGATCGAAAAGCGCGCCCCACTCCTCCAATTCGAGCACCCGCTCGGGGGCCTCCTGGGCGTGGATCTGCGCCATGCGCCAGTTGTTGAGCATCTTTCCGCCGCGAATGGTGTCCCGGAAGTGGACCTCCCAGTTGTCCTCGGGATAGACGGTGCCGAGGGCCGCGGCCACCCCGCCCTCGGCCATCACCGTGTGAGCCTTGCCGAGGAGCGACTTGCAGATGAGGGCCGTGCTGGCGCCCTCGGCGTGGGCCTCGATGGCGGCCCGCAGGCCGGCGCCGCCGGCGCCGATCACTATCACGTCGAACTCGTGGACCTCGCGCTCCATCATCAGAAGAGCCTCGGGTCGTTGATCACGCCCATCGACACCAGGCGCACGTAGACGTCGGTGAGGGCGACCCCGAACAGGCTGACCCATGCGATCTCGCCGTGACGGATGTTCAGTCTCGAGACGAAGCGCCACAGCTTGGCTCGTCTCGGTGACTCGGACAGAACGTCGACGTGACCGCCGCACAGATGTCGACATGAATGGCAGGAGATCGTGTAGGCGCCCAGCAGCGCGGCGTTCGCCAGAAGAATCACCGTGCCGAGCCCCAGTCCGAAGCCGTCGGGAAAGAAGAGGGCCCTGACCCCGTCGATGAAGAGGATGATCGGGAACGGGATCGCCGCATAGAAGAAGTAGCGGTGAATGTTCTGGAGGATCAGCGGGAAGCGCGTCTCACCCGTATAGCGGCGGTGGGGCTCGCCCACCGCGCACGCCGGGGGGGAGAGCCAGAACGACCGGTAGTAGGCCTTGCGGTAGTAGTAGCACGTGAGCCGGAAGCCGAGGGGGAACGGAAGGATCAACAGCGCCGGCGACAGGGTCCACCAGTCGCCGATCACCGGGAGCGTCTGGTGGGCGCAGTTGCTGGCCAGGCAGGGGGAGTAGAACGGCGACAAATACGGGTCGGTGAAGTAGTGCTCGTTGGCGAAGGCGACCCACGAGCCGTAGACGACGAATCCCATGAGCACGACGAAGGACACGAGCGGTGCCCTCCACCACGCATCTCGCCGTAGCGTTGCGAACCGCGACGGCGCTAGGCTCCTGCGATCGTCTGCCGTGCCCGTGCTCAATGCTTGCGCTCCACTGGCATGTAGAGGCCCAGGGTAACGTCCTTGTAAGCAAGCTTGGGCTCGCCGTCAGGCAACTGCGGGACGAATGTGTGCGTCAGCTGACGCTCGTCGTCGCACAAGGGATGCTCCTCCCGTAGTGGCCGTCGTGGCTCTCCGTGCGTGCCCGGGCAGAGACGACGAGTGCCTCGGCCATGTCGAGTAGGAAGCCGAGCTCGATGTGCTCGACGAGTTCCGTGCTGAAGACCCAGGCCCAGGTTCCATCCGATTCACGTCGTCGGGATTCCACGCCCGAACTACGATGAGGGCCATGGTCGACGGTGTTGTGGCAGCGCTTAAGGACAAGCGAGCCAAACTCGAGGCGGAATTAGCGCGGATGTCAGCTCCGCCCGAGGAAGCAAGTGGGATCTCCTTCGGCAAGCGCGTGGGCGAGGGCACCAGCATGGCGGTCGACCGGCTGGAGCAGGTTGCAGCTCATGACCAGAAGCAGGCGCTACTGGCGGACGTGCGCCGGGCCCTGGCCAAGGTTGCCGAGGACACCTATGGCGTATGCGATCGCTGCGGTGCCGCCATTCCCACCGAGCGGCTGGAGGTCCTGCCGTGGGCGGTCCTGTGCGTCGGGTGCGCCGGTCGTCGCTAACCGTCGGCAGCTTCCACTGCCGTTCGGTCGCTACTCCCGTCCCGCGACGAGATCGAGCAACCTCGCCAGCACGCGTGCGTCGGCGCGCAGCCCGTCGTGCTCGTACTCGCTCGTGATCCAGGATCGAAGGCCGCGGATCGTGGCCGCGGTCTCCTCCGAGAAGGCGCGCTCGACGTACATGTCGTTGACGTAGATGGCGGCGGCGACCGGAACCTCGTTGGCGTGCAGGACGTGGGGGTCGTACAGGCCCGGCCACTCGTAGTCGCTGAGGATGTGGGCCGCTTCGGCAAACGGGCGGAGCGCCGAGATCTCCTCGAACATCCACGGATAGATGTGCTCTCCGGTGAACAACGTCGGATCGGTGCCGAACTCATCCGGGATCACGCGCTCGGCCGACCAGCGCGTCGCGGATCCCGACGCATAACACGCCTCGTGGACCACGGCGTAAAGGGGATTGCGCGCGAACGGAGAGGCGGCCTGAACGTCGTGCAAGAACGCGCGCGAGCCGAACGGGAGCTCGAGGATGTAGTGGAGCTTCTCGGCCCCGTCCGACATCCCGAGCATGTGCCCGAGCTGACGGAAGCGTTGCGCGGTCAACGGGTCGCCGGACGGCAGCAGGGTGTCTTCGGCATCGAGGCGCTCGACGATCGTTCGGACCCGGTGGCGATCCTCGGGATAGCGCTCGTAGTAAGCGTGGTTCTTGGCGAGGGTCCGTTCGTAGGTGGCTCGGTAGACGTCGTCGATGTGCCGATCCACCGGCGGGAGGCCGCCGGTGATGTAGGCGGCGGCAAGCCCCCCGGGCGCGAGCGACAGGTAGGCGGTGACGCAGAAGCCTCCGAAGCTCTGGCCGAGGGCACTCCACCGGTCGACGCCGAACTCGCGGCGAATGAACTCGGCGTCCCGGACGATCGAGTCGGCGCGGAAGTGCTTGAGGTAGTCGGCCTGGGCCTCGGGCGCCATCGCGACGACGTTGTCCGCCGGGGTCGAGCGGCCGGTGCCGCGCTGATCGAGCATGAGCAGGCGATGGTTCTTGAGGGCCGGCTCCAGCCAGGCCGGGTCTTTAGGGCCGGTGGGCCGGGCCCCCTCGAACCCCGGACCGCCCTGGAAGAAGACGAGCCACGGCAACTGTTCGTCTTCCCGGCCGGTCGCTACGATCTCCCTGGCGAACACGTTGAGCTTTTCGCCGTCAGGCTGCGCGTGGTCGACGGGAATCTCGAATTCGTGGTCGCTGAGGACCAGCCCTGGGGGCCGGTGAGTGGCTAAACGCATCCGGGCGATTCTTACATCGTGAAGCGATGCCGGAGGTCGCTTACTGATCAGACTTCGGCAATGGCCGGAAAGTAACAGGGGCATTAGATCCGGAATGGCAGCCTGTCGCTATTACCCAATGAGACTTCTCGCTTGACCGGCAGCAGCCGCGATTCGGTTGTTCCTCCGATCTCCACCTGGACTATGAAACTGCCGCTTGTTGAAGCGAGACTGCAACAGAGCTCTGGTTACGAGCTAGCTCGCTCGATTGAATCAACTGAGCCGCGTTTGATCCGCTTTCTGTGTCGAGCAAAGACGTCGCTAGCCCATGCCATCACAGCTGGTTCGGTCAAGGGGGAATCGAGTTCGGCACCATAAACGCCGTCCGTCCACCCACATGAATCGAATACGCCACCAGCGACACCGTCCTCTCGAATGGCGAGAAGAGGCAACCCTGCCATGATCGCCATGCCGGCTTCGACGTGATTCCAGGGTGTGGGCCACCATTTCGCAGGGTCCGTGGGGGCAACCGTGTCCGGCCGCCAGCTCCCCGCATCAATCCGCAGCTGCCTAAGTCCGAGTATTAGTGCTGCATCTGCCATATCCAGATTCCTGCGCAATGTCGCCCAAAGCGCGTCTCCCACATAGACAGGTAGGGGAGCGATTTGTTCCATCCCCATCCGCTGAAGAGAGCGGCTCCATAATCCTGCAGCCGCCTCCTGCTCGGGCGACAGGAGACTGGGACGGCTAAGAAATATTCGGGGAGTCATTAGGGAGAAACTGGCGCAGTCTGATCGGGCGGCACGATCTTGTCCTCGTCCAGCAGCTCCTCGATATACGAGGGGATATTCTGTGCGCCTTCGAACCGCGCCCCGCCGAGCCACGCTCCAGTGAAGCGTGTTCCGTCCAGGTCGGTCTGTCTGAAATCCGCACCCTCGAGGTGGGCCTCCTCAAAAACGGTGTTCCGTAGCTTCGCTCTGTAGAAAACTGCCCTTTGTGCCAACGCACCTCGAAGCGACGCGCCGGTCAAATCAGCTTCGAACATGTCCGCATGAGTTAAGTCCACAGGTGATTCAAATCGTTCCTCCCCTCCGAGAGATCCTCCTCCACCACCTGGACTTGAATCAGGACGCGTGCGTGGCCAGGTGAACCGCAACCCCAAACGACTCACGAAAGTTCTGGACGCCTGTTCACGTTGCCCGAGATACGCATTGCTAAGGTTGCAGCCTTGAAGATCCGCCTTATGAAGGGTTTCCGCATATCCGAGCCCGTCCGCCAGGAGCTTCTGGAGCTCACTTGATGGAGTGCTGCGCAGGAGGGCTGCGATGACGGCAATCGCCTCCCGACCGTAAGGAACTCCGGCCGCACCCTGCTCGGTGCTGGCATCGAAGAACCGTCTCAATAGGATTGCCGCGGCCAACTGCTTGGCTGATGATTCAGAGCTGAGCCCGTCGACAGTGGAGCTGAACGAGTGACCCACTGCGGCGATGCGGTCTCTTCGACTGCGATAATTGAAGTACTTCAGTATGCCGAGGACCGCTGTAAAGAGCCCTCCGATCACAGCTATCCACGTTTGAACCTGATCCATTTCCCAGTCTTCCTGCCGCTCTCTACCCGCACAGGTGTCCCGAGTGTGGCACGGCGAGGCGCGGCCAAGCCGGATCATCAGCCCCCCAAATTGGGGCCGGAGCGGCGCGGTCGCGGGGAATCAGATTCGGAATCCGATGCTTAATCTGGCTAAGGCGGCCATTGCGGGGATGGCTTAAGAACTATTGACATATTAAGCTCTGAGCTTATAATGCCAACTATGCTAAAGGCTGCCGTCGATCATCTACGTGAGGCAGGCATACGGGCCACGACGAAGAGGCCCGCCGATCGTGCAGATGCGATTCTTGAGATAGAAGATGCGCCGGGGCCCAGTAGACGATTCCTGGTCGAATATAAGTCGCGCGCTCCTTTTCCCAGCGAACTTTCCCAGTTTCTAACTCGGCCCCACAGGCGTCGGAAAGAAAGATGGCTACTCGTAGCCCCGTACGTAAGTGGGTCTCTGGGTGATGAACTAGTGAGGCGAGGGTGGTCCTGGGTGGATGAGACGGGGAATTTCGACATTAGAGCTCCTGGATTGCTACTTCGTCAACGGCTGAGTAACCACCCACCCAAGAACCTGGCCTCGCGCATTCCAATGGGGTCTGGAGCGTTGGGCATAATTCGCTTCCTCATTAGTCATGGTGGAGATGGTCCGTGGGGATCCAGCCATCTAGCTAACGTCGCTGGTGTTACTCAGCCTCGAGCCAGTCAGGTTATGAGAGCCCTGCAGGGGTTGGGCCTCGCCACGCGCCAAGAAGACGGATGGTCTCCGGAGCGGGACGCTCTGCTAGACGCTTTACTGGAGCAGTACCAAGGGCCGGGCGGAGAGGAGCGACATTTCTATGCTCTCGAATCCCCGCTTGAGCTTCTACTTCGGACCAGTCAGAAGAAACGAGAAAGGGTGTGGGTTTCCGCTGACCTGGGCCCGGACCTGATTGTGGGATGGCGCCGACCAACTACCCTGATCCTTTATCTGAAGAGGTTCGAGGACTTTTCTTTCGGGGACTTGGTATTGGCGAGAGGACAGGCAGACGCGAATGTGATCGTGCGCGTTCCGGAGGATACCTCGGTGTTTTGCTGGATCGACCACAGGTTGAGTGTGAAGGATGCGGACATCAAGGTCGCCGAGCACACTCAAATGCTCTGGGATTTGATTGATTTGGGCGGCGAAGACCGTATTGAAGGCTCTCGACTACTGCGAGAATGGATATTCAACCAATAGATCATCTCTATCTGGAGGCTGCATCAGCTACGGACGATTTGAGTTTCGTAGCTATCCACGACATTAGCGAAGTTCTAAGGATGGGCTTGGATATCGAGGCCCGCCTAGTGGGCGGGAGCATGGTCACGCTACATCTCTACCGCTGGCAGTTGCGGGGCGTTCAACCACGCGAGACGCGGGACGCCGATCTTGGGATTCCGTTACTCGCGCCGCGCGTGCATCAGGAAATTGAGGGACTGCTAATCGACAGGGGTTATGAACAAGAGAACCAATACCGATACAAGAGAGTCGTCGACGACATTCCTATTGAGGGGAGCGATGCTCCGCGAAAGGGGACGTTGGATTTGCTATCCGTGCCGGCTGATGCCATTCAGAGAGCTGGTGAGATTGAAGAGGGGTCAGGAAAGCTGGATATGGGGGCCATCGCCCAAGCGATCTCCCGCCCAGCCGTGCAAGTAGAGGTGGAGCTCCGACGTCTGGGTGGTCAGGTACTAGCGGCTCAACTTCCTCTTGCAGACGAGAAGAGCGCCGTAATGATGAAGGCATTCGCCTGGAGATCCCGTAAAGACGCCGATGATGCGGAGGATATGTGGCGAACCCTTGAGATCGCGGTCGCTGCAGAGGTGCATGTAGACGCTTGGCGCGATGGAAAAATTGCCAAAATTGCAGAGCAGACCATCCGTGATGCTTTTGCGGATCCATCGGGAGACGCGATTGTCGGACTAAGTAAATTGAGGAATCTGAGTGCTGATGGCACCCAATCTTTGTACACGCGCATCCAGGCGCTCATGAAGCGCCTGTTTGGCTAGCCGAGCCACATCGGAACGAGATCCGATGCCGGGCTTTTCCTCAAGTGCAGACTGCAAGTGAAGACTGCGAGCGCCCCCCTTCCTGGCGCTATCAATGGACGCGTTTCCTCCGCCGATCCTTAGCTTTCGAGAGACGCCTCGACTGCCTCGACGATACGCGCGGCATGGACGCTGTCGATTTTTAGGGTAGAAGAAGAGATGTGCCAGATCCCGTACTCGGTGCGGTTCTGCTCTTTTCGCATTCGGTTGAAGGCGCGCGCATCGGACGCGTACTCGCCTCCGATAACGGCTTCAACGTAGCGTGCCGTTGCCTCGTGGGCGCCGAGCTTGGACTTGCTCGTCCGGTAACCGTTCGCCAGCATGTGCGCGTCCACGGCCTTCCGAGCGGCGTCGTAGACGAGCGAGTACGCACCCTCTGGGTCATCGTCGGCTATCGCCGTCGCCGACGCGAGGTGTCGCTTTGCCTCCTTGAGCTTGTCCTTGGCGGCAGCGACGTCGGCCTCGACTGCCTCGATGCGCCCTTTTTTCACAAGATCGTCAAATGAGGTCATGCCGCCTTCTCCACGATGGGCACTAAGGGACCCTTCTGCACCTCGCGCACAAAGCCCGAACGGGCTGCCTTCCATTCGCTTCGCGACACGACCACAGAGTTGACCTCGACATCGAGGATCTCCTGCAGCCCCCTACACCTGTCCTCGGCTTCATCCGGATCGGCGTCGCCCACGATCAAGACGTCGATGTCGGCGGGAGGGGGGCCGGGCTCCCCGTGATAGCGCCGGGCCCACGAGCCAAAGATGTATGCCTCCTTCAGCCCCTCAAGGTCCTCTAGCCGTTCGCTGAGGATGACGGCCGGCCCCAATAACTTCATCGCCAGTGAGCGAAGCTCAGGAAAGTAAGGGGAGTCCTCATTCGCGTTGATCACCTTGCTGCGGCCAACTGAGTCGACGGTAGCGAGAGCGGCTTTTTCGAGCCGGTCGATCTCTCGCCATACGGTGGGCTGCGACACCCCCGTGACGCGAACCAGCTCGGGCACAGTGAACTTCTTGCCGGCGTTGATAAGAAGATGGGCAAAGACCTTGAGCTGCTGGGGGGAGCGAAAGATCGGCAGCAAGGCAGGCACCCTCGAGGTATTCATAATCCGAATAGTATCATTCAGGATGCGAATAGCACGTCTGGCGGCAAGCTAGGGTCATCCCCGCCGGACTCTGCGGGGCTTGTGAACCGCATTCTCATGTGCCTGCCCCGGAATCCCTCTGGGCTGTGGGCCGGCGAGCTCCGATTCTCACTAGAACCGATAGACGTGGCTTGTCGGCTGTAGCGGGGCAGCAGGCGTTTGGAGGGCACCCACCGGATCAGTCGCGAGACGACCAGAGATCCTCAATGTCTTCAAAGACGTGAGTCAGCGCATCTGGGACCCTCACTCGGACATACTTGTTCTGTCGGTCGACCCAACGATACGTACGGCCCTTCTCGTCGATATTGAGGTATCGGCGCGTCAGTTTGTGCTTGTACAACCTGAGCCCGTTCCTATATCCCATGAACATGAAGTCGTCCAGGAGAAGACTCGCCAGGGGCCCAAAGTCAGGCTCATGCGCGCCAAACTGAAGCATCAGCTTTGCGATCTCGGGTCTCAGCTCTTCCAGCTTGGCCACTAGCTCGTCTCGGTCAGGAGTCGCCAGGACATTACCTCCACGGCTCGATGTCACCATCTCTCTGTGTCCACGAGCATCGAGTGTTGCGGCTTCTGACGAAGTTCGTCTGTGATGTGCGTCACAATCCGATGAGTAATTGATTGAGCCCCTCAGTTAGATCGGATCGCGGATCCGATGCGCGCCACGCGGTCGGTGCCTAGCTTGACCTCATGACTCATGCAAAGTACCCTTTTCTCATGAAATTGCTCCGAATCTCAAGTGGAGGGCAGCTGTCGTTGCCGGCCGAGGTGCGCCGTCGGTGGGCGACCGACCGACTCGTCATCGAGGACCTCGGCGATCGAGTCATTCTTCGGCCGATCCCCCCCGATCCGGTCGGCGCGGCCGTCGGCGGTTTGCGCAGGGGGCGATCTTCGACCAAGAAGGCAAAAGAGAGACTAAGACGAGAAGAGCAAGGGACTGAGCGTCGCAAGTTGCGGGCTTGATCCTCCTCGACGCCACTGCTGTAGTTGCCGCCCTAGTTGGTGAACCGGCCGCTCGAGAGGTTGAGCGGCTCCTCAAAGAGGAACAGGTGGCAATCGTGTCTGTCAACCTTGCGGAGTCGATCGATATCCTCGTTCGAGTGTTTGGGAACGAGCTGAATGAGGTCGAGTCACGACTTGTTCCATTGTTGGCAACGGCCCTGCTGGTTCTTCCCGTGGGTGAGTCCGAGGCACGGAGGGGAGCAGAGCTTCGAATCGATCACTACCATCGACGAAACACTCCTTTGTCGTTGTCCGACTGCATCCTGCTCGGGACCGCGTTGGTTAGTGGAGCAGCCGTTGCAACGAGTGATGGTCCCATAGCGCGGACCGGTGACGCGGTAGGCGTGGAAGTCCTGCGCTTGAAGGATTCCGATGGATTGCGACCAACCTAGCCTCTGCTCCGGGGGAAGAAGTTTCGGCGTTAGGCCTCAAAAGCCGCCAGGGTATGACAGGTGGCTGCCCGCCTGAGATGAGCTAGCCGTTGTGGTCATCTCTGATTACATTCAGCTGAATCAAGGATTTGAAGGAAGTACCACTTAGGCCGAACCAATCCAAAGTCCTTTGCATCACTGGCTTCCAACATAAGAAAAACGAGAAACCCTTTCTTAGGGATTCGACGCAGCCCCCCAGACGCTCGGACTCCAGCCCCATGCAGCACTGGTGGGGAGGTGGTCGGTCCGCAGGAAGGCCCTCGTTGGCTCGGCCGACGCCTAAGGGTATGGGCCTAAGAGAACCGTGTTGGTCTGGGGCCGCGAACGGGCGGAGCCACCGACTCATACGCTCCTCAACCGATTCCCTTCGTTAGCCGTCGCAGCTGATCCAGTTGTGTCACACCCGAATCCGATAATACGAGCGCTATGAAGAATCGAGAAGAATCGGCCGCAGTATCCAGCCCGATGTTGACGTCGGAGTTCCTTCTCGACCATTGGTTGCCGGCGATCTCGGCAACCGTTCGGCCGTCCACGTTTGCCGGCTACCGAGGCCATGTCGTAAATCACATCGTTCCTCGGCTGGGAGCCAAACCACTGAACCAACTGAACGGGCCCGGTCTGAACCTGCTGCTGGGCACGCTCCTGAGCGACGGCAACTGCAAGCGTCCGGGAGCGCTCAGCCCCGTCACCGTCCGCAGGGTCTATGCAACGTTGCACCGCGCCCTGGGTGACGCCGTGAGATGGGGGCTGCTGGACAACAACCCTGCGGACGCCTGCGATCCACCGCGGTGCGCAATCGTCGCCGATCAGATAACGACTTGGGACGTCGACGAGCTCAGACGCTTCCTGGATGTTGCTCGCGATGACCACCTCTATGCCTTGTGGTTCCTTCTGGCAACGACAGGATTACGCCGCGGCGAGGCCCTCGGACTTCGGTGGCGCTGCGTCGACCTCGAGGGAGGCGCCCTCTCGATTGTTGAAACCCTTATCGCCGTGGGGCACCGCATTCAATCCTCGACGCCCAAGTCGGCACGCGGGCGGCGGGTGGTGGTGTTGGACGCTCCGACCGTGCACGTCCTTCGTGCCCACATGGACGCGGCCGTTCGCGCCGTCCCGGACGATTTCGTTTTTCAAGACGAACGAGGGAACCCGTTGCACCCTCTCGCAGTCACAAGGCAGTTTCGCCGCCTGGTTGCGAGGGCACATCTTCGAAGCATCCGGCTCCACGACCTTCGCCACACACACGCCACACTCGCCCTCAAGGCCGGGGTGCATCCCAAGATCGTTTCCGAGCGTCTCGGGCACTCGACCGTGTCCCTCACGCTCGACATCTATAGCCATGCACTCCCCAGCCTGCAGCGTGAGGCCGCGGCTCGTTTCGCCGATCTCGTCTTTCCCAACGCAGATGTACCTTGAGGAAGCGCAGGAGCTCGTCATGACCGGCGGTCACGCGCTATCGGCCTGCATCAGGTCCGCCCGCGATGAGCAGCCCTCGACGAGTTTCTCGCCCTTGAGTAGCCCGGACTGGAAGGGCGCGGAGCGATCCCGCGAGCGGTATGCGAAGGCGAAGCCCGAATGGGCGAGGAGGAGTTTCAGCCACAGGGGGTTTGCTTTAGCGGCACAGACCCGCGCTGGATCGGGCCGACACTGCGGCGCGAGCGCGCCCTACACGTCTGCTTAGCGCGACCGGTCGATTCTGTCCGCAAGTACGACGACCGCGTCGATCAGCTCTGGGCCGCTCAACAGGGCAGGGTCGTTGTGATTTGCTCCCTCGACCTCGACGATCGTGGTCGGCCCGCCCGCGGCCTTCGCGACCGCGCGGCTCTGCTCGGGAGGGACGATCCCATCGCGGGTGCCGTAGACGACCGTGATGGGAACCTTCACGTCTCTGATGTGATCGACGACCGGGTAGCGGTCGCGCAAGAGCGCTCTGACGGGAAGGAACGGATAGTGCACGCGCCCGACCGCGGCGAGATCGACAAACGGCGACCGCAGCACGAGCCCGGCCGGTGGATGCTCGGTAGCAAGTTCCGCCATTACGGCCGCGCCGAGGCTCTCTCCGAAGTAGAGGAGACGCTCGTCGGGGATGCCCTGGTCGACGAGGAACCAATATGCCGCACGAGCGTCGCGGGCAAGTCCCTCCTCGCTCGGACTCCCAGGATTGCCACCGTAGCCTCGGTAGTCGAAAAGAAGCACGGCGAAACCTTCCTCGGAGAGCGCCCGGGCGAGCGGTGCCCGCAACGACCGGTTGCCGGCGTTGCCGTTGGCCACCAGCACCGTCAGACCGATTGAAGGCTCGTCGGCGGGGACGAACCATGCGCCGAGGCTCAGCCCATCGCTGGTCTCAAGCGTTACGTCGCGCCCGCCCTCGATCACCTCGTGGGCGAGCGGCACGTTGCCGTTCGAAGGAAGGTAGATCAGGCGGCGTTGAAGAGCCCATAGCACGGCGAGCAGCACCCCCAGTAGGGCGAGGAGAATCACCGCATACTTCATTATCGTCCTCACCGCGCCAAGTGTGGCCGAGACAGGCTTGGACTTTTTGGCTCTCTGGAGGAAGAATTAGCCGGGGATTCACACCGGGGGAGCAGATGGATCCAGACGTCGAGCAAGTCCGTGAATTCGAGTGGAAGGGCCGTACGGGTCCTTTCAATGTGCTCCTGACCCCCGAAGTCTTCTCTCCCAGCAGCACCAGCGTGGTGCTCGCGCAGGCCATGACGATTGAGCCGGGGGAAGTCGTGATCGACGTCGGCTGCGGAAGCGGTGTGCTCGGGTTCGCCGCCGCCAGGCTCGGGGCGAGTCGCGTGTACGGAACCGACATCGTGCCGGAAGCCGTACGCATGGCCGAGGAAAACGCCCGCAAGCTGGGGCTCGCAGACGTGATGGAGTTCCGGGTGGGCAATCTCCTCGAACCGGTTCAGGATGTGCGCGCCGATGTGATCTTGGGGGACGTCTCGGGCATCCCAGATCCGGTGGCGGAAGTCACGGGTTGGTTCCCGGGGGGCCGAGGTGGGGGACCGACCGGAGCCGAGCTCCCCGTCGCGATGATCGAAAGCGTCGGCAACGCGCTGAAGCCGGGCGGTCGCATGTACCTGCCCACCGGCACCATCCAGGCCGAGCAGAGGGTCCTCGAGGCGGCCCGCCGGATCTTCGGGGAGGGCAACATGGAGCTGATTGCCGAACGGGAGTTCCCGCTGCCGAGCCTCGTGGCTCAAGCGGAGAAAGTTGCGCGTCTGATATCCGAAGGATTGATCTCTCTTCGTCAGAGGGGCAGCCGGCTGCTATGGCGGCTGTCGATCTGGCGCTGCATCTGGGACTGATTTGCGTCGCTTCGTGCGCGCGTTCGGAGCGAGCGTCACCGCCGCGGGCGCGCTCGTTGCTCTGCAGGCGCAGATCGCACGCCGCCGCGACTACCTGAGGCTTGCTCCGGACGACGAGCTCTTTGAGTCCGCAGGCGCGTCCGAACGTTTATTGCATTTGGTCGTGATCGGGGACAGCACCGCGGTCGGCGTCGGGGCCGGGAGCAAACGGAGGTCCTATCCCGCGCTCCTCGCCGATCGACTCGGACGACACGTTTCCACGCGGCTCACGGTCCTGGGCCGCCCCGGTCTGAGGTGGCAGCACATTCCTGAACTCCTGGCCGAGGTAACGACTATCGATCCCGACATGGTGCTGATCGGGGTTGGGGGAAACGACGCAATCCATCTCACGCCGATGTTCAGTGTCCGCGCTACGGTTGCCTCCGTCCTTGGCGAGCTTCAAAGAGCGCGCGCCGCCGTGCTTGTTGTGCTGGGCCCCCGCTTCGACTCACCGGCAATCCCGCGTCCCTTGCGCGATCTGATCGCCGTGCGCTGCCGGGCCGTCAATCGCGCAATCGTCGCTGCCGCCTCGGCCGCCGGCGTGCGCGTCGTCGACACCGAGTCGGTGATCACCGACCGGTTCGCCCGTGACCCCATTCGGCTCTACAGCGAGGACCTGTTCCACCCGTCCGCGGCGGGCTACGAGGTGTGGGCCGGCGCCATCGAGCGACACCTGGTGGCGGCGGCGGCGCTCGGGCGCTCCCTGTGAGCCCGTTTCCTCACATGGGAACAAACTCCGCCAAAATTGGTTATGCTGTGTGAGTTAGTGAAAACCGAACGTGTGAGTGGCTGGCCATCGCCTTCCTGAGCTCGTTCCTTTAGCCGACAGGGAGGTGTTTTCTGTGGCAACCGGTACAGTCAAGTGGTTCAACGAGGCCAAGGGTTACGGCTTCATCACCCCGGAGGATGGTTCGAAGGATCTCTTCGTGCATTTCTCCAACATCCAGACCGAGGGGTATAAGAGCCTCGCCGAGGGCGCAACCGTTACTTTTGAGCCCTCTCAGGGCCAGAAGGGTCCCGAGGCGATCAACGTCACGCCCGTCAGCTAATCCATGCTGGCAGTGAGAGGGATTCGTGAATCCTTCTCAACGCAGTTTCCGCGCCGTCCGCAGTTGCGGGCGGCGTGTGCGCGATTAGGGGACTAACGATCGTCGCGAAGAGAGCGAGGAGGAAGCGGAGTGGTAGCCAGATTCCACGGTCAACTCGAAGTCAAAAGGGCCACGAGCGAAGAGGAGGCGAATGGTCTGCTCGCTCAGGGATGGGAGCTTTTTAGCGTGGTCGCCGGTTCCGGTGAGCACCTCAACTACATCCTTACGAGGCGGGCGGCTTAGATTCTCCAGACCTAGGTTGTGCGCACGCCCACCTCGTCCAGGTGGCGCAGCAGGTCCGCCGGATCCTCGTACACGCGATAGGCGCCCGCCCGCTCGAGCTCGTCGGTGCCGTATCCACCCGAGAGCAACCCGACGCCGAGCGCCTGGGCGCGCCGCGCCGCCAGGAGGTCCCACACGCTATCGCCTACGACCACCGACTCGCGAATGTCGACGCCGAGGCTTTGCGCGGCGGCAAGGAACAGGTCGGGGTCGGGCTTTGCCCGCTCGACCCGGTCGCGCGTGATGACCGGAACGCCGGCGGGGATGTCGAGGAGAGCGAGAATGGGCCCGGCGCTCTCGATGTAGCCGCTCGTCGCAATCGCCCACGGCACCTCGCGCTCGGAGAGGTACGCGAGCAACTCTCTGGCTCCGGGCAAGGGACGTATGACCTGAGAACGTCGCGCGTACGAGTCGGCGTGGAGTTTTCGTAGCCGGGCGGCGTCCTCGGCCGTGACCTCCCGCCCCGTCTCTCGGAGCAGCGCATTGGCGAAGAGCCCGCCGCTCATTCCGATCTTGCGGTGGATGCGCCACACCGACAGCTCGATGCCGCTCTCGTCAAGCGCCTCCTGCCACGCGAGGACGTGCTGGTAGACGCTGTCGACGAGTGTGCCGTCGAGATCGAACAGGAAGGACTGTCCTCGGGCAGGGGTTGACATGGCAGCTCCCAAGTTTGCACTCATCTGACCATTCGTGGGCGGCGCGGCGGTACGATGAGGTGAGCGCTACCCGAGGAGGCGACCATGCTTGGTCATTCGACGCTTATCCTGTGCGACTCGTGCGGGGGGGAGATTCCCGACAAGTCGGCCAAGGAAGTCATCTATCAGGCCGGCAAGGTGCGCTACCGGCTGGAGCTCTGCACTCCGTGCCTGTCGAGCGAGATGAAGCGTCATGATGGCCATCGGAGTGTGCCCGGGTTCCACAAGCGCGCGGCCCTCTACTTCTCGATCTCCTCTAGCGACGAGTTGCCGCGCCGGGTTCCCATCGGCTGACCGCGCCCGGCGCTGCCAGACTTCCCGTCCTTCCTTCTTGTTCGCCTCGTCGGCCTCGTGGTTGGGTGAGCCATGGCCTTGGGGGGTCCCGCACGGCTCGTGCGCGTTCGCAACTAGCTGTTATCCGGGATCGTGAGGATCAGAATCGCTCTCTGAGCGCGCACTGAGCTCGTCGCGCAACGCCGCCAGAATTTCGAGCTCGACTCGATCTTTCGGCCGGCCCGCCGCCTTCTTCATACGAATCAGGTCGTCGAGGCTTGCCACTTTGACGGTGAGCCCGTCGAGGTCGACGTCGGTGGCGCCCCGAACGAGCTCGTCGAAGCCGGCGGTACCCGCCGGCGTCCCCAACAGATCCAGATCCCCCAAGGAGGTCGACAATGTGAAGTGGTCTCCCGCGCTCAGGGTTTCGGCTTCGAGCAGGAACGGGACGTCTTCGGATACCCCCCGGAGACGAGCGTCGACGCTGCGTAGCGCGGTGGCAAGCCGGCGCAGGTTCCCGACGGTTCGTCGGTAGCAGACATCGAGGTCAACCGTTGTCGTCGGTGATCCTCTCGCGGCGGCGGCGATGCCCCCAATCAAGACGAACTCAACGGAATGTTTGGCGAGCACCTCGAGAAGATCGAGCGGCTCAAAGGCCATTGACCGCGGCGGTTGCTTTTTGGAGCCGGAGGGCGGTCTCTCCGCCCGCGACCGAGTACTCGATTCGTTGCCGGGGCGTCAGCGCCAGCATTCTCTGGATGAGTGAGCGGTCGACCCCCTGCCCCGCCCGTGGCTGGATGGCGAAGTCGTAACCAAGGACGCCGAGGAGTCGCTCCACGGTGGATGCCCGGGGACTGATCCGACCCGTCTCGATGCGCGCAACCGTCGAGTGGGGTACCCCCGCCCTGCGGGCCAGTTCCCTTTGGGAGAGCCGGCTCC
Organism: Actinomycetota bacterium; assembly: GCA_050694175.1. GTDB lineage: Bacteria > Actinomycetota > CADDZG01 > CADDZG01 > WHSQ01 > JBOGXA01. The sequence goes on from JBOGXA010000001.1 coordinate 179,540, forward strand.
CTCGGCGCGCGCTCCGGATTGCGGCTGCGATCTGCACGGGGTCGATGATAGCATTTACGCTATCAAGGGCCGGCAGGGAACCCCTCAACGGTCCGGCTTTCTCCAGGGGCGGCCGGCGGCGCACGGCGATGCTCGCCGTGCCCACGGGCTGCACCATACGGGTGCCCGAGGCGTGGGGGCTCGGAGCAACCCCTGACTAGCTGTCCTGTCGCCACTCCATCTCCGCCCGCGGTCTCAGCGGGTCGAGATCGTTCGGGCGCGGACGCGAGGACACCTGCCTATCGACGCCGCCTGCCGCGATCGCGGCCAAGCCGGTGGTGACGGGGACCGAAGCGACCAGACCGATGCTACCGACGAGGGTCCGAACGATCTCCTCGGCCATGACCTCGGTCGTCAGCAGTTCGGCTACGGGCCGGTTGGAGATCGAGAAGACGATCATCAAGGGCAGTGACGCCCCCACATATGCCAGCACCAGAGTGTTTACGGTCGACGCGATGTGGTCGCGGCCGATGCGGACCGCCGACCGGTAGAGCTCGCGCGGCCCCATCGCCGGGTTTGCCCCGTGCAGTTCCCACACCGCCGAGGCTTGCGTGATCGTTACGTCGTCCAGGACTCCGAGTGTTCCGATGATGATGCCTCCGAGCAGCAGCCCGGTCAGATTGATCTGGTCGGCCGAGACCTGCAGGAAGGTCGCTTCTTCAGAAGCGAGTCCCGTGAAGTTGGTCGCCCCGACGAAGATGATCGAGAGCAGCCCGGTGAGCGCGAGCGCAACGAGGGTGCCCAACACGGCTGTTGTCGTCAACACGTTGACGCCGTGTGCCAGATAGAGCGCCGGAAACATGATTGCGGCCGCCGCGACTATTGCCGCGAACAGCGGGCTCTGGCCCTCGAGGATCGCCGGCAGCAGGAAGTTGGTGATCACGAGCAGGCTGATCGCCATCCCCGCGAGCGCGGCGAGGCCGCGCCAGCGGCTCAGAGCAATTACCACCCCGGCAAAGAGCAATCCGAGAACGACGAGGGGAAATGTTCGCTGGAAATCGATGAAGTAGTAGTCGCTCGCGGCCGCGGGGGCTCCCTGGACGGGTTCAGCGGCCTTGGCGAGCAGGATGCCGTCGCCCTCCTCGATTGAGCGGGCCCCCTTTCCGCTCGCGTACACGAACGAAACCGTGTCACCTTCATCGGGTCCTTCGTCGAGCCGGGCCGAGATGTCGAAGCATCTAAAGGCACCCCCCTGTGCGATCTCGCCGCACGCCTTTGTGGAGGTCTGCTCGACGGTCGCTCGGAATCGGTCGACATCCGCGCCCGCCGGTCCGGCGATGTCGCTCGGATCACCCGGCCACATCACGACCAGCCCGATGCCGACGGCAACCACGAACGGGGCCACCGCTATCGTCAGTGCGCGGCGGACCTTGATCGATGATTTCGGCCGCGGCGCGTGATGGCTGTGATTCATGCCATTGCAGCGTAGGCGACGGGCATCGTCGATTGCGAGCCGGAAGGCGTCAGCCCGGGGCCCCGATGAGGTCCGCCATCTCCTCGATGCTGGCGGTTATGTCGTAGTCGCGAGGGGTGAAGACGCGCGCGACGCCAAGCTCCTGCAGCTTCGCCGCGTCCTCGTCGGGGATTACCCCGCCGACCACGACCGGGACGGACTCGAGGTCGACTCCCTCGGCCCGGAGGTGGTCGATCACATCCGGGATCAGGAGGTTGTGGGCACCCGAGAGCACCGAGACCGCGATCATGTGGACGTCCTCGTCCGCCGCCGCGCGAGCGATCTGTTGGGGTGTCAGCCGGATGCCCTGATAGATGACCTCGAAGCCGGCGTCGCGGGCTCGCACCGCCACCTGCTCGGCCGCGTTTGAGTGTCCGTCGAGGCCGGGCTTCGCGACCAGCAACCGGAGTTTGGCGACACCCTTGTGCGCGGCCGCGGCCGCGACTTTTGCGCGCGCCGCCTCGAGCTCCGTCGCCCGGCCCCCGGCCGCCGCACCGATCCCCGTGGGGGCCCGGTATTCATCGAAGACCTCGCGCAGCGCGTCCGCCCACTCGCCGGTCGTCACGCCGGCTTCGGCGGCGGCCACGCTCGGCTCCACCAGGTTGTCGTCGGAGCCAGCGGCGCGCCGCAGACGGTCGAGCGCCGCCGTCACCGCGCTCGCGTCGCGCTCCTCCCGCCACTTCTCCAGGGCCGCGATGTGCTCGACCGCGCGCTCGGGCTCGATCTTCTCGAAGGAATCCACGCCCGCGGCCAGCGGCGACGGTTCGCTTTCCATCAGGGCGTTGACCCCAACGATCTTCTGGGCGCCGGATTCGATCGTTCGCCGCTTGAGAGCGTGTTCGGCGACCAGCTTCTCCTTCATGTAGGAAAGGGCCTCGACCGAGCCGCCCATCTCGAGGACTCGCTCGAGCTCTTCCCACGCTCCCGCCGCGATGTCGTCGGTACGAGCCTCGATGACTTTCGAGCCGGCAAAGATGTCGTCGTATTCGAGCAGGTCACTCTCGTAGGCAAGGATCTGTTGCGCCCGCAGCGACCACTGCTGGTCCCACGCCCGCGGGAGGCCGAGTGCTTCGTTCCACGCCGGGAGCTGCACCGCGCGGGCGCGCGCCTCCTTCGACTGCGTCACGCCCAGCATCTCGAGGAGGATCCGATAGACGTTGTTCTCCGGCTGCTGGGCGGTGAGACCCAACGAGTTGACCTGCACGCCGTAGCGGAACCTGCGGAACTTGTCGTCGTCGACTCCGTAGCGCTCGATGCAGATGCGTTCCCACAGCCTTCCGAACGCGCGCATCTTGCACGTTTCCTCGATGTAGCGGATGCCCGCGTTGCAGAAGAACGAGATTCGGCCGACGAGACGGCCCAGCTCCGCGTCGGCGATACGCCCGGTCGCCACCACGGCATCGAGCACTGCGACTGCATTCGCGAGGGCGTAGGCGACCTCGAGGACGGGTCCCGCGCCGGCCTCCTGGAGGTGATAGCTGCACACGTTGATTGGGTTCCACTTGGGCATTGCGTCGAGTGTGTAGGTGATGAGGTCGACGGTGAGTCGCATGGAACTCTCGGGCGGGAAAATGTAGGTCCCTCGCGACAGGTACTCCTTGAGGATGTCGTTCTGGGTTGTGCCCGCAAGTGCACTTCGTGGCGCCCCGTGGTCGTCGGCGACGGCGAGATACAGGGCCAGCAGCCAGACCGCGGTCGCGTTGATCGTCATCGACGTGTTCATGTCCTGCACCGGGATCCCGTCGAACACCGTTCGCATGTCGCCGAGGTGACAGATCGGCACCCCCACCTTTCCGACCTCGCCCCGCGCCATCTCGTGGTCGGAGTCGTAGCCGCACTGCGTGGGAAGATCGAAGGCCACCGACAGGCCGGTCTGGCCCTTTGCAAGGTTTGCCTTGAAGCGGGCGCTGGTCGCCGCCGGCGTCGCATACCCAGCGTAGGTGCGGAAGATCCACGGACGGTCCTTATCCATAAGCGAATCGTACGGCGGCACGCGGTCTCCGGTAACGTAAGCCCTTCCCATCGAACGCAAAGGAGCACGCGGGTGACCGTCGAGATCCACAAGGTCGGTGTCGTGGGGTGCGGCACCATGGGCTCGGGAATCTGCGAGGTCTGCGCGCGCGGTGGCTTCGAGGTCGTCTTCGTGGAGGCCGACGAGGAACGAGCCCGGCACGGGCTCGAGCGGATCGAACGATCGGTCGAGCGTGCCGTGTCCCGTTCCAAGATGGACCGCGGCGACGCCGATGCACTCCTCGGGCGTATCTCGTGGGTTACCGAGCTCGCCGACCTCGCCGATTGCGACCTCGTTTTCGAGGCCGTTCCCGAGCATCTCGATCTCAAGAAGGATGTGTTTGGGCGTCTGGATCAGGTCCTGAAGCCCGAAGCGATCCTAGCCACCAACACATCGTCGTTACCAGTGATCGACATGGCTGTGGCGACGCATCGGCCTGCGCGCGTCCTCGGCTTCCACTTCTTCAATCCGGCGCAGGTGATGAAGCTTGTCGAACTGGTGCACACCGTCGCGACCGAAGCCGAGGTCCTTGACTCGGCGCGCCTGTTCGCGGAGAGATTGGGGAAGAGCCCAGTGCCGTGCCGCGACCGCGCCGGATTCATCGCCAACTTGCTGCTGTTTCCGTACCTCAACTCGGCAGTCCGGATGTTCGACGGAGGATTCGCCAGCCGCGAGGACATCGACGCGGCGATGAAGCTCGGGTGCGGGCACCCCATGGGTCCCCTCGCACTGCTCGACCTCATCGGGCTCGACTCCGCCTACGAGATCTGCGAAGCGCTCTATCGCCAGTTCCGCGACGATCAGGACGCGCCGGCACCTCTGCTCAAGCAGTACCTCGCCGCCGGCTACCTCGGGAGGAAGTCGGGGCGCGGCTTCTATCGCTACGAGGCGCCGGAGTCTTCGGTGATCGTCGATCTCGTCGAAGAGGAAGCCACGGCCGCGGGCATGGACATTGGAACCGTCGGCATCGTGGGCACGGGCGTGATGGCCGCCGGTGTCGCCGAGGTCGTTGCCCGCGCCGGCCACGAGGTCGTTCTTCGGGGACGCAGCGAAGCTTCGATCAAGAAAGCAAAGGCAGCCGTCGCCAAGAGCCTCGGACGGGCGGTCTCGAAGGGCAAGCTAGACGAGGCGGCTGCCGAGGAAGTCGTCGGCCACATCACCACGACACTTGAGTTCGACGATCTCACCGAGGCAGATCTCGTCGTGGAGGCGACGGCCGAGGACATGGCGACCAAGAAGGAGATCTTTGAGGAGCTGGAGCGCTCGACCAAACCAGAGGCCATACTTGCAACCACCACGTCGTCCCTTCCCGTAATCGAAATGGCGTCGGCAACGTCGCGGCCCGACCGCGTGGTGGGACTTCACTTCTTCAACCCCCCTCAGGTGATGCAGCTCGTGGAGATCGTCCATACGGTTGCCACGTCGCCAGAGGCAGACGCCACGGCCTCCGCATGGGTGCGTTCGATCGGCAAAAAGCCGGTGCGGTGCCGGGATCGGGCAGGGTTCATCGTGAACTTCCTGTTGTTCCCATATCTAAACGACGCGGTGCACATGCACGAGCAGGGCTACGGCACGCCACAGGACATCGACACCGCGATGAAACTTGGGTGCGCGCACCCCATGGGGCCGTTCGAGCTGATGGATATCGTCGGCCTCGACGTGACGCACGCGATCCTCACGTCGCTGCACAGCGAGTTTCGCGAGCGGCGCTACGCTCCGGCACCGCTGCTCGAGCACATGGTGCGTGCCGGGTACGTGGGGCGCAAGTCGAGCCGAGGCTTCTACGACTACTCAGAATGACGCGAGTCCTCAATCCGGGAAGCCGGCAACCCCGTCCATCAGCGCCCCGATAGGCCGCAGGAACGACGAGCGCTTCCTGGAGTTGCAGCGGGGACCCGTGTTTCGTATCGACCCGACCTTTGTCTGGGTTCCGACCGTCGCTCGCACGCGGTAAGGGCCCGCGGCGCACCAGTTGCTCCACGCCCACGCGGCTCCAACCCGCTGGCGCCCGACCGCGCCGTCAAACTCCACCGCCCCCGGGCTACCCTGCACATCCAAGGGGGTTCCGACCGAGTTGATGATGGACACCGACGCCGAGCGGGTGAAGCGACACTCGCGGCCCGGCTGCGGGAAGATCCCGACCCCGATCACGATCACCCCGGAGGCGATGCCGGGCCCCTCGATCGCCCACCCGTAGTCGCCGGCCGTGCAGTCGGCAAGGCGGCCCCGTTCCTCCGCCTCGGTTGTTACTTGGAAGTCGGAAACCGAGCAGGTGCGGCATCCGATGGCGAGCCGGTACCTCCCCGGCTCCAGCCCGTTCACAGTTCCCTTCTTGAAGCACCTGCCGGAGGAGGGGACGATCAGATGCCCGCGCATCCGGCCGTCGCGGCTGATCCGCACGGCCGCCGGGGGCGGAGCAATGAGTTCGCAATCGAACCCGTCAACGTCCATGTCGCGGGTTAGCCAGGCCTTTGTCTCGGAGGCCCGTTTGCCTTGCCGCTTCGGTCGGTCGACGAAACAGAACCCCACCATCTCCACTTTCGTGCCGACGGGGCCGCGATCCGGGAGGAGCGAGACGATCGGCCCCCCATCGGGATTGGATCGCGTCACGCACCTTCGAAGCTCTTCGTACCTGCGTCCAAGAGCCCGGTTTGATGCGGTGATGTCGGTAAGCCTTTCCTGCAGGTCTTCGGCGCGTTCCGTCAGCGAGTTGTTGCTGGACTCGAGCCGGCGCACGCGCTCGCGGAGATCGGAAGACCTTCCTGCGGCGCCGGCCAGATCGGTGTTTAACGAATCGATGCGAGAGGTCGCCCAGACAGCTCCGATTGAAACAGCGACGACTACCGTGATCGCCACTACCCACGGCGTCCGAGCGCGAAGGTATTCGAGGAACTGTCCGCCGGGCATGCGCAACACCGACTCCTTCCAGGCCGCGGCCCCGTGAATTGAATCATGAGCCTCACCGGGTCCGACCGCAATAGGAGTGGGGCCGAACGGGCGTAGTATCGAGTGAGCGTTCCAGGGGTGGTGCGTCTTCTCGGAGTGGAGGGTCGTGGCGCGTTTGCGGCACGCGACGAGCGATTGCAATCTGTTGGGGCCGCCTGCCGTTCAGGTGTGGTCCTCGCTCCTTCTCTCACCACCACTCTCGGACAATGGTTCCCGAGCGCCCCCTTACTGGCGCGATGCGTGACCGGTTACGCGCCACCGGCTCGGAGCGCAACGTCGCGCACCCTTAACTCGAGCCAACCTGCCATGGAGGTCTCAATGCGAAACCGATTGATTGCAGTTCTCACACTCTTGGGTCTTCTGACCGGCGTTGCATTGATCGCAGGCACGTCCCAAGCGCGTATGACCGGACGATTCACCTACGACGCCGAACCGGGGCGCCCGCAACTCTCCGGCCCGGCCGATGCCAGGCTTCTAACCCAATCCGGGGGCGTGCGATCGCCCGCGAGAGCTCCTCGTGTCCGGGCGGCGCAGAGCTCGGACGACATTCAGGTCAACGGCGACGACAAAGCCGATCCTTCGCAGCAGTTCGGGAGCGGCGAGGGCATGCCCGCCAACGAGACCTCTATCGCGATCAACCCGACCGACCACCGCAACATCATCGGAGGGGCCAACGACTACGAGTCCGGCGTGGACTCCGTTATGGGGATCTACTCATCGTTCGACGCCGGCAAGACGTGGACTTGGAGCCGCCACACGCGCCAGGTAATCACGCCCGATCGCACGATGTACGGCTCGGGAGACCCGGTCATCGTGTTCGACAGCGAGGGAACCGCTTATTCCGTTTTCATTTCGTTCGGACGTGCCGACTGCACTTCGTACATCGGAGCGACACGGTCTACCGACAAGGGTGTGACCTGGACGGTACCCGTCGATGCTGAGTCCGACGGCACCGGGTTGGTGGTGGGGGACGGGATCGTTGTGAAGAACGGCGGCCCCGCCGACTGCTCGATCTTCCACGACAAGGAGTGGTCCGCTGCAGGACCGCGTCCGGAAGGAGTTCCCGTGGTCGAGGGCAGCGATCCCGAGCACATCAGCCCCGACCGGCTCTACGTCACGTGGACGCGATTCGACTTCGGCCCCGGCGGGCTTGTCTACGTCGAGTCGCCGATCTACGAATCCCACTCGGACGACCAGGGTCGCCACTGGTCGGAACCGCAGGAGATCTCGGGTTCGTCGGCGGAGTTCTGCGCTCCCCAGCACGGTGACCCCGACACGCCTTCATGCGACGAGGACCAGTTCTCCGTTCCCGTCGTGGATCCGAGGACGGGCGCCGTCTACGTCGTGTACGAGAACTTCAATACCGACTCGACGGAGTTCAACCAGTACCTGCTCGTCAGATCGTTCGACGGCGGCGAGACGTGGGAGGGACCGTTCTTCGTCAGCGAGATCGCCGACGGGCCCGACAAGTACCCGGTGTGCTTTGGGAGCCAGACCCTCGATCACATGTGTGCGCGCACAAACGCGGCGGGGAACATCGACATCGATCCTCGAAACGGGCGCCTGTGGGTGACGTTCGCCGACAACCGCAACGGGACAATGGCGGATACGAACACCGACGTCTTCGTTGTTCGCTCGAACGACGGCGGCGAGACGTGGACCGATCAGGAGCAGGTCACCAGTTCCGTCGACGATCAGTGGTTCCCGTGGTTGGCGGTATCGCCCAACGGGACCGTGGCCATCGCTTACTTCGACCGGCAGTACACGCCGCCGAAGCTCATCGACACGTCCCTGTCCGTCTTCTCGACAGCCGGATGGCTCACGAGAAGGGTGAGTGAAGTCTCGTGGAACCCGGACCTGGCCTTCAGGCTGGGCTTCTTCATCGGCGACTACAACGGACTCGATACGACCAACACAAAGGCGTATCCGTTCTGGACCGATGCCCGCTTCGCCGAGCCGAACGTCCCGGGCAACAACCCACCGCACCAGCAGTCCGACGTCATGGTCGACGTCGAACCTCTGTCTACGAGGAGATGAGATCGTCCCGGGGGGCGGTACGGCTCCGCCCCCCGGTCTCTTCGACGGCGCGCGATTCAACCCGCGTGATTTTGACGGGACATAGTCCCGTCAAACCACCAAACGATCGCGTTACCTGGAGTCGCCGCGGCCGGCGCGGCCCGAGTACTCGCGGCCCCCGAACGGAAACCGGGTCGAGAGCCGCCAGCGATCGTCCGCACTGAAGCGGTCGCGGTAGTCGTAGATCCCCAGCCCACGGGCGTGCGAACGACTTGCTCGCCGCCACAGCGACGCCCTCGTCTGCGCGCGCTCCGAGGCAACGATCTGCTCGAGGGTTTCTTCGATGGCGGCCCGCTCGACTTCAGTCGGATTTCCGTCTATCGACACGAGCTCGAGATGCCGGCCGCGCCGGTGTAGCTCGCTCACCCGCCGCTCCCGATAGCTCGCGACGAACTTTGCGCGCTATGTCTCGCAGATTGTGACTGAGCGCGCAAAGTTGGGAGGGCGGGGTGGCTGCAGCAACGATCGCTCATAGGGGCATGTTCCCGTGCTTGCGCTGGGGGATCGTTTCTCGCTTCGATCGCAGCATCTCGAGCGACCTCATGAGCCGGCGCCGGGTGTCGGCGGGCTCGATCACGTCGTCCACGTAGCCTCGCTCAGCCGCGATGTAGGGATTCGAAAAACGCTCCTGGTAATCGGAGATGAGTTCGGCGCGCTTGGCCTCTGCGTTGTCCGCGCCGGCGATGGCTCGGCGGTGGATGACGTTCACGGCTCCCTCGGCCCCCATCACCGCGATTTCGGCTGTCGGCCACGCGTAGCTCACATCGGCCCGGATGTGTTTGGAGTTCATGACCACGTACGCGCCTCCGTAGGCCTTGCGCGTGATCACGGTCATCCGGGGAACCGTCGCCTCGGTGAACGCGTACAAGAGCTTCGCGCCGTGCCGGATGATGCCCGAGTACTCCTGTTCGGTGCCGGGCAGGAATCCGGGAACGTCGACGAACGCAACAAGGGGGATGTTGAAGGCGTCGCAGAATCGAACGAAGCGCGCCCCCTTCGTAGACGAGACGATGTCCAGTGTGCCCGCGAGTACCTGCGGCTGGTTCGCAACGATTCCCACGGGGTGGCCGCCCAGCCGGGCGAAGCCGCAGAGGATGTTCTGCGCCCAGTGCGCGTGCACCTCGAAGAACTCGCCGTCGTCGAATACCGAGCCGATCACCTGATGCATGTCGTACGGCTTGTTGTGAGAGGCGGGAATCAGCTCCGTGAGTTCGTCGCACATCCGCATTGGATCGTCGGTTGGGGGGAAGTAGGGGGGCGATTCGAAGTTGTTCGACGGAAGGAAGGAGAGTAGATAGCGCACCTGCTCCAGGCAGTCGTCGTCGTCGGCGGCAACGAAATGAGCGTTGCCCGACTTCGATGCGTGACTCATCGCACCGCCCAGCTCCTCGTGGCTGACGGACTCGCCCGTTACGGCCTTGATCACATCCGGACCGGTGATGAACATGTGCGAGGTGCCGCTGACCATGAAATTGAAGTCGGTTATGGCCGGCGAGTACACCGCACCCCCGGCGCACGGTCCCATGATGGCCGAGATCTGGGGGATGACGCCCGAGCACCGCACGTTGCGATCGAACACGTACCCGTAGCCCGCGAGAGACGCGGCCCCCTCCTGGATGCGAGCCCCGCCCGAGTCGTTCAGCCCGATCACCGGGGCCCCCGTCTCGAGGGCCAGATCCATGATCTTGCAGATCTTCTCGGCCATGACCTCTCCCAGCGAACCCCCGAAGAGCGTGAAGTCCTGAGCGAACACGAAGACCTTGCGGCCGTTGATCGTGCCCCACCCGGTCACGACCGCATCGCTGTAGGGGCGCCGACTCTCGATCCCAAACCCGTGGCTCCGGTGGCGGACGAGAGCGTCGGTCTCCACGAAGGAGTCGTCGTCGAGGAGCTTGGCGATCCGCTCCCGGGCGGACTGCTTGCCCCGCTCGTGCTGCCGCTCGACGGCCGTTTCGCCCCCACCGGCGCGGGCTTCCTCCTTGCGGGCCCTGAGGTCCTCGATGCGTTCCTCGATCGAGGGCAGACGGGGGGCCGGCTGCGGGGGCGTGGGTTCGGTGGCCATGGCGGCGAGTTTAGTGGAGGCGGACTAACGACAAACGTCGTTAGAGCGCATTCTCGTCGGCTGACGCAGGCAAAGGCCGTTCACAAGGGCGTGCTCGCCGGGCGGAGGGACGCAGTCTTGACCACGCGGTCGGGGGACGGCGATCCTTCTTTGACTCATCGGTCCGAGAAACTGCCAATTCGCGACAATTCCTCCCTCGTCGGGGCAGGGGCGAGGGGTGCGGGGTCGAAAAATCTGGGTATGAGGGTGGTCGACCGCTTACGGCGCACGCGATACGGGCTCACCAGCTTCTTCGCGGGCAGGAACGAGGAAGAGGCATGTTTGGAGACGGCCCGCTCGGCGCGCTGCTATTCGAGAAACACCATCGCCGTGCTCGACGACAAGCTCGCCTTTTCAGCTGCGCTCATGCGCGCGGGCGAGGTCCGAGCCGCCTATCGCATGATGGAGGAGGCTGAGGCCGACGTCCTGCGCGAGGAGTCGACTCTCCGTGAGCGTGTGGACCGGGTGGCGGCCGCCGGCTCGACTCCGCGAGCCCGCATGACTCGCCTACGCCTTGCGCGTGTTCTGGCAACGGCCTGCTTGATGGGGGGCTCGATCGTCGGCGTCGCCGTAGCCGGTGCGATCGTCGATCGTCTGGCTCCCGGAGACGCGCGCGCCGAGGTGCCGGCCGGCTCGGCGCCCCGCTCCGACACTCCCGCCACGAAGCTGCGCGAGGTGGAATTGGCCCCCGGCGTGAAGGTCACGTTGAACCGCAGCCAGCTCCGCACCTTCCGAGCGATCCGCAACGGCCGGGCCGTTACCCACCACGAGGCGGAGCTGTTTCTGGCGAGCCTGCGGCCCAATGACGTTGGTGTTTTTCTGACCACCCTTCCTTCCGAGCGGGTCACCGCGTTTCTGGCCCACCTGCCCTCCGAGCTCGTCTATGAGCTGACCAAGAGGTACGGGATCACCGCGACTACCGGCGGCGAGCTCGCCGCGTTCGTGAAAGCCAAGGCCAAAGAGAAGCCCACGCAAGCCGAGGCCGAGGACGGCGAGTCGGAGTCCGAGGCCGACGACGCCGACGCCGGTGAGCCGGCTGAGGCGCCGGACGAGGCAGACCCGCAGCCCGGCGACGACGACTCGAAGGCGAACGACGGCGGCCCGGGGCGCCCGCAGGACAAGGGTGAGGCCAAGATCGAGTTGCCGGAGCTGACCCTTCCTTAAGGGCGCCTGAAGGTACTGTCCCCGGCATTCATTCCGCCGACAAGGCCCACGGGCTCGATCCGGACGACACCAGACTCGGTCGTCACCGTGCCGATTCGCATCGCGTCGTAACCGGCCGAGTGGACGCAGGCGATGGTGTCGCCCACAGCCGTCTCCGGCACGATGACGACGAACCCGATACCCATGTTGAAGACGCGGAACATCTCCGCGTCGTCGACGTTGCCGGCGTCCTTGATGAGGCCGAAGATCGCGGGCGCACGTGGGAGTTCCTCGACGACGTAGCCGGCGTCGGCTTCGAGCCGGGCCAGATTCGCAAAGCCGTCGCCGGTGATGTGGACAAGCCCTCGCGTCTCGATCCCCGCATCCCATAATGTCCGCGCCGCCCGAACGTAGATGCGTGTTGGCTCGAGGAGCTCCTCGCCGATCGTGCGTCCCAGCCTGCCCAGGTAGTCGTGGAGCTCGTACCCCGCGTCACGGAGCAGCACGCGACGGGCGAGCGTCAGCCCGTTCGAGTGGATTCCCGACGAGGCGATGCCGATCAGTGCGTCGCCGGCTTCAACGGCCCCCCCGGTGATCAGTCGCTCGGGATGCACAACGCCGACGCACGCTCCTGCCAGATCGAATGCGGTGGCGTCACCCTGAATGCGTCCGTCCGAGCCGATGATTTCGGGGAGCTGGGCCAGCTCACCTCCCGGGATCGCGACACCGGCCTCTTTGGCCGCGCCTCCAAGCCCCTCCAGGATCTGATCGGTTCGTCCGGCATCGAGGGTGTTGACCGCGAGGTAGTCGACCATTGCGATCGGTGTGGCACCGACGCAAATGACGTCGTTGACGTTCATTGCGACGCAGTCGAAGCCGATGGTGTCGTAACGATTGAGCGCCGATGCAACGATCGTTTTGGAGCCGACTCCGTCGGTGGTGAGCGCGATTGCAATCTCGTCGGACAGCTTCAGCACGCTCGCGTAGCCCCCAAAGGTGGTCATGAGCTCGGCGTCCGGCAGCGTCAGTGTGGGGCCGAGGTGTCGGGCGATGGTCGCCAGCGCATCTCCCTGCCCGCGCACGCCGGCGCGCTCGTACGCTTCTGAGCTCATTCCTCGAACCTACCGCAGGGCCACTCGAGGCCCGCGGAGTCATTGTGTGGGGCGGTTTGCTCGCACCCGCGTGGCGGCAACGAACCCGAGTGCGGCGGGGATCGCCCCGACAAAGTAGGCCCATTCGAAGGAGGCCGACTCCGCGATGAACCCGACGATGGTCGGTGCGATCAGATAACCGAGATCGCCGGCCATCTGGTTGACACCAACCGCGGCCCCTGAGCCCCCGGCCGGGATGGCGTCCGCGAGCCAGCCGCCGGCCGCGGTCGCGCTCGCTGCGATGCCGGCACCAATGGCCATCATGATGGGGTAGTAGGCCCACGAGCTCTCGACCTGACCGAGCGCCGCGGTCGCGACGGCCGCAACCGCAAGCGAGGGCAGCATGACCGCGCGCCGGCCGTAGCGGTCGGACGCGCGTCCGGCGACGAGGAGCACGATCATTTCTCCAAACGCGAGCATGGTGACTGCAAGGCCGCGCTCGCCCTTACTCAGTCCCAACTCTTCCTGCGCAAAGATCGTGCCGACCCACTGTGCCGGGCCCGAGATGGTCCACCACCCCACGAAGGTTGCGAACAGGGCAACGACGTAGCGCCTGTCTCCGAAGAGGGACCGGGCGGCGCGAAGTGCCTCGAGTGGATGCTTTCGCTCTATCGGCCTCGCATCGGCCGGGTCGTCGCGCATGACGACGTAGGCGATTGCCGTCGCCACGAGCAAGCCCGTTGCATAGAAGTGGAACGGTGCCGTCAACCCGAAGTACTGATTGACGAGCCCCCCGAGCAGGGGGCCAAAGGCGATGCCGACGAGGAACGACGATCGGAAAACTCCTGTTGCGCGGCCCATTGCGGCGGGCTCGATGATGCGGAGGATGCGGTTGTGGAGACCGGCGATGAACAGCGCGCTTCCCGCACCCCCGAAACCTCTCGCCAGCACGAGCTGAGGGAAGTTCTGCGAGAAACCGACCGCATACGACGACGCGGTCACGACCAGCAGCCCCGTCATCGTGCACGCGCGCTCGCCGAACCGGTCGACTACGAGGCCGCCGACGAGCCCGAACGAGAAGCGGGTTAGCCCGAACACGAGCTGGACGAGCCCTGTGATCGCCAGGCTCACACCGAACGACTTGGCGTACTCGGGCAGAACGGGGATCAGCATGCCGAAGCCGAGCGCGACCGTGATCGACACCGCCATGAGGTTGCGGAACTGCGGGTTCTTGAGCGGCGAGGGCGCTCCCGGAGTGCTCCGCTCGGACGGCGCCGCGGGCAGGCCCTCCTCGCGGACTTCGACGTGATCCTGGGTCACGGGGGAGACAACCGCGGCGCGGCGGGCCTCATTCCGGGGCCTGTATTAGCTCGACGAGAAGCCCGTGATTCGACTTCGGGTGCACGAATGCGACCATGTGGCCGCGCCCCCCCTCGCGGGGGGTCTCGTCGATGAGCTCGACCCCCTTTGTTTTGAGTTGTGTGAGCGTTGCCTCGAGGTCCGGGACCTCATAGGCGATGTGGTGCAGGCCTTCACCCCGGCGCTCGATGAACCTCGAGACGGTGCTGTCCGCAGTGGTTGCGGCGACGAGCTGTAGATGGGTATCGCCGAGCGGGAGCATGGCCTCCTCAACCCCCTGATCCTCGACTCGCTCGCGGTGGGAGACCTCCAGCCCCCAGATGCTGCGGTAGTGCTCGATGGCCTTATCCAGATCGGCTACCGCGACGGCGATGTGCTCGAGCCGGTTCAGCATGGCCGCATCCTACGGCCCGGCGCTTTCCGGACGCCCGACTTAAACTCATGTCATCGGAACTGAAAGGAGTTCTCAAATGGCACGCTCAGTGATCGTCTCGGCCGCTCGGACGGCAATCGGCAAGTTCGGCGGAGCCGTGTCCCACCTTCCGGCCACCGAGCTCGGTGCGCACGCGATCAAGGAGGCCCTTGCGCGCGCGGGGATCTCGGGGGACCAGATCGACTACGTGATCATGGGCCAGGTCCTGCAGGCGGGGACGGGTCAGATAACGGCGCGCCAGGCTGCCGTCAACGCGGGAGTGCCCACAAGCGTGCCGGCCCTCACGATCAACAAGGTGTGCCTGTCGGGGCTGAACGCCATCGCCCTGGCCGATCAGCTAATCCGCGCCGGCGAGGTCTCGGCGGTCGCGGCGGGCGGAATGGAGTCGATGGACCAGGCCCCCTACCTGCTGCCCAAGGCTCGCACCGGCTATCGAATGGGCGACGGCGCCGTGGTCGACTCGATGATCTACGACGGGTTGTGGGACGCGTTCAACCACAAGCACATGGGTGACCAGTCCGACGACGTCAACTCCGAGTTCTCGATCTCGCGCGCAAAGCAGGACGAGTGGGCCGCCCGCTCTCACCAGCGGGCCCAGGCGGCCACGGAGGACGGCCGCTTCGCCGAGGAGATCGTGTCGCTCGAACTCCCTCAAAAGAAGGGCGATCCGATCACCTTCGATCGCGACGAGGGCGTCAGGCCCGGCACGACCGCCGAGTCGCTGGCTAAGCTCAGGCCCGCCTTCAAGGCCGATGGGACGATCACGGCCGGCAACGCGTCGCAGATCTCCAACGGTGGCGCTGCGGTGATAGTCATGAGCGAGGAGAGGGCCGCGGAACTCGGGGTCGAGCCGATCGCCGAGGTCCTCGCCCACGGCATGTCGGCCGATAAGCCCCCGTACCTGCACACGGTCCCCGCGCTCGCGGTGCAGAGCGCGCTGAAGAAGGCGGGGATGTCGCCCGCCGATCTCGACCTCATCGAGATAAACGAGGCGTTCGCCGCGGTCGCGCTCCACTCGACGCGCATGTTGTTCAACGGCAACGCCTCGGCGGAAGAGAAGGTCAACGTGAACGGCGGCGCGGTCGCCCTTGGCCACCCGATCGGCTGCACGGGCGCGCGCCTCACCGTCACCCTGTTGCACGAGCTGCGTCGGCGGGGCGGTGGCATCGGAGCGGCGGCCCTGTGCGGGGGCGGGGGCCAGGGGGACGCGGTCATCTTCAAGGTCGCCGGCTAACTCGGCTGAGTGTTCCAGGAGCGCGCTATAGCGACGCGCAGCGAACACTCGATGGGCCGTGCGGTCGTTAGTGTTCCAGGAGCGCGCTATAGCGACGCGTAGCGAACACTCGATGAAGGGCGCGTCTAGGACGCGGGGAGGCCGGCCATCCACTTCGCCGGCGAGATGCGGCGCTGGTTGCCGCCGAGCGCGTCCATCATGAAAACGCCGCTGTAACCGCCGCGGATGCTGTGGAAGGCGATGTCGAGCCCTCCATTCACCCACGCCGGCTCGAAGTCGGGGGCGGGGTTGCGGGTCACGTTGATCCCGACGCCTCCGGACGCGGGCATTACGTAAATCTCCCAGTTGCCGTCCCGGTTGGTGCGGTAGGCGATCCGGCGCCCGTCAGGTGACCACACGGGGCGGAAGTCGGTCGCCGGACTGGAGGTGAGCCTCTGGTGATCGCTCCCATCGGCGTCCATCACGAAGACCTCGTAGCTGCCCTCGAACCAGCGCACGTAAGCGATCCGGGTTCCGTCCGGAGACCACGATGGTGTGCCCTCGACCGCGCGCGAGCGCGTCAAGCGTCTGGCGTTGGTGCCGTCCGCGTTCATCGCGTAGATGTCGTAGGTGCCGCTGCGGGTGCTCGAGAACGCGATCTGGCTTCCGTCCGGAGACCACGAGGGATCGAAGTCGCCGGCCGGGCTGCGGGTCAGATTGACCTGGCCCGATCCGTCTGCGTTCATGGCGAAGATTTCGAAATCCCCGGTGCGATTCGTTCGGAAGGCGATCCGGGAGTGGTCGGGGGACCACACGGGTACGGTGTTGGCCCCGCCCGAGCTGGTCAGCCGGCGGATGCCGTTTCCCCGCGAGTCCATGACGTAGACATCCGTGTTGCCGTTGCGGTTGGCGACGAACGCGATCGAGTCTCCGGCCAGGGCCGGCGGCGCGCCGAGCACGACGACCGCCGTTGCGGCCGCGACAACGCTCGCGATGGCCTTGCCGTGTCTCATCAGTGTGGCTCCTGTACGGGCACCCGGAGTCCTTACGCTACAACCGTTATCGGCCGCGCCAAGATCTGTCTTTCTCCTCATTTGGACGTATAGGCCGCGCCGGGGGTTCCCTCCAGCGAGCAACAAATGGCAATACTCCCGATTTGTTGCTCTGTGGGCGAAACGCGGGCCTAGTCGCTGAGGCGGCGGAAGAGTTCGATCGCGTCGATGTGGCGGGCGCGCAACCCGGGGTCGGACACGCCCAGGCCGTCCTCGGGTGCAAGAACACGGATCCCGATCTTGCCCGTGTGGAGGTTCTGGTGAACCTGGTAGGCGGCCTCGCCGGTCTCGGCCAAAGGATAGGTCTTCGACAGGATCGGGTGGATCTTGGCGCGATAAGCGAGCCTGTTGGCCTCCCACGCCTCTTTGTAATTGGCGAAGTGCGAGCCGATGATTGTCTTCAGCATCATCCACAGGTACCGGTTGTCGTAGACGTGCTCGTAGCCCGAGGTCGAAGCGCACGTCACGATCTTTCCGCCCCGCTTGGCGACAAAAACGCTGGCGCCGAAGGTCTGGCGGCCGGGATGCTCGAAGACGATGTCGGGGTCCTCACCGGCGAGCTCCCGGATCCTCTTGCCAAAGCGACGCCACTCATCGGGATTCTGTCGGTCGCCGTCCCAGAAGCGGTAGCCCTCGGCTCTCCGGTCGATTACGTGCTCGACGCCGATCTCGTTCAGAAGAGTGACCTTTTCGTGTGACGAGACCACGCCGACGGGAATACCGCCTCCGTTGAGCACGTACTGGCATGCGAACCCACCGAGGCCCCCGGTTGCGCCCCAGATGAGCACGACGTCACCCTGCTTCATCGATGCACCGTTGGGCGACACAAGCATGCGATATGCGGTCGAAGAGACGAGGCCGAGACACGCGGCCTCCTCCCATGACAGATGACGCGGCTTGGGCATGAGCTGATTGGCCTTCACCATTGCTATCTCGGCAAGGCCACCGAAGTTGGACTCGTAGCCCCAGATACGCTGTCCCGGATCGAGCATCGAGTCGTCGTGGCCGACGGGCGCTTCCAGATCGACGTAGTTGCAGTGGACGGTGACCTCGTCTCCGGGTTTCCAGCGCGTGACGCCGGGACCGCAGCGAAGAACGACTCCGGCGGCATCGGACCCCACGATGTGGTACTCGAGATCGTGGCGCGCCCCCAGCTCGCTTTCCTTCCCCAGGCGCTCCAGAAAGGCAAAGGTCGAAACCGGCTCGAAGATCGACGTCCACACCGTGTTGAAGTTGATCGCCGACGCCATGACCGCGATGAGGCACTCGTTGGGCCCGAGCGGGGGAGTTGCAACCTGATCGATGTGAAGGGATTTGCGCGGGTCCTTGTCGTGCGGCTCGAGGTCCTCGAACATGTCGACTTCGTCCCTGCGGGTGAACACGGCGGTGACGGCTTCGGGCAGATCGAGTGCCCCGATCTGTTCGCCCGGAGCCCCCTGCAGGATCGCCGTCCGGATCTCGTCGATCTTCCCGCCCATCTCTCTCCTCGTGTCGCCGGTTGACGAACCCTAACGGTTTTTTGCGGCGTACTGCCTAGTACGATCCTCGTATATGGGTAAGGGCCTCAGCTTTACGTTCACCGACGAGCAGGAGGCATTCCGAGCTTCTGTGCGTCAGTTGGCCGAAGACAAGATCGCTCCGCGCGCGGCCGAGATCGACGATACCGACGCGTATCCCTGGGACATCGACGAGCTCCTCGTCCGCAACGGTTTCGCCGGCGTCTCGTATCCGGAGGAGTACGGAGGTGCGGGTGGAGGAGCGGTGGAGCTGTGCATCCTGGTCGAGGAGATCTCGCGGTGCTCGGCCGGCGTCTCGCTCATACCGGCGGTGAACAAGCTCGGCGCCATCCCGATTCTGCTCGCGGGCACCGACGACCAGAAGAAGCGCGTCTGTGAGGGCATCACGGCGGGGACGCACCGCATGTCGTATTGCCTCACGGAGCCGGGCTCGGGGTCGGATGCGGCCGCAATGAAAAGCCGGGCCGTGGCCGACGGAAGCGATTGGATCATCACGGGTTCCAAACGATTCATCACGGGAGCGGGAGCGTCGGATCTCTATACGTACTTCGCCGTGACCGATCCGGATGCAGAGAAAGGCAAGAACATCACTGCCTTCCTCGTCGAGAAGGACATGAACGGTTTCTCCCTGGGGCGCAAGGAGGACAAGATGGGCATCCGAGGGTCCCCCACGCGCGAGGTGATCCTCGAAGGATGCCGGGTGCCGGCCTCGCATGTCATCGGCGAGGTCAACGGCGGGTTTCAGATTGCGATGCGCACGTTGGACTTCTCGCGTCCAACGATCGCAGCCCAGGCTGTTGGGATCGCGCAGGGCGCGTTCGACTTCGCAGTCGGATACTGCGCGGAGCGCGAGCAATTCGGCAAACCGATCGCGTCGTTTCAGGGAATGCAATTCATGTTCGCGGACATGGCAATGAAGATCGAGACCGCACGACTTGCCCTCTACAGGGCCGCGCAGGCGATCGACGACGAGGAGAAGAACGTCTCGTACTGGGCAGCGATTGCAAAGTGCTTCGCATCGGATGTCGCAATGTCGGTGACGACCGATTGCGTCCAGGCGCTCGGCGGTTACGGCTACGTCCGCGAGTATCCGGTCGAGAGGTTCATGCGCGACGCAAAGATCACCCAGATCTATGAGGGGACTAACCAGATCCAAAGAGTCGTGATCGCCCGCAAGATCTTCGGAGTGCGGTAGGCAAGCGCATGGGTGCAAGACTCGACGTCCCGCCTCCACCCACCGCGACTCGACGCGGCGGTGGCGGCTCGGGTTGGGTGGAGCTTGCCCGGGCCCGGGACGACATCGAATCCCACCTGCTGACCGGCCGCCTCCACGAAGCGGGCATCGAGACGAACGCGGTGAAGGACCGCTTTGCACCGGGGGCGTGGCTGTACGGAGGTTCGAATCCGTGGGCCCCGGTGGCGGTGTACGTCAGGCGATGGCAGCTCGAGGACGCTCGGGTGGTGCTGGCGGAGATCTCCTATGAGGCCCCACCCGCCCCGGACAGAGCTGGGGATGCACCCCCGCGCCTCACGTGGAAGTGGTGGCTCGTGGCGGCTGGCCTTGGGATCGTGCTCACGTGGGCGGCGATCACCGAGAGCACTCGACTGTGACGTCGAGAATATGAGAGGACGGTTGGTACGTGAGTGAGTTCAGGATCGAACGCGACACGCTCGGCGAGGTGAAGGTGCCCGCCGAGGCCCTCTATGCCGCCCAGACCCAGCGGGCGCGCGAGAACTTCCCCATCTCGGGCATGCCGCCCCAGCCGGATTATGTGTGGGGCATGGTGATGATCAAGAAGGCAGCCGCGCTCGCAAACATGGACACCGGGCGTCTCGATCGCGAGATCGGTGAGGCCATCGTCGCGGCGGCGGACGAGGTGCTCGACGGCAAACATGACCATCAGTTCGTCATCGATCCGTGGCAGGCGGGGGCCGGCACCTCGCACAACATGAACGCCAACGAGGTGCTGGCCAATCGGGCCTCGGAGATCCTCGGCGGGACGCGTGGTGAGGGGGGCCGGGTCCATCCCAACGATCACGTCAACATGGCCCAATCGTCCAACGACACGAACCCGACCGCGGTGAGGCTCGGCGCGCTGCGGCTCCTTCCCAGCCTGCTCGAGGCCCTCGAAGGCCTGCGCGACGAACTGCGCGCAAAGGCGGACGAGTTCGACGGCATCGTAAAGGTGGCGCGCACGCACCTCCAGGACGCGGTTCCAATTCGGCTGGGCCAGGAGTTCTCCGGCTACGCGGCGGCGATTGAAGTCGCGATCGATCGGATCCGCGACGCAGGGACGGCGGTCGAGGAACTCAACATCGGTGCGACCGCGGCCGGGACGGGCATCAACGCCGAACCCGAGTACATCGACGGGATTATCAGGCACCTCCGTTCGCTGACGGGCTTCGACGTGAGGCGCGGGGACAACTTCTTTCGGTTGACGCAGTCCGGTGCCGACATGGCGCATCTGTCGAGTGCGGTGCGCAACGCGGCCGTCGAGATCGCGCGCATCGCGTCGGACTTTCGGTTGCTCGGCTCCGGCCCCCGCGCGGCGATCGCCGAGATCATCCTTCCATCGGTGCAACCCGGGTCATCGATCATGCCGGGAAAAGTCAACCCGTCGATGGCCGAGATGATGAACATGGTGTGCTTCCAGGTCATCGGGGGCGACGAGGTGACGTCGTTGTCGGCCCTGTCCGGTCAGCTCGATCTGAACGTTTTCTGGCCTCTCATCGGCTTCAACCTCCTGTTCGGAATGACGATTCTTCGCAACGGCGTCGTCGCTTTCACGGAGCGGTGCGTGGCGGGGGTGGTGGCCGACGAGCAGCGCTGCAAGGAGCTCGTTGAGCAGTCGTTGATGCTCTGCACGGCTCTGACCGACTACATCGGTTACGAGGATGCAGCGAAGCTCGCCAAGAAGGCCTACGAGGAACGCAAGACGATCCGCGAGGTGGTGCTCGAGCAGGGGCTGATGGAGCCGGAACGACTCGACAAGGTGTTGGACGCGATGCCGATGACTGAGCCCGGAGTGCCCGGTCGGTAAGGCAGGCCTGAAGAACTTGTAGTGATTTCGTGAAGGGTGGGCGCGTTTGCGCGCGCTCCCCTGGATAATCGTGAGCTGACAATGCGCAATCCGTTCAAGAAACGAGAGCCGTTAGCGGCCGACAGGTATTCGGGAATGATCCGAAGCGTGGCGACGCGCGATCACCGGCGCGTGCGGTGGCTTCGGCGCAAATGGGTGTGGGGTCTGCTGGCCGTGGTCGTCATCGTCGGTGGCATCGCCGGGTACGGCCTCTGGTACTACTACTCATTGCAAGGCGACATCCAGGAACCGATCGACGAGGTCGATCCGGTCGAGAACGACGAGGATCCCCTCAACGTCCTCCTGATCGGCTCGGATTCGCGTGCGGGCCTCTCCGAAAAGGAGAAAGAAGAACTCAGGGCCGGAGACGTCGACCCGGTCACCGGAGAGCCGATCGTGGGCGAGCGCGCCGACACCCTGATAGTGGCGCACGTCGATCCCGAGACCAACAAGATCACGATGGTGCAGTTCCCACGGGATCTCTACGTCCGGCTCGCCGACGGAACGAGGAACAAGATCAACAACGCGTTGACCGAGAGCAAAGGTTTCCTGGTCGAAAGCGTGGAGGAGCTGACCGGAGTCGACGTGAACATGTACGCACAGGTGAACATCGCGGGGTTCAAGAGCCTCGTTGATGCCATCGACGGCGTCGAGGTATGCGTTCCCGAGCCGGTTCCCTTCGACCCGGGAACGGGCATCGAGATCAATGATGACGAGGTCGGGATGGTCGAGTTCGACGGCGAGCGCGCGGTGCGCTTCGTCCGTTCTCGCAAGGCGTTCGGAGAGGGGGATTTCGCCCGCATTCAGAACCAGCAGAAGTTCCTGTCGGCGGCAATCGACAAGATCACTTCTCCGGCGACGTTTCTGAGCTTTGGAAAGCTTCTTGCGATCAAGGACGCGGTGGGTAAGAACCTACGCGTCGACAGCAACACGGGTCTGCGTGAGTTGTACGACATCATGAAGAGGTTTCGATCGTTCAATCCCAGGAACTATGAGGCCTACACCGCTCCCAACCTCGGCGTGGCGGAGAGAGAGGATGCGGGGTCGGTCGTGTTGCCCGATACCCCGGCGCTCGACGCGATGTTCGAGGCAATCGAACGCAATGAGTCACCGGCCAGGATGAACAACGTGCCCAACGTGAACCCATCGGATGTGACGGTCGGCGTCTACAACGGTGTGAACCACAACAAGATCGTCGCAGGCCCGTCGGCGAAGGAATTGGTGGTCGCGACGACGCTGGACGGGAACACGATCGATGTCGTCGAGGAGAAGAACGCCGGACGCGACGACTATCGAAAGTCGATCATCCGCTACGAGCGCGACAGCGCCGACAAGGCCAAGCTGATAAAGGCCGCGCTTCCTGGGGCCAGGCTGGTCCGAAAGGACACCAAACTCGGCATCGATGTCGAGGTGATCGTCGGAGATGATTTCCACGTGCAGCGGGTGATACGCATCAAGCCGATAGAGCTCCCTGTTCCCGGCGACCTTCCGGAGGCGTGTCGCAACTAGCCGATTTCGTCACTGCCGGTCGCGGAGGGGTGGCACAATCCGGGCGTATGGTGGCCGCTCGGCAAGAAAGTCACGTCAGCCTGCGCCCAAACGTTCATCGGAGTGAGCTGCACGCGGCGCTCGGCGGAACCGCGAGCGGCAGCGGGAACCGAGGTACGTGGAAATGGACCGCAAGCTCGTCGTCCAAGTCTGCAGGGTTGTCGCTGCGATGATGAGGTGGTGGCTCTGAACGTTCTGATCCTGCACTCACGCTACCTGTCATGGATCGCGTCGGGGGAGAACCGCGTTGTTGAAGACGAGGCCCGCCTACTCAAGGAGGCGGGACATGAGGTCGTGGTGTGGGACCCGCCGTTTGCCCCCGACATGCCGGGTCGCACTCGTCGCGGCGTTGAGGCCATATGGTCGATCGAGGCGGCGAGGCAGGTTCGCGCTCTAATACGCAAGCACAAACCCGACGTCGTCCACGCCCACAACATCTTTCCGACTCTGTCTCCGGCCTCTTTGCGTGTTGCCGCGCAGGAGAACGTAGCCGTCGTGATGACCCTGCACAACTACCGGCTTATGTGTCTGCCTGGAACCCTGCTGCGGCGAGGAAAGATCTGCGAGCTGTGCGTCGGGAAGTCACCCTGGAACGGAGTCAGGTATCGGTGCCTGCGCGGGTCGTTGCCGGGCAGCATCGCCCTGGCTTCCTCGCTCGTTTTGCATCGTCGCATCCAGAGCTTCGACGACGTCACCCTTTATCTTGCGATCAGCGAGTTCCTTGCCTCGAAGCATGTCGAAGCGGGGCTCGAGGCCGAGCGCATCAGGGTCAAGCACCATTTCTCGTGGGGGAGTCCTCAAAGAAGTAGAACCGGTGATTATTTCTTGTTCATCGGTCGCCTGTCCTCGGAGAAAGGCGTCGCGACGCTGTTGGAGGCCTGGCCCGGCATCGACGCCAGTCTCCTCGTGGTAGGGGATGGACCTGAGGCGGATCGCCTGAAGAGTTCGGCACCGGAAGGCGTCCACTTCGCAGGTGCGGTGTCCCCGCATGAGGTTTCCGGCGTGCTGACGGGCGCTCGGGCGTTGCTCGTCCCTTCGCAATGGTACGAACCGGCCACCAAGGTCGTGCTCGAGGCCTACGCCACCGGGGTGCCGGTGCTGGCATCTCGCATTGGAGGCCTAACGGAGATGGTCGACGAGGATGTCTCCGGGAACCTCATCGACCCCGACGATCCGAGGGCGTGGGCGGCCGCGGTCCGCTCGCTCCAGGACGACATCACCAGCGAACGTCTCGGAGAGGGCGCTCGCCGCTTGTGGCAGGAGCGCTATACCCCTGAAGTTGGCCTCAAGCAGCTCGAGGCGTGCTACGAGGAAGCGGTTCAGCTCAGTCGCGCCGGCAGGAACCAGTAGGTGGCGTGTAGGCGTTGCTCGAACCTCACGTAATCCTGTTAACGACACACGCCGAGCGGATCGGGGGAGTCGAGCGGGCTACTCGCACCCTCATAAGAGCTCTCGTTGAACTCTTAGGTAGGGAGCGGGTCGGGCTTCTCTCCGTTTGGGCCCAGACTGAAAGCCAGCCGTGTTCAGTGCTGTACGGGGGACGGGGAAGGAACGGGCGGCGAGTCGGGGTCCTGGCGCGGGCTTTGTTTGCGGCTCACACCCTTCGGAGCGCGTGGCGGTGGCGAGAAGACGGGGTCGTACTCGCGTGCCATCCGCACCTGGCCCCCGTGGCGTTGCTGGCTCGATGGCTCTTTCACACGCCTTGTGTTGTCTGGTGTCACGGAGAGGAGGTGTGGGGCACCCTCAGGCCCGCCGTGAGGACGGCGATCCGACGGGCGGACATCGTTCTCGCCCCAAGTGCCTTTACGGCAAGGAGGGTGGAGTTCACGTCAGGACTGCGTCACGGGTCGGTTCGCGTACTTCCCCACTGCTTGCCACCCGAGTTGGGTCGGCTCGCGGACCTTCCCCGCGCGAGGTCGTCAACCAATGTCCTCACAGTCGCCCGGCTGGCAAGAGAGCACCGGTACAAGGGAGTTGACAGGCTGATTCTGGCGTGGCCGCGAGTGCTTGAGGAGGTGGCCGCAGCTCGACTCCTTATCGTGGGCGACGGGCCCGACAGGCCCAGGCTAGAGGACCTTGCCCGTGATACCGGCGTCGCACACGCGCTCACGTTCACGGGAGCGGCACGCGACGCTGACCTCGAGAGCTACTACTCCACGAGCTCAATATTCGCGCTCCCATCCCGCACCTCGTTCGATCCACCTCAGGGCGAGGGTTTCGGTCTTGTTTACGTTGAGGCTGGAGCTGCAGGCTTGGGCATCGTGGCCGAGCGAGCCGGCGCGATCCCCGAGGTCGTCACAGACGGAGAAACCGGGGTCCTCGTAGACCCGTCTCGTCCGGAGGAACTGCCGACGGCCATAATCCGCTTGCTGAAAGACCCGGTGCTTGTCCGCCGCCTTGGTAGGAACGCCAGACACCGGTCGTTGACAGCTTTCTCCTACGATCGCTTCCGGTCAGACATCGAGAGTCTCCTCCGCGATCTCATCCAGTTACGCCGAAAGGGATAGCGATTTCGGGGCGCCACTATGAACGCTACTGGAACGAGCTGTACAGGGCATAGGCGCGCTCGCGAAGACCGCTCAATCTCGAGGAAAGGAAATCGTTTTGTTGCTGACGCTTGAGCTGCATGCGCTCACTTGAGGGGATGGTCAATTTTCGGATATCAGTTCCTTCGCCCCGACGGCGATGATTGGCTTCGATCTCCGCGAAGCACTCACGGACGTTCTCTGGTGTGTGCTCAAACACCCCAAAGGTTGTTCCGAAGCGATCATTGACGCCACGGACAACGGATCCGAAGTTGGTCGTCACCTGATTGAAATCAGCGCATACGAAGTGGTTGCGCAGCTCCAAGATCGGCCTATAGAAGCGTATGTAGTTCCTTAATGCCAGATCCAAAGAGATGGCGGGCTCCCTGACAACGAGCGAAAGGACTACTTCTCGGGGATCTCTGATGAGAACCAGTACGGGAATCTTCATGTGTACGCCACCAATGACCTGGGCGGAAACGTGACGGTGATGGGCGATGTGTACAAACCGGTCCTGAGCCATGCGAAAGGCTGCCACTGCGAACGTGTTCGCGCTCCTGGGGAACCCTTCGATGACGATCTCAACCCCTCGTCCAACGGGTGGGGGGGCTGCATCTAAATTTGGGCGCATCCCGTTTAGCTCGGTGCCCCGGATGTCCCAGCGGTGCTTCACCCGAGCAAGCGGCAGGTAGATAGTCGGATGAGGGCCAATGACCCCCGAAACGCGCAGGCTGACCGACTTGATGCTGTTAGTAACCAAGCCCACGTTCAGGTTCCCGTGCGTCGAGCCAGTGAATGTCCGCCGCTGAATGGCTCTGGAACCTTCAGGTACAAAGGAAGCATGTAGCAGCCGAAGCCTTTCAAGACCATCACACGAGGATAATCCTCGAATGGGAGCGGCTAATGACCTGGGGATCGCTTATAGGTATGGCCTAGCGACCTGACGCGGACATAGCGGAGTGGTAGGCGTCCAGTGTGCGAGCCGCGGTTTGCTCCCACGTAAACGAGGCGCTGCGTGTGCGCCCTCGGGCGACGAGTTGCTCTCGTAGTGATCCATCGAGCGCGAGCGCGCGCAACCCCTCGGCGATGGACTCGACGGAGCGTCGGTCGACGATCAGGGCAGCATCACCGAGGATCTCGGAAGCTACCGGGTAGTCACCTGCGAGGACAGGGGTCTCCGCCGCCATGGCCTCGAGCGGTGGGAGGCCGAAACCCTCATAGAGCGAGGGGAAGCAGAAGACCTCGGCCGCCGCCAGCAACCCGGGGAGAAGGGTGTGGTCGATCCACCCGGTGCACACCACCCCGGGGGCTGGGGGAAGTTTCGATCCCCATCCCGGCGGGCCGACGAGCGCAAGCTGCCAGCCGTCGAGGTCATCTCGGGCGGCGTCCCAAGCCGCGACGAGAGCGTGGAGGTTCTTGCGCGGCTGGAGCGTCCCAAGGGCCATGGCGAAGGGACGTCTGATTCCGAGGTTCGCCAGGGCGAGGTCGTTCAGCGGCGCGGGTGCCCGGAACTCGGGACCGATTCCCTCCGGGGTTACGAAGAGCCGGCTCTCCGACACTCCGTAGGCAGCGGCGATCTCCTCGCTCACTGAAACGCTCGGGCAGATAACTGCCCGAGCCCGCCGGACGGACCATTCGACCATCCTGGCGACCCGGCGATCGGGGGCGAAACCGTCGGGGCGAACGAACGAGAGGTCGTGGATCGTCACTACGCCCGGCGCGACGCGGGTTGCGGGAAGCACAAAGTTAGTTCCGTGAACAAGATCTACATCGCCGACGAGGGCCTCGATGGGGGGCTTGTCCATGAGCCACCAGGCGAGGTGGACAGCTCGGGCAGGGAGCCGCCAGTGCATCGCATCCCCGGTGCGAGGAGCTCTCAGGGCGATCCTGTAGGGCTTAAGGACCACCCCCAAGTCCCTCAGTCTTGGTCCCAGCTCCACGGTGTAACGAGTGACGCCCGTCGGCTGCTGAAGTGGCAACCCGACGTCGAAGGCCACTCTCACGGGTGGACCGCCTGAGGTCCTCACTCGAGCGGCGGGCCGTCGGGTCCCCCACGAGCCCGCGCCAGTCTGGTCCCGAACAGCCGGCGGATGTACTGAAGCTCCTCAACGTGCAGGGCGTGGGCGAGAGCGAGGTAGGCCACGACCCCCGAAGTGACGGACGAGGCCAAATTGAGAACTTGCCCAGGCGTCCCGGCGCCGGATAGGACCTCATCGAGGCCTCGATGGATCACCCACACGACCGCGGCCATTGAAACCGTCGCGAACAGAACGCGGAGCGCGCTCTGACGAATTCTCGCGGCGTCGATCCCACCGATCTTCGCTCCCAGGGCTCGGCCGCCGACGACGATCCCAACGCTGTGCACGAGCGTTTGCCCCAGTGCGATCCCGGCCACACCCATCCATTCAAACAACGGGAAGTTGATCGCCGCGTGCAGGGCTGTCACCACGGAGACGATCAGGAACGGTGACTTGGTGTCCTGCATCGAGTAAAAGGCGCGGATCAGGAAAGTGAAGACGGCACCTTGAGGCAGCCCGAGGGCCATGAGAGCGAGAACCTCCCACACGAGATCGATCGATTGTGCCGTCATGACCCCGTTCTCGAGCAACACTTCGATCATCGGTCGGCCGATGACGAGATACCCCGCCGCCGCTGGTAGAACGAGGAAGACGGTCGCTCTGATTCCAAGCGAGAAACGATCTCTGAACTCGTCCCATCGAGCATGCACAGCGTGGCTGCTCATGTCCGGCAGCAGCGCGGTGGTGACCGACAGAACGAATAGGCTGATCGGCAGCAGATAGAACGTGTACGCCGCGATGTATGCGGAGTATCCGCCCTGCTGTCCGTTCGCCAGCCATTGGATGAAGAGGTAGCCGAGCTGCGTCACGAGCATGTACGCCATCACGAACATCGACAGCCGGGCGACTTTTCTGATTGAGGGGTCGCGAAGAGAGATTGTCAGCCGGTAGCGGCCCAGCCCTCTAAGAAACGGCAGTTGCGCGACGGCCATCAGTGCAACGCCGAGCGTCGTCCCGAGTCCGATGATCGAAAGCTGACCTGAGGACGCATCGAGGCCGACCTCGCCGTATGCGCGGTGGAAGCCGATGAACACAATGATCACGGCAATGTTT
This sequence comes from Actinomycetota bacterium, assembly GCA_050694175.1. Classification (GTDB taxonomy): domain Bacteria; phylum Actinomycetota; class CADDZG01; order CADDZG01; family WHSQ01; genus JBOGXA01. The sequence goes on from JBOGXA010000001.1 coordinate 208,258, forward strand.
CCGAGTACCGGGGTGTACATGGGTGCGCCGAATCTCTTGTGGGCGTTCAAGAGTCCGGTGACCATCGCGCTCAGTCCGTAGAAGACGATCTGGGGGATGAGCAACCGCATCAGGAAGGTGAGGGCCTCCTGCTGCGCCTGCCCTTCCTGGCCCTCGAGTCGAGCCGCGTAAAACTCCGCTATCCAAGGGGCCGCCAGGATGCCGAGGATTGTTACTCCGGTCAGAACAATCAGGACAACATTGATGAGAGCGCTTGCCGTCTCCCATGCTTTGTCGCGGCCTTCCTTTTCCAGTAGCTCGACGAAAACCGGGACGAACACTGCGGCGAGGATTCCGCCGAGGATGAGGTAATAGAGGAGGTTCGGCACCATGTTGGCGAGGTTGTAAGAATCGGCCAATCGCCCCTCGGCGACTCCCAGGGCGGCCGTGATCGCGATCAACCTCAGGAGGCCTGTGACTCGGGAAAGGATCGTCCCGATGGACATGACCGCCGACGCGCGCACCAGGGACTTGGGAGACGCGCCCTCGGATCCCTGAGGGCTCCCGACGGGGGGCGCGGTCATTTCAGGCCGATCCACCACCACTCCTTGCGGATCGGAGTTGGTGCGTGAGCGGGCCCTTCGTATACGTCTCATCCGCGACCGCGCGCGATCGCGCCGGGGTTCTCGCGCTCATGCGGTGCAACGATAGTCGCCGCCGGCGCCGGCTAGTCTGTCTCTCTTCCTGCTGCGGAGACATAGGTGTGTTGCGAGGATCGCAGCTCCCTTGACTACCGGAGCTCACACATGGCTGCCCGTGTGGGCACGGGGCAGATCGAAGGGCTACCAGTTCGTGTCACGTTCATAGCCCAGATCGATCAAATGGCGCCCGGCTAGCTCCTTGAAGGCGCTCTTGTGCTCCTGGGAGAAGTGATTCCTCCAGTCCCCGATTCGACCTCGCCTAAATGTGGCCGTCCGGCGCGACCAGATACCTTGTGCCACGCGATCAAGATCCTCCGCGGACAATTGACGGTTCAGCCGACGCGCGACCGCCTCGACTTCCTTTCTCTGAAGATCGGCTGAGCCCCCTCCCGAAGGTCCAACCAGGGACTCGAAGCGACAAACGTGGATGTCGTCCTTGTCGAGCCACGCGCTGAAACTGTCCAGGCGCGTGCCGATGTCTTCGAGCGAGGGCGCGCCATTACCCGGCAGACCCACTATCGACGCCAGCAGGCGCGCCTTGTCGGTGCGTAACTCTTCTGTGTAGCGGCGATGCAACGGATGTCGGGGCTGGTTCCTAACGTAGAAACAGTGGGAGACAGCGATATCGCGAGGATCTCGGATCATTAGCAGCGATCTGAAGCCCGCAGCGTCCAGCAGGGGCGGAAGCTCTGGGCGAGTCGGGAAGTGCGCTATCACGAACTGGCCGTTGCGGACGGACGCGAGCAGACGTGCAAATCGCCGGCCATCGAAGTGGGACTCTTCTGTGGTGGATGTAGTGTCCGACAGGTAGTCGTTGGGGGTCAGCTGCAGACCGGAGAACATCATCCGGGGAAGCGCTTTAAGCAGGGCAGCCAGCAAGTGCGTTCCGGCCTTGGGGATGCTGTTGACGAGCACCTTGGGCGGCGGCAAGAACAAGACCGAGCGCGCGTAAGCCCGGTACGCACCGAGACTCGCGCTCCGCATGAGGTCATTCTTTGCAATGAGGCCCGTGATGCTCATGTGCACTCGGTTTAGGGGGTAGGGATCGTTTCCTCTCCCAACCCACTTTAGTGGTCGGCGCATGAGGACGAGAATGTCGACCAAGGATGACAGTTAGGCCACGATCACACCGCCGACCTTATCTGCTGGCAGCTTTTGCCATTGCCGTCCTCATCGTCGTGTCCGTAGGTGCGGATTACGCGCCGGGGGCGGCCGGCGGGTATAGGAAGCTCACGTCGAAAGTCGGTCCGGGCGTCCACTACACGGTCATCAGGAACCCAAAAGGGCCGTGGAGGATCCAGATCACGTCGGTGGCACTCGATGCGCGCTCAACTCTCGATGTTGAGCTCGCGCACAACCAACTGGGCGGGGCACGGGAGAGGACGTCGTCCATGGCGCGCCGTCGCGGCGCGATCGCCGCCATCAACGCAGACTTTGGCTGGTACCGGCCCATGCATGTGTACGCCGAGGACGGGCATCTTGTGCAGACACCGCCGACCTGGGGAGCCAATTTTATGGTGGATAGGGCAGAGACAACCGCTTACTTTCGCGGGCGAACGTCTCTTGAGGTGTCGATCGAGCGCCTTACTGGATCCGTCGAAGGCGATGTTTCGGTCGACCGCGTCAACTCGGGAAAGCCCGGCGCGCGGCAGGTGTCGGTGTTCTCGCCTGCGGGGGGCAGTGTGGAGGAGCCTCCGCCAAACGCATGCTCTGCTCGCCTCCTTCCGCTGGACCGCCCCCGCCTCCTCGCCCGTGGCACCGGCGTGCGAGCAGCGCACAAGGTTGTGCTGTCTCGGTGCAGCAGAGAGGCGATGGCACGCATGAACGGGAAGGTCGTCGCCACGCCCCGGCGCGGGCGCAGGCGATCGGAGGTCGTCGGCCTGAGGCCGGGCGAGCTGGTCGGGCTGAATTGGTCCTTCGGCGGCAAAGGTGCGTTCGACACGGTCGGCGGGTATCCACTACTCATGAGAAATGGGGCCATACAGTGGGATTACTTGACCGGAGACCGTCCGTTTTACGGACGGCACCCACGTACCGGAGTGGGCTACGACAGCGACGCCGGCACCGTTCTATTCGTCACCGTCGATGGACGCCAGCCCGGATACAGCGTGGGGATGACGTTGCCTCGGTTCGCACAACTCTTCAAATCGCTCGGCGCCGATTCGGCTCTCAACCTCGACGGCGGGGGCTCGACGACGATGTGGGTGCGCGGTGATGTCAAGAACCGGCCCTCAGACGGCGCTGAGCGGGCGGTCACCTCGGCCCTGCTCGTGCTTCCGAGGGGAGACTCCGAAGAGGTCAGGCGCAACGCGGAACTGGGCCCAGTCGTTGCGGGAGCTCCCGGTCGGCAGTCGTTGACTGCTCTGCCGCCCGCGCTCGCGTCGGATCCTGCCTCCGCCGCCGGCCTCACCGCCGCGCTCAGGGATCGCGGCTTCCGGCTTCCGGTCGAAAGGGGTCTGCAGCGACCGAGAGAGCCGGCAGCACCCCGTTAGTCCCAGGCTCCCTCGAGCTCGAGCAGGAACTTCTTCTTATCCAGGCCTCCGCCGTAGCCTCCGAGCCCCCCGCCGGTGTTCACGACCCGGTGGCACGGAACCACCACGGGAATGGGGTTGGAGCCGAGGGCGTTGCCGGCGGCCCGGGCCGCGCGCGGGCTTCCGGCCCGACGAGCCATATCCCCATAGGTCGTGACGTAACCGAAGGGGATACTGCGAGCTGCCCGCAGTACACGGCGCGCGAAATCACCACTTGTAAGTCTCCAGTCGACCGTGATGTCGAAGCGCTTGCGCCGGCCGCTGAAGTACTCATCGAGCTCGCGGCGCACATCGTCGAGGCGCGATGGGGCCTCGAGCATGCGTGGCGAGATCTTGGTCGCGAGTTCCATGAGCACGCCCTCGGTGTTCTCGGACTCGAACGAAAGACGCACCAGTCCTCTTTTCGTTCCGGCCGCAACGAGCGTCCCGATGGGGGAGTCGACCGCCGCATAGACCACGTCGATCAACCCGTCGTCGGCCGCCGTCTCCTTGAACCGCTGCTTCAGCACATCCAGTGCTCCCTTTTCGATGGCCGGCGACTTGAGTGCCGCCTCGAGGTCAGTCATGGTCGTACTCCTCTCTTAGTTTCTTCAGTCCATCGTGAACGCTGCGGCGAGCGGCGTCCGCGGTAGACCCGATCAGTGCTCCGATGTCGCGGTAGGGAAGATCGTTGACGTAGCGGTACAAGATCGCAGCCCGCTGCTTGGGTGGCAGCGAGCGCACCATCCGCCACAGCATTGGGTCGCCGTCGGGCTGACCCCCCGCGGATCTGTCGGGCACGGTGGCGACCGGCAGAGGGCCCCGCGCTGTCCGGCGGTGAAGATCGAGCGCCTTGCGATGGGCAATGGTGAGCACCCATCCCCGAAGGTTGTCCGCCGACTCGAGCCGGGGGTACGCGCGCAGGGCGGACAGGAACGTCTCCTGCCAGCAGTCGTCCGCGTCGACGGGCCCGACCGCGGCGACCAGCAACCGGTAGACGTCGCCGGCGTGGGCATCGAGGACGGTCTGGAAGGGAGGGCGGCTCACGTGGATACAACGTACGCGACCTGCCTTTTGTGAGGTCCACAGGCGGCGGGATTGTTCGCCCATCGGGCGTCGAATCCGACATTTCGGGTAGGGATTCGAGGGCGAGAGAGGTATTTCGGAGCGGACGGGGGAAGTATCACCAAGGAATTCAAGGTCGAGTTCACTACCCGGGAGGTCACGTAAAGGTACGAACGTTGCTTGCCTCTGCCGCCGTCGGCGCCCTCGTGGTCGCGCTGGTCGGTCCTACCGCCGGCGCATCCGCGCGGGGGAATCAGACGCCGCAGGCGCTCGGACGTTACATCGTCGTACTCAAGAAGTCCGCCGCCGCCGGCTCGGTGGCGGTTCTGCACAGCCGGTCGTTCGGCTTCGAGGTCGATCACGTCTACCGTCACGCCCTGAAGGGCTACTCGGCCGCCATGCCGCGGGCCGCAGCGCGCGCCGTCGCGAACGCGCCCGGCGTCCGGTGGGTCGAGCGGGACCGGATTCACAAGGTCGCCGCGCAGTCGATTCCCACCGGCATCAATCGGGTCGATGCCGACCTGAGCCCGACCGCTCAGATCAACGGCGTCGATCAGCGCGTGAACGTCGACGTTGCGGTAATCGATACGGGCATCGACTACACCCACCCCGATCTCAACGTGTACACCGCGGGGGCGAAGAACTGCGCTCTCGCTGCCATCAACGCGAACGACGACAACGGGCACGGCTCGCACGTGGCCGGGACGATCGGCGCGCTCGACAACTCGATCGGCGTCGTAGGAGTTGCTCCCGGCGCGCGCGTGTGGCCGGTCAAGGTCCTGAGTGCGGCCGGAGTCGGCTTCACGTCCGAGATCGTGTGTGGGATCGATTACGTCAGGTCCAAGGCGTCGCAGATCGAGGTTGCCAACATGAGCCTGGGCGGAGGCGGCAGTGACGACGGCAACTGCGGAAACAGCAACAACGATGCCGAGCATCGGGCCATCTGCTCCGCGGTCTCCGCAGGCGTGACGTTCGTCGTCGCAGCCGGCAACGACCACGAGGATGCAGCCAACTCCACTCCGGCCGCTTACGACGAGGTCATCACGGTCAGCGCCCTCGCCGACTTCAACGGGCAGCCGGGAGGCGGCGCCCCGTCGACCTGCCGTTCGGACGTCGACGACACGTTCGCCAACTTCTCCAACTACGGCGCCGACGTCGATCTCATCGCACCGGGCGTGTGCATCAACTCGACCTACATGCTCGGCGGCTACTCGACCTTGTCGGGTACGTCGATGGCCAGCCCGCACGTCGCGGGTGGGGCCGCGCTCTACAAGACCAACAATGCGGGAGCCACTCCCGCGCAGGTGAAGACCGCTCTGCAGAACGCAGGCAACCTGAACTGGACGTGGCCGTCGCAAGACCCCGACGGCATCCAGGAGAAACTGCTGAACGTGGCAACCTTCTAACCAGGTTCACAAAAAGCGGGGGCCACCGGGCCCCCGCTTTTCTCGCGCGTCGCCCCCGGCCCCGGCGTGACTGTGCATTTGAGCGGGCTATGCGTGATCTGAGGGACACTCGCCCCCGGCCCCGGCGTGACTGTGCATTTGAGCGGGCTATGCGTGATCTGAGGGACACTCGGCCCCAGGACCCCCGAGGCCCGGCTCCCGGCGTTGACCCCTTTGCGCTTACGCCAGTGACGTGAACAGGTCCTCGTACGCGGCCGCAACCGCCGCCGGCGACGCCCATTGCTCGACCCACGCCCGCCCCGCCTGACCCATCCTCCGTGCCTCTTCGGGAGCGTCCAGCAAGCGCTTGATCGCCTTGGTGAAGGCTTCCGCGTCTTCGGGGGGGACCGCGATCCCTCCACCGGATCGCTCGACCACGCGCGCTACCTCGCTGCCTTCGTCGACGCTTGCGATGAGCGGTCTCGCCGCGGCCAGGATCGAGTACATCTTGGAGGGCACACTGGACCGCGCCAGTCCTCGCTTCAGAGGTACCACGTGAATGTCTGCGGCCGCGAGCACTTCCGGCAAGCGGTCGGCCGGCTGCATCTCGATGAAACGGATGTTGTTAAGCCCACCCGCTTTCCTAATGAGATCCGGAAGGGCGGCGCCCGATCCGTTCACCACGAAGACGAGGTCCGATTCATAGGCCAGCGCCGCGGCCGCCTCCACCAGCAACCCGAGGGACTGCGACAGGCCGACATTGCCCGCGTACATGACGACGGTCCTGTCGTGAAGCCCAAACTCCTGCCGGTAGGCGTTTCCCCGATCCTGTGGAGCAATCGTCGCTGTATCGACGAAGTTGGGGATGACGCGGACCTTGTCGGACGCGGACGTCTTGGCTGCGACGTTGTTCTTTAGGTCCTCCGACAGGACGGTGACGGCGTCGGCGCGTTCGTAGCAGAACCTCTCGAGCCGTCGGGCCGCGGCAACAACGCGGCGATCCTTCAAAACGCCGAGCTCCACGGCGACGTCCGGGAACACATCCTGGACGTTGAACACGAACGGGGCGTTCTTGGCGCGTGCGATTGCCCACCCGCTCACGCCCAGTGTCAGGGGCGGCGACATTGCAAGGACCCCGTCGACGCGCCGGCGCCGGGACCTCCCTGCGGTGCGGGCCGGTCGCGTGCCCAGGCCGGCCACAATCAGGCTGAAAAGCCCATAGCTCGCGGCGCGCCGGACGATGTTGCGCTTGTCGGATGTGGGGAAGGGGTTGATCCGGATGATGCGGCCCCACGGAGTGTCCTCATAGCGGACGAGCCGGCCTTCGAAGCCGGGTTCCACCCGGTGAGCGCGGTACCAGGGAAGCGACGTGATCACCTCGATGTCGTGCGAGCGATGGGCGAGCTCTTCAACGATGCGAGTCGCTACCGCGCCGGTCGGCGCAACGTCGGGATGAAAATGCGGTGTAAGGACCGTGAGGTTCACGGTGTGCTCTCATGGTTAGTCACGCCGGGATTGTCGCACGCGTGTTCAAGGGGAGCCTCGTTGCCACCGGCTCATCCACCACTCGAGGTGGGGCATGCCGTTGCGGCGGGCCGCTTCGAAGCATGAGTCGAGGTCGAAGCGTACGCGACGCAGCGCTACCGAACGAGCGGCCTTCGTAACCTCCAGCACCGCATACTCCGCCCACGGCGTGAACAGGGCCGGGCCGGTTTCGTCGAGCATTTGCTCCCACACGAAGCCGGCTTCGGGCCGCATCAAGGGAAGCCCCACGCTGCCCGGGTTCACCAGCACGCCGCCCCTCCAATGCCGGAGCATCTGCTGATGCGTGTGGCCTCCGGCCATGACGGGTGCCTCTTCCACCGCCCATTCGGCGATCTGGTCGTCCGGTGTATCCGCGACGATGCGGTCGTTGAAAGAGCGCGGCGAGCCGTGGTAGCCGAGCAGTCCAACCGGTTCAACGCGAACGGTGGGGGGTAGCGCCGCGATGAACTCGAAGTCCTCCGGGGACAGCTGCTCGAGCGTCCACCGGTCCAGGGCGACCGCAATCGCGTCAGGTCCGTCCGGGCGTTCGCTCAGCGCCGCGCGAGTGACAATCCGATCGTCTGTGTTGCCGAGGACCACCGGGCATTCGAGTTCCCGCAGCCGGCGGACGCACTCGGCCGGCTGCGGTCCGACTTCTGCGATATCACCGAGGCAAACGATCGTGTCCACGCCCTCGCCCTCGACGGCTTCTAGGGCCGCCTCGAGAGCGACATGGTTGCCGTGAACGTCGGCCATCAAAGCGATTTGCATAGCTCAACGTCTAACATGACCTTGCATGAGCGATTTCTGGGCGCGTAGACGCGTCCTCGTGACGGGAGGGGCCGGCTTTCTCGGCAGCGTCGTCTGTCGGAAGCTTGTCGAACGCGGCACCACCGACGTCGTGGTTCCCCGCAGCCGCGACTACGACCTGACGCGCAGCGAGGACGCCGAGAAGCTGTTCACCGATGGTTCCTACGATCTCGTGATCCACCTTGCCGCACGAGTAGGCGGCATCGGCGCCAACCTGGAAAGACCCGCGGACCTCTACGTTTACAACCTCTTGATGGGTACCCATGTGATCGAAGAGGCCCGTAAGCGCGAGGTCGCCAAGACGGTCGTGATCGGAACCATTTGCGCGTACCCCAAGTTCACTCCCGTTCCATTCAAGGAGGAGTCGCTGTGGGAGGGCTATCCCGAGGAGACCAACGCCCCCTATGGGATCGCGAAGAAAGCATTGCTGGTGCATGCGCAGGCCAACCGGGCCCAGCACGGTCAGAACATTATCTACCTGGTGCCGACCAATCTCTACGGGCCGGGAGACAAGTTCAATCCCGCCGTGAGCCACGTCATCCCCGCCTTGATCAAGAAGTGTGTCGACGCGGTCGAAGCGGATTCGAGTCACATCGACGTGTGGGGGACGGGCCGCGCCACACGTGAGTTCCTCTACGTCGACGATTGCGCTGAGGGCATCCTGCTGGCCGCCGAACGCTACGACGATCCCGAGCCCATGAACCTCGGATCGAACAGCGAGGTGGCGATCCGAGATCTCGCCGAACTGATCGCCGAGCTCACGGGCTTCGACGGTGAGCTGCGGTGGGACTCGAGCAAACCCGACGGCCAGCCGCGCCGCGCCGTGGATGCGGCCCGTGCGCAGGCGCTGATCGGATTCGAAGCGCGAACGGACCTCCCCGAGGGGCTGCGCCGGACCATCGACTGGTACCGAGTCAATCGAGAGATCGCCGAGCAGGCGACTCTCTGATCCCCCGGGGGAGGCCGGCGCTAATGGTCGCGGCGCCGGGTGCCGATTTCATATGCAGAGGGATCAGGGCGTCGCGTAACCTTGGGGAGAGTGTTAAGTAGAGATGCGGATGGTGAATAACAGAGGCACCCGAGAGAATGGCCCCATGCGCAAGGCGGGGATCGTGGTCGCGTGCGCGCTGGTGCTCGCAATGCTGGCGACAACCGGTGCGCAGGCCAGACGTGTGGTGACCATTCGCGGTGGAGGCTGGGGGCACGGCATCGGCATGTCGCAATACGGTGCCTACGGGCAGGCACTCAACGGCCGCTCCGCCAAGCGGATCCTCGAGAAGTACTACACCGATGCACACGTTGCGACTAAGGAGATGCCGGCGAAGGTTCGCGTCGGTTTGATGCAAACGCGCACGTCCATTGCCTTTCGGTCGCTTGCTCGCGTCAACGGTGGCGGCGAAATCGCCGTAAAGGTTGAAGGTGCTTCGGGGTTTCTCGCGCGCGGTGGCACCAACACGCAGTGGCGGATCGAGCGGAGCCCCACGGGAGGGTTGCGCCTCTACAAGAACGGAAACCGCGTTGTGCGCAACGGTCGCAGCGTGTTCGGTAGCACGCAACGTCCGCTACTCGTCATGTTTGAACGCTACAAGTCGTTGGCCGACGTCGAGGGCAAGTCGTACAACTACGCGTACGGAAGGCTGTCGTTTGGAACGTACAACTCGTCGAGCTGTGGCTCTGATTACTGCTTGCGCCTCGTTCTCTCGCTGCCGATGCAAAAGTACATCTACGGCCTCGGCGAGGTGCCGGCGTCGTGGCCCGGGGCCGTATTAAAGGCGCAGGCCAATGCCGGCCGCACGTATGTGTATTCGAAGATCGTACGGCTGGGGCAGCATCTGTTTCCATGCGACTGCGCCGTGGTCGACACGCCCGCCGACCAGGCCTACATCGGAGACGCCAAGCGGACCGGCTCGGGTCCTTACTGGGATGAATGGAAAGGGGCCGTGGACGCAACCCGGGGCAAGGTCGTCGTGTACAAGGGGGCGCCCATCCAGGCTCTCTACTCGTCCTCCTCCGGCGGTCACACCGAGCACAACGAGAACGTATGGGGTGGAACCCCGATTCCGTACCTTCGGGGAGTGCCCGACCCTGCCGACGACGTCCCCGCCAATCCCAACCACACGTGGACGCTGAAGATGGCATGGAGTGCGTTCTCGGACAAACTGAACGCTGCCTTCGGGACGGGGAAACTGGAGCGCTTCCGGGTGGTCGCGCCCCGCGGCGTGTCGGGGCGCGTGACCGTCGTCAAGTCGGTGGATCGCGGAGGGGTCAGGATCGTCGGAAGTAGGAAGACCGCGCGCGCCGATGGCTGGGACATACGGTCGGCGGTCGGTCTCAAGGACACCCTCTTTTGGATCACGGTGAAACAAGTCGCCTCGCCCGCGTTTGCGCCCCTGCATGAAAGTCTCGGTGGCGCCGGCGGTCCACTGGGGCAGCCCACCGGGGGCGGGGTCCACAGTCGGGGGCTGCCGGACTCCGGACGCATGCAGCACTTTGCGGGAGGCACGATTTACCTCAATCCCCATTCAGACACAGCACACGCCCTGTGGGGGCCCATCGACGATCGCTACCACGACATGGGCACCGCAACGTCCGCGTGTGGCTACCCCCTCTCGAACACGAAGCAGGTGGGCTCTGAGGTCAGGGCCCGGTTCGAGCACGGCGTGATGACATACTCGGCTGAGGACGGCGTCGCGGTCGACTGCGCGTAGTCGCCAGATGGGCGGTCCCGTACACTCGGGCCGTGCCACTCGAAGTCCCTCCTTCGGATCCCCTCGCTGCTGCGGGCACGCGCCCGAGCGCGGCGATTTCGCTCGTTTTGATTCTCGTGAGCGTTGTTTTTGCCGTCGCCGGCCAGGTAACCCTCAAATCGGCGATGACCGAGGTCGGTCGCATCGGCGCGGCCCAGGTCACCGATGCCGCCGACACGATACTGCGAGCGGTTAAGGAGCCCCGGCTCTGGGCCGGGTTGTTCCTGTTCGGGATCTCGGCCCTGTTCTGGCTGGTGGTGCTGTCGCGCGTGCCGCTGTCGGTTGCGTATCCATTCGTCGGCATGTCCTACGTGCTGGTCGTGCTGCTGTCCCGTTTCGTCCTCCACGAACAGGTGCCCGCGTCGCGATGGCTGGGAGTCTTCGTCGTCGCCGCGGGGATCGTGATTATCGGGCTGTCGTTTCGGGCCGCGGCCGGGAAATAGCCGCGTCTGCATCCCCGCGCACCCACGTGGGGTGGGCGACGACGAACTCCTCGGCCTTTCGCAGGTCCTTCGGCGTGTTGATCGTCAGCCACACGCCGCTATGGCGGTAGCCGAGCAGGCGCCTTTGTGCGGCGAGCTCGGGAAAGGTCGACTGTTCGTGATCGCCTCGCTCGGGCAGGAGTTGGATCGCCGCGTCCTCGAGCACGTACAACCCGCAATTGACCCAATAGGGGAGTCGGGGGGCCTCGCGGAACCCCGAAACGTAGTCGTCCTCACCCACGTCGACCACTCCGAAGCCCGATTCGAGCGGCGCGAGGGTTACCGTCGCGGCGGGCGCATGCGTGCGGTGGTGCGCGAGTAATGCCGCGAGATCGACGTCCAAGAGCTCGTCTCCGTTGAGCGCGAGTACGGGACCGTTCTCGTTGCGCATTTGGGCCGCGAACTTGAGGCCGCCTCCCCGCCCGAGGGGTTCTGGTTCGGCGGCGCACGCTATCTCGACGCCAAGATCGCCGATCGCCTCTTCGAAGACGCGCTCCTTGTCGCGCGCGCAGCTGAGGATGACCCGGTTAACGCCCGCGCCGGCTAACCACGCGATCTGGTGGGCGGCGATTGGTCTGCCCGCTATTGGCACCAACGCTTTGGGCCTTCCGGCCGCGGCGTCTCCGAGTCGCTCGGCTTTTCCGCCGGCAAGGATGATCGCCTCCATTCGGGCATTGATACACCACCCAGGGTGCCGGGCCGTTATCCTCTTGATCCCGCGGGTGGGCACTCTCAGAATCCCGATGCACCGCGCGGCCGCGACGAAAAGGAGGATACGTGCGTGTATTGGTGACCGGCGCCGGTGGGTTCATTGGTTCCCACCTCGTCGATCGGTTGTTGAGCGAGGGAGAAGACGTCATCGGCGTCGACGACTTGTCGTCGGGCCGGCTCGCCAACCTTGCCGACGCTCGTCGCTCGAGCCTCGGCAAGTTCAGCTTTCAGCGCATCGACATCACTTCAACTGCTCTCGCCGACCTCATCAAGCGTATGAAGCCGCAGATCATCTACCACCTCGCCGCTCAGGTTGACGTTCGCAAGTCCGTCTCGGACCCGATTTTCGACGCCAACGTAAACATCATGGGAACGCTCAATCTGTTGCAGGCCGCCGCGGACGCGGGGGCCCAGAAGGTGATCTTCACCTCGTCCGGTGGGTGCATCTACGGTGAGCCCGACGAGTCGCGACTTCCGGTCACCGAGGACCAGATCTACTTGCCCGAGGCATTGCCCGAATCGCCGTATGGAGTCTCGAAGAAGGTTGCGCTCGACTACCTGCGTTACTACCGGGCGATCAAGGATCTCGACTACACCGCGCTCGCCCTCGGGAATGTCTACGGACCCCGGCAGGAACCGGCCTCCGAGGTGGGCCTCGAGGGCCAGGTGGTGGCGATCTTCTGCCGCAAGATGTTGTCCAACCGGCCGTGCACGATCTATGGGGACGGGACACAGACGCGCGATTTCGTTTTCGTCGACGACGTCGTGTCCGCCTACGTCGCGGCCCGGGAAAGGGGCAGCGGCGAGCTGGTTAACATCGGGAGCGGAACGGAGCTTTCGGTCAACGACCTCTATGCGAAGCTCGCGGAGTTGACGGCGGCCCGTTTCGAGCCGGTTCACGCCGCGGCCCGGCCCGGCGAGCTGCAGCGCATCTATGTCGATCGCGGCAAGGCGGCCGAGGTCTTGGGCTGGCAGCCGGTGGTGGCCCTGGACGAGGGCCTAAAGCAGACGGTGGCCTGGTTCCGCTCCACGATCTAGAGCCGCAGCAACCGAGATAGGCGTTTTGGGTGCCGTGAGTGTCTCTATAGGACACTGACGGCACTCAAAGGGCCTACGGCCGCGAGCCGAGGACCTCGACTGCGTGGTTGTCGTGCCTCGGTTCTGCCATGGGATGGACGGCATCCCGAGGCCCTCCCACGCCGCGTGGCTAGCCCTCGAACGTCGGCATCGGGATCTGGGGGTTCTCCGGCCCGCGCCCCTGGTACTCCCCGCGGAACGCATCGGCGACGTCTTCCGAGAATTCCGAGCACGACTGCATCGCGCCCCACGCCGTCATCGCGAACGCGTACGAGGAGTCGATGTCTTCGTAGGGCACTGCCAGCAACGTGACGCTCTGACGGCCCCCCTGCTTGTTGATGTAGGCCTCGATGTCTTCGATCACCTGGCCGGACGCGTCGGGCCGGTACCAGAACACGATCTGGCCGTGTTCGAGGTTGTGGACGAATTGCTCGGGCGGGATTTGGTCGATCCCCTCGGGCGGGTTGAACCCAGGGTCGGCCGGCGCGTCGTAATGACTGCCCGACGTGGGCGGGCTCGTGCTGTAGTTGACCGGGGTGCCGTCCGGCACGTGGGACGCCTCGTCGGTCTCGACCTCCTCGATGTCCGTGCAGCCAGCCTCATTTGCGGCCACGCCAACGGGCCCGCTTTCCTCCCTGCGCTGGTACCAGATCGCGCCGATCACGATCACTGCGATGACCGTGATGATTGCACCAGTTACAAGGTTGCGCCGGCGCGCGGCCCGCTGTTGCTCGCGCTTCCGGCGCTCCTCAGCAAGTCTCCTCTGTTGTTTGCGCTCGAGCTTCTTGCTCACGGCGCAAGAGGCTACCAGGATGCGAATAAGAATCGCGTCGCGTTCAGAGTCACCGGAAGAGATCCTCTTCGGGCGGCCGAACGATGTCGCCCGCCGCGCCCCGTCCACGCGACACCGTCGCGCCGCGCACGATCGCGGCGGGGATGCCCGCGGCCTTGGCCATCACGAGCTCGGCGGCGCCGGCGAGCTCGTCGGCCACGCATATGCGGGTGGCACCAAGCTCGCGCCCCGCGCCGTCCACTGAGCCGCGGTAGTCGACAAACGGCTCCATTCCGGCAACCCCTATCGCCACGTTGGTCTGCCCGAGGCGCCACGGGCGCCCAAACGTATCGCTGATGATCACGGCGACATCTGCACCCGTCAGATGCAGGAGCCTAGCCTTGATGCGGCGCGCCGACAGATCTGGATCGAGCGGCAGCAGCACCACGCGCTCGCCGGCGATGTTGGATGTGTCGACTCCCGCGTTGGCGCACACGAATCCGTGCCGCGTCTCGGCGATGATCATGTCGGGCGTGGACCTGAGAACCCGGACAGCTTCTCGAAGCGCTTCGACGCGCTTGTCGGTCGAAGGTATGACGCGGCCCTCGGCCTTGGACACGATCTTGTGCGCGATCACCACGACGTCTTCGCCTGCAAGCTGCGGAGCGGCTTCAGCGACGAGCGCGGCGACATCGTCGCCCTCGACGACCTCAGGGATTCCGACAACCGGGGAGATCGTGATCGATCTCACGCGTCGAGCAGCTCCTGCGCGAGTCGCGTGGACGCGGCATGATCCGTCATCACCGTGTCGCATGCGATCGACCGGAGACCGAGCTTGTCGATCGCCTCCTCCTCGTCTCGGTCGGCGGAATCGAGAACGAACGTGGTGGCAAAGTCCGCGTAGAGGGACGCGACCGCGGTTGCGCTCGACGCGTAGCCGAGGCTCACCAGCAACCTGTCGGCGGGCCCCTTGAGAGCCCGGCCACCGATTATCGGCGAGACCGCGAGAACGTCGGGGTGGAGGCGCAGCGCATCGCGCATCAAAGGCAGCCCAAGGATCGGCCCGATCGACAGGATCGGATTCGATGGGCAGACGATCACCCGGTCGGCCGTCTCGATGGCGTCGAGCACGCCGGCGGCGGGCTGCGCTTCGGAGATCCCTGCGAACAGGACCTCGCCGACTTCGGGTTCGCAGCGACGTCGTACGAAGTACTCCTGGAAGTCGAGGGTTTCGCCCTCCGCCGTCACCACGCGAGTGCGCACCGGGTCGTCGGTCGCCGGCAGGATGCGCGCCGCCACTCCGAGGCTCCGGGCGATGTCGGCCGTTACCGAGCTGAGATCATCACCCGATCGGAGCCTCTCGGTCCGATAGAGGCAGGTTGCGAAATCGCGGTCTCCGAGTTGGAACCATGCTTCTCCGCCCCTTGCCGCCAATGCCTCGACGACGGTGAACGTGTCGTCCTTGATGCCCCAGCCCCGCTCCGTATCGGCGATGCCGGCGAGCCAGTATGTGACGATGTCGATGTCGGGGCTCACGTGGGCGCCGTAGATACTTGCGTCGTCGCCGACGTTGACGACGGCCGTGAGTTCTTCTCTCAGGAGATCCTGGAGACCGATGAGCAGCTTTGCGGCCCCGACGCCTCCCGCAAGCGCTGTGACTCTCATCACGGGCAGTCTAGTAGCCTGCCCAACATGACCCGACTCGAGGTCCTGGCAGAGCGCGCGGGATCGGGCCACAGACTCAATGACGACGAGGTGCGCGCGCTCGCGGACGGCATGCGCGAGACTCCTGCGCCGGCACTCGCCGCCGCGGCGCGTCTTCGGGACGAGATCGTCGGTCCATGCATCACCTACTCGAAGAAAGTGTTCGTCCCCCTCACGAAGTTGTGCCGGGATACCTGTGGTTACTGCACGTTTGCTCATCCGCCGCGTCCGGGGGAGCGCGCCTACCTGACAATTGACGAGGTGCTCGAAATCGCGCGGGCGGGCGAGCGCGCCGGCTGCAAAGAGGCCCTGTTCACGTTGGGCGACAAGCCCGAGCGGAAGTGGTCGCAGGCGCGCGCGGAGCTCACCGCGCTGGGTTTTTCGACGACCATCGAGTATCTGATCGCAGCGTGCAAGGCGGTGCTCGACAACACTTCTCTTCTTCCGCACGCGAATCCAGGCACGCTGACGTATGACGAGCTGACGGCCCTCAAAGAAGTCGCAGTATCCCAGGGGGCCATGCTCGAGACGATCTCCGAGCGGTTGCTTCGGCGTGGCATGGCGCACTTTGGAGCCCCCGATAAGAAGCCGGCCGTCAGGCTCGCATCGCTCGAGGACGCGGGACGAGCGAGCGTTCCGTGGACGACCGGGATTCTCGTCGGCATCGGCGAGACCTTCGAGGAGCGCGTCGACGCGCTGCTCGCGATACGCGCCGCGCATGAGCGACACGGTCACGTCCAAGAGGTGATCATCCAGAACTTCCGCGCAAAGCACGACACGCCAATGGCGCAACACTCCGAGCCTTCTGTCGACGAAATGCGAACCACCATTGCTCTGGCGCGCCTGGTCATGGGGCCCGACGTCGGGATACAGGCACCCCCGAACCTCACTCCGATCGAGTACGCGAGCTACATCGACGCCGGCCTGAGCGATTGGGGCGGCTTGTCGCCCGTGACGCCCGATCATGTCAACCCCGAGCGGCCATGGCCGCACCTTACGGAGCTTCAGCAGGCGACCGAAGGAAAGGGATTCACGCTACTCGAACGGCTGGCGGTCTACCCGGCCTACTGCGCGAGTCCCAATGCTCGCTCGTTGTGGATTCATCCCAGGCTGCGAGGCGCGGTGCTCGATTCAAGCGACGCGGCCGGCTACAGGCGCGCCGACGAATGGTATTCGGGGGCCGAGGTCGCTCCCCCCGAGGTCGCCTCGCTCGCCGTTAATGGCGCACTCGTGGGTGCGTGGCATGTGCCGGGGCGCGTCACCCGGAGGTCGGTGTGGACCGCACTCGATCGCGCCCGGGCCGGCGAGGAACTCGACGAGGAAGAGCTCACGCTGCTCTTCTCGACTCGGGGACGGGAGACGGAACGCCTCTATGCGGTGGCGGACGAGCTCCGCAGACTGGTTGTGGGCGACGACGTCTCCTACGTCGTGAATCGCAACATCAACTACACGAATATGTGCTACTTCAGGTGCGGTTTCTGTGCGTTCTCCAAAGGACCGAAGTCGCTGAACTTGCGCGGCGATCCCTACCTGCTTGCCGACGACGAGGTCGCTCACAGGACGCGGGAGGCATGGGAGAAGGGAGCGACGGAGGTCTGCATGCAAGGCGGGATACACGGATCCTTCACGGGACTCGACTATCTCCGTTACTTGCGGGCAGTCAAGGAAGCCGTGCCGGACATCCACGTCCACGCGTTTACTGCTCTGGAGGTGTGGCAGGGGGCACAAACACTGAACAAGTCCGTTCACGAGTTCCTAAAGGAGCTGAGGGACTCGGGATTGTCCACTCTTCCGGGGACCGCCGCCGAGATTCTCGACGATGACATCCGGGACATCATCTGCCCCGACAAAATCACCACCAGCCAGTGGTGCGAAGTTCATCGAATTGCTCATTCGCTCGGGCTACGTTCCAACGCGACGATTATGTTTGGGACGGTTGAGACCCCAAGGAACTGGGTGCGGCACCTGCTCGTCGTGAGAGACCTGGATCGAGAGCTGTCGGAAAGCTCGAGTACGGACGGGCTCTTCGAGTTCGTCCCCTTGCCTTTTGTGCACATGGCGGCTCCGATCTATCTCAAGGGAGCCGCCCGCCGCGGGCCAACGTTCGAAGAGGTGTTGAAGATGCACGCCGTTGCGCGCATCGCGCTCCATGGTCGCATCGATAACATTCAGGTGTCGTGGGTGAAAATGGGTATCGAGGGGTCTAAGCTTGCACTCCAGGCGGGTGCCAACGATCTCGGTGGCACCCTGATGAACGAGAACATCTCGCGCGCTGCCGGCGCTAGTCACGGGCAGGAACTGCGCGCTGAGGACATGGAGGGGCTGATCCGCTCCATCGGGCGTCGCCCGAGGCGGCGGAATACCCTCTACGAAACCGTACCTGCCTAAGTGGTCCACTAAACCGGGGATGTAGCTGCCTATGGCAATGTCGGAGACTGAGTTGACGCGCCCCGACCGAGGAGTTGCTGCGACGCGCGGGCCGAGCGTCCTCGCGATAGTCGTGACCCACGACGGCCGGGACTGGCTGCGGGAATGCCTGATCGCGCTTGCCAACCAGTCGTACCCGATCCTCGACGTTCTCGTGATCGACGATGCATCCCACGATCATCGGCGGCCACCGCCCCTCAAGCGGATCGTCAAGCGGCACCTGCGACGCCGGCGATGGGGGTTCATGCGCACTCCGCGCGCGCTGGGTTTCGGTGGAGCCATCAACTGGGCGCTGGCGCGTGTGAAGACCGACGCAGAGCTGCTGCTCTTCCTCCACGATGACGCGGCGCTCGATCGAAGATCGGTGCAGCGAATGGCCAGCCGCATTCGGGCCGATGATGCAACTGCGATCGTCGGCCCGAAGATCGTTTCGTGGGACGATCCCGCGCGTCTCGAGGAAGTCGGCATGGCGGCCGATCGTTTCGGCTATCCCTATAAGGGGCTTGAAGAGGGTGAAATAGACCTCGGTCAGCACGACCGGTCGGGCGAGGTCTTCTACGTCACGTCAACATGCATGCTCGTCAAGCATTCTGTTTTCAAGGAATTGCGCGGCTGGGATGCAAAGATGCGCGCGTTTGCGGAAGATCTCGATCTCTGCTGGCGCGCCAGGCTCGAAGGGCACACCGTCCGGGTCGAGCCTCGCGCGCGAGCCAGACATGCAATCGCCCTTGCACAAGGACTGAGGCAGTCGCCCTTCCGTCAACCCCGCTATTTCATTCGTCGCAACCGACTGCGAACGGTCGTTAAGAACGCGTCGACCCTGCGACTGATCGGACTCATACCGCAGTTCGTGCTTCTGTCCGTTGCGGAGATGCTCGGTTTCATAGTGCTGCGTCAGCCTCGAGATGCTCTGAACGTCGCCCGGGCTCTTGGCTGGAACCTCGTGCAGCTCCCGCAGACGCTCACCGAACGCGCGCGCGTGCAGCGACGACGGAAGGTGTCGGACCGGAAGCTGCGTCCTCTCACCGTGCGCGAATCGACGCGCCTCCGCTCGTACGCGGGGCACCGGGCGACTCGGCTCGAAGGGGCGTGGGGGCGCCGGGCCGAGCTCCTCGCCCTGCGCACGGGTCAGGCGAAGGCCCTGCGTGAACGGCTTATGGGATGGCCGGGACTGATCGCCCTTGTCTGTCTTCTGGTGATCATCCTCGGTTTCAGGCACGTTCTGTGGGCTCCACCGACCGCGGTGGGAGAACTGCTGCCGTTCCCCGATCGATCGACTGCGCTGTGGCGCGCGTGGGTGTCGCCGTGGCACGGCGCGGGCTTGGGCGAAGCCGGGTCCGCGCCGCCCGCGTTCGCCGTGCTGGGGACCGTGCCGATGGCGCTTCTGGGCGCCACGGAAGCCGCCCAGAAGGTGCTCGTTCTCGCACTCGGACTCATTGCCTTCGTCGGCGCCTACAACCTGGTGTCGGAACTCGTGGATCGTCCGGGGCGAGTGGCGGCCGGGCTGGCCTACTCGTTCGGTGCGGTCGGTTTCGCAGGTGTGCGTGAGGGCAGGCTGGGGGCCCTCGTCTTCGGAGCGGCCGCTCCGCTCGTGTTCGGCTCGATGCTCCGGCTGGTCGGCTGGATGCGCCCGCCCGGGTTTGTTCCCGGGCGCGCCGTCGCCCGGGTTGCACTGGGAGGGGCGATCTCCGCCGCGTTCGTTCCGGGATCTCTGATCCTCTACGCGATCACAGGCGGGGTGCTGACCGCGCTTCGCGGCGCCCTCGACCGTGAGTCAAAGGCCGCACGCAGGTTCACCGCCACTGTTATCGGTCTCATTGCCGCGTGGGCCCTTCTGATGCCGTGGAGCGCGGGGTGGTTCTCGGAGGGTGGACCGCTCGGTCGCCTCGTTGGGGACGACACGTGGCGAGCGTATGCGGCCTCTTTCGAGGGCCACGGCATGACGAGCGTTCTCCTGGGCCAGACGCCCGATGGTCCGCCGTTGCTGGGGATCGCCCTGCCCCTGTTCGGACTCACGGCGGCGTTCGTGGGAGAGGGCGCTCGCCGGCGGCTGGCCCTTGCGCTGTGGACGGTTGTGGTCGTGACAGGTTTGCTGGTCGACGCCTTTGCCGCCGGGGCGCTGCGTCCGCTGGTGGCGTCGCCCACGGAGGCGGGAGTCCCTGCTGCGCTTGCTTACGCGGGGCTTGCGGGCCTGGCGGTGGGGGCCTTCAGACTGGACCTTCCCCGGCGCGGCCTCGGGTGGATCCACGCCGCGACGCTCTCCGTCCTCGCCTTCTCGGTCTTCCTGGTTGTGGCGGGGATCGCGCCCGAGATGTGGCGGGGTGGCTGGGATCCGGGGCTGACCGCCGGCGAGGACGCGGCCACGAGAGAGCAGATAACCTCACTGTTCGAGGCTGAGACCCAGCGGGAGGGGCAATTCCGGGCCCTGTGGGTCGGGGCGAGGTGGTCGTCCCCCGATCCCAGCGCGATCAGACCCCTCGGGGACCACCACCTCACGGGGGCCAGGGGGCCGGTCCTCAGCGATCTATTCGACCGGGACGCCGGCCCTGCGCCCGCCGCACTCGATCGAGCGGTGGCGTCGATCGAGCGGGGGGCAACCGACCGCGGCGGCAGGCTCCTTGCTCCATTCAACATCCTGTTCGTGATCGTTGAGCCGGGCTCCGACGAGTGGCTACGGCAGCGAGATCTTGCGCTCGTTCGGAGCGAGGGCGAGTACCTCGTGCTGCGCAACCAGCTCGAAGTGCCACGCGCCGCCGTGTTCGATCAGTTGCCCGAATTCGTGCTGGACGAGGGCGGTTCCGGCTCGCAACCTCCCGATCCGCAAACGGCCCTGAAGCAGCAAGCCACACACCTCTACACCGCGACTCCCGCTCGGGAGAGCGGGGTCGTCTTTCTGGCTGAGGCCGAGCATGAGCGATGGACTGCGGAGCTCGCCAGTGATCCGCTCGATCGCGTCGACGGCGGATGGGCCAACGCGTTCGAGATCTCGGGCGCGGAGCGAGGGGAATTGACCGTTGAGTTTCCCGGATCTGTTAGGCACGTCGTGTGGCTGACCGTAATCGCTCTCGTATGGGTGGCCGCGATAGGGGCAGCGTTCCCTTCGCGCCGAAGCGCACGCATTGGGAAGCGATGAGGGGTGAGTGAGCGGATGAAAGAGGGCACGGTCGCACTATTCGTTCTGGTCGCGTTGGGGGCCGGGCTCGCGATCGACGCCGTGTCGTCGGATGTCGAGAGGCCACAACCCGCCGCTTATCAGGGAGATCTCGTGACGAGCCGGGCCGTCTTCTGTGCGCCCAGCTCTGCCGAGGCTGGCGAAGTCGATATCGTCGTTGCCGGTTCCGGCGGAAATCGCGACTACCGGGTGGGGATCGAAACCGCGGTCCCGGACTCGGTCGAGACCGAGTCAACACCCGAGCCTCCGGCCGAGGTCGACGGCGCCAATGAATTCATCGCAGCATCGGAGGGCAACGAAGCGGTCGACGTCGTCGGCTACGACGGACCGATCCAGGGGGGGACAGTGCTGGCGACGACCAAGCCTGTCGTGGGCGCGGGGGCCGCGCAATGCTCGCCCGACGCAAGCGAGACGTGGTTCTTCGCGGCCGGTTCCACGACGCTTGATTCCGACGAGCGGATCCTGTTGTACAACCCATTCCCCGACGAGGCGGTCGTGCGTCTCAGCTTCTACACCCCGGGAGGCCTCGAGACCAAGACGAGTGTCAATGATGTCGCAGTGCCGGCGGGCTCATGGAAGTCGGTGACCATCAACGAAGTCATCCGAACGAAGGTATTGGTCGCGATCGGAGTGGCCGCCGATCGGGGGCGCGTTGTCGCGTGGCGCGAGATGTTCACGGACCCGAAGAATGGTCCATCCGGCTTGCAGTTGACTCTGGGAGCGCGAGCGACGGGGCGCCGGTGGTATTTCCCGGACGGCACCGTCGGCAGCGGTTTCGAAGAGCGGATTTCGATTCTTAACCCCAACAACCGCCAGGCCATTGTCGAGATCACTCTCGCGAGCGCGCGGGAAACGATCCAGCCGTCCGATCTCATGGAGGCAACGATCCCGGCCCGGTCTTCGGCGTCGTTCTCCCTGGCCAAAGCGCGAACCGGTCTCAAGGAGACGACCGGCGTCAGCGCCACCGTTCGCTCTACCAACGGGGTGGGTATCGTCGCCGAGCGCACGATGCGCTATGTCGACAGCAATAGCGGCGTCACGGCCGAAGTAGGGGCAGCGGCTCCGGCGCGCCGCTGGCTGCTGAGTCCCGCCTCGCTCACCCCGACAACCGACTCTCTCGTTCTTTTCAACCCCGGGGTCGCGGGCGTTGGTGTGCGCGTCGCGATGCTCGATGTGAGAGGCGAACCGCTACGTCTCGGCCAGCTCCAGAACCTTCAGGTCCGAGCGGGGAAGCGCCTGGATGTTCCACTCGAAGAATTGACCGAAGGGCGGCCGGTGACGGTGCTCGTCGACGCGAACGGACCAATAGTCGCCGAACGCTTTTCCTACTCGAGCCGCGCCGGTGACGCCGCTGCGCTCATGGGAGTACCGCTCAGGCCGATTCCCTAGCCCCCGCGCGGGCCGTGGGCTGATAGCGTGCCGCCGCTTCGACCAGCGCGTTGAAGAGCTTCTGCTGAACCGGATTCTCGGGAGCCATCACCTCTGGGTGCCATTGCACCCCCACCACCCACGAGTGAGTGCGGGAAGAGACGGCCTCGAGCACGCCGTCGTCTGCCCAGGCGACCTCCTCGAGGCCGCTCCCGAGATCGTCGATTCCCTGATGGTGGTGGGAGTTGACGCCCGTGGACGTGGTTTCGAGAATCTGGGCCAAGCTGCTGCGCTCCTTGATGCGCACGCTGTGCTGCGGGGTGGGAGCGGGATTGTCGCGGTCGTGATCGAGCCGCCCGGGATCGTCGGCGAGATGCTGATTGAGCGTGCCCCCGAGGCTGACGTTCAGGATCTGCATCCCGTGACAGATGGCAAGGACCGGCATGTCTCGCTCGAGTGCCACGGCCAGGAGGGATAGTTCGAACCGATCCCGGCGGTTGTTCACGTTGTGGGTGCGCGGATGCCGAGGTCTGCCGTAGGAAGCCGGATCGATATCGCCGCCGCCGGGGAGAACCAGGCCGATCGCATCGTCCATGACCGAGGTGTCTTCGGGTTCGAGATTGTCGACGACCTCGACACCGCGTGGCAGCTCGTCCGACGGTGGAAGCGTGAATGCGGACGCGATCCGAACCTGACCGCCGGCGGTTGCGACCACCTGCGCGAAGGGGAGGGGAAGGCGCCCTTCACCCTGTCGCCACTGTCCGACGACGACAATGGGATCGAGCGACGCCGGGCCGTTCTCCTCCTCCATCTTCACCTCCAAACTCGTGGTATCCAGATCGCTCGTCGGCAACTCCTCGGAGAGGAAGCCAATGAGCGATATGCGATTCGAAACAGCAGCTATTCACGTCGGGCAGGATCCGGACCCCGCGACCGGTGCGGCGGTGGTTCCTATCTACCAGACATCGACCTACGTACAACAGGCCGTCGGCGTCCACAAGGGGTTCGAGTACTCCCGCACGGACAATCCGACCAGACGAGCCCTCGAAACCTGTCTTGCCGCCCTCGAGGGTTGCTCCAAAGCTATCGCGTTCGGCTCGGGTATGGCAGCAATTGCGACGCTGGCATTGACCCTTACGTCCGGCTCGAGGGTCCTGCTTCCCGACGACGTTTACGGCGGCACGTATCGTTTGTTTGCCAAGGTCATGAACCGGCTCGGAATCGAGTACGCGACCGTCGACATGACCGACATCGACGCAGTGTCGAGGGCACTTGAGAGCCACCCGGGGCTCGTCATCGCAGAATCTCCGACCAACCCGGCCCTCAAGGTCCTGGACCTTGTGGCGCTGGCTGCGGCCAGCCGGGAGGCGGGGGCCCTGTTCGCAGTCGACAACACCTTTGCCACTCCGTACATCCAGCGACCTCTGGCCCTCGGGGCGCACGTGTCCATCTACTCGGCGACTAAGTACCTCGGGGGGCACTCTGATTTGGTGGCCGGTGCGCTCGCCACCGACGACGACGACCTCGCCGATCGTTTGCGCTTTCTTCAGAACTCGGTCGGCGCAGTGCCGGGCCCGTTCGACTCGTGGCTTCTGATGCGGGGGCTCAAGACCCTCGGGATCCGGATGCGGGCGCACTCCGCCGGAGCAGCCCGGGTCGCCGAGTGGTTACACGCCCAGGAGTCCGTGGTCCGAGTGATGTACCCGGGTCTGCCGGACGACCCCGGGCACCGGCTCGCCATCGCCCAAATGGCGGCGGCGGGCGAACCCCTGTTCGGCGGCATGGTGGGCGTGGAGGTGGACTCCGAGGCGCGCGCCCTCGAGTTGTGCGAAGGCACCGAGTTGTTCTTTTTGGGCGAATCGCTGGGCGGGGTCGAATCTCTGATCGAGCACCCCGGGAAGATGACCCATGCGAGCCTCGCCGGCTCGGGTATCGAGGTCTCGCCCACGCTGGTGCGGCTCTCGGTCGGGATCGAGCATCCCGACGACCTCGTGGCCGATCTCGAGCGCGCCCTAACGACCTAAATAAACTCCCACCGTTCACCGCGCGTCGCTGTGGCGCCCCCCTGGAACACTCGGCCAGGTGCTCGGGAACACCGGCCCCCTCGTCTCCGTCCAAGTGGCAGGTATCCGGCAAGAGGTGACGGGCGAAGAGGTGACGGGCGAAAGGAGGCCCCGATGGCTGGTGTTCGTACCGGTGCGGGAAGAAGGGTTCGAGCCGCCGTGGCCGCGGCGGTTGCGCTCCTCGCCCTCCTGGGCGCGTGCGCAGGCGAGAACGATGGGGACGGCGCGGGTGCCGGCTCGGCCTCCGACCAGGCCGGCACGGGCGGCGGAGCGGACGAGTTCCGTTCTGCGGCCCGGGGCACCGACGCCACTACGGCGGCGATCGCGGACGTCAACAGCTCCACGCTGCCGGGGCTCGGCCCGACGGTGATCAAGAAGGCCTTTCTCGACATCGAGGTGGCGCACAACGACTTCCAGTCCGCCATGCAGGAAGGCTCCACGATCGCGGGGGAGCACGGCGGATACGTCTTGAGCACCGAGGTCACCGACGCCGAAGAGGGCTTCGGCTCGGTCGTGATCCGGGTGCCCTCAGAGGAATTCGAGTCCGCCCTCGTGGCCGCGCAGCAGCTCGGCGACGTGCAGCGCAACACCGTGTCCGGGCAGGACGTGGGCGAGGAGTTCGTGGACCTTCACGCGCGGCTCCGAAACTTCGAGGCTCAAGAGGCCGTCCTCCTTCGGCTGATGAGACGGACGACGACGATTCGCGAGACCATCGACGTGCAGGAGGAGCTCACCCAGATCCAACTCGAGGTCGAGCGCATCAAGGGACGCCTGCGGTTCCTCGAGGATCAGACGTCCTTCGGCACCATCACGATCGAGTTGCGCGAAGCCGGTGCCGTGATAGCGAGACCCACGACAATCGAACGCGCGTGGGAACGCGCCGCCTCAGTTGCCCTGGCGATCGTTTCGGGCCTCATCGTCTCGGCCGGTGCCGCGATCCCGGTGGTGTTACTGGCGCTCATCGCGCTGGCCGTCTATCGGATTGCGAGACCGCTGGTCCGTTCCGAAGCCAGGTAGGCCTGCCCCCACGTGCAGTAGCTTCACTGCATGCGGGTGTTCATAGTGAGCGACATGGAGGGTGTCGCCGGTATCAGCCGGTGGGAGCAGGTGCGGGGTGGGGAGTCCCTATACGAGGAGGGCCGGAGGCTCTACACCGAGGAGATAAACGCCGCCGTGCGGGGCGCGGCCGCGGCAGGCGCCGACGAAATAGTCGTTATGGACTGCCACGGAGCCGGCGCCGGGTGGACGTTCAACTCACTCGTACCGGATTTGCTCGACGAGCGCTGTGAGTTCGTGGTGCAGAACCAGTGGACCGAGTACACGGGTGTACTCGAGGACGGTTGCGACGCGGCGTTGTTCGTTGCAATGCACGCCCGCGCGGGGACCGGAGACGGAGTGTTGAGTCACACCGTCAGCTCCACCGACTGGCGCAACCTTCGCTTCAACGGCACTCTCGTTGGCGAGACCGCGATCAACGCGGCCCTGTGCGGCACGTGGGCTTGTCCCGTTCTTCTCGTCACCGGAGACGAAGCAACCTGCGTGGAGGCGACCGAGCTTCTCGGGAACGGCCTCACGACGGTTCCTGTCAAGACGGGATTGGGGCGCTTCAGCGCCCGTCATCTCGCGCCCGTTCGAGCGCGCATGCTGATCGAACAGGCGGCCAGGAAGGCGCTGGCGGACCTCGATGCCGTTGACCCCTACGATCCGGGATCGCCGTGCGAGATAGAGGTCGAGCTCGCACAGCCCGAACATGCCGACGAGTATCGCCATCGCGAGGGGGTCGATCTGGTGAACGCGCGTACGGTGCGCTCCCGGGCCGACGATTGGTGGACCGCCTGGCAACGGCTGTACCTGTAGGGTTCCGAGACCGCCGCTCCGGGTCCAACGGGGATGGGAGGGGTAGGAAGACGGCGGTCTCGAGAACATGGCCGGGACGACTAGGAGATCACGCCGGGAGGCGACGGGATCACCGCGGCCTATGCGTCCGCACTCTGATCTGGGTCCGTCGCACTCTCGTTCTCCTTGGCTCTGTGTTCCATCAGCTACGACATGCCCTTAGACGCACGGTGGGGGCCGGAGGTTGCACGGCCGCTCCGGGGGCCCACCCCGCGGGTCCAACTTTGCGCGCCATGTCTTCGAGGTTGTGAACCGACGCGCAAAGTTGGGCTGGAGTGAGGGCGTGCCGCTATGTGCTGCTCTGGTGCGCGAGGTACTCCAGCAGATCCGTGCGGGTCAGCACCCCGATCGGGCGCGAGCCCTCGGTGACGACGATGGCCTCCGCGCCCCGCGACAGGTCCGCGAACATCTCGTCGACGCCGTCCGCGGTCTGCACCACCGGAAGCGGCGGGTCCATTACCTCGATCACGTCGCGGCCCATCGCGTCGCGATCACGAAAGGCGCGATCCAGCAAGGTGCGCTCGTGTATCGAGCCCACGATCTCGGACAGGTCCTCGGGCTTCTGGGTCTTGGCGACCGGCACCTGAGAGATGCCGAACTCCTGGAGGATGTCGATGGCGCGGCCCACCTTCTCGTGTGCCAAAACCACGACGAGGTCGGGGACCTGACCTGCGAAGCCCCGCTTTTCCTGCAGCACTTCGCCAATGCGGGCCTGCGTGCCGGGTCTGTCGAGGAAGCCGTATTGCAGCATCCACGAGTCGTTGTAGACCTTCGTCAGGTAGCTCTTGCCGGAGTCGGGAAGGATCACGACCACCACGTCGTCGGGGCCGAGCTCGGCGGCGATCTGAAGCGCGGCGAACACGGCTGTGCCGCACGAGCCGCCCACCAGAAGCCCTTCCTCGCGCGTGAGGCGGCGTGCGGTGGTGAACGAATCCCGGTCGCTCACCGTGACCCACCGATCGACGATGTCGGGATCGAACGATTCGGGAATGAAGTCCTCGCCGATGCCCTCGACGAGGTAAGGACGCGCTTCGGCCCCCGTGTAAAGGGAGCCCTCGGGGTCCGCCCCCACGATCACGATCTCCGGGTTCTTCTCCTTGAGATAGCGGCCGATGCCGGAAATCGTTCCGCCGGTCCCGACCCCCGCGACCAGGTGCGTGATGCGCCCGTCGGTCTGCTTCCACAGCTCCGGGCCTGTCGTTTCGTAGTGAGCGCGCGGGTTTTCCTGGTTGAAGTACTGGTTGGGCTGAAACGCTCCGGGGATCTCCTCGGTGAGCCGGTCGGCAACCCGGTAATAGGACTCGGGTGACTCGGGGGGCACAGCCGTCGGAGCGATGATGACCTCGGCGCCGTAGGCGCGCAGCAGCAGGATCTTCTCCTGGCTCATCTTGTCGGGCATCGTGAAGATGCAGCGGTACCCCTTCAGAGCGGCCGCGATCGCAAGCCCAACGCCCGTGTTACCGGAGGTGGGCTCTACGATCGTGCCCCCCGGCCCCAACAGGCCGGCTTCCTCCGCCGCCTCGATCATCCGGATGCCGATTCGGTCCTTGACGCTGCCGCCCGGGTTCAGCATTTCAAGCTTGGCCAAGAGCTCACTGGGCAGATCTGCTCCGACCCTCGAGAGCCTGAGAAGAGGCGTGTTCCCGATCACCTCGATGAGGGAGTTGAAGGCGTCCATGGGGGGAATGGTTATCCAGGGCGACCGTCGTCGCAAGAAGGGAGCCTCAATCGGTGCAACCACCGAGCCGATCTGAACGTCTGAAGGGCGAGAACGGGAAAAGAACAGGTCGGGAACCGCTACCATTTGTGGCTCGGCCGCACAGGAGCGTCTGCAGATGACAAGGCAAGTGGCATGACATCGGGGTGGAGATTGCCCCGGCCAGGAAAATGGACGGCGATCATCCTCGGCGTGCTCGCCGGGGTGAGCCTCATCGCGGTCGCAGGCATCGCCTACGCCGGCTACAACTTCTCCCGCGACTACGAGAACAAGATCCTCCCCGGCGCAACCGTCGCGGGAGTCGATGTGGGTGGGATGACGGAGAGCGAGGCGATCAGAGCTGTTAGGCGCTCCGTGCGGCCCGACCTCCTCAGGGAGATCACGCTCAGGGCGGGCGGCCGTTCGTGGACGATCAGCCCCAAAGAGCTGGGCGCTCGCAGCACGGCAAACCGCGCCGTGGACGGGGCCCTGGCCACGAGCCGGGAGGCGTCGTTTGTCGAGAGGACGCGGATGCGCGTGTTCGGCTCCGAGCTGTCCCACGACGGCGAAGTCGCCATCCGGTACCCGCGCCGGCCCGTAAAGGAGTTCGTCGCCCGGATCGCAAACGAATACGACCGCGAGGCGCAGGACGCGACCATCGACTACTCGACTGGATGGGTCAAGGTCGTCAAGGAGATTGACGGCCGGGAGGTGAAGGTCCGGGCGACCGCCAAGGAGCTGCGGCGCGCCCTCGTCAAGGGACGCAGCGCGGTCGAGGTTGCGGTCGACTCGCAGGAGCCCGCGGTGACGTCCGAGGCTTTCGACGAGGTCCTGCTGGTTCGAATCGGCGAGAACAAGCTGTACCACTACGAGAACGGAAAGATCACCCATTCGTACACGGTGGCGACCGGGCTGCCCGAGTATCCGACCCCGACCGGTATCTACTCCGTCACCGAGCTGCGCTACCTCCCGACCTGGGTCAACCCTGCGCCCGACACGTGGGGAGCGGACATGCCGGAGATGATCCCTCCGGGCCCGGGTAATCCTCTCGGGCTTCGGGCGATCAACTGGTCCGCAGACGGCATTCGCTTCCACGGGACCTCCGCCACCTACTCACTCGGCTACAACGCCTCGCACGGATGCGTTCGCATGTCGAACGACGAGGTCATTGCCCTCTACGACATGGTCGAAGTGGGGACGCCCATCGTGTCGGTCGAGGTGGCCCCCTACCGGCCGCTCTACTCGTCGTCGTCGTCATCGTCCACGCCCCAGGCGGAGAATTCGGCGGACGCAGTCGAGGAGGGAGACGGCAAGAAGAACGACTGACTCCCGCCGCGATGTTTGAACGATTTTCTGTGGACTCGCGAAAGAACTTCGGCCCCAGGGGTTGCGCGCCCCGCTCGGGGCGCGCTATCGTCCATTCCGTACCCCGCAGAGATAAGTAGGCCTCGGCCGAACGTCACTGTGGGGTGCATTTTTTTTGGCGCCCCCACCCGCAGACCCGGCCGGCTCTGATGTCGCCAGAGTTACAAAAGTTCGGTTATGTACGCCCTGTTACCTAAGTGGGCGTCTCGACGGAGGCCAGGAACTCGGTCAGGCGAGAGTTGAACGCCTCCATCTCCTCGACCATCAGCCCGTGGCCGGTCTCGAAGGGGGCAAAGACCGCACCCGGGATCGCGTCGGCGATTTCCCTGGCGGCGAACAACGGGACCATCATGTCCATTGCTCCGCCGATCACCAGCGTGGGGCATCCGATACGGCCGAGCTCGGCGAGCACGTCGTGCTTCTCGATCGCGTCGAGCTGACCCTCGAGCGTCTCGAGTGAAGCCATGGGAGGCGCTCCCTCGGCCGCGAACGCGGCGATCATCTGATCGACGGCTTCCTGGCCGACCTCAAAGAACTCGGGTTTGAACATTCGCACCAGAGACGCGTCGATGAGAGCCTCTTCACCCCCGCCCACCAAGACGGCGCGCGCGAGGATGTTCTGGCGGCGCATGAACTCGATCGGCCGCGCCCATGTCATCGCGAGGATGAGAGCGTTGACACGCTTCGGATAGTCGAGGGCGACGTGCTGGGCGACCGCTCCTCCCATGGAGACGCCGAAGACGACGGCGTTGTCGATCCCGAGATGGTCGAGGAGGCCGACTGCGTCGGCGGCCATGTCGTCCATGGTGATCGGCCCGGTCCCCGAACCCCCGGTGCCTCGGTTGTCGAAGGTAATGAACGAGTGGCTCTCGATCACCGCCGGGATCGTGGCCGCCCAGAAGCGTTGATCGAGGCCGAAGCCCATGATCCCGAGGACGGGCGGGCCCTCCCCCCGGACCCGATAGTGGATGTCGATGTCACCGATCGTGGCGGTTGTCACGCCCCGCATGGTATCGGCTGGCAAAAGGGCTTCATTTCCCCATCGGATCGGCCGATAGACCGGACGTGAAAAAGATCGTCATGTGCCTGGTCCTCGCCTCGATCGCTGCGCTTCTCAGCGCTGCGCCGGCGTTCGCCCAGGCGCGCGACCCCTTCGACCCGCTGGTGACACAGAGCAGCGGTTCGAGCGCTGGTGGGGGCGGAGGATCCGAGACCGGCGACACGACTCCTCAGGGTGACGTGGCCCCGGCGGCGGAAGACGCCCTCCCTGCTACGGGGGCGGACACGTCGGTGTGGCTCGGACTCGCCTACGTGCTCGTTGCCCTCGGTGCCGGAGCGCTCGTCCTGTCCAAGGTGTACGCGCCCCAGCGCAACTGATTACTTCGGATTTCCGGCCCCACGCTGGATCTCTGACATAGCCTCCGGGCGTGAACGAGAGCCCGAAGCCGGGCCGCGCGCGCGAGGTTCGCGTCTAGCGTGCCACTCGACGCCGAACTGACCGGCACCCTCAGGTCCCTGGATCCCCGCGAGCTGCGGCGCGTCCTGATCTTCGTGCGAGGCCTCCTGCTGGCCCACGGGGAGACTCCGCCTCCCGAGGAGATCGACCTCGGGAACGTGACCTATCGGCTCGAGGGGGTCAGGTGCGGGAAACCCGACTGCCGATCGTGCCCGCACGGCCCCTACTGGTACGCCTACTACCGGGAGGGCGACCGGTTGCGGTCCCACTACATCGGCCGCCACCTCCCATCCGAGGCAGGAGAAATAGGCAATTCGGCGCACTAACGCTTTAGGGGCACGGGCCCAGAACTACCTCATGCGGGTCATGGCAATAGCGGCGTGCAGGCGGCACTATTGCAGAAGAGCTCGTCCGGCTGGACCGGGAGGCTGAGATGCACTGTCCACACTGTGGCGGCGAGGACTGCATACAGATCGAGATCCATCTTCAGACCGAGGACACCGTCCAGTTCTGCTCTTGCCGCCGGTGTGAGGCCAAGTGGTGGGAACGAGAGGATGGCGCCGCTCTCAGCCTCGATGAGGTTCTCGGTCTCGCCTCTCAGAAGCCCTCGAAGTAGCCCGCGGCCCCTTCGTCACGAATCCGTTTGTCCGCGCTCACGCGGAGAGTTGCGGGCGCCCGGCGCCTGATTCCGGCGGCCGGCAACAGGTGCCAGTTGAGGGGGTCGTGCCGGTGTGGTCCCGCGACAGACATGATCTGACGCAGGGGCCGTCGTCGGTTCCTGGCTCCGGAGCGCCCGCAAGCCTGTAAAGCGCGATGAAGAAAAAGCCCCTCGAAGGACGATTATCGCTTGTTACGCTGAGATCTGTCCACCGCAGGCGGCGGTTCGAGGCAGCCGCGGCAGTCTCGAGCCAGCGGCCCCTGGGGCGCCGACACCGTGACTCGCCCGAGCCGGCGCCGGTAGGTGATGTCGAAACCGACCTCGAAGCCGGCTTTTCGCACGGCCTTGATCGACGACCGGTTGCCAGCCTCAACCCCCACCCACAGGCGTCCGATGCCCTCCGCCGCCAGCTCACCGGCGATCGCGCCGAGGGCGAACGGATACGCCCCCTGTCCCCGAGCCTCGGTCCGCGTGAACGATTCGTAGATATACGCCTCGCCCGGCGGAGGCCTGAAATAGCGCCTGATTTCCCTGGTCCAAGCCAGCGACGTCGTGACCCAGCTTGCGTGCACGATCAGGTGATCCCTGCTGATGAGATAGCAGCGCGAGTCCTCCGAGAGCCGGTCGCGAAAGGTCGCTACGGAGTCGGTGCCGACGTCGCGAGCGTACGCCCGCGCGTCGTCGGAGCCGGCTCTGCAAAAGCGCGCGTGCGGTGGCGGAGGCCGCTGCGGAGACGGGGACGGGAGGTCGAGCGCGAACAGGATCAGCCGGTCGCCCGAGTAGAAGAACTCGCGCACCCGATGCACGGCCAGATCGAGAACTTCCAGGAGACCCCTCGAGCGCACTCTTGCCGGCACCTTCGACAGCGAGCGCCGGGGCGACCTGGTTCGCATGGCCGGAAAGATACTTCTCGTCGATAGTTCTACTGGAGAAAGCCGCGCCGCAACTTTGCTTTTCGCTCCAGTTCCGTCAGGCCCCCCCAGATCCCGTAGGCCTCCTTGGTCTTCAGGGCATAGTCGAGACAATCACTCCGGACCGAGCAGGTTGAGCAGATGCGCTTCGCTCTGGTTTCACGCGCCCTCCGGTCGGCCGGCGACTCCGAATCGTCCTGACCAAAGAACAGCACCGCCGGGTAGTGGAGGCACGCGGCTCGCTCGCGCCATTCGGTATCTGGGACTACGACGCTCATCAACGCCAAATCGTCCCAGCCGATCGGCTGTGAGTCAATGCGGCTGGGGCTTGCCGGGGGCTGAAAGCCCGACGTTAGGATGCCGCGGTGACTCGAGATCTGAGCCGGATCTTCAAGGCGTACGACGTGCGGGGCATCTACCCGGAGGACATCGACGAGGATGCGGCGCGCCGGATCGGCGCGGCCTTTACGGAGTTCACAGGGTCCGGTCGCGTAGCCGTCGGCCGTGACATGAGGACATCCTCGCCCTCGCTGGCGCACGAGTTTGCGGTAGGGGTGGGGGCCGCAGGAGCGACCGTCACCGACATTGGTCAGGTGTCGACGGACGCCCTGTACTTCGCCTCCGGCCGCCTCGACGTGCCCGCGGCCATGTTCACGGCATCGCACAACCCGGCCCGCTACAACGGCCTGAAGCTGTGCCGCGAGCAGGCTGTACCCATCAGCTCCGACTCGGGATTGTCGGAGATCCGCAAGATCGCCGAGGCGACGGAGGTCCCCGGAGACGGCACCGCCGTCGAGGAGATCAGCATTCTCGATGACTACGCAGCCCACTGCCGGTCGTTCATCGATGTCGACGTGCTACGGCCCCTTCGGGTCGCGGTCGACGCGGCCAACGGTATGGCGGGGGTGACGGTGCCCGTTGCGTTCGAGCCCTTGCCCTTCGAGGTCGTACCCCTTTACTTCGAGCTCGACGGAACGTTCCCCAATCACGAGGCAAACCCGATCGAGCCGGCCAACCTCGCCGACCTTCGGCGAACGGTTACGGAGGAGGGCTGCGATGTCGGCGTCGCTTTCGACGGTGATGCCGATCGAATGTTTCTCGTCGACGAGAAAGCCCAAGGGATCTCCGGTTCGGCCACGACGGCCCTCGTCGCCGAACGCCTCCTGAAGAAGAACCCAGGTGAGGGGATCATCTACAACCTGATCTGCTCGTGGTCGGTGCCGGAAGTGATCCAAGAGAACGGCGGCCGTCCCATCCGCACGCGGGTCGGCCACTCGTTCATCAAGCGAATGATGGCCGAGACGGGTGCGATCTTCGGAGGCGAGCATTCGGGCCATTACTACTTCCGTGACAATTTCCGCGCCGACTCCGGGCTCATCGCCGCCCTCCTCGTTCTCGAGGCGCTGTCGGAATCGGACCGGCCGCTGTCCGAGATGCTGTCGGGTTACCAGCGTTACTTCGCGTCGGGGGAGATCAACTCGGAGGTGACCGATCAAGAGGGAGCGATTCGCAAGCTCGAAGGCATCTACGCCGACGGCAAGGTTGATCACACGGACGGACTCACTGTGGAGTACGAGGATTGGTGGTTCAACTGCCGTCCGTCCAACACCGAGCCGCTGCTGCGTTTGAACCTCGAAGCCCGAACCCAAGTGCTGATGCAAGATAAGCGAGACGAAGTCCTGGCCGTGATTCGCGACGATTTCAACGCGTAGTCGACATTGGAGGGGCCATGCCGGTAGACCAACGACTGCTCGACATACTGATCTGCCCGAACTGTCACGGCGAAGTCTCTTACGACGCGGCCCGCGACGTCATCGAGTGCAAAGGTGATTGCAAATACGTGTACCCGGTGCGGGACGACATTCCGGTGATGCTGATCGACGAAGCGCAGAAGCCGTGATCGACCTCGACGATCTGTCTTCAATCACTCGGCTCGATTCACTCGATGTCCTCAGCTCGGTCGAAGCGTTCCCCGAGCACTGTCACCACGCGTGGAAACTCGGTACCCAGGTGCCGGATCTACCTGATGCAACGGGTATCGAGTCGATAGCCGTTCTCGGTATGGGTGGATCGGGTTCGGCCGGAGATGTGGCCCAGGCGATAGTGGAGCCTCGCCTTCCCATTCCGTTTCGGGTCTTCAAGTCTTACGGCCCTCTGCCGGAATGGATCGGTCGCAACACGCTGGTCGTTGCGGTTTCTTACTCAGGTGAGACCGAGGAGGTGCTGACGGTTCTCGATGAAGCACACACGCTCGGAACTCGTACGGTGACGATCTCCTCGGGCGGCCGGCTGGCCGAGCTCGCGGTCGAGTACGGCAGCGCGCACCTCTCGGTCCCGACCGGCCTTCCGCAACCCCGCGCCGCGCTTGCGTATCTGGCCATGCCCTTGTTGTCGGTGCTGGCGTCGATGGAGGTCGTCCCCGATCTTTCCGAGGATGTCGACGAGACCGTGGCGGTGGTGGGGGATATCGCCGAACGATGTCAACGCAAGCAACCGCTCGAAGACAACGTCGCAAAACAGATCGCCACGTTGTTGGCCGGGAAGGTGCCGATCGTGTACGGAGCAGCCGGCCTGGGCGCGACCGCCGCGTATCGCTTCAAGTGCGATATCAACGAGTACGCGAAGGAGCCGGCCTTTGCGGCCGAGCTTCCCGAGGCGAACCACAATGAAATCGTCGGTTGGAACGTGCTCGACGACCTCACGAGACGGCATTTCGCAGCGGTGATGATCCGGGACGTGGACGAGGATCCGCGCATCGCCCGCCGCTTCAACGCGACGACCGAGCTCATGCACGGCCACTTTGCGTCCGTGACCGACGTCGTGGCCTCCGGTACAAGCGAGATGGCCCGCCTGTTCTCGCTCCTACTGATCGGTCAGATGGCAGCCATCTACACAGGCCTCGCCAACGAGGTTGATCCGGGCCCCGTGGAAGCGATCGCGAAACTGAAGCTCGAACTGAGGGAACGAGAAGAGGGAGCTATCTGATGACGCTTGACGCCGACATCAAGGATCCGTCGCTGGCCGCGGAGGGCCGGCTGCGCATCGAATGGGCCGACCGGCAGATGCCGGTTCTGGCAAGGATCCGCGAGCGCTTCACGAAGGAGCGGCCCCTCGAAGGGATCAGGATCGCCGCGTGCCTGCACGTGACCTCAGAGACCGCAAATCTGATGCGGACGCTAGAGGCCGGCGGGGCCGATGTCGCTGTGTGCGCGTCGAATCCCCTGTCGACTCAAGACGACACCGCTGCGGGCCTGGTGCACGAATTCGGGATTCCGACGTATGCAATACGCGGAGTCGACCAGGGGGGTTACTACGGACACATCAAGGCGGTTCTGGACCGGCGGCCGATGATCACAATGGACGACGGTGGTGACCTGGTCACGATGCTGCACCAGCAGCGGCAGGACCAGATGTCGGAGATCATCGGGGGGACCGAGGAGACGACGACCGGAGTCATCCGCCTGCGTTCCATGGAGGAGCGAGGAGTTCTCGGGTACCCGGTCGTGAGCGTGAACAACGCCCGCACGAAGCATCTCTTCGACAACCGCTACGGAACGGGTCAGAGCGCGATAGACGGGATCATTCGCGCCACCAATATCCTGCTTGCCGGTCGAACCGTGGTCGTATGCGGATACGGGATGTGCGGTCGAGGAGTCGCGACCCGCGCGAAGGGAATGGGCAGTGACGTCGTCGTCGTTGAAGTCGATCCCACGCGCGCCCTCGAGGCAGCGATGGACGGTTTCCGGGTCTTGCCCGGATCGGAAGCGGCGCTTCAGGGAGACGTTTTCGTGACAGTCACGGGAAACAAGCACGTCCTTCGCTCGGAGCATTTCGAAGTCATGAAAGACGGCGCCATCCTGGCCAATGCCGGCCACTTCGACATCGAGATAGATCTCGGTTCTCTTCGTGACATGGCATCGTCGGCTCGCAGGGTGCGGGCCGAGGTCGAGGAGTTCGCGCTGCCCGGCGATCGGCGCATCTACGTCCTCGCCGAAGGACGGCTCGTCAACCTCGCGGCCGCCGAAGGACATCCTGCGTCGGTGATGGACATGTCGTTTGCGAACCAGTCGCTGTCCGTCGAATGGCTGGTTAAGAACCACTCGTCGCTCGAGAAGAAGGTGTATCCGGTGCCCGAGGACATCGATCGCGACGTCGCCCGGCTCAAGCTCGAGACGATGGGGGTGCGCATCGACGAACTGACGGCGACCCAACGCGCCTATCTCGAGGAGTGGGAAGAAGGCACCTAGTTCGTCGTCTTGGCACCGTCGGCCTGCACCATCACCCGATGCGGAAACGGGATCTCGATGCTCTCCCGGTCGAATGCGACCTTGATGCGCTCACGCAGCTGGCGACCCACATCCCACTGGCGGGCCGGCTTGGTCTCGGCGACGACGCGCCACACCACCTCGTACTCGCCCAGGGTCTCGACTCCCAGAACCTCGGGAGGTGAGTAGAGACTGCGGCCGAGGGAGGAATCCTCTTTCGCCTCGATTGCAACGCGCTCGAGCACTTCTCTAACGCGTGACGGTTCCTCGCCGTAGCCAACACCTACGTCGACGACCGCACGAGCCCAATCCTTTGAGCGATTGGCGACGTGAGTGATCGCGCCGTTGGCGATGTAGTGCATGGTGCCGTCGAGGTCGCGCACGCCGGTGACCCTTAGCGTCAACTCCTCGACCTTCCCGGTGGCGACCTGATTGATCATGATGACGTCGCCGACGCCGTACTGATCCTCGAGGAGGATGAAGAATCCGGTAACGACATCGCGCACCAGGTTCTGAGCGCCGAAACCGACCGCGAGGCCGACGATTCCAACCCCGGCCAGGAGCGGAGCAAGATTGAATCCCAGCTCGCTCAAGACGTAGAGACCGGCGAGCGACCAGATTGCGACGATGCCCGTGGACGACAAGACCTTTGCGAGGGTCCGCGTGCGCTGGAGCGCGCGTATCGGTGTCGTGTGCTCCGACACCTTGCTCTCGACGCGCGTCACAGACTTGTGGAGAAGGCGCGTCAGCAGGAACGCGAGCACCAGCACTCCGGTGATCCGGAGCCCGGCGCCGATCAGATTTGCCTGGTTCTCGGTCAGCCAGCCTGTCAGGTCGTCCCAGGACATGGTCGTTGGTCCTCCTGTGGTTTGTGGGGTGGGTAACGCCGGGGATCGGGCATCCCCCGAGGGATGCCGTGGCGTCTCATGCGACTACGTGACGCCCGAGCAGCCGGGGCCATCCCGCGATGGATTCCCGTGGCGTCTCATGCGACTACGTGACGCCCGAGCAGCCGGGGCCATCCCGCGATGGATTCCCGTGGCGTCGCACCCCCTGCATACCGTGGACGTCGTGGACTTCGCAAACGCCCTGCTCGACCTGGCCGGAACGGATCGCTGCTGCGGGTGCCGCCGGCGCGGGTCGGTCCTGTGCCCCTCGTGCGCACGCGGGCTGCGGCCCGCCCCCGACCTGGGGCCGATCCCGGGGATCGATCGAGCACTCGCGGCCCTCGAATACGAGGACCCGGCCCGTGCCCTGGTGCTCGCCCTCAAGCTGTCGGGCCGGAGGGGCGCCGCCGAGCCTCTCGTCGACGCGATGTGGAGGCGGGCCGTGCGGGAGGGGCTCCGGGGCGCGGTGGTGACCTGGGTCCCGGCCCGGCCGCCGGACGTGCGGGTTCGGGGCTTCGACCACGCCGAGCTGCTCGCCCGGGGTCTGGCGCGGCGCACCGGGCTCCCGGCCCGGAGGCTCGTGGCGCGAGCGGGGGCCGCACCGGATCAGGCCTCCCTTCCCGCCGCCGAACGTCTCCGAAACCTCGCGGGCGCATTCCGCGCCCGCCCCGCCTCGGCGTGCGTGGTGCTCGTCGATGACCTCGTGACGACGGGGGCGACGGCGACGGCGTGTGCCGCCGCGCTGCGGGCCGCGGGGGCGCCGGGAGTTGAGCTGATGGCGGCCTGCCGGACCCCTAAGAACGCGTCGAGCGTGCACTTGACCACGAAATAGGTGGTCAGGCGCACGCTCGACAACCTGATCGACCGGCTGTGGTGCTCGCCACAGGTGAGCGGCGACAGGCAATCCACGATGTGGCCATGGAAACCGAGGCCCCCATGGGTACAGACATGGCCTGCGGTCGGATAGCGAATCGTCAGTACGGTGTTCTGTCGAGAAACCAGGCACTGGCTTCTGGAATGACCGAACCCATGATTTGGCACCGGATTGGATCGGGGCGGTGGGAAAGCGTGTTGCCCGGCGTGTATCGAATTAGCGGGGCGCCCATCTTCGCGTTGCAGCAGCTGATGGCCGCTCACCTCTATGCGGGAAGGGACAGCGTCGTATGTGCGAGATCGGCGGCAGCCGCGTGGGGTCTCGAAGGTGGCCTCTTCGTCCCCGTGGAGGTCGCCTCGCCACGTCAGGTCAGGACTTCCACAGACTCAGAAGTTGTACCTCGCCGATGTAGCGCCCTGAACGCCTGCGACGTCGCACTCCTCGACTGCCTGCCGATTACGAACAGGATTCGAACTCTCATCGACATGAGTGCCGAGGTGAGCGAACGGACGCTCGATATCGCTTTGGACCAAGTCCTGCGATCGCGGCCCGCTTCGCTGGGCAAGTTGGTGAGGCGCATGGACGAACTTCGACCGATGCGTCTGCGCGGGACTGCTCGGCTGCGTCGCCTCGTCGAAGAAAGAGACCCGAGACGTGCTATGACGGAAAGCCAGCTCGAGACGCTCGTTCGCCGTTGGATCAGGAGACACGGATTTCCCGAACCAGTGGTTCAACACCGCGTCTTGCTTCCTCAGTACGGCACCGCGCGACTGGACTTCGCTTACCCAGACAAGTTGGTTGGTGTCGAGGCAGACTCCTATGCCTGGCATTCGAGCCGCGATGCGTTCGAGCGCGATCGGGCCCGTAACAGCGAGTTCGCAAGCCTGGGCTGGATCATCATCCAAACCACAAGCCGAGAGATGGAGCGCTACCCCGACCGGCCTGCGACGCGATTGTGGCGTGCTCTCGAACGTCGAGCGTTCACCTGACCACGAAATGGAGGGTCAAACGCACGCTCGACGCGTCAGGACCATTTCTCGAGGCCGCTGAGGTACTCGAGCATCGCCTCGGTTGTGCGGTCGGGCTGCTCCTGCTGGGTCCAGTGCCCGCAATCGTCGATAACCACCTTGGTGAGATCGGGCACGCGCTTCTCCATGCCCTCGGCCATCTCGGGCCGGAGGACCGGGTCGCCCGCCCCCGAAATCAGCAGGCAGGGCACCTCGATCCGGACACCGTCGAACCGGGCCAGGAGGTCCCAGTTGCGATCGATGTTCCTGTAGTACTCGAGCGGTGGGGTGGTCGCTCCGGCCGGCCGGAGCGGCTCGGCGTAGGTAGCCAGCACCTCATCGGTGAAGACCTCTTTCCGAACGGTGGCCGGGCCCAGGAAGAACAGGCGCAGAAAGCCGTCGAGGTCGGACTCCGCCCACGCCTCGGCGGCACCCCGCTCTTGGAAGGCGACGATGTACGCGGTGCGGGAAGACCCGGAGCGGCGCATGAGCTCGACGGGAGGTTCCTCGGGCCGCTCCAGATCCGGCGTGTTGAGCCCGATCACTCCGGCCGTCGCCGCGGCGTACATGCGGGCGAAGGGCCACACCAGCAGCCCGCCCCAGTCGTGGCCCACCATCACCGCTTGGCGGGCGCCCAGGCCGCGGACGACGCCGGCAAGGCAGCCACATAGCCAGTCCACGTCGTACGTCACATCCGGTTTGTCCGACCGTCCGTACCCGGGCAGGTCCACGGCGACCGCCCGGAAGCCCGCCTCGGCCAGGGGGGCGAGCTGGTGACGCCATGAGTACGAGTGCTCGGGAAAGCCGTGACACAAGAGCACTAGCGGGCCCTCGCCCTGCTCGACGTAGTAGAGACGGATGCCCGCAGTCACCACGTAGCCGCTTCGCACTAGCCGAGACTAACCACAACATTCTCATCAACCTCCGGCCCCTTTGAGCCGAACTAGTACAGAATGCTTAGTGCATTCCGGCTGGTCAGAGAGCTAGAATCCGGGCTACTTAACCTCCGAAAACTATCCAATTCAGGATGAAAGGTACATAACGCATCCATGGTCATGAACAGCCCCGGCATCCCGGCGGGCGAGCCCATTCGGGTGGTGATCGTCGATGACCATGCGCTGTTCCGGCGCGGCCTTCAGATGGTCCTCGAGGGCGAGCCCGACATCGATGTCGTCGCCGAAGCCAGCGACGGGCACGAGGCCGTCGAGAAAGCAGAGCAAACGACCCCCGACGTCGTCCTGATGGATGTCCGCATGCCCAAGCGCTCCGGGATCGAGGCGACCCGGGCGATCAAGGACACGCTTCCCTCAACCAAGATCCTGATGCTCACGATCTCCGACGAGGAGGCCGACCT
Organism: Actinomycetota bacterium; assembly: GCA_050694175.1. Lineage (GTDB taxonomy): Bacteria > Actinomycetota > CADDZG01 > CADDZG01 > WHSQ01 > JBOGXA01. Next base: position 249,124 of record JBOGXA010000001.1, read on the forward strand.
CTACGAGGCCATCAAAGCCGGCGCCTCCGGCTACCTGCTCAAGGAGATCTCGATCGACGAGGTTTCCGGCGCAGTGCGTTCGGTTCACAGCGGCCAGTCGCTGATCTCGCCGTCCATGGCTTCCAAACTCCTCACCGAGTTCGCCGCAATGGTCAAGCGTCGCGACGAGCGCACCCAGGTCCCGGGCCCCCGGCTCACGGAGCGAGAGCTCGAGGTTCTGAGGCTCGTGGCCAAGGGGATGAACAACCGGGACATCGGTAACGAGCTGTTCATCTCCGAGAACACAGTGAAGAACCACGTGCGCAACATCCTCGAGAAACTCCATCTCCACTCACGGATGGAGGCGGTCGTTTACGCCGTGCGCGAGAAGCTGCTCGACATCAAGTAGGTAGCGCCTCGAGTACGGCTCTCGGCGAAGCCGTTGCGTGGGCAAAGCGGGATAATGGGACGCTCTTACGAGGAGCGCGAGGTCAATCACCATGAGCATCTTCAAGAAAGTTCTAGCCGCGGGTGAGGGCAAGAAGCTAAGGGAGCTGTCGGCCATTCCGCCGCTGGTCAACGCGCTCGAGCCCAAGATGGAAGCGCTCGACGACGCCGGCGTTCGTGGGGTAACCGCGCAGCTGAGGGAGCGCCTGCACAACGACGAGTACATCGACGAGCTGCTTCCAGAAGCCTTTGCGGCGGTTCGAGAGGCAGCTCGGAGGGTCATCGGCCAGCGCCACTTCGACGTCCAACTCATGGGCGGCGCCGCCCTCCACAGGGGCTGGATCGCGGAGATGAAGACCGGAGAGGGAAAGACCCTCACGGCGACTCTCGCGGTGTACTTGAACGCCTTGTGGGAGGAAGGCGTTCACGTCGTCACCGTTAACGATTACCTGGCCAAGCGCGACTCGGAGTGGATGGGGCAGATCTACCGGTTCCTCGGTCTCGAGGTCGGATTGATCCAGGCGCGAATGTCGCCCGAGGAGCGCCGGCCCGCGTACGCGGCCGACGTTACCTACGGCACCAACAACGAGTTCGGCTTCGACTACCTGCGCGACAACATGGCGACCGAGCTCGAGCGTGTCGTCCAGCGAGGACATCATTACGCGATCGTCGACGAAGTTGACTCGATCCTCGTCGACGAGGCCCGGACCCCGCTGATCATCTCAGGAGCGGTTCAGGATTCAACGCGGTGGTACCAGCAGTTCGCTCGCATCACACCGCGCCTCCACAGGGACTCCGACTACGAGGTCGACGAGAAGAAGCGAACGGTAGCGATCACAGAGGAGGGCGTCGGGAAGGTCGAGCAGATCCTCGGAGTCGAGAACCTCTACGATCACGTCAACACCGACCTCGTCCACCATCTGCAAGCGTCGCTCAAGGCGAAAGAGCTCTACAAGAAGGATGTCGAATACGTCGTACAGCACGGAGAGGTGCTGATCGTCGACGAGTTCACCGGTCGTATCCTCCCCGGTCGCCGCTATTCCGAGGGCCTCCATCAGGCCATCGAGGCCAAGGAGAACGTGCGCATCAAGGAGGAGAACCAGACCCTCGCGACCATCACGTTGCAGAACTACTTCCGCATGTACGACAAGCTCGCCGGCATGACGGGTACGGCCAAGACCGAGGCTGCAGAGTTCGGTCACATCTACAAGCTCGAGGTCGCCGAAGTCGCGACCAATCAGCCGATGATTCGCGCCGACGAGCAGGACCTGATCTACAAGACGGCCGAGGCGAAGTGGGAGGCCGTCGCGGAAGACGTCGCCGAGCGTTACCAGAAGGGTCAGCCGGTGCTCCTCGGAACCGTGTCGATCGAGAAATCGGAGCACCTGTCGCGTGTGCTGTCGAAGAAAGGCGTACCGCACACCGTCCTCAACGCCAAGCAGCACGAGAAAGAGGCCTCGATCGTGGCGCAGGCCGGACGTCTCCATGGGGTGACCGTCGCCACCAACATGGCGGGGCGCGGCGTCGACATCATCCTCGGCGGCAACGCGGACGGCATGGCGCGGCAGGAGATGATCGCACGCGGATGGGACAACGACGCCTATCTGATGGGGCACTACCCCGAGGAGGAGGCGGCCCTTTACGAGGCCGATTTCCAGCCGCTGCTCGAGAAGTTCAAGAAGCAGTGCGATGCCGAGCACGAGGAGGTCGTCGAGCGCGGGGGCCTGTACGTACTGGGCACGGAACGTCACGAGTCGCGTCGAATCGACAACCAGCTGCGGGGGCGCTCGGGTCGCCAGGGTGACCCTGGCGAGAGCCGCTTCTACCTGTCGCTCGAGGACGATCTCATGCGGCTGTTCGCCTCGGATCGCATCGCTTCGATCATGGAGCGGCTGAAGATCCCGGAGGACGTTCCAATCGAGGCCAAGATCGTGTCACGCGCGATCGAACGGGCGCAGACCCAGGTCGAGTCCATGAACTTCGAGATCCGAAAGAACGTGCTGAAGTACGACGAGGTCATGGACAAGCAGCGTCAGGTCATCTACTCGGAAAGGCTCAAGATCCTCGAGGGCGAGGACTTCGGTGACGAGTCACGAGAACTGATTACCGACGTCGTCGAGGCGGCCGTTGCCGAGAACGCTAGTCCGGAATCGCCACCCGAAGAGTGGGATTGGGAACAGCTCTTTGCGCGCATCCGTGAGGTGTACCCGACGCGCATCGCCGAGGATCGTTTCGACCTCGAGTCGACCGCGTATGAAGAGGTCTCTGACGCGTTCGTGAAGGACGCGCTCGGTTACTACGCGAGCCGGGAGGAGGAGCTGGGGACCGATCAACTCCGTCAGATCGAACGGTTGGTCCTGCTCAACGTCATCGACAACCGCTGGCGCGAACACCTCTACGAGATGGATTACCTCCAGGAGGGCATCGGATTACGGGCGCTGGGTCAGCGGGACCCCCTTGTCGAGTACCAGCGCGAGGGGTTCGACATGTTCCAGCAGATGCAAGCAACCATCAAGGAGGACTTCGCCCGCTACGTGATGCATGTGGAGGTGGTGCGCGAGGACGAGCAGCGCCGGGCTCCCGCCCGCGTTCGTCAGGAGCGCCGCCAGATTCCGATGACCGTCGGCGGCGGCTCGGGGGGTCCCTCGGCGGCCGAGGACGAGGAGATTGACGGCCGCGCCGAGGCCGATGAAGAGGGCGTTATCCAGGCGAAATCAGACAAGATCCCCCGCAATGCGCCGTGCCCGTGCGGCAGCGGGAAGAAGTACAAGTTGTGTCACGGGCGCCCCGGCGCTGCGGGTTTGTAGTCCTCGACCTACGCTGCGGACGTGGCCGAATCAGATTCCCATCCCCTCCAGGTCCAAGACCTTGAGCTCGCGCGTGGGGGACGCACGGTTCTTCACTCCGTGTCGGCCCGCTTCCCGCGCGCCGCGGTCACTGCCATCGTAGGCCCGTCCGGGAGCGGAAAAACGAGCTTCTTGCGGTGCCTCAATCGTCTCGAGGAGCCGGCCGGAGGGCGTGTGCTCCTCGACGGTATTGATGTCAGATCGATTGCGCCAACCGACCTCCGACGGCGGGTCGGGATGATCTTTCAAACGCCCGTTGTATTCGAGGGTGGGGTCGAGGCAAACCTGCGGTACGGATTGACACACGTAAGCGGCGAGGGCCTCGCGACGGGCCTCGAAGCCGCCGGGTTGTCGCCATCGTTCCTGAACCGAGAATCGGGTGCCCTGTCGGTGGGTCAGGCCCAGCGTGTGTGCATAGCGCGCGCTCTCGTCAGGGGCCCCGAGGTTCTGCTCATGGACGAACCGACTTCGGCCCTCGACAAGGACGCCGCCGCCCGCATCGAATCGCTCATTTGTGAGCTTGCCGACCGCGATCTCACGATCGTTCTGGTCACGCACAACCTGCAGCAGGCCAGTCGCCTCGCCTCGCACGGGTACCTACTGGTCGACGGTCACATAACCGCGTCGGGTTCGATCGAGGAACTCGAGGCCTCGTGGCCGGGGGAGCAGACGTCGTGACCGATGTCGCACTGGCACTGATACTCGTCGTCGTTGCGATCGTTGTCTCCCGCCGACTGTCGCTCAGCCTCGAGTCCGACCTGGCGCTCGCCGCGGTGCGGGCGATCGTGCAGATCGCAGTCGTGGCTGCAACAATCCAGGCGGCCTTCTCCCACCTCGGCTGGTCGGGGGCGTTTCTGGTTGTGATGCTGCTGGCAGGGGCGTGGACTTCGGGGCGCCGGCTGGCCGGCGTACCGGGCGCGCCGATCGTGGCCTTGGTCTCGATCTCCGTATCCGCCGGCCTGGCCGTCGCCATCCTCTTTGGAACTGGAGTGTTCGACTTCGAGCCCCGGTTCCTCATTCCCATTGCCGGGATGTTGATCGGCAACGCGATGATTGCGACGTCGCTGGCGGGCAACCGGCTGCGCGACGAGGTCGCATCGCAAACGCCTGAGATCGAGGCGCGCATCGCGCTAGGCGTGTCCGCGAGTGAGGCGCTGCTGCCGTACCGGCGCCGTGCCGTCACCGTCGGACTTCTCCCGACCATCGATGCAACTAAGAACGTCGGGCTAATTCTGTTGCCCGGCGCTTTTGTCGGCATGGTGATTGCCGGAGCTTCACCGGCCGATGCGGCTCGAGTGCAGCTGATCGTGTTGTTCATGTTGCTCGGAGCGGTGGCGGTGGCCGGTATGACCGCCACCATTCTGGTTGCGCGCTCGTTTGTCGCGCCGGGGGAGCGGCTCGTGCCTCCTCGAACGAGGTGAATCGCCGGTGGGCTGCGATCGCGGGAGTCGTCGCGGCCGGAGTCTTGGTTGCGGTCGTGATCGCCGTCGGCGGATCGGATGATCCGGAGAGAATCAGCGTGCTCGACCTGCGGGTCACGCGTCGCATCGAAGTAGGTGCGGCCCCTCAGGCGCTCGCAGCCGCCGGCGACCGCGTGTACGTGGCGAATCTCGCGGCGGCATCGGTTTCGGTGATCGATGTCGCTTCCGGCGAAGTCGTAAAGGAGTTTCAAGTCGGTGCCCTTCCCGCTACCGCGGTGGCTGCGGCGGAGGACCGGGTGTGGATCGGTTTCGCCGAGGGAGAGTTCATCGCGCAATTCGACGACACCGGACGCGTCATCGGGCGCGCCCTTAGAGTCGGGAGCACTCCCCAGGGGATGGCCGCGGCCGGGGGGAATCTGTGGGTGACCGCGCTGAACGCCGGAACGGTAGCCCACGTCGACCTCGCCACCGGCGCCCTCCATGCTCGCCCTCGGAGCGTGGGCTCGGAGTTCCCGTCGGGGGTGGCGGTGGGTTTCGGGTCGCTGTGGATCACCGATGTCGTCGACAACATGCTGACCCGCGTCGATCCGAAGACCATGGAAGTGCAGGACAAGATAGAAGTAGGTGACAGCCCCACGGCGGTCGTAGTCGGACACGGATCGGTGTGGGTGGCGAATTTTCGCGCCGGTACCGTCAGTCGCGTGGATCCGGGCTCGAACGAGGCCGTGGCAGAGATCCGCGTGGGAAGAGGGATCGGGGGCATCTCCGTCGGCGCCGATTATGTGTGGGTCACCACTCACCAGCGGGGGTCCGTGGTCGCGATCGACCCAGAGCGAAACGGTGTCGCCGGGATCGAGAGGGTGGGACGGCGTCCCCAGGGGATCGTCGCGAGCGGCCGGGGCGCGTGGGTCGTGATCCAAGGGACCAACGAACTCGTCCGGGTTGAGCCCGCGCGCCCGTGAGACCGATCGTTTGTGATTCTCACGGGAATATGTCCCGTCAAACCATCAAGCGATCGGTCTGGTCGTTGTTAGGCTCGCACCACATGGATGATCTCAGCGAACGATTCGATGTCATCGAGCGCAAGCTCGACCAAATTAAGGACTACCTTTGACGTCGCAAGAAGGCGGGAGCGGCTAGAGGAGCTCCGCAAGGAGAGCGCGGCGGGGAACTTCTGGGACGATCCGTCTGCCGCGCAGAAGGTAATGTCCGAGCTGTCGCGGCTTTCCGAAGACGTCACATCCTTCGATCGCATCGCGTCACGGGCCGCCGACGCGCGCGTCTTATGGGATCTCGCGGTAGCCGAAACCGACGAGAGCGCTGCCGCGGAGGCGGAGGCGGAGGCGGCGGCAATAGAATCAGAGATCGCGTCGCTCGAGGTCCTGTCTCTGTTGGGCGGTGAGTTCGACCAGTCTCCAGCGATAGTCGAGATCCATCCCGGCGAAGGGGGAACCGACGCGCAGGACTGGGCGGAGATGCTGCTCCGGTTGTATCTGCGCTGGGGTGAGCGGCGTGGCTTCAAAACCGAGCTACTTGAGACGACGGCCGGGGATGAGGCGGGGATCAAGAGCGCGACGCTGATCGTGGACGGGCGTCATGCATACGGATTGCTCTCGGCGGAGCGCGGAGTGCACCGCCTCGTCCGAATCTCACCGTTTGACGCGGCCAAGAGACGACACACGTCGTTCGCCTCGGTCGATGTGACACCTGAAGTAGAAGAAGACGTCGACATAGAGATCTCTCCGGATGACCTGCGCATCGACACGTACCGCTCCTCGGGGGCTGGTGGGCAGCATGTGAACGTGACCGATTCCGCGGTCCGGATCACACATCTGCCCACGGGGATCGTTGTTTCGTGCCAGAACGAGAGATCGCAGATGCAAAACCGGGCAGTGGCGATGAGAATTCTCAAGTCACGACTGCTGGCTCGTGCACTCGATGAACGCGAGGCGGAGCTGCGGGCGCTCAAGGGCGAGCAACGGGAGATCGGATTCGGTTCGCAGATCCGCTCATATGTCTTGCATCCCTACCAAATGGTCAAAGACCACCGCACGGGGGTCGAAACCGGCAATGTGGGTGCCGTTCTCGACGGCGCCATCGACGACCTCATCGAGGCGGAGCTGAAGCGCCGGGCGACCCCTGGTTAGGAGGGGAAACCGGCAAACAGGACAAGGAATGGGGGCATCCGGCAAGAATCTAGTTTGAGATGCCGGCTTCCGCCGCCCATTGCGCGCGCGTCGAGCTAAAGAGGGGCATCTGGAAGCCGAAAATGCAATCATGGGAGGCAATATGACTGAAGCGACTCCCGAAGTCGTAGCGCGGGTCGAGCAGGCGCGGCTGGGAGATCTAACCAACGTCGACATCGACGATGTCTACGAGCAGATGGACTGGTTGCTGCGCGCGCGGCCCGGCCCCCTGGAGCTCTATCACCGGTGGGAAAAGCAGCAATGGGCGACCCAGGACCTCGATTTCTCGGAGGACGCCGCCCACTGGGCCGACATGACGGGTTTCTTCGAGGGGATCCGGATCGAGTTACAAAGGACCTTCACACTGTTCTTCCTTGGTGAGCAGGCCGTCACGGACACGCTGTCGCCGCTCGTGCACGCGGCCCCCGACGAGCCGTCGCGCATCTTCCTGTCGACACAACTCGTCGACGAGGCGCGCCACGCTGTGTTCTTCTCACGCTTCTTTGAGGAAGTCGTCGGGATCACAGGTGGGCTGTCCGCCGCGCTTGCCGTCGTGAAGGACGAGACCGTCGACGGGTACCGCAAGATCTTCGACGAGGAGCTCTACAGCACCACCGACGACGTGCGCAGAGATCCGACCGACTACAAGAAGTGGGTCGAGGGCATCACCATCTATCACTTGATAGTCGAGGGGATGCTCGCGTTGACGGGACAGAAGTACCTGCTGGGCATCATCCGGGAGATGGGAATCCTCCCCGCCTTCTACACGGGCTTCACGGCCGTGGCCAGAGACGAGTCCCGCCATGTGAATTTCGGAGTGCGGGCGATCATGGAGGCCGGAGTGCGCGACCGGAGCCTGCTGGATGTCGTCGAAGAGGTGGTTTTTCGCGTCCTCGAACCCGCGTGTAGACTCGTTGCCGCCCCGGAGCGGAAGTTCGCCATACGCCCGGAGGAGTCGCCCCCAAACCTCCAGATAAATCCATATGAGGTGCGGGCGTTCTCGCTCAACTCGCTCACGAAGCGGTTGAGAGTTGCCGGGCTGTCACCCGAGGTACTGGACGAGATCACCCGCCGCGGGCTTGAGTACTACGACCGAGCATGGAGTGAATATGAGCAGATCCATGGCGAGCACCATCCCTACCGGTTCTTCGACCGGCTGGCAGGCGCGGCGTCCTAGGCAACGATGATCAAGGCAATCAACGTCGACAAGGAGTACAAAGGCGCTATCCGCGCGCTCGACAACGTTTCGATAGACATCGAGAAGGGCGAGTTCGTTTTTATCGTCGGTCCTTCCGGCTCGGGTAAGTCGACCTTCTTGAAACTCCTGACCAAAGAGGAATCCCCGACCGGGGGCGAGGTATACGTGGCCGGCAAGAATCTCGCGAATCTCCCGCGCTGGCGCGTTCCCTACTTGCGCCGCAATGTGGGCTGTGTGTTCCAGGACTTCAAGCTGCTCCCCAACAAGACGGTGTTCGAGAATGTGGCGTTCGGGCTCGAGGTGATCGGGCGGCCCCGCTCGGTGGTCCATCGCCAGGTCCCGCAGATTCTGGAGCTGGTCGGGCTCGGAGAGAAGCTCGATAGGTTCCCCGACGAGCTGTCCGGGGGGGAACAGCAGCGCGTCTCGATCGCCCGGGCCTTCGTCAACCGCCCCCTGATCTTGATTGCGGATGAGCCGACCGGAAACCTCGACCCCGCGACATCGGTGGGGATCATGCGGTTGCTCGATCGCATCAACCGGACGGGAACGACCGTGGTGATGGCGACCCACGACCACGCGATCGTGGACTCGATGCGGCGTCGCGTCGTGGAACTCGAGCACGGCAAAGTCGTACGCGATCAGTCACGAGGAATCTACGGAGTAGGGAGCTAACACGGAGTTGTGATCACATGAGAATTGGCTATTTCCTATCCGAGGCTGTGACGAACTTCAGGCGCAACCTCTTGATGACGATCGCGGCGATCTCCACGGTCGCGATCTCGCTGCTTCTCCTCGGCGGTGTGCTGATACTTGGGCACACGATCAACAACATGACCGACGATTGGGAGCGCGAGGTCGAGGTACAGGTTTTCCTCCGAAAGAATGTGTCGACAGGTGAGGAATCGGCCGTCCGCGACGACCTGTCGCAGATGCGTGAGGTCAAGGGCATCGACTACGTGAGCAAGGAAGAGGCCCTCGAGGAGTTCGCCAGGGACTACCCGGACTTCGCAGAGTCACTCCCGCCCGGGTCGCTTCCCGCCTCCTACAAGGTCGAGCTGACCGATGCGAAGTTTGCAGAAGAGGTCGCGGCCCGGATTCGCGGTTCCGGGGGAGTCGAGACTGTCAAGTTCGGTGGGAGCGTCGTCAAAACGCTGCTCCAGGTGAACTCGCTGTTGCGCGCCGTTACCTTCGTGATGTCGGGCATCCTGATGGTCGCCGCCGTTGCTCTTATCGCCAACACGATCCGGCTCGCGATCTACGCGCGCCGTGAGGAGATCGGGATCATGAAGCTCGTCGGGGCCACGAACTGGTTCATCCGCGTCCCATTCATGCTCGAGGGTGTGTTCGCCGCGCTCCTGGGGGCGGTGGTTTCGATCGTCGTCGTCATCGGCATCGTCAAGCTGCTGTTCACGGCCCTCGGCGAGCGTTTCTTGTTCCTTCAGAACCCCCTCTCGTTCTCAACCGGCGAGCTGATGGGTGTTGTCCTGCTGCTGGCCGCGGTGGGCGGCGCCGTCGGGCTGGCGGGCTCCTACATGGCGGTCCGGCGGTTCCTCCAGGTCTGACGGCACGTATCGGCACCTAAAGGCGTGGGCGACGGCCGCCGACCATCCCTCGGGGGCAGCGCACCTGGGTCTGTTGTTTCTGTGACTGGAGTTATCTAGGATGCCGAGGATGGGCAAGTTAACGGCTCTCGGGGACCGTGGCGCCCGCACAAGCGGGCGGCGCCGCCCCCCGGCCCCCACGCGCATCGCAGCCGGGCTGGTCCTTGCCCTCGCCTGCGCCGGCGCCGCCCTCCCCGCTACCGCCGGGCCTCGCGACCGCCTCGAGAGGATCCAGGACAAGAGGGGGCGCCTCGAACGCAAGATCGAGTCGGCCACCCAGCGCAAAGGGAAGCTTCTCGATCGCATCGGGGTCGTCGATCAGGAGCGAGGCCGGGTCGAGGGCGAGGTCGATAGTCTGGACGCCCGCATCACCCAGCTGAACGCCCGCATCGCCGACGTCTCCGCCCGCCTGAAAACCACCCAGCAAACCCTCGCGGTCCTCGAAGCCGAGTTGAAACGGATTCTTCACCGGCTGGTCACCCGGGAGGACCTGTTCGTAAAGCGAGCCGTTGCGGTTTACAAGGCCGGGCCGACCGCGTACCTCGACACGCTGCTTTCTGCGGAGACCCTGGGCGACCTGATCGACCGCTACGCCTACTACGAAGGTGCTCTCGACGCGGACGCCGCCCTTCTCGATGAGATAGACGCGCTGCGAAACGAGACGGACGCGAAGCGGGATCTCGTCGAGAAGAAAGAGGAGCAGATCGCCGCCGACAAGCGCCGGCTGGAGGCGGATCGGTCGAGCGTGGCTGCGGTCCGTGCGCAGCGAGCAGACGCCCTCGTCTCCCTGGAGACGGCCCTTACCGAGAAGAGGCAGCTCGTTGCTACGGTCGAGTCCCGTAGGAAGACCTACGCGGGCATCGTCGCCCAGCTCGACCGGGAGTCTGACCAGATCGCAAGCTTGCTCGCGGCGCGCCGGGCGGCGAGCAGTCCGGCTGCAGGTGGCCCGCCGGGTGGCAGCGGGCGCTGTGTGTGGCCGGCACCGGGGCCGATCACGTCCGGATATGGATACCGCGTCCACCCGATCTTCGGGACTCGGCGCATGCACACCGGCGTCGACATCGGGGCGCCCTACGGCGCGACCGTGGTGGCGTGTGACTCCGGGACGGTCGCATTCTCCGGAGTGATGAGCGGGTACGGCAACGTCATCGTTGTCGATCACGGAGGCGGCTTCGCCACCACCTACAACCACTTGAGCGGATTCTCGGTCGGGTCGGGTCAGTCCGTCGGCCGGGGCCAGCCCGTCGGTTCGGTTGGATGCACCGGTTACTGCACGGGGCCGCACCTCCATTTCGAGGTGAGGATCAACGGGAGCCCGGTTGATCCGATGCCCTACCTCTAATAGCTCCCATTACTCGGCCCCACCCACTACCCTTACGGATCATGTCTCAGCGAAGAGGGATCGTCATTGCAATCGTGCTGGCGCTTGCACTCATAGCCGGCAGCTTCGCAGTCGGCTATGTGGTTGCCGGTGACGAGGGTGCCGGCGTCAACGTCAGCCGCAACTCCGACGGGGTCCGGATCACCATCGACGGGAAGATCGCCGACGGCCACGGCCCCCGGGTGATGGGTGAGGCCCTGGAGCAGATCCTGTCGCAGTCGGTGAATCCGCCTTCCGAGGACGCGCTCGTGCGCGGCGCCATCCGCGGCATGGTGAAGGTGCTCAAAAGGGACTCGGATGATCCCTACGCACTCTTTTACACACCCCAGGCTTACGAGAACTTTCAGGAGCTGACCACCGGCAAGTTCTCAGGCATCGGCGTCTGGGTCGAGCCCGACAGGAAGAACTTCGTAATCGTTTCCGTGCTACCGGGCACGCCCGCCCGCCGCGCCGGGCTCGAGGCCGGCGACATCATCACCACCATCGATGGCGACGATGTCGAGGGGATGACGCCGGATCAGGCCGTGGGCCGGATAAAGGGCCCGGCCGGCACGGAGGTTGCCGTCGGCGTCGAACGCGAGGGGGAACCGCTCGAATTCACGATCACCCGGGCCTCGATCGAGCTCCCCAACCTCCGCGCCCATAGAACCGGCGACGGCTTTGGCTACATACGGCTCTTCGGGTTTGCCCGTGGCGCCGGGAGCCAGCTCCGCGACAGGGTCGACCAGATGGTCGACGCCGGCGTGGAGGGGATCGTCCTCGACATGCGGGACAACGGCGGCGGCCTCTTCGACGAGGGTATCGAAGTCGCCAGTGTGTTCATCGAAACGGGCGACGTCGTTATCTATCGCGAGCAGAACGCGGACGATGTCGTCTACGAGGCCGAGGGTGAGGCATACGAGGATGTACCGCTGGTGGTGTTGGTCAACGAGAGAACCGCAAGTGCATCCGAGATCGTTGCGGGAGCCCTCCAGGACAATGAGCGTGGGATCGTCGTCGGGTCCACCACCTACGGTAAGGGGTCGGTCCAACAGGTCGTCCCGCTGATCGACGCGTCCGCGTTGAAGCTGACGACGGCCGCCTACCTCACGCCCGAAGGCCGAAACATCGACGGGCGAGGGATCGAACCGGACGTGGAGGTAAGCAACCCCTCGGGGCAGCGCTCCCGGGCGATTGAGATCCTTCGAGGGATAGCGCTTTCCAGCAACCACGATTCGCAGGGCTGATCGCACGTGGGGGCCGGCCCGTCCGGAACCAAATTGATCGCGCAGAATCGCAAGGCGCGCTTCAACTATGAGATCGAGGACTCCGTCGAAGCCGGGCTCGCGTTAGTCGGTACAGAGGTCAAGTCGTGCCGGGCCGGCAAGGTGAACCTGACCGACGCGTATGCCGTCGTCCAAGACGGAGAGGCGTGGCTGATGCATTGCCACATATCCCCATACTCGCATGGCAACCGGATGAATCACGACCCGCTGCGACCGCGCAAGCTCTTGCTGCACCGGGCCGAGATCGAGCGACTCCATGTAAAGGTCGCTCAGGAGGGCCGCACGCTGGTGCCGTTGCGTCTCTACTTCAAGCACGGGCTCGCCAAGGCAGAGATCGCGGTGGCCCGAGGAAAGAAGTTGTACGACAAGCGCGCCGATAAGGCGAAGCGGGACGCGGAGCGGGCGATGCAGCGGGAGCTGGGGCGCCGCCGCTGACTAGGGCTGTGAGTCGAAACGCACGAAGTCGGGGAGCTCGATAGGTTTCTCTTCAGCAGGCTTTTCGATGTGAAGGGTCACACCTTTAGCTTTGGCGTCGCCGACCGCCTCCGCGATCCGCTCTTTAAGCACCGCAAGCCGCTCCTGCATGATGGCTTCAGCCTTCTGTAGTTTGCGCAATCGCAGCTCGGTGTCGCGGGCGCGCCGAACGGCCTCGGAGTGAGCAGACTGAAGAATCGCCTCCGCGCGACGTTTTGCCTCTTCCTTCAATCGCTTTGCCTCTTTGCGAAGATCCTGCTTCATCAACGACGCCTCGGCTTCCGCGAGGCTCCGAACGTGCGCCGCTTCCCGCTTCAGCCGTTGGGCGTCCTGGGTCGCCTGCTTCTTGGCCTCCGCCGCTTCGGAGTCGAGCTTGCGCTTCACGGTCTCCGCCTGCTCGCGGATGCCCTGGGCTTCCTTGTGGGCGTCCTGGACGACGATTGCAGCTTCGTCCTCGGCCGTCTTCTTTACGTGCGCGGCAACATCGTTCGCGTGCTGGAGCAGGTCACCCATCTCGATGCCGAGGGCCTCGTAGGGCTTGTTGCCGAACTGAGTCTCTCCGCGCCCGAGCGCCTCCATGTAGCCGGCCACACGCCGGAGGAAGGCATCGACCTCGTCGCAGTTGTAGCCGCGTTCGTCGATGGCAAAGACCTGCTCTTCGATCCTCTTGGGCGTAAGAGCGTCCGACATCAGGTTCCCCCTGGGCTGCGACTATCGAACCGGCTGACCGGCCGAACTGCTCTCCGGACTCTCCTCGAGCCGGACCTCCACTGCCTCTTTAGTCGCCGCTGCTTCCTCATCGTCGACACGGATGTCGCCGGTCTGGGCCGGCTCGAGCGAGCCGAGCTGGCTCACGACCGACTCGATCTCGTGCCGCAGCGAGCTGAGGCGCTCGCGAGCGTCGGCTTCCACACCCTCTAGCCGCGTGACCTCGTCGTCGGCCTTCTTGATGCGGTTCGCTGCTTCGGCTTCTGACGCAGCCCGGATCTCATCTGCCTGCCGCTGTCCCTCTGCCCTCGTCTCGTGTGCCTCTCGTTCGGCCTGGTGGCGTGCCGCGGCCGCGTCCTCTTCCGCTTGTTTGATCATCGCGTCGGCGGAATCGCGCGCATGCTGGAGCAGAGCCCCCATCTCCTCGCCGAGATTCTGGTAGAGGCGCTCGGCGCTGGTCGCGTGATACTCGCGGATCTCGTCTGCGAGCGCGCGCAGGTACGCGTCCACCTCTTCTTTGTCGTAGCCGCGCCGGCCGGTCGAAAACGACTGCGATTCGATGTCCTCTGCTGACAGTTCTTGCTGCATGGCGTCCCTCCTTGCCCCCGGTAGCAAGCGGTCCCGTCGCTTGTCAGAGTTTGTCTGAAGCGGCCTGTCAGTTTCACGTGGTCACAAGGAGATGTCAAACCAGCCCGCTTCGTCCCCCGTGCGAGCCCCGAATAGCCTGTGAGTACTCCTCGACTGGAATCGGTTCGCGGAGCAAGATGAATGAGCGCGTATTCCAACAGGAGGAATAGGTACTCCTGGTGGTCGTTACACTGAGTTGAGGACCTTGAAAGACCGTCCAATCATGGGGCTGAACTGGTATCGACCCTGATGGGACCGAAATAGGGGAAGCGAGCCGAGGACTCCGAGTGACCTCGCTAATCAACTCGGAAACCAATTAACTGCCGCTGCGTAATGCACGGTCGCCATCCCTGAAGTGATGGCCGTCGGCCCGAAACTCGCTTGCGGTTTCGGGATCCGGCGTCGCTTAGCAAGCTTGCCGCTCGAAGTTCGTCCGGGGCGACGAGCGGGACTTTCAGCTCGGACTGGGCACCGGCCGCTGCCGTCTGCGGGCCGGCCGGCGCCGAGATCAAACCGCGGACTACGCTCGTAGAAGCCCTATTTTGGCATTGGGGGACCCGGGTTCAATTCCCGGCAGCTCCACGTGTCGCCGCGGAGCGGCTGTGTGAAAGTCCGGTACCTCTGTCCCACATTGGCTCCGGCACCTCTGTCCCACTAGCCGACCCCGGCTCCGGTTCCTGGGCGACAGTGGCTCCGGCACCTGTGTCCCATGAATTCCACCACCCGAGC
>JBOGXA010000002.1:0-197944 GCA_050694175.1 Actinomycetota bacterium
AAGTCAGTCAGTCGCCCCTGAGGAACCGCCGAAGCGGGAGCTCGGGCTGCTCAGAAAAGATCGCTCTCCGGAGCATGCTTCAACCTGCCCGAACGGACTTGTTGACAGGACGTACGGTTACTAGGGGTGATTCTTGTGATCGCTCGCAACCCGGTGTAACCTGCCGCGGACCGATCCTTTAACTCGGCCCTGCGAGGCCGGAAAGGGGTAACGGGACCATGTCCCATGGCACCGCGTGCGCTTCCCCGCTCAGGGGAGGCGTTTTTTGATGCCCGAGTTGACGGACGGTCGCTCGGCTCCGCCCGGGTTCGTCGTCAAGAGCCATGTCATGGGACCCGACGACGTTCGCCGCGCCCTGGTCCGCATCGCCCACGAGATCGTCGAACGCAACAAGGGCACAGAGGACCTCGTGATCGTGGGCATCCGCACGCGCGGCGCTCCGCTCGCCGAACGCCTGGCGGGGGCCATCGCCGACTTCGAGGGTGCCGACCTTCCGTCCGGGGCGCTCGACGTGACGCTATACAGAGACGACGTCGCGCTGCGGGGACCCCGCAACGTCGAAGCGACGACCGTTCCGGGTGACATCGATGGCCACGTCGTCGTGCTGGTGGACGACGTTCTCTATACGGGGCGCACCATCCGGGCCGCCTTCGACGCGGTCTTGGACCTCGGCCGCCCGCGCGCGATCCGCCTGGCCGTACTCGTCGACCGCGGCCACCGAGAGCTTCCGATACGCGCCGATCACGTCGGCAAGAACCTGCCTACCGCAGCCGACGAGATCGTAATGGTTCACGTGAACGAGATCGACGGCGAGGACGCGGTCTTCATCGGTGTCAAAGGAGAGAGCTAGTCATGCTGAAACATCTGCTGTCGATGGACCAGCTCGGCGCGGACGAGATCACCACGATCCTCGACACCGCCGAATCCCTCCGCCAGGTCACCGACCGTCCGATCAAGAAGCTTCCGACACTGCGGGGCCGCACGGTCTGCAACCTCTTCTACGAGGCGTCGACGCGCACGCGCATCTCGTTCGAGCTCGCGGCCAAGCGGCTCAGCGCCGACGTCATCAACTTCTCTGCAGACTCCAAGTCGAGCGTCGCCAAGGGCGAGTCTTTCAAGGACACCGCGTGGACGCTCGAGGCAATGGGGGTTGACGCGATCATCGTCCGTCACGGCGCGTCGGGTGCTCCTCACCAACTGTCTAAGTGGGTGAAGGCAAGCGTTTTGAATGCGGGCGACGGCGCTCACGAACATCCGACGCAGGCGCTACTCGACCTGTTCTCCATTCGGGAGCACTTCAAGGAATTCGAGGGGCTGCGCGTCGGAATCGTCGGTGACATCCTCCACTCCCGCGTCGCACGCTCGGGGATCAAAGGTCTCGTGACGATGGGAGCGAGCGTGGTCGTGGTTGGGCCGCCGACGCTGATCCCGCCACAGGCGAAGTCGTGGGGGGTAGACATCTCGTACGACCTCGACGCAGTCGTCGCGGATCTCGACATCTGCTATCTCCTGCGCGTCCAAGGTGAGCGCCAGAGCGAGCAACTCTTTCCGAGTACCCGCGAGTACGCTGCCATGTGGGGGCTCGATGCCCGCCGGGTCGCGCGCATGAAGCCGGACGCGCTGGTCATGCACCCGGGCCCGATGAATAGAGGAGTCGAGATCGCCGCGGACGTCTCGGAGATGCCGCGCTCGATAATCCTCGATCAGGTCGCGAATGGGCTGGCGGTGCGAATGAGCCTGCTCTACCTGATGCTGGGGGGGACGGAGGTAGTGGAGTGAGCACACTTCTACTGAGGTCCGGGCGCATCGTCGATCCGGCGGCAGGCCGCGACGAGGTCGGTGATCTGCTGATCCGCGACGGACACATCGACGATGCCGGGGGCGTGACGGATGCGGAGGTGATCGACGCCAGCGGCCTCGTCGTTGTACCCGGCTTGGTCGACATGCACACGCACGTGCGGGAGCCCGGCCGGGAGGACGAGGAGACGATCGCCACCGCGTCGGCCGCCGCCGCGTCGGGTGGGTACACGGCCATCGTCGCAATGCCGAACACCGATCCCGTGGCCGACACCGCAGCCATCGTCGAGAAGGTGTGGGCCCTCGGCCGCCACGCAGGGCTTGTGGAGGTGATCCCGGCCGGCGCGCTCACGCGGGGGCTTGCCGGAGAGAAGATGGCCGACCTCGGGGAGATGGTGCGGAGCAACGCACGGGTGTGCCTCTTTACCGACGACGGCCACGGAGTACAGAACGCCCTCATGGCCCGCCGCGCGATGGAATATCTCGTCGCGTTCAACGGGATCTACGCGGAGCACTGCGAAGACGCTGCGCTGGCCGCGGGTGGCCAAATGCACGAGGGGGAGTACTCGGCCGCGCTGGGGTTGCGCGGCATTCCCGCGGCAGCGGAGGAGCTCATGGCGGCGCGCGACATCGCCCTGGCCCGGCTCACCGGCTGTCGCCTTCACTTGCTGCACGTGTCGACGGCCGGTACCGTCGATCTCGTTCGTCGCGCCCAGGCGGATGGAATCGCGGTGACGGCCGAGGCCACTCCGCATCACTTCACGCTCACCGACGCGGAGCTGTCGTCCTACGACCCGGACCTCAAGGTGAACCCCCCGCTGCGCGCGGAGGCCGACCGGGCGGCTGTAGCGAAGGGCATCGCCGACGGCACGATAGAGGTCATCGCGACCGACCACGCCCCCCACGCGCTCGAAGAGAAGGACCGCGAGTTCGAGTACGCGCCGCCCGGGATGATCGGGCTCGAGACCGCGCTCGCACTCACCGTGACAGAACTGGTCGAACCGGGACACCTGTCGTTCGTGGACGCGATCGACCGGCTCTCGTGTGCGCCCGCGCGCATCCTCGGTCTCAGCGATCACGGTGGCCCGCTCGCTCCAGGCCGCCCCGCGCACGTAACCGTCTTCGATCCGGGTGCGACGTGGACCGTCGACAAGACCGCGTTCCATTCGCGCAGCACCAACAGCCCGTTCGCCGGGCGCACGCTCACGGGACGAGTGGTCCACACGTTCTTCGGCGGCAGGCCCACGGTGCGCGACGGGGTGGTCGCGTCGGAGGCGTTGGTATGAGCGAGGCGCGGGCGTGGAATCAACCTGCACTTCTCGCCCTCGAGGACGGGACCGTCTTTCGCGGCGAGGGCATGGGGGCCTCCGGAACGACCACCGGAGAGGTGTGCTTCAACACGGCGATGACCGGTTACCAGGAGGTGCTCACCGACCCCAGCTACCACGGCCAGATCGTTGCGATGACGGCACCCCAGATCGGTAACACCGGCACGAACGACGCCGACGACCAGTCGCGCCGCCCGTTCGTCGCCGGCTTCGTGGTGCGCGACGCTTCCGAGTACTACTCGTCGTGGCGGGCGAGCGGATCGCTGGACGACTATCTCCACGACCGCGATGTCGTCGGTATCTCGGGGGTCGACACTCGCCGGCTTACCCGCCACCTGCGCACGCGGGGGGCGATGCGCGGCGCCCTGTCTACGGAGGTACGGGACATAGACGAAGTGGTCGACATCGCGCGCAGCTCCCCGGGGCTCGTCGGCCGCGATCTAGCGTCCGAAGTGTCTACAACGACCCCCTATACGTGGACCGCCGAGAACGTTGCCGGCCACCTCGACCTGATGGTTCCCGCGCGCATCGCCGCCTTCGACTTCGGCCTCAAGCGCAACATCCTCGACCTTCTTGTGTCGAGTGGGTGCGAGGTGACGGTGTGGCCGGCGCGAACCGAATCCCGCGTGATCCTTAACGGTGGCTACGACGGTGTGTTCTTGTCCAACGGGCCCGGAGATCCGGAACCGGTCGACTACGGGATTGCCACGGTGGGCGAACTCCTGGGACGGATCCCGGTATTCGGGATCTGCCTCGGGCACCAGATCCTCGCCCTTGCCCTCGGTGCGCGGACGTACAAGCTCCCGTTCGGGCACAGGGGCGGGAACCATCCGGTGGCGCGGGTCACCGACCCTCGCGTGGAGATCACGTGCCAGAACCACGGGTTCGCGGTCGAAGAATCGTCGCTTGCCACAACCGCCGCGCACCTCACCCACGTCAACCTCAACGACCGCACAGTCGAGGGTCTGGAGGTCCCGGGGGTGGCGTTCAGCGTTCAGTACCACCCGGAATCGGGGCCCGGGCCCCACGATTCCCGGTATCTGTTCGAAGACTTCATGCAGCTGATCGACCGCTTCGATCCCGCCGAAGTCGACCGGATCCAATCGGCGCAGGGATAGACAAGAAAGAGAACAAGAGAGAACAAGAAGGAGGATGCATGGGCAGGGGCGATCGCAGGCTGGTGAGGTGGAAGAAAGACCGCCGTCGTAAGAAAAAGGAGCGGGCTACGAGAAAGGCGGCCGCAAAGGGGGCGGCGCGCCGGTCATGACCGGTGCCTTCAGGGTCGTCGGGCTCGATCACGTGCAGGTAACGGCCCCCGAGGAGCTCATGGACGAGGTCATCGACTACTACCGTGATTGCCTCGACCTCGAGCGGCTCGACAAGCCGGAGGGCACGCGTCCGGCGGGGGCATGGTTTCGGCTCGGCGAGGCCGAGCTGCACCTATCGATGGACCCACATAACCCGCCCAAGGAGGCCCACTTCGCTATCAGCGTCGACGATTTCGAGGCTGTGATCGAAAGGCTGCGCACGCGCGGCCAGCACATCGAGCAGGCGGGCGCGATCCCCAGGCGCCGCCGCTGCTACACGCGCGACCCGGCGGGCAACCGCATCGAGATCATGAGCTACGACCCCGAGGATTAGATGCCGAGAAGAGACGATCTCCACAAGATCCTCGTCATCGGCTCGGGCCCCATTGTCATCGGCCAGGCGTGCGAGTTCGACTACTCGGGGGTGCAAGCGTGCAAGGTATTGCGCGCCGAGGGCTACGACGTCGTCCTCGTCAACTCCAACCCGGCGACGATCATGACCGACCCGGAGGTCGCCGACGCGACCTATGTGGAGCCCATTACCCCCGAGTACGTCGCCGCGATCGTCGACCGCGAACGCCCGGACGCCTGCCTTCCGACCCTGGGGGGGCAAACCGGTCTCAATGTGGCAATGGATCTGGCGTCCTCGGGTGTGCTCGAGGAGTGCGGCTGCGAGCTGATCGGCGCCGGCGTCGAATCCATTCGCAAAGCGGAGGATCGCAGACTGTTTCGGGACACGATGGTCGAGGCGGGACTCGACGTGCCGCGCGCCCAGTTCGCCTACTCGGTCGACGAGGCAGCTCACTCTGCCGATTTACTCGGTTACCCGGTTGTTGTGCGGCCGTCGTACGTCCTCGGCGGCGGGGGCTCGGGAGTGGTGCGCACTCCCGCCGAGTTGAGGACGATCGCTGCCGAGGGCCTCAGGCTGTCGAGCATCGGCGAGGTGTCCGTCGAGGAGTGCATCGAGGGATGGAAAGAGTTCGAACTCGAGCTGATGCGCGACGCACACGACAACGTCGTCGTCGTGTGCTCGATTGAGAACATCGACCCGATGGGGGTGCACACGGGGGACTCGATCACGGTTGCGCCGGCAATGACGCTCACCGACGTCGAGTACCAGGCAATGCGCGACGACGGCGCGAGGGTGATGCGCGCCATCGGTGTCGAGACGGGCGGATCCAACGTTCAGTTCGCTATCCACCCAGACACAGGGCGACGAGTGGTGATCGAGATGAACCCCCGCGTCTCGCGTTCGAGCGCGCTTGCCTCTAAAGCGACGGGGTTCCCGATAGCCAAGTTCGCCGCCAAACTCGCCGTCGGTTACACGCTCGACGAGATCCCCAACGACATCACGCACAAGACACCTGCATGCTTCGAACCGTCGATCGACTATGTCGTGGTCAAGATCCCCCGATGGGCGTTCGAGAAGTTCCCGGGAGCGGACGAGGTGCTGGGAACGAAGATGAAGTCGGTGGGCGAGGTGATGGCGATCGGCCGGACATTCCCCGAGGCCCTGCAGAAGGGGTTTCGTTCGCTCGAGCGCGACCTCGACGGCCTCGGCGGCATGGAGGTGAGCGCGGACGACCTCGCCGCCCTCGACGTGCCGACCGAGCACAGGCTGCGCGCGCTGGAGGCGGCTCTTTACGGGGGCATGACGGCTGCGGAGGTTGCGGCCCGGTCGCGCATCGATCCGTGGTTCGTCGAACAGATCGGTCGCCTGGTGTCGATGCGTCGGGAGCTCGAGGTCGCCGGTTCACTCGAATCCACACCGGTCGGGACATTGCGGGCCGCGAAGCGGCTCGGGTTCTCGGACGCGCAGATCGCCGGGCTGATCTCGGCTTCGGAGGCGGCGGTTCGGGCCCGGCGTCTGGAAGAGGGCATCGCGCCGACCTACAAGACCGTCGACACGTGTGCGGCCGAGTTCGAGGCGTCGACCCCGTACCACTACTCCACCTACGAGGACGAGGACGAGGTCGCAGATTCCACCGCCGACAAGGTGCTCATACTGGGTTCGGGGCCGAATCGGATCGGACAGGGCATCGAATTCGACTACTGCTGCGTGCACGCGGCATTCGCGCTGCGGGATGCCGGATTCGAAACGATCATGCTCAACTGCAATCCCGAGACCGTTTCGACCGACTACGACACGTCGGACCGGCTGTATTTCGAGCCGCTCACATTCGAGGACGTCATGAACGTGGTCGAGAGGGAACGACCGATCGGCGTCGTCGTGCAGCTCGGTGGTCAAACACCTCTCAAGCTGACGCGTGCGCTCGAAGCGAGTGGGGTTCCGATACTGGGCACGGCGCCGGACTCCATCGATCGGGCCGAGGACCGCGAGCGGTTCGGGGCGCTCCTGGCCGACCTACGTCTGCCGCATCCCCCCAACGGCGTGGCGCGGTCACTCGCGGCCGCGCGCGCGGTCGCGTCCTCGATCGGTTATCCGGTGCTCGTCCGGCCATCGTACGTGCTCGGCGGGCGAGCAATGGAGATCGTCTACGAATCCTCGTCGCTCGAGGGCTACATGGCGAGCGCGGCCGACGTGTCTCCCGAGCACCCCGTCCTCATCGACCGCTTCCTGGAGGGCGCAATCGAGGTCGACTGTGACGCGATCTTCGACGGCCGTGAGGTGTTCATCGGGGGAGTACTCGAGCACATCGAGGAGGCAGGGATCCACTCGGGCGATTCGGCATGCGTGCTGCCCCCGCTCACCTTGGGCGACGATCAGGTTGCCACCGTCATCGGCTACACGGAGGCTCTCGCGCGCAGCCTCGATGTGCGCGGACTAATCAACATCCAATACGCGATCCGCGGCGATCGCGTGTACGTGCTGGAGGCCAACCCGCGCGCGTCGCGCACGGTCCCGTTTGTATCGAAGGCGACGGGCATTCCACTGGCGAAGGTGGCGGCGCGGGTCATGACCGGAGAGTCACTGGCGACGCTTCGTCAGGAGGGACTGGTACCCGAGCGCGCGGTCGGCCATGAGGGTATGAACCATGTCGCCGTCAAGGAGGCGGTGATGCCGTTCGATCGCTTCCCGGGAGTCGACACGGTCCTGGGCCCGGAGATGCGCTCCACCGGTGAGGTAATGGGCATCGACAAGGACTTCGGCCGGGCGTTTGCCAAAGCCGAGACCGCGGCCGGCGTCCGCCTTCCGAAGAAGGGCACGGTGTTCGTTTCGGTCGCCAATCCGGACAAGCGGTCGGTGATCTTCCCCGCGAAGCGACTCGCCGATCTCGGCTTTGGCATTGCCGCAACCCGCGGAACCGCTCGGGTTCTGGAGCGCGCCGGGGTGGAGGTCGAGATCGTTCCGAAGGTCACCGGGAAGGACGGACCCCCGGGCGTACCGAACGTCGTCGAGCGCCTCGGGCGGGGGGAGATCGAGATGGTCTTCAATACCCCCTATGGGCGCGGAGCGCGCACCGATGGATACGGGATCCGAACCGCCGCCGTCGTCGCGGGGGTCCCCTTGATCACGACCATGGCCGGGATGTTCGCTGCCGTGCAGGCTATAGAGGCAATAATCTCCGATGGGACAGACGTGAGGCCCTTGCAGGAGTACCTCGACGAAGGCGATTCCCGCGAGCGGTTATCGGAACAAACGGAAAGACGAGGTGCTTGACCCATCGACATGCTGCTGTCGACCGGAGAGATACTGACGCACAAGAAGTACGGGGAGGCGTACCACTCGCTCACAATCGTCGCGCCCGAGATTGGCGAGCGAACCAACCCCGGGCAGTTCATCAACATCCGGCTTCCCGAAGACTCGGCGCACATACTGAGGCGTCCGTTTTCCGTTTATCGGATGCACAAGCGTGGGGGATGGGCGTCCACGATCGAGATCGTGTTCGACATTAGGGGGCGCGGAACGCAGCACCTCTCGCAGCTCCGCGCCCATTCGATCGTGGACGTGGTTGGGCCCTCCGGGCGGGGGTTCGTAATGCCACGCCGGCGAGCGCATTGCCTGCTGGTCGGAGGCGGAATCGGTGCGGCGCCGCTGTTCTTTCTCGCCGACGAACTGCGCAACGAGGGGCACCGCGTTGATTTCATTCTCGGGGCGAGAACCGCGGGTTTTCTGCTGAACCCGATCGATGTGAGGCGGCTCGCCTCCATCTACCGGATAACCACCGAAGACGGGAGTTCCGGTGAGCAGGGGCGGGTCACCGATGTGATGGAAGAGACCATCGAGCGGTGCGACACCGAGGTCGTGTACGCGTGCGGACCTCACCCGATGCTCGCCGCCGTGTCGAAGGGATGTGTCGAACGGCAGCTGCCCGTGCAGGTCGCAGTAGAGGAACTGATGGGATGCGGCTACGGGGTGTGCATGACGTGTGTCATGCCGATCAAGCGTCCGGCTCGCCGTAAGGATGAGTCGGACGAGATCATCTACGCACGCACCTGCACCGAGGGGCCGATCTTCAACGGCGCCCATGTCATCTGGGACGGCGCGACCGAGTCCGTTGCGGTCGAACAGGCCGAGCTGTCGCCCGCCGGCGTGCCTGCGCGCGGGGGGATGGAAGAGCCCGCCGACGAGCACGCTCCTCCCGGGAACTAACGTGGCCGCAATCGTCGACACATCCGTCGAGCTGGGGGGTCTGAAGCTCTCGGCCCCCGTTCTGGCCGCCTCGGGGACTTTCGGGGCGGGCCGCGAGGGGGCCACCTTCCTGGATCTCTCCAAAGTGGGCGGGATCATCGTCAAGTCGATGACGCTCGTGCCCTGGCGGGGCAAACCGACGCCGCGCATGTGCGAAACGCCGTCGGGCATGCTCAACGCGATAGGCATTCAGAACAAAGGAGTCGATTTCTTTCTCGCCGAGGATCTTCCGTGGCTGGTGAAGAGGCGCGCGACGGTCGTGGCTTCCATCGCCGGCAACACCGTTGACGAGTTCATAAAGGTCGCGGACAAGTTGCGAACCGGAGGCCGCGGGGTCGCGGCCGTCGAGGTGAACATCTCGTGCCCGAACCTGGAAGACCGGAACAACATGTTCGCTCACTCGGAGGAGTCCGCGGCTGCGGTAGTGGCCGGTGTGAAGAATGCGCTTCAGCGAACGCCGGTATTCCCCAAGCTCTCGCCGAGCGTAACCTCGGTCGTGGACATTGCCGAGGCAGTCATCGACGCAGGAGCCGACGGTCTGTCATTGATCAACACTGTGCTGGGCATGGCCATCGACGTCGACTCGCGTCGCCCCATGCTGGCGGGGGGGATCGGAGGCCTCTCTGGCCCCGCGATCAGACCCATCGCCGTGCGGACGGTTCACGAGGTCCACCGCGCTTTCCCGCACGTGCCGATCATCGGGCAGGGCGGGATCATGACGGCGCGCGACGCGCTCGAGCTGATCCTCGCCGGCGCATCCGCGGTCGCCGTAGGCACCGTCAACTTCATCAACCCGCGTGCTCCGGTGGATGTGGCGGCGGGGATCGCCGACTACATGTCGGAGCACGAGGTGGCAAGCGTGTCTGAGCTGGTCGGTGCGGTGAAACTCGAGGGGTGAGGGCCTGAACGACACCGCCCTGGACAATCCGCTGTGCGTGGCGCTGGACTCGCCGGACTACTCGGTGGTCGAGCGCCTCGCGTTCGCGACGGAACCCCATGTCGGGATGTTCAAGGTGGGGCTGATGGCGTTCGCGGCGAACGGGCCCGGCATTGTTCGCAATCTCGTTCGCATGCGCCCCGTTTTCCTCGACCTAAAGCTGCACGACATCCCCATCCAGGTCGAGGGCGCGGTGCGCGCGGCCGCGGCCCTGGGAACGAGCTACGTGACGGTGCACGCGGCCGGGGGCCCAGAGATGATCACTGCTGCCGTCGCCGGCGCCGCGGGTAACGCGACGGTGCTTGCAGTAACGGTGCTGACCAGCCTCGACGATCACGTGCTCGACATGACGGGCATCCCTGACTCGACGACATCGCAAGTGCTGCGCCTCGCGGAACTTGCGTTGAAGGCGGGTGTGTCGGGACTCGTCTGCTCTCCCCTCGAGGTGTCGGCGCTCCGTGACCGTCTCGGATCGAGCGACGACGGGGGCCCGACTTTGGTGGTTGCCGGTATCCGGCCTGCGGGATCGGATAGCGGCGACCAGCGACGAACGATGACTCCGCAGCAGGCGGTAGAAGCCGGGGCCGACGTGATCGTTGTCGGCCGGCCCATAACGGCCGCGCCGGATCCGGCCGCGGCCGCGCGCTCGATTCACGCCGAGGTAACGCGTTGAATCCCGCCGAGGTGGTCGAGGTCCTCGAAAGGCGAGAGGCCATCTTGCGTGGCCACTTCCTGTTGTCGTCCGGCCGGCATTCAGATGTCTTCGTCCAGAAGTTTCGTGTGCTCGAGCACCCGCGCCTTGCCCAGACGCTCGGTGAGGCCATCGCCGACCGCTTCGACCGCGCCTTTGATGTGGTCGCCTCGCCGGCAGTGGGCGCGATCGTGCTGGGGTTCGCCACCGCGCTCGCCGCCGACGCACGCATGATCTTCGCCGAGCGTGTCGACGACGACCTCCTGTTCCGCCGGGGGTTTCGCCTCGCGTCCCGGGAGAGGGTGCTGGTAGTGGAGGACGTGATCACCACCGGGGGGTCCGCCCGCGAGGTCGTGTCGCTCGTCGGCTCGGCGGGGGCGACGCCGATCGGGGTCGGAGCGCTCATCGACCGCGGCGACCCGGCTCGCGGGACCGACCTACGTGTTCCGCTCGAAGCGCTCGTGCAGCTCGAGGTGAGCTCGTGGGCACCGGGCGACTGCCCCCTGTGTGCCGACGGCGCTGCCCTCGACGATCCGGGCAGCCGCCGCCTCTAGAGCGGATCCGTCCCTTCCCGGCGCGGGGAGGCTTGACTCGGTCCCTGGGCGTTGATAGTATCGAACATATGTTCGTATAGGCGAGGAGGGGGAAAGGAGCCGGGGCCCGTGGACGAGGGCGCCGGCCGGGGACCAGGAGCGGGGCTGACTGACGACGACGTCGCCCGCGAGATCACCTCACTCGGGGCCCACGTCGCCGCCGCGACCTCCCGGTTGCTGGATTTGCTCGCGATCGCGGATGAGCGCGGCATCTGGCAGGACTGGGACGCAAAGTCGCTCGCCCAGTTCGCGTCCTGGCTGACCGGAATGTCACCTCACCGGTCCCGCCTCCACGCCGAAGTCGCGACCAAGATCCTGCAGTGGCCCGAGACCAAGAAGGCGCTGGCGAGGGGGACGATCAGCTTCTGCCAGGCGGCCTCCATCACCTCCACCGACGCCCCCGGGTTCGACCAAGACCTCGTCAACATCGCCTGTTCGGCGTCGAGCGCGCAGCTCCAGAGGGTGACTCGCAGCTATCGGCGCGCCCTCGCGATCGGCGGCTTCGAGAACGGTGCCCACCGGCGCACCTACCTCGACTACTTCTACGACGACGACGGCTTCGTGATTCGGGGTCGGCTCGAGCGCGATGACGGCGCGGTCGTAAAGACGGCTCTCGACGCGGCCGCAGATGCGCTTTTCAGGCGCCGCTCAGAGGAGGACACCTCCGATGATGAAGAGCTTCGCGTCCTCGAGCGAGACGAGAGAAATGCCGCCGCGCTGGTCGCGGTTGCCAGGGACTCGCTCGCCGCCACAACCGCCACCAGCGGCGGCGACTGCCACCAGGTCGTCGTCCACGTCGACGCCGCCACGTTTGCCGGCGCGACCGACGACGACGCAGAGATCGAGGGCGCGGGCGCGGTCGACGCCGACACCGCCCGGCGAATCGCGTGCGACGCGTCGATCGTTGCCCTACTCAAGGACGGCGACCGCATGCTGAGCGCCGGGCGTAGGTCGCGGCGGCCATCGCGGGCCATCCGAAGGGCGCTCAGGGCGCGCGACAAGATGTGCCGGTTCCCGGGGTGCGCCAACAACCGCTACCTCGACCACCACCACATGCGTCCCGTCGTGGACAATGGAGAGACGAGCGTCGACAACCTGGTCCTGGTGTGCTCGTGGCACCACAAGCTGTTGCATAAGCGCAGATACAGGGTCGCTTTGGATGAGGGCGGCGTGCCGTTATTCACGCGCCCCGACGGGACGAGGGTACAGAGCGTGGCGGCGCGTCCCACCGCATCCCCAACCGACGTCATCAACGGCAACCGCGCCCGCGGTGTCGACGTCCATCGCCCGCCTGCGGTACCCGAGGACGCCGGCCGCCGCATCGACTGGGT
Source organism: Actinomycetota bacterium (assembly GCA_050694175.1). Classification (GTDB taxonomy): domain Bacteria; phylum Actinomycetota; class CADDZG01; order CADDZG01; family WHSQ01; genus JBOGXA01. The sequence goes on from JBOGXA010000002.1 coordinate 12,579, forward strand.
CGAGGCCATCCACACGATCTTCTTCCAGCCCGCGAATCGGCCCCAATTGCCTCCCGACGTGCGGAAGCATTGCGACCGTACTGACCCCCCGCCCGGCGGCGGCTGAGTATCCGCTTCGAACGGGGCGCTGTTCTGACGCTGCTGTGGGCGCGTGTTGCTGTCGGCCATTTTTGGCGCGCGAGCTGGCTCTTCGGGTCTGATGTGCGGATGCCTTGTCGCTCCACCTGCGGGCCTGGCTGCCGGCCCGGGGTGACTTGGTGCCCCGTATGGGCAGGATAAGTACCGCAAACAGCGATTGCGGCCCCCACCGGCCACGCCTATAATCCGGCAGGCTTCCGGGCCGTGCGACAATCCGACTCCGATCGACGGCCCGGCCTTTTTTCCGAATCGCACGTACTAAGGAGGATCTCCCGCATGCCCTTGCCACCTCCGCTCAGTGAGGAGCAGCGACGACAAGCGCTGGAGAAGGCAGCGATTGCCCGGCGCAAGCGGGCGGAGCTCAAGGAGCAACTGAAGAGCGGGCGAACGAGCCTCCGGGAATTGCTGGGTCGCACCGACGACGAGATCGTCGGAAAGATGAAGGTGTCAACCGTCCTCGAATCGCTGCCGGGGGTCGGACGGGTGCGGGCGCGCAAGCTCATGGAGCGGCTCGACATCTCCGAGTCCAGGCGGATGCGCGGGCTGGGAGCCAAGCAGAAAGAGAACCTCCTCGCCGAATTCGCCCGCCGCTAAGTCCGGGGACTCGTCCCGCGGGCGCCTGTTCGTCGTCTCCGGCCCCTCCGGCGCCGGCAAAGGGACGCTCATCGCCGCCGCCCTGGTGCAAAGGCCCGATATCGCGCTTACCGTTTCGGCGACGACGCGCCCGGCACGTATGGGCGAGCGGAACGGGGTCGATTACCACTTCATATCCATGGCCGAGTTCCTCGCGCTGCGAGATCGAGGCGCTTTCCTCGAGTCGGCAAGGGTGTACGGGAACTACTACGGAACCCTCCGGGCCCAGGTCGAGGAGGCGCTGGCCGCGGGGCGCGACGTGATCGTCGAGGTCGATATCCAGGGGGCCGAGTCGATCAAGCGGGCCATGCCCGAGGCCACGTTGATCTTCGTCGAACCGCCGTCGCTCGACGATCTCGCGGCTCGCCTGAGGGGCCGGGGGACCGAGGACCCGCACGCCCTAGGGCGCCGGATCAAGGCCGCGTACGACGAAGTGAAGGTCAAGTGCACCTACGACCACGTCATCGTCAACGACGACCTGGATCGGGCAGTAGAGAGCTTCGTCCGTATACTGAATGGCCGGACATAAAAAGAGGACATAAAGGAAAGGAAAGATCAAGTGATCGAACCGAAGATCGAGACGCTTCTCGAGGCGGCCGATTCAAAGTACACGCTCGTCATCCTCGCGGCCAAGCGCAGCCGCCAGGTCAACGCCTATTTCAGCCAGCTCGGTGAAGGTGTCGCCGAGTTCACTCCGCCCCAGGTTCCCCTCGATCCCGACCGGGCCCCCAAACCGCTCTCGATCGCCCTTCAGGAGATCGCGGAGACGAAAGTCACGTACGAGCGCACGGCCGACGGGATCAAATAGCCGGCCGTAACGCCGGCGCCCGGGGTATGCGTCCACGTTCGATGACGGAGCCCTCGGCCGGCACCGACCTCGCCGGCCGCAAGATCGTGGTCTGCGTAACCGGCGGCATCGCCGCCTACAAGGTTGTGACGGTGGTTCGGTCGCTTGCGCAGCTCGGTGCCGACGTGCGCGTCGCAATGACACGCTCCGCGCACAAGTTCGTCGGCGAGCAGACCTTCTCCGCCCTCAGCGGCAACCCGGTGGTCACCGAGCTCTACGGAACGGGCCCGGACGTCCCCCACGTGGAACTCGCGCGGGCAGCGGCCGCCTGCCTCGTCGCCCCGGCGACGGCGAACATCGTGGCGAAGATGGCCGGCGGATTCGCCGACGACATCGTGTCGGCGACGCTGCTCACCGTTCACTCCCCGGTGGTTGTGGCGCCGGCGATGCACTCTGAGATGTGGGAGAACCCTGCCACCCAGGCGAACATCGATGCCCTGGAGGAACGCGGGGTCACGGTGGTGGGGCCGGCCTCCGGCCCGTTATCGTCCGGCGACGAGGGGCCGGGCCGCCTCGTGGAGCCCGATGAGCTGGTGGCGGCCCTGCTCGAGATCCTCGGGCGGGCGAGTGATCTGGCCGGACGCCGGGTTCTCATAACGGCCGGGGGGACACAGGAGCCCATCGACCCCGTGCGTTTCGTAGGCAACCGGTCGTCGGGCCGTATGGGGTTCGCAATTGCGCGCGCGGCCCTGCAGCGGGGCGCCAAGGTAACCCTCGTCACCGGCCCCACCGAGCTGGCCCCGCCTCCGGGCGCGGATGTTGTGCCGGTGCAGACGGCAGGGGAGATGCGGGACGAGGTGCTCGCCCGTGCGGGGGGCGCCGACATCATCGTCAAGGCTGCTGCGGTCGCCGATTTCCGGCCCGAGTCCGCGGCCGAGCGCAAGCTCAAGAAGGCGGCCGGGCCCCCTCAGGTGGTGCTCGTGCCCAACGCCGACATCCTGAACGAGCTGGGACACACTCCCTCGCTGCGCAAGCCGGGCGGAGTCCTGGTCGGTTTCGCCGCCGAGACCGAGGACGATCCGCAGCGACTGACAGAGCTGGCGGAGGACAAGCGGGCGGGCAAGGGCGCCGACATCATCGTCGCCAACGACGTATCGAGCCCCGACTCGGGCTTCTCGGTGCGCACGAATCGGGCCGTGATCGCCGGGCCCGACGGGATGACCGACGTCGGCCTCGTGACAAAGGAGCAGCTCGCCGCGGCGATCCTGGATCACGCGGCCGCGGCCCTGGCGGACTGACTGCATCGGTTCCCGGCCCAGACTTCTGCCGCCCATTAGGATGCCGAACATGACGCAGAGAAACCACCTCAAGCTGTTCACGTCCGAGTCCGTGACCGAGGGGCACCCCGACAAGCTCGCCGATCAGATCTCCGACGCCGTGCTCGACGAGATTCTGGCCGACGACCCATTCGGGAGGGTCGCGTGCGAGACCCTGCTCACGACCGGATGGGTCGTGGTCGCCGGCGAGATAACCACTGCCACCTACGTCGACATCCCCGCGGTCGTGCGGCGGACCATCACCGATGTCGGCTACACGAGCTCTCGGATCGGATTCGACGGCGAGACGTGCGGAGTGACCGTCGCCATTCAGGAGCAGTCGCCCGACATCGCCGTGGGAGTGGATCACGCTTACGAGGAGCGCAGCGGGCTCGCCGAGGAGGACGTGTTCGACAGTCAGGGCGCCGGCGATCAGGGCATGATGTTCGGCTTCGCATGCAACGAGAACGACGACCTCATGCCCACGCCCATCTGGCTTGCGCACAAGCTTGCCCAGCGTTTGTCAGAGGTTCGCAAAGCCGGTGTCGTTCCGTACCTGAGACCGGATGGGAAGGTCCAGGTGACCGTCGGCTACGCAGCCGGGAAACCCGTCACGCTCGATACGATCGTCCTGTCGAGCCAGCACCAGCCCAACGTCGACATCGAGACGCTCCTCAAGCCCGATCTCACCCAGCACGTCATCGATCCGCTGATCCCCCCGCACCTGGACGCGCAGGACGTGCGCATCCTCGTCAACCCAACGGGCATCTTCGAGGTCGGTGGGCCAAAGGCCGACACGGGGCTGACCGGGCGAAAGATCATCATCGACACGTACGGTGGCATGGCGCGACACGGGGGCGGGGCGTTCTCCGGCAAGGACCCGACCAAGGTGGATCGCTCGGCCGCCTATGCCGCACGGTGGGTCGCCAAGAACGTGGTCGCGGCCGGGCTCGCGACTCGCTTCGAGATGCAGGTCGCCTACGCGATCGGCGTAGCCCATCCCGTGTCCATGTCCATAGAAACCTTCGGAACCGAGACTGTCGACCCCGAGGTGATCCTCACGGCCATCGGCGAGAGCTTCGACCTGCGACCTGCCGCGATCATCCGTGATCTCGACCTCAGGCGGCCCATCTACCAGGGGTCCGCCGTCTACGGACACTTCGGTCGCTCCGAGAAGGACTTCACGTGGGAGCGGACCGATCGCGCGGACGAGTTGAAACGGCTCTGCACTTAACGGAGCCGGGCGCTCAACTGATCGCGGCGGTTGTGCCGCTGGTGCCCGCCTGGCGCGTCGACCGGGTTTTCGACTACGCCGTCCCCGAGACGCTCGCGCAGCAGGTGACGGAGGGGGCCCTCGTTCGGATCGCCTTCGGGCACCGCCGCGTTCGGGCAATCGTCGTGGACGTAGCTCGACGCATCCCCGAGCGGGAGCTGGCCGAGATCGCAGGCATCGTTGCGCTGGTTCCCGTGTGCCCTCCGCCCATGACCGAGCTGGTCGAATGGATGGCTCGACGCTATGTGGCTCCGCGGGGCCAGGCGTACGCACGCATGGTGCCACCGCGGGTGCGAGTGAAGGTGCGCTCGGTACAGCCGCTGGCGGGAGGCCCGGCCCCCGAAATCCTTCCCCGGTACCGGGGCGGGGGTGAGCTGCTGAAGGCCATCGAAGAGGGGGGAGCCGGGGTGTGGTGTGTGCGTCGAGCCGCGGGCCAGGACCCCGGTGCGCTCGTGTGCGAACTGGTTGCGGCCGCGGGACGGGCCCGCGGCGCCGCGGTCGTGGCGGTTCCCGAGGTCCATTACGGATCGCATGTTCTCGACGCGTTGACTCGGATCTGGCCCGATGCGGCCCGCGTCGACGCGGCCGCCGAGCCCGCCGCCCGGGCCGGAGGCCTGCTGCGGCTCGCCGCGGGCCACGGGCTGGGGATGGGGGGTCGGGCCGCGGTCCTGGCAGCCGCGCCGGGGCTACGGGCCGTCATCGTCGACGACGCCCACCACTCGTCGTACAAGGAGGACCGGTCCCCGCGTTACGACGCCCGGCGGGCCGCGGTCGAGCGGGCGCGGCTTCAAAACGCAGTGTGCGTGCTCGTTACCCCCACGCCGCCGGTTGAGATCGGGGGCGCGGCGACGCGCGGGCGCATCGGATGGGTGGAGCCCGGGCGAAGCGACGACAGGGATCGACGGCCTCTCGTCGAACTCGTCGAGCCGACACCCGACCGGGCGATCTCTCACGCGGTCCATGTCCGCATGCGCACCGCGCTGCGCGCCGGCGCCCGTGTCGGCATCCTCGCCCCAAGCCGAGGGTTCGCGCGGGCCCTATGGTGCGCTGCGTGCCGCCGATCACTGCGCTGTCCGGTATGCGAGGCGGGTCTGTTCTTCGATCGCGGTGGACGGGCACGCGTGCGATGCGCGCGCTGTGGTTACGTCGCCGCACCGCCAGACCAATGCCCGCACTGTGGAGGCACCGAGTGGCGCTACGTGGGGGCCGGGAGCGAGCGGCTGGCCGAGCAGCTCGGCGCGGCGTTCCCGCGCGCCCGGGTCGCCCGCGTCGACCCTGAGGTGCTGGCGGGGGCGCGACCCGATGAGCTCGACCTCGACAATGCCGACGTCTACGTGACGACCTGGATCGGCACGAAGCCCGTGTTGAGACCGGAGGTGACGACGGTCGTGGTGCTGGACGCGGACGCGTTGATTCGGCGCCCCGACTTCCGGTCCGCGGAGCGCGCCTTCCAGGCGCTTGCGGAGATGGCCGAGTGGGCCGGCCCCGCGCACTCGGGAGGGCGACTGATGATTCAGACCGCGGAGCCGGCCCATCCCGCGGTCCAGGCCGTGGCGCGCGCCGACTACGGTTTCTTTCTCGATCGCGAGTTGGACGAGCGCAGAGAGCTCGGCTACCCGCCGTTCGCGGAGCTCGTCAAGGTCACTGCGGCAGGAGAGAACGCCGACCGCGCAATCGCGGGAGCGATCGAGGTGTGCCGCGGGGTCGGGGCGAAAGTTCTGGGCCCCATTACCGTTGCGAGCGCGCGCCGCAACTCCCGACAGATCCTCGTCAAGCACGGGCGGGCGCTCGAGGTCGCGGATGCGTTGCGGGAGATGGTGTCAGCCCATTCCGTCCCGAAAGGAATGCAGATCGACGTCGATCCGCGTTAGCCTCTCGGCACCATGGCGACTCGAGAGATACGCACGTTCGGTGACCCCGTCCTCAGACAGAGAGCCCGGGAGATCGACGAGGTCACCGACCTCCATCGCAAGCTCATAAAGGACATGATCGACACAATGCGTGTCGCGCCCGGAGTGGGCCTTGCGGCCCCTCAGATCGGGGTGCTCGAGCGTATCTTCGTGTGGGAGGTGGAAGAGCGCCACGGCGCGGTCGTGAACCCGCGAATAATCCGGCGCTCTTCGGAAGCAGTCACCGAAGACGAAGGCTGTTTGTCGGTGCCCGGCCTCACATATCCCGTTGAGCGCTCCGCCGAGGTCACCGTGACGGGACTCGACGAGCACGGCCGGCCGATTGAGATCCCCGCGGCCGATCTTCTGGCCCGGGTCTTCCAGCACGAGATCGACCACCTTGACGGGACCCTGTTCATCGATCGCCTGCCGGAGGACCTCCGCAAGGACGCCCTTCGGACGATCCGCGAGCAAGCGCTGGGGTTACCGCCGGCCGTACGCCCGCGTGAGGAAATGCTCTGAGAACGGTGTTCTTCGGCACGCCCTCGTGGGCGGTGCCGAGCCTCGAAGCGCTTCTTGATGCAGACGTCCACGTCGCCGCAGTGGCGACGGCCCCCGATCGCCCGGCCGGGCGGGGGATGGAAGTGCGCGTGTCGCCCGTCAAACTCGTTGCCGGCGCGACCGGCCTCGAGATCCTTCAGCCGGCGAAGGCGCGGACGCCGGAGTTCATCGAGCGGATCAGGTCGATTGCACCGGATGTGGCCGTCGTCGTCGCCTACGGGATGATCCTTCCTCCGGAGCTGCTCGACGCGGTTCCGCACGGCTTCGTCAATCTCCATTTCTCGCTGCTGCCCGCGTACCGGGGGGCGGCCCCCGTGCAGCGAGCGATCATGGACGGCCTGGATGTCTCGGGCGTGACGATCATGGTTCTGACGGCGGGAATGGATGAGGGCCCCGTGCTGGCGAGCGAAGAGGTAGCGATCCGCGCCGACGACACCGCCGGATCGCTCGGGGAGCGCATGGCGAGGGTGGGTGCGCGCCTGCTGGTTGCGACGCTGCCCGGATACCTGTCGGGGGAGCTGAGGCCGGTCGAGCAGGATCACGGCGCTGCGACTTACGCTTCGAAGATGACTCCCGATGGGGCGCGCATCGACTGGACCGCTCCGGCCGCGCGCATCCGGGACTTCGTGAGGGCTCTTAATCCCGCGCCGGGCGCGTGGACGACGCTTCGAGGTCGCCGACTCAAGGTGCACCGGGCCGACGTCGCCCCCGCGGATCATGGGCTCGGGCCGGGTGAGCTCGCGCCGGACGGCGGCCTTCTGGCGGGAACCGGGGCGGGGGCGATCGCGCTGGTCGAGGTTCAGGCTGCGAACAAGCGCCGCGTGAGCGGAGCCGAGCTGGCGAGAGGCCTCCGGCTGAGCCCGGGGGAGCGGCTCGAGTGAGGCTCCAGCCCCCTGAGTGTTCGCCGCGCGCTGCCATGGCGCGCTCCCCGAACGCTCGGCCATGAGGTTTCAACTGGCCCCGTCGATCCTGACCGCCGACTTCGGCAGGCTCGCGGACGAGATCGGCGGCGTCGCCGAGTACGTGGACTGGTTCCATCTCGACGTCATGGACGGCCACTACGTCCCCAACCTGACCTTCGGCCCGTCCACGGTGGCGGCCGTGCGGCGGGCGTGCGAGGTGCCCCTCCACGTCCATCTCATGATCGAGGAGCCGGGGCACTACGCAGGCGAATTCGTCGCTGCGGGGGCGGATCGGATCTCCTTTCATCCCGAGACCGTGCCCGACACCGGCGAGGTCGTAGATCGCATCCGGTCGCTGGGGGCCGGCGCCGGGATCGCCGTCCACCCCGATCGCCCCCTCGAGATCGTGACCCCCCACCTCGCCGACCTGCAGGTCGTCCTGATCATGTCGGTCCGGCCCGGGTTCGGAGGCCAGAGCTTCTTGCCGGAGGTCATCCCTAGAATCACCAAATCAAGCCGGCTGGTGCAGGAATCGGGTACGTCTGCCGATATTGAGGTGGACGGAGGGATCAATCTCTCGACCGTCGATGACGCCGCGGCAGCAGGGGCGGAGATTCTTGTTGCGGGGAGCGCAATCTTCGACGGCGTGGATCCTCCCGCCGCCGCCCGCAGGCTTAGAGAGAGGCTCGACGAACTTGCAGACCAGACACGAGGGCCGTGACCTCGTACTCATCGCCGACGACGACGACGACATCCTGAGATTCGTGGAGGTGAACCTCCGTCTGGAGGGGTTCGACGTCATGACCGCGCCCGACGGCGAGCAGGCCCTCAGGTACGCGTCGGAGTCGGACCCCGACCTCATCCTTCTGGACGTGATGATGCCGGGCATCGACGGCTACGAGGTGTGCAAGAAGCTGCGCGAGGACACCCGCACCAAGCACATCTGCGTGATCATGTTGACGGCGAAGTCGCTCGCCGCCGACCGGGTTGTCGGTCTGAGCTCAGGTGCCGACGACTACATCATCAAGCCTTTCGATCCGATCGAGCTGGTGGCGCGGATCAAGTCCTCGCTGAGGCGCTCACGGGAGATGCGCCAGCTAAACCCGTTGACGGGCCTGGCGGGGAACGTGCAGGTACAGGACGAAGTGGCGACGCGAGTCGAAACGGGCGAGCCCTTCGCCGTCATGTACGTCGACCTCGACCACTTCAAGGCGTTCAACGATCACTACGGATTCATGCGTGGGGACGAGGCCCTGAAGCTGCTTGCCCGCTGCGCGCGGGACGCGCTGAAGCGCACGGGGCGGAAAGCCAGTTTTCTCGGCCACATCGGGGGGGACGACTTCGTGGCCGTGACCGCTACCGACGTCGCCGAGTCCGTCGCCGAAGACATCATCGAGTGTTGGGACCGCGAGATCGTCGGCCTGTTCGACCCCGAGGACGTCGACCGCGGCTACATCGAGGTCGAGGACCGGCGCAAACGCAAGCGTCACTTTCCGATCACTACGGTGTCTATCGGCATCGCGACCACCGACGCGCGCCCGATCGAAAGCCACTGGGCGGCCGCCGAGATCGCTTCGGAGATGAAGCGCTTCGCCAAGCGCGACGCGGTGTCGAGCTACGCGATCGACCGCCGTCACAAGTAAGTCCAGGGCCGCGGCGCCCGCTCGGCCGCCGGCTTGTCGGACTCAATCACAATCCTGTGGACTGACTGCGACAAGTTCGGTGAGTTCGGAGCCCTATACTGGGCAAAAGGCCTCTTCGGGGCAGGGTGAGAGTCCCGACCGGCGGTGACGATCGACGATCGGAGTCCGCGACCCTCCGGAGCCGGCAAGGCGATGGAGGTTGATCCGGTGAGAGTCCGGGACCGACGGTAAGCCGGCCGCTTTGTGCGAACCGGTGAGTCCGGATGGGAGAAGGGGCGACCGGTGTATGTCTGCACGCACCCGCGTGCAGGTGTCTGCGTCGTCTCCGCACCCGCCCCCGCTGGCCGCGAGCACCGGGAGTCGCGTTGCCGGAAGACGACGAGAAGTACATGGCCACCGCCCTCGATCTGGCCCTGTCGTTTCCGTTCACCGCACCCAATCCTCGGGTGGGAGCGGTGGTCGTGCGGGACGGCACGGTGATCGGGACGGGCGTACACCGGGGCCCGGGCACGGCGCACGCCGAGGCGGACGCGCTGGACGGCATCGATGCCGCCGGCGCCACGCTCTACGTCAACCTCGAACCATGCATGCACGACGGGCGGACCCCACCGTGCGCTCCCCGTGTTGTGACTGCAGGAGTGGCGCGCGTCGTGGGAGCCGTCGAGGACCCCGATCCGCGCGTCGCGGGCCGTGGGTTCGAATATCTGCGCTCCCACGACGTCGGGGTAACGACGGGCGTGCTCGCCGACGGGGCTCGTGACGTAAACGAGGCGTACCTGCACCATCGCCGCACCGGACGGCCCCTCGTGAGGCTCAAGCTCGCGTTGACCCTCGACGGACGGCTGGCGGCGCGCGACGGCTCATCGCGCTGGATCACCGGACCGGAGACACGGGCTCAGGTGCACGTGCGCCGGGCGCTCGCGGGGGCGGTGCTGGTCGGTGCCGGGACGGTGGAGACCGACGACCCGTTGCTGACCTCCCGCGACGCCGGAGCCCTGCGGCAACCGCTCCGGGTAGTAGCCGACTCGAGCGGAAGGACGCGGCCGACGGCGCGCCTTTTTGACGGCGGCAATGTAGTGATGACGACGACTGCGCGGTGCCCGCACGAGGTCCAGGTCGCATGGAAGGGAGCGGGAGCCGAGGTCGCCGTGTTGCCCGGTAGCGAGGGGGTCGATCTGGGCGCGTTGCTGGACCTCCTGGGTGCCCGCGACGTCATCGAGGTCTTCTGCGAGGGCGGAGCCCGCCTGGCCACTGCGCTGATTGCGCATGATCTGGTCGACCGTCTCGACGTGCACTACGGTCCGGTGCTCGTGGGATCGGGCCCGGCGCTCGGCGAGATGGGTGTGGGATCGATGGCGGATGCCCGCCGGTGGCGAATGGAGACCGTCGAGCGCGCCGGCGACGACGTGATGATCTCCCTGGTGCGCGCGGGGGGATCCTGATGTTCACGGGCCTGGTCGCGACCAGGGGCCGCGTGGCGCGAGTACGCACGAGGGGAGAGATGCTCCAGCTTCAGATCGAAGCACCGGCGATCGCACGATCGCTGGCGCGCGGTGATTCGGTTTCCGTCAACGGCGTCTGTCTCACGGCGACTGCGACGTCGCGCAGGCGATTCTCGGCGATGGCCGTGGCCGAAACCCTGGCGCGCTCCAACCTCGGAGATCTGTCGAGGGGCGACGGCGTGAACCTCGAGCTCCCGGCCCGGCTCTCGGATCGGCTGAGCGGGCACCTGGTCCAGGGGCACATCGATGGAACGGCCCGGATCGTGAGGGTTGAAGAGGACGACGAGGCCCGCAGGGTGTGGTTCGACGCCGATGATGCGATCGTGCGTTACCTCGTGTCCAAGGGGTCGGTCGCGCTTGACGGTGTGTCACTGACTGTCGTCGAGATCGGCCGCACGATCTTTCAGGTCGCGCTCATCCCGCACACTCTGACCGAGACCACGCTGGGCGACGCGGCCGTCGGCGATCGAGTGAACGTAGAGGTCGACGTGCTCGCAAAATATGTCGAGAGGCTCCTCGAAAGGAAGTAAGGATGCCGTTTGCTCCGGTTGAGAAAGCCGTCGAAGAGATCAGGGCGGGACGCATGGTCATCGTCGTTGACGATGAGGGGCGCGAGAACGAGGGCGACCTGATCCTTGCGGCGGAGAAGGCGACGCCCGAGCACATAACCTTCATGGTCAGGCATTGCTCGGGGATCATCTGCGTGCCCCTAGAGAGTGAACGGCTCGAGGAGTTGCACCTGCCGCTCATGGCGCCGGAGAACTCCGAGTCGATGGGGACGGCGTTCACGATCAGTGTCGACGCACGCCACGGCACGACCACGGGCATCTCTGCCGCGGACCGCGCCACAACGATCGAAGCGCTCATCGACTCCCAGACGAATGCATCGGATCTCGCTCGTCCCGGTCATATCTTTCCGTTGAGATACATGCCCGGAGGGGTGTTGCGGCGCGCCGGGCACACGGAGGCAGCGATCGATCTCGCCCGACTCGCCGGGCTGTACCCGGCCGGAGTGCTGTGCGAGGTCGTCAACGAAGACGGCACGATGGCGCGGCTGCCGGACCTCGAGGTCTTTGCGAAGGAGCACGATCTGGACATCATTTCGATAGCGGATTTGATCTCGTATCGCCGGCGGTGGGAGAAGCTCGTCCACCGGTTGACTGAGGCGCGGATTCCGACCGAGTCCGGGGCCTTTCGCGCCATCGGGTACGAATCCTTCGACGGCCGCACGCACGTCGCCCTGGTTGCGGGCGAGCCCGCAGGAAAGAAGGACGTGTTGGTGCGCGTGCACTCCGAGTGCTTCACGGGTGATGTGCTCGGGAGCATTCGGTGCGACTGCGGGCTCCAGCTCCGGAAGGCGATCCGCACGATCGCCGAAACGGGTGAGGGCGTCATCGTCTACATCCGGGGACACGAAGGGCGAGGGATCGGCCTGAGGCACAAGCTCGAGGCGTATGCGCTGCAGGACGGCGGACTCGACACGGTCGAGGCCAACGTCGAGCTGGGCTTTGCCCCCGATGCCCGCGACTACGGGGTGGGGGCTCAGATCCTCGTCGATCTCGGCATCACGACGATGAGGCTGCTGACCAACAACCCGACCAAGCGGGCGGGACTCGAAGGCTACGGTCTCGAGATCGTCGACAGAGTCCCACTCGAGAGCGCTCCGAACCCCGAGAACCTCCACTACCTGAAGGCAAAGAAGGAGAAACTCGGTCATTTACTGGAGTCGTTCGGTCCCGCGATCTCCGGCGCGTTCGCAACGGAGGACGCGCCGGCGATCGCGGACGAGATCGGTGCGGAAGGGGATGGCAAGTGATGCGTACGTTCGAGGGATCTTTCGATGCGCGAGACCTTCGTGTTGCCGTTGTTGCCAGCCGGTTCAACGAGACGATCACGGTACGCCTCGTCGAGGGCGCGGTGGATTGCCTGGTCCGCCACGGCGCGGCTGATGAGCGGATCTCGATCACGTGGGTCCCGGGGGCGTTCGAGCTGCCGAGCGCGGCGGGCAGGCTTGCCGGCTCGGGCGAGGTCGATGCGGTCGTCTGTTTGGGCGTTGTGGTCCGGGGGGAGACTCCGCACTTCGAATATGTTGCCGGCGGGGCCGCAACGGGGATCGCAAGGACCGCGGCTGAGAGTGGCATTCCCATCATCTTCGGGGTGTTGACCACCGACACCACCGAGCAGGCTGAGGCGCGTGCGGGGGGCAAGTTGGGGAACAAGGGCTTCGAGTCGGCGCTGGCCGCGATCGAGATGGCAAATCTGTTCGCGACGCTGCCCAAGCCGCAATCGGATCTGTGAGTTCATGCTGAAGCTTGTGATCCCCAAGGGATCCCTCGAGCAGGCCACTCTCGAGCTCTTCGAGGCGGCCGATCTCAGGCTGTATCGGGGGTCGGATCGCGAGTACCGGGGAACTATCGACGATCCTCGTATTGAGTCGGTGATGGTCCTGCGGCCTCAGGAGATCCCGACGTACGTCGACGACGGGTTCTTCGACATCGGTGTGACGGGTGAGGACTGGGTTGCCGAGACCGGGGCCGACGTCGAGGTGGTGGCTCCGCTCGAGTACTCGAAGTCGACAGATCGCCCCGTGAAGATCGTCCTTGCGGTCCCGAGCGATGCCGGGATCACGTCCCCGGATCAGATCAAGCCGGAGTCGCGCATCTCGACCGAGTATCCGAATCTGACCAAGGCGTATTTCGAGAAGCTCGGGATCCCTGTGCGCGTGTTCCTATCCTACGGAGCGACCGAGGCGAAGGTCCCTGCCATCGTTGACGCGATCGTCGACGTGACTGAGACGGGGGCGACCTTACGGCGCAACGGCATGGACATCGTCGATGTCATCCTCGAATCGCGCACGCAGCTCATCGCCAACCCGGATGCGTACGCCGACGCCACCAAACGCCGGGCTATCGATGAGCTCACGATCTTGCTGAAGGGGGCGATTGCCGCGCGCGGACGGGTGCTCGTCAAACTCAACGTCGACGAGGCGAACGTCGACGAGGTCGTGGCCTTGTTGCCCGCGATGCGAGCTCCGACGGTGTCGCCTCTTGCCGAGTCGGGCTACTTGGCGGTCGAGACCATAGTCCCGAAGTCGGAGATAAACACGCTGATCCCCAAGCTCAAGGCGGCGGGCGCGGCCGACATCGTCGAGCTACCGGTAACGAAGATCGTCCCGTGAGAGGACCCCTTCCCTCGAGCTCCGCAGAGGAGGATGATCGAGGTTGGGAGGAAGACGACCGGGAGGTAGGGCAATGGCAGAGCACCCAAACGCCGAGCGGGTCCGACGCGGCTACGAGGCTTTCGCTTCGGGCGATATGGATACCGTGAGCGAGCTGATGGCCGACGACATCGTGTGGCATGTGGGAGGCAACAACTCAATCTCGGGTGACTACAAGGGGAAGAAAGCCGTGTTCGGTTTTCTCGGCCGGCTGGTTCAGGAGACCGGCGGGACGCTGCGCCAGGAGGTTCACGACATCCTGGCGAACGACGAGCACGTCGTGGTGCTTCTGCAAACAAGCGCCGAACGGAACGGGGTGCGGTCCGACCAGAGGGCGGTCGACGTGATGCACGTCGGTGCGGACGGGAAGATCGCCGAGTTCTGGAGATTCCCCGAGGACAGCGCCGCGATCGACAAGATGTGGTCGTGAGGCACTGCTCCGGCGATGATCTCGAACGGCTACGGACCGGTTCCAGGCTCGGGCATCGCCGCCTGTGAATAGGCCATCTTTAGCTGGGTGAGGACCTGGCGCAGGGGAGCCTCGTTGTCCCCGAGCCGGCTCCCGACCGAATCGAGGATGCCGGCGAGCGCATCGATGGCCAGTTGTGACTCGGCCAGGTCGCTGGCCTCGAGCTTGACGCTGGCAACGTTCACGAGCGTCATGAGGCTGCTCAGGACCCAGTCGGTGCTGGAAACGCGCCTGATCTCCTCGACCATGCGCCTGGCCTCTTCCTCTTGCTCCGGGGTCCACACGGGCGTATCACGGGCCCCGGCGGGAGGGGTGTCGGCGCGCCCCGGAGGCACGAAGGTCTCACTGCTGGGCGGAGGTGGTGGGGCGGGCGTTGGGATCTCCGCCGCCGGCGCCTCTGCCTCCGGCGTGGCCCCCGGGGGCCGCGCGGTGACGCGCTTGTCTACGACCCGCGGCCGCGGGCGCTCTTGCTCGTCTCGCTCGGTGTCTTCCATGTCGCCGGCTCCGGTGAGGGAAAATGGGGGTGCGGCACCTCCGCCGAGGGCGGAATTGGGATTCATTTATACTCTGTCGTCACAGGTGTCGCCAAGAAGGAGCGTTTGCTCCTCACCTCTCGGCCGGCGGGCCGGCGGGGTTGCGGAGTTGCCGATTAGGAACGGCGCCTCAGGGCGTCGATCGAGCCGGTGACGCTTCGTTGGCGTCATCGGCTTTTTGTGTGGGCGCGAGCTCACGACGTCGCATCGGTCGACGGAAGGAGAGGTTCATCGCAGCTGAATTGAGGATCAACGACCGGATCAGGGTTCCCCGAGTGCGCGTCGTCGACGCCGACGGGAACCAGGTCGGGATTCTGCCCACCGAAGAGGCCCTGGCGCTCGCGGTCGAGCAGGACCTTGATCTCGTAGAGGTCGCGGCGGGGGCCGACCCGCCCGTGTGCCGGATCATGGACTACGGCAAGTACAAGTACGAGCAGGCGGTCCGGCAGCGAGAGGCTCGCAAAAAGCAGTCCCATGTCGTCGTCAAGGAAATGAAGATGCGGCCGAAGATCGACCGTCACGACTACGGAACCAAGAAGGGGCACGTCATCCGCTTCCTGCGGCAGGGAGCCAAGGTGAAGGTGACGATCATGTTCCGAGGCAGAGAGATGATCCACCCGGAGATCGGGAACCAGCTTCTGGATCGGCTCGCCGAAGATGTCTCGGATATCGCCAAGGTCGAAACCGCTGCCAAGCTCGACGGACGAAACATGACCATGGTCCTGGGCCCTTACAAGGAAGCGATCACAGCCAAGCCGGGGTCGCCCACGCCGCACCGGGTGCGCTCGCAGCGAGAGCAGCGTGAGCCTGCCGAGGGCGAGCCCGCCGAGTCGGATGAGCCGGCGAGGCCCATCAAGGTGACTCGGGCGGAGGGAGGTTGAAAATGCCAAAGATGAAATCGCACAGAGGCGTCGCCAAGAGGTTCAAGGTGACGTCGTCCGGGAAGATCAGGCGCCGCCGCGCGAACGCAAACCACATCCTCGAAAAGAAGACGTCGTCCAGGAAGCGGCGGCTCACGGGAAGAGACGCAACGGTTTCCGAGGCCGACAGCAAACGCATCCGCCGCATGCTCGGAGCGTGAGGTTTAGCTCGAGGACATCAAGGAGGGAATATGCCACGGGTTAAGCGAAGCGTTGCCGGGCGCGAGAAGCGACGCGAGGTGCTCAAGCAGGCCAAGGGTTACTACTCCGCGCGTGGTAAGCACTTCAGAGCGGCGCGCGAGCAGGTCCTGCACTCCGGCGTCTACGCCTTTCGGGATCGGCGCGCGCGTAAGGGAGACTTCCGGAAGCTCTGGATCACCCGAATAAACGCCGCTGCGCGAATGAACGGGTTGTCGTACAACCGGTTCATGAACGGGCTTCGCCTCGCCGAAATCGACCTCGACCGCAAGATGCTTGCCGAGCTCGCGGTCAACGAGCCGGCCGCATTCGCCGCTCTGGCCGAGACGGCTAAAAAGTCGTTGGAGAAGGCGTCCTGACGCAACGGGATCCGACGTCGCCGCACGATATGAGCGGTGGCAGTTCTCGGGGCCGCGACGAGAAAATGGCCATCTCGAGCCCGAGAAACGTCCGGGTCCAGGCGGCGCGGCGTTTGAGGAGGCGCTCTCACCGGGATCGGGAGGGCGCTTTTCTGGTTGAGGGAGCGGTACTCGTCGCGGACGCGCTGGGATCCGGGGCCGACGTCGACGAAGTGTTCGTCGTCCCCGGGGCGTCCGACGAGATCGAGAGGCTGGCAGCCGCGGCCGGTGTCCCGGTTTACCGGGTGAACGAGCGGGTACTTGGCTCCATTGCCGATGCGGCGACACCGCAGGGTGTCGTGGCGCGCGTCCGCTACCGCGATGCCGGACTCGATGAGCTGGTACTGAAGGCGGGCCTAGTTGTTGTTCTTGCCGACGTGCGGGACCCCGGCAACGCGGGGACGCTGATCCGTTCCGCCCTCGCGGTCGGGGCCGACGCAGTGATGGCTTGCTCGGGCGCAGTGGATCTCCTGCATCCCAAGAGCGTGCGGGCAGCCGCCGGCGCGACCTTCCGTATCCCGCTCGTGCGCGCCGGTGACTTCGAATCGGCTGCGGCCGACCTCAGGATGGGCGGACTTGTGATCGTCGGCGCGGATCAGAGCGGCGCCCGGGTGTGGGGAGCCGACCTCACCCGCCCGATCGCGATCGTGGTCGGCAACGAGGCGTGGGGCCTTGCCCCATCGGTTCGGGCGGCGCTCGACGAGATCCTCGCGATACCCATGCCGGGCCCGGCCGAATCGCTGAACGCAGGCATCGCGGGATCCTTGCTCTTGTTCGAGGCGCTGCGCCAGCGGTCGTCCGTTTATCCTCGCAACCCATGAGCGAGGTCAACCTCGGCGAGCTCATCTCGAAAATCGCTCACGAGTTGCGCTCGCCACTTACTTCCGTCAAAGGCTTTTCGTCGATGCTGTTGACGCGGTGGGACCGGTTCACCGACGAGCAGCGCTACCAATTCGTCGAAACGATTGCCGCCGACGCTGAACGGATGGGTCGCATCGTCACCGAGGTCTTGGACCTGGCCCGCATGGAAACCGGTCGCATCGAGCTCTACAAGACGGTGGTCGAGGTCCGCCCGTTGGTGGATGCGGCCGTCGAGCGCTCGGCGGACCAGCCGGGAGCAGACCGCGTTGTCGCGGAGATCGAGGACGGGTTGTCGGCCTGGGCGGACGAGGAGCGGCTCGAAGCGGTCGTGGCGAACCTGATAGAGAACGCGATCAAGTTCTCCGACGAGGGGCCGATCATCGTCTCGGCGCGTGCGGTTGACTCCAGCACGGAGATCTCCGTGCGCGACGAGGGCGTCGGCATCGACCCCGAGCTCCTTCCTCACGTTTTCTTGGGCCCGGCCCCCCCGGGAGGGCGCGCGGGACCCTCGGGTGCAGGCCTGGGCCTGTACATGAGCCGCGGGCTCATCGAGCTGCACGAGGGTCACATCGAGGCCGACAGCGCGCTCGGTCGCGGGTCGACATTCACCGTCACGCTCCCGGGGAGACCCGCGGATTCCGGGGATGAGTCAGGGTGAGCGCCGAACTCAGGCACGAACTCGAGGCCGCGCGGGCTGCCGGCCTCCAGCTCATCGCATCGGCGAGTGACATGTCGTCGCTGAACGAGGCGCAGATACGGACGCTCGGCCGCAAGGCCCCACTGTCGCGCGCGCGCGGGGAGCTGCGGAATGTCTCCGAGGACGACCGGAGGGAGCTTGGCCGGCTCGCCAACGAAATCCACTCCGCTTTCGAGGACGCGCTTGCCGCGAAGCGAGCCGAGTTCGAATCCGCCGACCGGGAACATCGTTGGGAGAGAGACCGAGTCGACGTTACGTTGCCGGGCGTCCAGCCGGCGGTGGGCGGGCTTCACCCTCTCACGCGCACGATCTGGGAGATCGTGGACGTGTTCGTCGGCCTCGGCTACAGGGTCGCAGAGGGGCCTGAGGTGGAGCTCTCCACGTACAACTTCGACGCGCTGAACACTCCACCTGAACATCCCTCGCGCTCGCCGACCGACACGTACTACGTCGCGGGCACGAACGAGGGGATCTGCCTCAGGCCCCAGACGTCGCCCGCACAGATACGGGCCATGGAGGCCCAGGAACCTCCCATCTACGTCGTGGCGCCGGGACGCTGCTACCGGCGCGACGAGATCGATGCCACACACCTGAATCAGTTCGCGCAACTCGAGTGCCTCACCATCGACGAGGGCATAACGATGGGCGACCTCAAGGGGACTCTCGAGACGTTCGCCCGGGCGATCTTCGGCCGCGATCTGGACATCCGGTTGCGTCCCAGCTTCTTTCCCTTTACCGAGCCGTCCGCGGAGATGGACACTCAATGTTTCGTGTGTCGCGGGCGCGATCCGGGATGCCGCCTCTGTAAGGGAGAGGGCTGGATCGAGACGCTCGGTGCGGGGATGGTCGACCCGACGTTGCTGGAGTGGGTCGGCTACGACACCGAGCGATACACGGGGTTCGCATTCGGCATGGGCATCGAGCGGGTGGCGGCGCTCGCGCACGGCGTAACCGACATCCGCTATTTCTACGACAACGACTTGCGTTTCCTCGGGTACTTCAGAGGTCTTCTGTGAAGGCGAGTGTCAAATGGCTCAAGGAGTTTGTCGACTTCGACATCTCGGTCGACGAACTGGCAGACAGGCTGTCCGAGTCGGGGACTAAGGTCGAGGGGATTGAGCTCCCGGGCGCGGCGGTCGAGGGTGTCGTGGTGGCTGAGGTGCTGGACGTCGCCGATCATCCGCGCGCCGACAAGCTGATCGTCGTGGAGGTGTCGACTGCGCCCGGAGAGAGCCGGCAGGTGGTGTGCGGCGCGCGCAACTTCGCGGTCGGGGACCGAGTTCCTTTCGCGGAAGTGGGAGCGCGCGTCGGGGATGTGACGATCGAGGCGCGCCAGATACGCGGGGTCGACAGCAACGGGATGCTGTGCTCGGGCGCGGAGCTCGGTATATCGAAAGATCACTCCGGAATCCTCGTTCTGCCCCCCGACGCCGAGCTGGGCACCGACGTGAGCGCCGTCATGGGCCTCGACGACGCCATCCTCGATCTCGAAGTCACGCCGAACCGCGGGGATTGCATGGGCATGATCGGGCTTGCGCGCGAGGTGGGAGCCCTCGTGGGGAGCCGCCTTCGCGTGGTGCCTCGAGAAGTACCGAGTTCGAGCCTCGAAGCGAGCGTTTCCGTAACCATCGAGGATCCGGAGGGATGCCCGCGCTACGTCGCCCGCTTCATCGAGGGCATCAAAGGAGGTTCGTCTCCGTCGTGGATGCAGGGGCGCCTGGTGAGGCTCGGAGTGAGGCCCGTGTCGGTCGTGGTCGACGTCACCAACTACGTGATGCTCGAGACGGGGCAGCCCCTTCACGCGTTTGACGCCGCGTCCGTTCCCGACCACCGCATCGTGGTACGGCGCGCGACCGCGGGCGAGAGCCTGCGAACGCTAGACGGCCAAATGCGGAGGCTGCATCCCGACGACCTCGTAATCGCGGATTCCACCCGGCCGATTGCGCTCGCCGGGGTCATGGGCGGTGAATTAACGGAGGTGTCCGACTCGACGGATAGCGTCATCCTGGAGGCGGCGGTCTTCGACAATGCCGCAGTCGCGTACGCGAGCCGCAGACACTCTCTTCGCTCCGAAGCGTCGGCGCGCTTCGAGCGGGGCGTCGACGCGGAGATGGCGCCCGTTGCGGCGGCCCGGGCGGCGGCCCTCATGGCCGAGCTGGCGGGGGGGTCAGTTGCACCCGGGGCAGTTGACGAGTACCCGGCCCCCATCACGCCGCGCCGCATCACCCTGCGACCCGCGCGCACAGGAGCAGTCCTCGGCTACGAGATCTCGGGGGGCGACCAGGCCGCACACCTACGCGCGCTTGAGCTTGAGGTCACGTCGACCGGCAACGCGTTGGAGGCCGCCATCCCGAGCTGGCGCCGGGACCTCTATCGCGAGATCGATCTCATTGAGGAAGTGGCCCGCCTCGCCGGCTTCGGCCGCCTTCCCTCGACGCTTCCTCCCGGGCGAGCCGGAGGACTCGACACGTCTCAGGCCGCCGAGCGCCGCGTGCGCCGGATCCTCGCGGGCTTCGGTGTGAGCGAAGCGTGGACCAGCAGCTTTGGGTCGCCTGAGGAGCTCGATGCACTCGGGTTCCCGCCGGATCATCCGGCCCGCGCCGGCGTCGCCCTCGCCAACCCGACGTCCGACCTCGACCCCATACTGCGGACGACTCTTCTGCCCGGGCTCCTTCGCTCGACGTCCCGCAACCTCGCTCAAAGGGCGCGCTCGGTGGCTCTGTTCGAGATAGCGCGGATCTACGAGAAGTCGGAGGAGCAGCTGCCGCGTGAGCCGCTTCTCCTCACCGCGGTCTTCACCGGCGTGCGCGGGACGCCGTCGTGGTACGAGGGGGAGCGTGCCTGGGACTTCTTCTCGGCCAAGGGCGTGCTCCAAGCGAGTTTCGCCTCGCTGGGAATCGAAGGTCTGAGGTTTGCCCCCGTGAAATCGATGCCGTGGCATCCGACAAGAGCCGCGGGCGTCCTGCTCCGAGACGAGGGGCTGGGGGTCCTCGGCGAACTACATCCGGATGTGTGCGAGCGCTTCGCAGTCACCGAGGGTGCGGTCGCGTTCGAGATCGCACTCGAGCCGGTGCTGATGGCCCTTCCGCAACGCGCTCGCGTGACGGAGCTGTCGCGCTTCCCCGCCGTCTACATCGACCTGGCGTTCGTGGTCGATGCAGAGCTCTCCGAAGCGCGGGTCCACGAGCTCATCGAGGGAGCAGGCGCACCCGAGGTTGCCGCCGCCAGACTGTTCGACGTCTACCGCGGGGAGCAGATCGCGGAGGGCAAGAAGAGCCTTGCTTACGCTCTCGAGCTGCGTGCTCCGGACCGGACGCTGACGGACGCGGATGCCGAGTCGGTTACCCACCGCATCGTCACCGCGCTGCGTGAGAGGACGGGAGCTGAGCTCAGGTCTTGAGATGAACGGGGGCGAGAAGTGGAGAAACGGGATTTCCTTTCGATAGACGACCTCTCGACCGATGAGCTGTTGTCGCTGCTCGACAATGGCGACGAGATGAAGGCCAAGCCGGCCAAGCACAACAAGATCCTCACCGGCCGCCAGGTCGCGCTGATCTTCGAAAAACCGTCGACCAGAACGCGCGTTTCCTTCGAGGTCGCGATTTCCTCGATGGGCGGCCACGCAATCGTTCTGCGCGGCGATGAACTGCAGCTCGGCCGCGGTGAAACGATCGAGGACACCGGCCGTGTGCTGTCCCGATACGTGGATGCTCTCGTCGTCCGCACATTCGGGCACGAGCGGCTCGAGGCCCTCGCGGCCGCCGCTTCGGTTCCGGTGATCAATTCGCTGAGCGATTACTCGCACCCGTGCCAGGCGCTTGCCGACTTCCAAACGGTGCGAGAGAGGAGAGGAAAGTTCGAGGGACTGTCGCTCGGATATATCGGTGACGGCAACAATGTCGCGCACTCGCTGATGTTTGCAGGGGCGAAAGTGGGGATGCACGTCCGCGTGGCGTGTCCCGTGGGCCACGAACCGTCGCCCCAGGTAACGGATCGAAGCAAGGAGATCGCGGCGGCCGGGGGTGGAAGCGTGACTGTCACGAGCGTGGTGGCAGAGGCCGCGATGAATGCCGACGTTCTCTACACGGACGTGTGGGCGAGCATGGGACAGGAGTCGGAGACCGAGGCTCGCAACGCGGCGTTTGAACGCTACCGGATCGACGAAGACACGCTCGAGATGGCTGCCGACGACGTGATCGTGATGCACTGCCTCCCCGCTCATCGCGGCGAGGAGATCGCCGCGAGCGTGATCGACGGCCCCCATTCCGTCGTGTTCGATCAGGCAGAGAACCGTCTTCACTCCCAGAAGGCCTTGCTCGCCTGGCTCCTCGGTTAGTGCCCCACTAACTTGGCCGTTCGCCTCACGAAGCCGTTCTACGCACGTGATGCGCTGTCGGTCGCGGCCGACCTCATCGGTTGCCTCTTCGCCCATCGCTCACCCGCCGGCCTGGTCGTCGTCCGACTCGTCGAGGTCGAGGCATATCGGGGCGAGCAGGATCCCGGGTCCCACGGCTACCGAGGCATGACCGCCCGCACGCGCACGATGTTCGGGCCCCCCGGCCGCCTTTACGTCTATTTCACCTACGGAGTGCACTGGTGCGCCAACGTTGTGTGCGGAGGCGTTGGCGTGTGCGAGGCGGTCCTGCTGCGGGCCGCCGAACCCGTCGGGGGCCGCGAGATCATGCGGGCGAACCGCGGGGGAGTGGCCGATGATCGTTTGCTCGCGGCGGGGCCCGGCCGCTTCACTCAGGCGTTGGGCATCGGTCGCGCTCACGACGGGGCCAGCCTGCTTCGGGGCGGGACCATGTGGTGCGCGGAGGACGACGAGACGACCGAGTACCGCAACAGCGAGATCTCGCGGACGGTGAGAGTCGGACTTGCGTCGGGCCGGGGCGACGCATTTCCGTGGCGCTTCGTCGTGCGCGGCCACCCCTATGCGTCCCGGCGCCATTAGCGAGAGTAATGAGCGGGGATCGAGGCAACCCCGGTGCGGCCTAAGCGTCGAGTCTCAGGGGTTGACCCAGATCGTGACGGTCGCTCCCCTGCTGAACTCCGTGCCGCCGCTTGGTGACTGCTTCCACACCTCACCCGAGCGCTTCTTCGAGCCGCCGCTCGATTCCCTCTCCTGCACGACGTCGACGCTGAAGCCCTTGCCTTCGAGGAGAGAGACGGCCGCGCCTCGTTCGTATCCGATCACGGACGGCACGGTGCGATCGTCGGTGTCGACCTCACCGTCCCCATCGTCGTCTCCGGGAACGGCACACGTCTGGTTCGGGGCCGTGCCCGGCGTGAAGTACTGCGTCGATTGGTGTGAGTCAGGGGTTCTCGACGCAGCCAGACAGCCGGTACGGGTGTCGATCGTCACGGCCACCAGGCCTGCGGCGGGTACATCGAACTGCGCGACGGGTACGCCGGCCAGGGCGCGCGACATGAACGCGCCCCAGATCTCGGTCGGCCAGCTTCCACCGGTCACCTGGACGCGGGTGGGACGGCACACCTCGCGCTGACCTCCTTGAACCCCCTCGAACCTCAACTCGCAACTCGGCTTCATCTGGATCTGACCCTTCGGGTAGCCGACCCACACGGCCGCGGCGAGGTCTGGTGTGTAGCCCGCAAACCAGGCATCCTGGTATTCCTGCGCGGTGCCGGTCTTGCCCGCCGCAGGGCGCCCGCCCAGGTAACCGGCCGCCGCGGTGCCGGTCCCCTCGAGGATCACCCGTTGCAGGGCCGTCGTCGCGATGTACGCGACGCCGGCCTCGATCGCTTCCGTGGCCTTGGGCTTGTTTTCGTAGATAACCCGGCCCCGAGAGTTCACGATCTTGGTGATGGCAACGGGTGCGCGGTACTGACCGTAGCTCGAGAGGGTCGCAAACGCAGACGCCATCCCCAGCGCGTTTACCTCGTTGGATCCGAGGACCGCCGAAAAGAAAGGATTGAGGTTCGTTCGGATGCCCATCTTCTCGGCAACGTCGACGACGTTTTCAGGTCCAACGTCGACGATCAGTTGCGCGTACACGGTGTTCACGGAGTTGATGGTCGCCTCCAGGAGAGTGATGGTTCCGAATGAGGCGTCCGCATAATTGTGGACCTCCCACGGTGCGCCGTTGTTGAGCCCCGGAAACACCTTGACCGAGGGCCCCGGGTACCTCTCGGCCAGCGACTTGCCTGCCTGCAGGGCGGCGAGTAGGGCGAACGGCTTGAAGGCTGAGCCCGCCTGCCTGCCTGTCCCCGGCGCTTGCTTCAGCACCTTCTTGCTTCCCGAAACGGCGACCCGTCCCAAGTGAGGCTCGGCAACGATGGCGAGGTTCAGCTTCGCGTACCGGTCCTTCTTCCTTTTTGCGAAGTAGTCGCGGCCTCCAACCATGGCTCGGACGTAGCCGCTGTCCGGTTCGATAGCAACGAGCGCGCCGTGGGGATCGTTCGGCAGGGACAGAACGTTTTGAATCGCTTGTTCGGCTGCCACCTGCATGTCCATGTCGAGCGTCGTGTAGATGCTCAGTCCGCCGGTGTACATGCGTTTCTCACGGATGTTCGGGCTGCGGCCGAGCATTTTGAATCGAGGGTCGTACTTGATGAGCCGCTTCACGTAGTCGACGAAATAGGGGGCCGAGTAGCGGTTGCGGTCGGAGATGTCCGCCAGGCCGAGCTTGGAATCCATCGCCTTCTGTGCCTTCTCCGGTTGGACCCATCCGAGCTGCACCATCTTCTCGAGGACCACATTGCGTCGTTTCAGCGCGCGGCGCGGTTTGTTGAAGGGGTTGTAGAACCCTGGCGATCGGATTGACCCGGCGAGCACGGCGCCCTGAGCCAGCGACAGCTTCCTCGCAGGAACCCCAAAGAAGGTCTTGGCCGAGGCCTGGATCCCATATGCGCCCTCACCCAGGTAAACGGCGTTCAGATAGCGCGCGAGGATTTCCTTCTTGCTGAGTTTTTCCTCCAACTGACGGGCGAGTGCAGCCTCGTCGATCTTCCTCTCGATGGTGCGCGCGGCGATGTCTCCGGGGGAGATGATCACGTTCTTCACGTACTGCTGGGTGATCGTCGAGCCTCCCTCTTCGACCGCGCCGCTGCGCACGTTCGCGAAAAAGGCCCGCGCTATCGCCCTCAGATCGACGCCGTCGTGCTCGTAGAAACGCTCATCCTCGATCGCGATGACCGCTCGGCGGACGTGGCGGGGGATTCGCTTGAGGGGAATGACCGTCCGGTTCTCCTCTCCGTGGAAGGTCGTGACGAGGCGGCCCCCGCTGTCGTAAAGGAACGACGACTGGTGCGGGTGGAATCGGAGGTCCGCCGCGGTCAGGCGGGGGAGATCAGACAGCTGCGAGCAGCCCGCCGCCGTCAGCGCCAGGGCACAGCCCAGCGCGATTACTCTTCGGGAATAAGTCCGCGAGAACATCTAACTCAGTTTACTTTCCGGACCTCGGAAGGTCGGTTCGTTCGACGGGAGCGCACCAGCGCATGAAAGAACAGTTCGATCTCCTCACGAGGAATGCCGAGCACGTCGTACCGGGCGAGGCGCTCAGGGAGCGCCTGGCCGAGGGGCGGCCGCTGCGGGTCAAACTGGGGGTGGACCCCACCGTGGGCGACATAACGCTGGGGTGGGCCGTGCCGCTGCGCAAGCTGCGCGAGTTCCAGGACGCCGGCCACATCGCGGTCCTGATCATGGGCGACTTCACCGCCCGCATCGGAGATCCTTCCGGTAAGTCGACGACGAGACCCCAGCTCCCACCCGAGGTCGTACGGGCAAACGCCGAGGCATGCGTCGCCCAATTGCTCGACATCCTCTCTGAGAAGAACCTCGAGGTCCGCTACAACGCGGAATGGCTGGAGCCTCTCGACCTCGCCGACGTGCTGCGTCTCACCTCCCACTTCACGGTTGCGCAGATGCTCGAACGCGACGACTTCGCCAAGAGATACTCGGCTCGCCGCCCGATCTCGATAGTTGAGTTCATGTACCCGCTGCTGCAGGCGTATGACTCGGTTGCAGTCGAGGCCGACGTCGAGCTGGGCGGGACGGATCAATTGTTCAACCTCCTCGTCGGCAGGGGCATGCAGAAAGCGCACGGCGGCCGCGAGCAGATTGCCCTGACCATGCCGCTCCTCGTCGGGATCGACGGAGTGCAGAAGATGTCTCAGTCTCTCGACAACTACGTGGCGATCCGGGACGCGCCGGAGGACATGTTCGGCAAGCTGATGAGCATCCCCGATCCCGTCGTGGGGCAGTACGCGGCGCTGGCCGCGGGCATGGAACCGTCGGAGGTGACCAAGGTCGTGGAGGCCGTCGAAGCGGGGGGGCCCGGCGCGGGCGACGCGAAGCGGCGGGTCGCTCGGGCGATCGTCGCGCTTTACCACTCGGGCGAGGCATCGGCCGCGGCCGAAGCAGCCTTCGACCGGTTGTTCCGTGCCAAGGAGACTCCCGACGAGGTGCCCGAGGTGGCCCTGCCGGACGGCGCGGCCGATGGCGAGACCGTTTACCTGCCGCGCGTCCTTGCGGAGCTCGGGCTGGCGAAGTCACGCGGCGAGGCTCGCCGGCTGATCGGCCAGGGGGGCGTGCGCCTGAACGGCGAGCCCGTGGACGCAGAGGAGGTCCCGGCGTCCGAAGTCGCCGGGGGCCTGCTCCAGGTCGGCAAGCGGCGCTTTGTCCGGTTCAAGCCCTAGGGATCCGGATACCCCATTTCTGGGCGTTGGGCACAACGGCCGTTTGTTGACCCTCTGGGGCGGGGACTGGTATGGTCTGTGGGCCCAGTTGGGCGTCGGAACGTTGGCATGCGCGCTCCGAAGTGGAGGGCGCTACGGGAGAGACAGGAGAGTCCATAGGAACCTGAGCCATTAAGACCCAGGTCCGTTTTAGGCTCGCCGGTGCTCTCAGCCCGGCGTTTTTGTTTGCCGGGACGTCGACGACCCGATCGGGCAGCGCTCCTTGAGAACTGAACAGTGTGCCTGCCGAGAAGCCTCGATTACTCGAGGTGGATCGGAGATCAAGGTGGATCTTCGTCAAAGAGAATGCGGAACTCGTTCCGTGTTGCCTTTGGCGGCCTAATGAAATAAATCCGGCATAGCGCCTTTGTTTTTAGGTGTTCTGCCATTCAAACTCTACGGAGAGTTTGATCCTGGCTCAGGACGAACGCTGGCGGCGTGCTTAATACATGCAAGTCGAGCGACGAAACAGGAAGGGGTAACCCTTCCTGCTGAAAGCGGCGAACGGGTGAGTAACACGTGGGTAACGTGCCCCGGACACTGGGATAACAACGGGAAACCGTTGCTAATACCGGATGACCCCTGCGTACCGCATGGTAGGCAGGGCAAAGTTCCGGCGGTCTGGGATCGGCCCGCGGCCTATCAGCTTGTTGGTGGGGTAACAGCCCACCAAGGCGATGACGGGTAGCTGACGTGAGAGCGTGACCAGCCACACTGGGACTGAGACACGGCCCAGACTCCTACGGGAGGCAGCAGTAGGGAATCTTGCGCCAATGCGCGAAAGCGTGACGCAGCGACGCCGCGTGAGGGATGACGGCCTTCGGGTTGTAAACCTCTTTCAGCAGGGACGAAGCCTCACGGTGACGGTACCTGCAGAAGAAGCCCCGGCCAACTACGTGCCAGCAGCCGCGGTAATACGTAGGGGGCGAGCGTTGTCCGGATTTATTGGGCGTAAAGCGCGCGTAGGCGGCCGTTCGCGTCGGATGTGAAAGCTCGGAGCTCAACTCTGAGAGGCCATTCGATACGGGACGGCTAGAGGCAGGTAGGGGAGAGTGGAATTCCTGGTGTAGCGGTGAAATGCGCAGATATCAGGAGGAACACCGGTGGCGAAGGCGGCTCTCTGGGCCTGTCCTGACGCTGAGGCGCGAAAGCTGGGGGAGCGAACAGGATTAGATACCCTGGTAGTCCCAGCCGTAAACGTTGGGTGCTAGGTGTGGGGTGGCCTTCAACCCGCTCCGTGCCGACGCTAACGCATTAAGCACCCCGCCTGGGGAGTACGGCCGCAAGGCTAAAACTCAAAGGAATTGACGGGGACCCGCACAAGCGGCGGAGCATGTGGCTCAATTCGATGCGACGCGAAGAACCTTACCTGGGTTTGACATGCTGGTTAAAGCGGGTGAAAGCCCGTGTCCGTAAGGGGCCAGCACAGGTGCTGCATGGCTGTCGTCAGCTCGTGCCGTGAGGTGTTGGCTTAAGTGCCGCAACGAGCGCAACCCCTGCCCTTAGTTGCCAGCGGGTAAAGCCGGGGACTCTAAGGGGACTGCCGGGGACAACTCGGAGGAAGGTGGGGATGACGTCAAGTCAGCATGGCCCTTATGCCCAGGGCTGCACACATGCTACATTGCGCGCCACAGAGGGCTGCGATCCCGCAAGGGGGAGCGAATCCCAAAAAAGCGCGCCAGGTTCGGATTGGGGTCTGCAACTCGACCCCATGAAGGCGGAGTCGCTAGTAATCGCGGATCAGCAATGCCGCGGTGAATACGTTCCCGGGTCTTGTACACACCGCCCGTCACACCACGAAAGTGGGCAACGCCCGAAGCCGGTGGCCCAACCATTTGGAGGGAGCCGTCGAAGGTGGGGCTCGCGATTGGGGTGAAGTCGTAAGGAAGTTGCGACCCCCGCTGGTAACAGCGGGTGCAAAACTCGGCTGTTTGCTGGAAACTCCGAGTATCCGGCGCTACCACAAGCTGTGGTGAAAATGCGACCGGTGCGGACAATCAGCAGGGAAGTCGGAGCACATTGATCCTCGAGTGTGCTCTTGACCCCTCAGAGACTACATACGCCGAGCTCCTGAACGATGCTGGAGGAACTCAATTAAGCGAGTAGGGCGTCGAAAATCTCGCAAGAGATCAGGATGAAGATATAGTCCGTGCCCCTTGGCGACAAGGGGAACTACACGAACAAGGTAGCCGTACCGGAAGGTGCGGCTGGATCACCTCCTTTCTAAGGAGCAATTGACTCCTAGTTGAAGCAACTTGATCTGCGTGGCCGGCAACGGCGCGCCTGGCACTCTGTTCAGCTCTGAAGGAGCGACAGAGCAGCCGCACGAGAGGCTGCTCTTTGTTGTTTGTGACCCTTAACCTGTCGTAGGCGGCCGCTACAGTCGATTCGTGCAGGCCACAGGAGCCAACGTCATCCTCGACAGCTTAGAGGCGATCAAGCTTGAGGCTGCCGAAGCGCCAATGAATCAGATTCGGGCTTACCTCGCCGGTTCGTCGCGAGACGCGACGTGGAACACTTGGCATCGAACGACGAGATGGTCACAAGCGGACCGGCGATGGCTCGAGATCATCAACACTTTGTTGGGCCGGCTGGGGTCCAAAGCCTGGATCTATCGGGAGGGAACTCGACATGTCTGGGTCTCGGAATCGACGTACTGCGCATTCGATGATCCTCCTCTAGCGTCGCGTGCCGACCTTGCTGCGTGGGCGCGTGGGTATTTCGACGCGGAGGGAGGAGTGCCTCGAGACGCGGCCGCGCGCTTCTACATCCAGTTTGTTCAGAAGAACCACCCTGATCTGACCCAGTTGAGATCCGTGCTTGGGTGTTTGGGGATTCGATGCGGTGTCGTCCACACCCCGAGCGTTCGTGTACAGCCCGGCTACTTCCGTTTTTATGTGTCCGCTGCTTCCCATTTGGACTTCATCCGCAAGATTGGTTCCTGGCACCCCAGGAAGCGGCCACTCCTGGATGAACGCCGCGCGCTCTCAGAGTTAGCTGCAGTTGACGTACCAACCTCGAGGTGCGGGTGACTTGTTCAACAACTTGCTCGGAGGAGACCGGATCACTCGGCGGTCGGTAAGACCGTTACGCCCAGTCGCCCGAACCTGTCCCCGTACATGAGGTCGACGACCCCCGCTCTTGGAACCGACAGCAAAGCCGTCGCGGGGGCTTCAGGAACGATGTTCGGAATGATCTTCTCGAGACGTGCTCTGGGAATCAGCTTCTGAATCTTGATTCTGCGAGTGAGCGGCGGCTCCCAGGTGACCCAGACTTCGAGAAAAGTGCCGGGCGGGGCATCCGGGGGCAAACCGTCGAGTTCAGTCACCTCGAGTGCGTAGCTTCGGTATCCGGCGCCGGTCGTCTCCTCGCCCGACGCGGCGCCGCGCACCGGCATGGGAGTTGCCGGCGGGGGCTCAAATGCTTCAACTGCCTGTTCTTCCGGCTGCCCGCTCATCAGGCGCAGAATGACAAGGAAGACGACCAGCGGGATCGCGACCGCGGCGGCCCATCGCTTCAACCGTCTGGCCCTGGGGGCCGGGACCACCTCTCGATCCCGAGCACCCGGCCATTCTCGATACGGATCGAAATCATCCTGCATGGCCGCCGCCCCCCGCTTCCCGGTCGCAATTCCCGGACCACTGTGGGCGACGGCCTGCAGGAATCTTCGAAAGAATGCTCGCACTCGCCACATGCTGTCCCCAGGTCACCCGCCCGCTCCCGCAACGCGCTCGGGAGGCATGACCAGAACCTGGCCGGGATGGATGAGGTTGGGGTCGGCGATCGTCGATCTGTTCGCTCGATGAATTCGCGGCCAGTAGCGAGCGATACGCCCGGGGTCGTCGGTGGCCAACCAGCGCCCGGCTATTGACCACAGGCTCTCGCCGCGAGACACGCGATAGGTGCCCGCTTTGTGCGGGGCATGGGCTTCGGGCGGAGGGGCAGATCTCGGAGCCCGGCGGTCGTCGTCGCCATTAGTCGGGACCGCCTCGATCGAGGATTCCGCCCCGGCCCGACCGGATGGATGAGGAGGGAAATACCCACCCGGCTCGGACCAGGGAGGAGCTTGAGAGAGCGGGTTCGGCGGGTGGGGGAGGCCCGGCCGTCGCTCTCGAGCAGAGGCGGTCGCGGAGACAACCACCGAGAGGCCCAGAAGAACAAGCGGTTTGCGGAGGAGCCGGGGAGCCGACATCCCGTGCAGCCGTGGCCGCACTGCATTCAAGGCATATGCCGTCAGGTACGAGCCGGAGCAGGCGGAGAGTAGGGTCGCCAGACCCGCGAGGTCCATCATGCTCCAGATACCCCCGTGTTCTTCATCTCGCCTCCCTTTGCCTGCCGTTGATACAGTTTGACTTCGGATCCATGTATGTGTTTACCTTCGTTTGGCTTCGATTGTCAATAGCAACATCTCATTTGTAGGGGATGGATCCGTATGGAAGGATGTGCAAGCCCGGGAGGGGAGGGGGGCCAATTGGCGGAGGTAACGGGCCGTCACCTGATCGAGTCGCTCGAGGCGTCGTTCGAGGCCGCCGTGGTGCGGCGCGAGGACGAGGCCGCATCCGATCTCGCCCTGAGCCTCCTTCAGGGAAGAACGCTGACCGACATTGCGGGACGCGAGGGGGGCTGGGATCTCCGTTGTCCCGACGGCAGAACGCTGCCCATCACTCTTGTCGGTCGTGACTTCCTGGGAGCGGGGCAGCCCCCATCGGTGCTGGTTCCGTCGGGGCGAGCCGTTCTCGCGCGGGCGGCGACAGACCACCGCCCCCAAAGCTCTGATATCAGCCTGGTCGAGGAGCTAAGGGGTCTCGCCGATTTCGGCGCGACGGTTCGTGTCGAGGCCGAATGCGGTCCCTTGCACGGGATTCTGGCCAGGGTGGGCCCGGATCATCTGGTTCTGCGGACGGGCATGGGCGAACACATAATCGGGCTAGATGGGATCTCGCTTCTTGCGCTGGGCCCCAGGGACGATGCACCCTGAGCCGGTCTCAGTCGCCGCCTTCGGCATCCCGCGGGTTGAGCGGATGGGCTTTCGCCCAGTGTTTGGTCTCTTCGTGGAGACGCTCGATATAGGTTTCGAGCTGGCGCTTGTCGATCCGCCACTGGCCGCGCCCACCGACTTTGATCGCCGGGAGCTCACCGGATCGCACCAAGGCGTAAGCCTGGGCGACACTCACGTTCAGGTAGGTGGCCACGTCCTCGAGTTTGAGGAACCGGGGTTCGACGCCGGAACCGGGCGCGCCAACGCTATTCCCGGGCCGCGACGAGGTATCTCCGTGCGCCGTGTCCATCCCGGGCCTGCTCACGTCTCGAAGCCTAGCACTCGATGCGCGCAGATAGCTGGATTCGCCGCTGTTTGCGGCCGTTTGGCGCGCGCGCGTCACAGGGGGAGAAGAGCGAAGGAATCCGATGGATATCCCCTACGCACGTAGGGTTGCCCGGCCCACGTGGCTGAACGCCCGCACGGTCGGGGGAATCCTCCTCTTTAGCATCGCGTTCCTGGCCGGCCGAGAAGTACTCGAGGCCCAACGCGCCACCACCCTCGTATGGGCGGCGGCAACCGACGTTCCACCCGACACGGTTCTCGGCGGGGACGATCTCGAGCTGGTTGAGGCAAAGCTGGGTCCGGCCCAGCTAAGCCGGTACGCAACCGAGGCCTCGAGCCTCGAAGGAATGATGGTCACCCGAGCGCTCCGCGCCGGTGAGCTCATTCCTGCCGAGTGGCTTGCTGCGGAGGGGGCAGCAGGCGCAGATCGAACGATGACCGTGCCGGTCGCGATCGAACATGCGAATGGCGGCACGCTCGAAGCCGGCGACCGGATCGACGTGTTCGCAACGTTCGACGCGGGAGACCCGCGTGCTCGGACTCAGATGCTTCTCCGCGCCGTTGAGGTCCGCGAGGTGGTCACTGCCGGCGGTCTGGTTGAAGACGAGGCGGTGGTCGGTGTGACGGTGGCGGTTACCGACGAGGAAGCGGGCCGGCTTGCCTTTGCGATTCGGACGGCCGAGATCGATATCGCCCGGGTTGTGGGCAGCTCCGGATCAGGGATACCCGAGACCGTCCGCTCGGAGGACTTCGAGTGAGAGATGGCATAGGAGATCGCGCGCCGAGGGAAGGGCGGCAGGAATGAGTCGCCTGCGAATCGTCACGCTGGCGGGAGATCCCGAGCGCGAGGCGGGTTTTGCTCGGCGGTTGAGCAATCGCCACGATGTCGAGCTACTGCTGAGATGCGTCGATCGAATCGAACTTCTCGCGGCCCTGAGAGGAGGCGGCATCGATGCGATCGTCTCGGTGGGCGCGCCGGCCTGGTTCGACGCCCACTCCGCGCGGGAGGCCGCTGCGGACGGAGTTCGTTTGGTGGGAGTCGTGAGTAATCCGATCGAGGGTGATCTGCTGGGCCCCCTCGGCGCGGCTCTTGTGCCGGCCGATTCATCGATTGAGGAGATTCTCGAAAGGTGCTCGGCAAACCTGCCTGTGATCGCACCTGAGGAGCCTCGCACCGCCACGTCGCGCGGGCGGCTCATAGCGGTGTGGGGACCGAAAGGCGCCCCCGGCCGGACGACCGTCGCGATCGAGCTCTCCGCCGAGCTCGCCGCGGTCCACGAGGACACGCTGCTCGTCGACGGCGATTCGTACGGGGGGGACGTGTTGCAGCTGCTGGGTGTCGTCGACGAGTTGCCGACGATCGTGTGGGCCGCTCGCATGGCGGCGAAGGACGAGTTGGGTGCGGCCCGGCTCACGATGGATTTCCGGCGAGCCGGGCGCGAGGGCCCGGTGATACTCCCGGGAATCCCCCGTTCGGATCTGTGGGCCGACGTGTCCGAAAGCGGGTGGAGCAGGCTGCTCGAAGTCGCACGCGACGCGTTTCTCTACACGGTGTGCGACGTCGGCTTCTGTATAGAACCCGACGCGTCACCATTTGCGGCCGGTAGCGGGCGGAACCGGCTCGCGCTCGAGACCCTTCAGGCTGCGGATCACTGCGTTGCGGTCTGTCGGGCGGATCCCGTCGGGATCAAGAACTTCCTCTGGGGGTACGAAGGTCTGCGCGAGACCGTCGATCCGGACAAGATCCTGGTCGTCGTGAACCGGGTGAGTCCGGGCGAGCAGCGCGAGGTCGCCGAGATGCTTCGACGGCACACGCACAAGCGACCGATTGCTTGTGTCCCGGACCGTCCCCAGCTCCTTGCTCGAGCAGTGGGAGAGGGTAAAGCGGCTCGAGAACTCGATCCCGGATCCGGGATCGCGGCAGCGATGCAAACGACTGCGGCGACCGTGGGCGCACAAGTGAAGCCGGACGGTCTGCTGACCCGGCTGGGGGGCAGGAGCTAGGGGTGGATCGCTCTGTTCCGATCGTCGAGGGAGAGGTACGGGAGCTTGTCCGCAGGAGGGGGATGGACCCTGCTCGGGACGGAGCTGCCAGCATCTCGCAACTCGTGGACGAGGTCGTGAGCGACTACGAACTGCGCGTTCAGTCGAGCAACCTGCCTCGTATCGAAGATCGGACGGCGGTCACGAAGACCGTGCTGGACCGTGTCGCAGGCCTTGGGCCTCTGCAGCCGTTCGTCGAGGATCCGGATGTGGAAGAGATATGGATCAACGGGCCGGGAAGGGTGTTCTGCGCGAGAGGAGGACGGCATGTACTGACGAACGTCGTATTGGACGACGGCGAGATCAGAGATCTCGTGGAGCGCATGCTTCGTGCGAGCGGGCGGCGGCTCGACCTCTCCAGTCCGTTCGTGGATGCGACCCTGGTTGATGGGTCGCGTCTGCACGTGGCGATCCCAGACATAACTCGCAAGCACTGGGCCGTGAACATTCGGAAGTTCGTTCTGCGAGCACATCATCTCGATGAACTCGTGCGGCTTAAATCGCTCGACGAACGACCTGCGCGCTTTCTGGACGCCTCGGTCCGCGCAGGAGTAAACATCGTCGTCTCCGGTGCGACACAGAGCGGAAAGACGACGATGCTCAATTGCCTCGGCGCCTCCATTCCGTCCACCCAGCGTGTCGTGACGTGCGAGGAGGTCTTCGAGCTACAGATCACTCTTCCGGACGTCGTCGGTATGCAGACCCGGCAGTCGAATCTCGAAGGACAAGGGGCAATCGATCTTCGACGATTGATAATCGAGGCCTTGCGGATGCGACCTGATCGGATCATCGTCGGCGAGGTCCGCGGGGCGGAGGCGCTCGATCTCCTCGTCGCACTCAACTCCGGACTGCCCGGCATGACATCGATCCACGCGAACAGCGCTCACGAGGCCGTGGCAAAGCTATCGACGCTGCCGCTGCTCGCCGGCGAGAACGTCGGCCACGCCTTCGTTGTGCCGACTGTGGCTGCATGCATCGACCTGATCGTCCATCTCGAGAATCGAGCGGGCCGCCGCTACGCCAAACAGATCATCGGCCTGTCGGGCCGCGTCGAGGGGGACCGGATCGAGACGGCGTCGCTGTGGGAGAGAACCCGGGGCCGGATGGAGTGGACCGGGCATGAGCCGCCCGGGCGCGAACGATTCGAGGCGGCGGGGATCGATCTGCGCGAGGTGCTGTCGTGATCGAGATCGTGGCTGCCGCCGCGGCCCTTGGGGTCACGCTCATCTACGAGGGCTTTGCCGGACCAGCGCGCCGGAGGAATCACTCCTTGATCGAGAGGCTTGATCTTCTTGTGGCGGAGTCCGGTGTCCGAAATATGAGCGGGGTTCGCTTTGTCGCGTTGTCGGGCGCCGGCGCGCTCGCCACTTTTGTGATCGTCGCAGGTATCAGCTCGTCCATTGTTGTAGCCGGGGCTTTTGGTCTGGCCACGGCTGCGCTGCCGATGATGGTTGTTGGATCCCGTAGACGGCGCCGCCGGCGCAACTTTCGGGATGCGTGGCCAGATGCAATCGCCACCCTTACGGCGTCTGTGCGTGCGGGAGTATCGCTTGCGGAGGCCTGCACAACGCTTGTGGACCGTGGGCCATCCGAGTTGAGGACCGGATTCGTGGTCTTCACGTCCTCATACCGAGCCGGGAACACATTCAAGACCGCACTCGAGCGGATGCGTTCAGACTTCTCCGATCCGATCGCGGACCGCGTCGTGGCCGCTCTGAGCCTCGCACAGGATGTCGGCGGGACCGATCTCGTAAGGTTCTTGAGGACGCTCGGCGATTTCGTTCGTGACGACGCGCGCGTTCGCAAGGAGATCGTAGCTCGCTGGTCATGGACGGTGGTTGCCGCGCGAGTGGCGGCCGCGGCCCCGTGGGTTGTCCTGTTGCTCATGTCGACCAGACCGGAAGCCGCGTCCGCATACAACTCGCCAGCCGGATTGGCGACGATCGGGATTGGAGCGGCCGCAACCGTCGTGGGCTATCGCTTGATGCTGCGCGCGGCTCGCCTTCCCGAAGAGCGGAGACTCGGATGAGGCTGCTCGTTACCGCTGCCGGCGCCCTCGGTCTCCTTCTGCTCGTGTCGGGCCTCCCCGTTGCCAGGAGATCCAGGCTTGCGGCGCGGGTCGACCCCTACGTGGTCGGCCTCTACGGTCGCCCCAGCCGGCTCCTGTCCGTTCCCACGACTCGGGGTTCCATCACCGCGTGGTTCCAACGGGTGCTGCCCGGATCCGCTCGCTCCAACGAACGTCTGGCCGAGAGGTTGTCCGCTGCGGACCTCGCGTGGGGGCCGGCCGAGTTCCGGCTGCGCCAGATGTTGTGGGGAGCGACGGCCGCCGTGGGATCGTGGACACTGCTGGGCATCGCGGCGGCAAAAGGGACAAGCGTGAACCTCGTCGCGCTGCCCGCGCTCGGACTTGCGGCTTTTGCGCTCGGGTTTTCGGGGCGCGACTGGGGTTTGACGCGGCAGATCGAAGAACGCCGGGCTCTCCTCCAGGAGGAGCTACCCACCGCGATCGATCTCGTGACCTTGTCGATCATGGCCGGTGAGTCGGTTCCGGCGGCGTTCGCTCGCGTGGCGGATGTCATGCCTTCGGCGATAGGAAGCGAGTTTAGCCGAGTACTTTCCGACGTAAGAGCAGGCGAACCCATCGTTGATGCACTGGAGACACTGAAGTCGCGTGTACCCAACTACGGTGTCGCGCGCTTCGTCGACGCGTTGTGCACCGGGATCGAGCGTGGCGCACCGCTGGCCGACGTGTTGCGCGCACAAGCCGACGATGTGCGCGAGAGCCACCGGCGACGACTGATCGAGTTGGGCGGCCGGCGCGAGGTCCTGATGCTGGTCCCCGTTGTCTTCTTGATCATGCCGGTGGTTGTTGTGTTCGCACTGCTACCGGGTTTGGTGTCGCTCAATCTAATCGTGCCGTGAAGAAAGGAGGTAAAGGGTGGAGGGCCTTGTGAGTAGAGTTCTGCGCGCGTTCGGCAACGAGCGCGGCGATGTCCCCGGCTGGGTGCTCATCGTGTTGATGACGAGCGCCCTAGTCCTGGCCGTGTGGGCCATAGCCGAGCCACAGCTCAAGAACATAGTCAAGAGTGCGCTTGATACCGTCTGCGGCTCGAGCTGTTGACGGCAGTCCGACGAAGAGCGATCGTTAGGTCTTCGGCGGGAAACGCGCCTGTCCAAGCAATCTTCGCGATTGTGTTCTTCATGTTCCTCGCTCTGTGCGTCGTCCAGATCGCCTTGCTTCTCTACGGACGCAATGTCGTCGCCGCGTCCGCTCATGAGGGTGCTCGGGCTGCGCTCGAGCTCGGGCGCAATCCGAATGAAGCTGCCGTCATCGCCACGGAGACCATCGAGCAATCGACGGGCCGCCTGCTCGATGGGGTGAGGGTGGATGTTGGCGTGCAGACGATCGGCCAGCGATCCATTGTCGTTGTGAACGTGTCTGGGCGCCTTTCCTATCCCGGCCCCCTCCCGTTCTCACCGACCCTCGCGGCGCGTGCATCGGCGGCAAAGGAGACGCCGGTGAGATGAGTGTGAGTCGAAGCCGGCAATCGGGTTTTGCGCTCATCGAAACGGTCCTTCTGGGCCTGCTCTTCTTGATACCGCTCGTGTGGGCGCTGGGCGTCCTGTCGGAGCTTCACCGCGCGGCGTTGGCCACCACCGCGGCGGCGCGCGAGGCAGGTGTGGACGCGGCCCGCTCGCCCGACGTGCCCTCTGCGGATGGCGCGGTGCGCTCGGCCGTTACCCGAGCGTTCGTGGACGAGGGACTGCACGCCGGCGATGCGCGTGTGCGCTGGAGTGCAGGGGCCGGGCTCGAGCGAGGGGGCACGGTCGAAATCGAGGTGTCGTATCCGGTCACCGTCTTACAGGCCCCGATTCTGGGCCGCGTCGCAGGACCCTCGGTCTGGGTGAGAGCGCAGCACGCGGTGCGTGTGGATCCTTATAGGAGTGCCGAGTGACGCAGCGATCACAGGCGGGGCAGGTGACGATCTTCGTGCTCGGCATGTCGTTGTTGGTGTTTGCCATCGCGGGACTGGCGGTGGACGGCACACGGGCATGGCTGTATCGACGGACGCTGCAGAACGCGGCCGACGCCTCAGCGCTTGCCGGGGCCGGTGAGCTGAGCCGAGATACCTACTACCGAAGTGGGGGAGACGTAGACGTCGATGTCGCCGCCGCGCGCAGGGTGGCGATGCAATGGATCTCGGAAAGCGGGCTCGACGTCCGGCCTGCCTCCGCGGTCGATTCGTCGGGAATCTCCGTTGTTCTGCGGGGGCGATCGCGCACCCTCTTTTTGGGGATCATCGGGATCGACGAGCTAGCCGTGGCCGCCGAAGCGCGGGCGGAGCCGCGTCGAGGGCCTCCATAGAGGCGGGGGCGGCGAGCCAGACCGACCACATATCCACAGATGGGGTCGCTGGGACCTGTAGGGTAGCGGCTGGGCTCAAGTCGGAGAAGGAGGGAGCACATCGTGAACAAGGCCGATCTCGTATCGTCCATCGCGACCAGCACGGGCGAATCGAAGAGAACTGTGGCCGACGTTCTGGACGCCACGATCGACACGATCCAGAAGCAGGTAAAGAGGGGCGAGAAGGTCACCCTGCCGGGGTTCGGCACGTTTTCGCGCCGCAACCGGGCGGCTCGCACGGCGCGCAACCCGCGCACCGGTGAGGAGATAAGGGTCAAGGCCTCGAAGGTGCCGGCGTTCAAGCCGGGCGCCGGATTCAAAGAGACCGTGGGCGGACGCAAGTAGCGCGGTCGGGATAGCCTCTCCAACTGCCGGACGGGATCTGTCCCGTCCGGCAGTTTCTTTCGCAACGGTCGCGTTCGTATCGACGGTTAGGGTGATCTCCATGAAACGAGCCATGACCGGCGGCGCGCACCGGGGCCCGGTAGCCCACGGCCGGCAACGGCGCACGATCCGGCTGATGCAGTGCCTGCTGGTCGCGATCGCGGCCGGCCTGCTGCTGTTCGCCGGCTTTTCGTGGGGGCGGGCGAGCCGACTCGAGGGTGGGGAGATAGCGGCCCCGAGAACTCCGGGCGCGGCCCAAGTTGTGGTCCCGGCGGGATTGGCCCTGGTCGCGATCGGCGCCGCGTTCTGGCTCGGAGGGCCCGGTGGCGTTCGGGTTCCGACACCGGCCAGGCTCGAGGACCTGGCCGCGCGCGCGGAGGACGCGGCCGTGGGCCGGGAGCGTGTCGCCGCCGAGGACACGCGCACCGGAGCGACCGGCGAACCGTGACGCGGTCGCGCATACTGGGTTCGACGCAATGGCAGAGACGATCGAGTTCAAGCTGCGGGTGCTGAGGCGCTTTCGCGCCCAATTGAAAGGCAACGAGTCCTCGGTCACCGCAACCATGCTTGCGGGGCGGGCCGGGCACCTCAGTCACTGCGGCACGATCACCATGACCGAGGCGGAGTGGGAGCGCTTCGTCGATGCGATGACCGACGCGTTGCCGGGCTCTTTCGAAGTCGAAGAATTGCCGCGCTGACGTTAGCTCGCGTGCGACCGCAACCTGGTCAGCACCTCTGCGGTTCTGGTCGGTGCCGGCCTGCGAGCGTCGAGGAAGGCGTCGACATCGTCGAGCGTGTCGATGTCGAGTGCGACACGTGGCAACGAGAGCATGGAGCATCGCAAACCCAGGCGCTCGGCCAGGCGAACGTGGGCCATGAGGCTACCGGCACCGAACTGAGGCTCGATCGCTCCCGCCGGCTGCATGTAGAGGGCGTTGGTGCCGCCGTCGCGGCGCGACGGCACGACGACGATGTCCGACGTCGCTCCCGTATCGAGGATGTCGACGAGATCGCCGCGCCAGGCAAGGGGGATATCGGCGTGGACTATGGTCAGCGAGGCGGGCCCCTCCGCAACGATCTGTGCTACGGCCCCCGCGATGCCCGCGTTGAGACCTGCCGTCTTCTCCGGGATGACGCCGAGGCCCCGATCCGCTGCGGCCAGGAGGACCTCGTCGTCGGCGCTCAGCACCGACCACCGCAGAAAGTCCGAGCTCGCGCACAGCTCCAGCGCGTCATGGAGCAGCGCCCGGGCGATCTCCTCGCGGTCTTCGTCGGCGAAGTGGCGGCCGAGCCTGCTCTTCGCCCGGCTCAGCTCCTTCACTGGAAGCAGTCCGGCGTCATATGGCTGCATGTGTTTGTCTCCGTCCCCTCGCTGCGGCCTTCGAGCGAAGGCCTTGCTCATCGGCAGCGCCGGCCTCGCCGACCCTGCCTGGGGTAATGCCCGCGATCGCCCAGCCGATCGCTCCTTCGGGATACCATGCCGCTCGTGGCAACGACGAAAGCGGACGCGGCCGCCGCCGGAGAACGGAAGCACTGGAAGCACCTATACGAGGAAATAGTCGCCACGGAGATCTGTTGCGGCTGTTCGGCGTGCATCGTCGCGTGTCCCCACAAGGTCCTCGAGCTGGTCGACTTCGATCCCGTGCAGACCGACGCAAACTCCCCCTTCGACAACTGCGTGCACGGGGAAGAGGGTTGTTCGCTGTGCGCGATGGCGTGTCTCCGCCTAGACCCGAAGATCGACGTCATCGAAAGCGCCCTTTTCGGCGGCCGTCGTCCCGACGACCGGCCGGAGGGCGCCTACCTCTCCAAAACGCTGGCTCGGGCAACTTATGAGCCGATACTGCAAGCGGGCCAGGACGGAGGCGCCGTCACCGCCCTCCTCGCGTGGGGGCTCGATACCGGAGAGCTCGACGGCGCGGTCGTGTCGGGGCCGTCGGAGCGGGTTAAGTGGCTCGACGAGCCGCGGCTGGTCCGTTCTCGGGATGAACTCGTCGCGGCCGCCGGATCCCGTTACACCTACTGCGCGACGCCGCTTGGGCTCAAAGAGGCCGTGAAAGCGAAGTGCAAGAGCGTCGCCGTAGTGGGCGTGTCGTGCGAGTCGACCGCGGTCCGCCAGCTCGCGGCGGAGGGGATCAAGAGGTGGGTCCGCCCGATCAAGCTCGTCATCGGGTTGATGTGCTGCGAGACGTTCGACTACGACTCGTTCATGATCGGCATTGTCGAGCAGAAGTTGGGCATCGACCTCGGCGATGTGACCAAGGTCAACGTCAAGGGCCGCGTCATCGTCACGCTGAAGGACGGGCGCGACATCGAGATCCCGCTCAAGGATGCGCGTCCGTTCGCAAACGAGTGGTGTCACCACTGCCCCGACTTTGCGGCCGAGCATGCAGACCTCTCGTGCGGGGGGCTGGGCCTGGAGGGGTGGACGATGATCCTGGTCCGCTCCGAGCGCGGGAAGGACTTTCTCGACCGCGCCGTCGCCGCCGGCGTGCTCGAGCTGCGGGGGGCGGACGAGGAGCCCAAGGCGCTGGAGGTCATGGACCGGCTTGCCCGGAAACAGCGGGAGCGTGTGTCGCCGTTCGACCCCCACGCCGGCGCCGCCTACGCCACGGAACAGGCGCTGGCCGCGGCGCGAGCCGACGCAGGAGGAAATGGTCGAGAGTGAGTCCGGCGCTCAATGTGAGCTCCGAACTCACGCTCGATGTCGGGCAGGCGCCTGTGCCACAATCCGGTCGCAATGGCAGAGCTGATCTACCAGCTGACCCGAAGTGTGCTGATCCCGTGGCTGCACGTGTGGTTCAAATGGCACATCGAGGGCCTCGAGAACATCCCCCCGGCGGGCCCCGCCATCCTCGCGTTCAACCACGTTGCGTATCTCGACCCGCTCGCCATCGGGTACATCGTCAACAAGGCCGGGCGCAGGCCCCGGTTCCTGGCCAAGTCCGAGCTCTTTGACGATCGCAGGATCGCGTGGGTGCTGCGCGGGTGCGGGCAGATCGAGGTGAAGAGGGGGACGCGGGCCGCGCCGATGGCCCTGGACAACGGGGTCGAGGCACTGGACCGAGGAGAAATCGTCGTGATCTTTCCCGAGGGGACGGTCACCACCGATCCGGACCTCAACCCGATGCCCGCCAAGACGGGGGTCACGCGCCTGGCGCTCACGTCGGGGGCGCCGTTGATCCCGGCGGCGATTTGGGGGACAGCGAACATCTGGCCCAAGGGATACGGGAAGAGATGGCGGCCACGGCAGCCCGTCGTTGCCCGGATCGGGCAACCGATGCGCATCGAGGGCTCTCCCGACTCGCGTGAGGACTGGGCGCGGGCGGGTGAGGACATCATGGATGCAATCTCGACCCTGACCGCGGGTCTGCGTCCTCTGGTACCCGACCGGCGCCGTCCCCCGGGAGATCGGCGAGAAGGCGGTAACGCGCGGTAGGTCATGGAACAATGAGACGGGGTCTAATGAGGGTCGCCGGGCGAGGCGCGCACGCCCGGGCAAAGGAGATCCATGGATTGGCGCAAGAAGGGTGCGAATTTCGATACGGCGTGGGCCCGGCGCCCCGCAGCCGTCCTCGCACGCGAGGTAATCCTGATGTACGGGCTCGGCAGCCTTATTGGTTTCTACACACGTCCCCGTGTCGTAGGGCTCGATGTGTTCGACGGCGTCAAACCTCCCGCGATCTTCGTGGCCAATCACTCGAGCCATCTGGATACCCCGTCGGTCCTGCGCTCGCTCCCTAAAAAATGGCGCCGCAAGACCGCGACGGTGGCGGCGGCCGACTACTTCTACAAGAACCGGTTCATCGCGAGTCTCGTGACACTGTCGTTCGCCACCGTCCCGATCGATCGGAAGGGGGGCCTATCGAAATCGACAAAGGCACGACTGGCCCGCCTGGTGGCCGACAAGTGGAACATCCTCCTATACCCGGAGGGAACGCGGTCTCGCGACGGACGGATGGCGAGCTTCAAGTCCGGGGCCGGTTACCTGTCGGTCGAGCACCAGCTTCCGATCGTGCCGATCTCGCTGCGCGGGACTTTCGACGCAATGCCCGTCGGCAAGCCGTGGCCGCGCAGGTTCCCCGTGACAATCACGTTTGGCCCCGCGGTCTACCCCGCGCCGGGGGAGGACCACCGGGCGATGACCGATCGGGTCGAGCGGGCACTTCGGGAGATGCGAGGAGAACCCCCGCCCGCTTAGTGCGGGTCCTACTTTCGCTTCT
Organism: Actinomycetota bacterium; assembly: GCA_050694175.1. Lineage (GTDB taxonomy): Bacteria > Actinomycetota > CADDZG01 > CADDZG01 > WHSQ01 > JBOGXA01. The sequence continues at coordinate 55,594 of JBOGXA010000002.1, forward strand.
GTGCGGCGCGCCGCCGGACGAGGAGGGCTCCATCCGTCGAGGCCTGCGTGCCCCGATCCTTGTCCCCCCGCTCCTCGCTGTAGCGGGCGTCGCGAGGAGGCACCCGAATCGACCGGCCGCACATCCAGCACTCGTCGGTTTCGGCCGGGTCCCACGAGACGGGGTCGTGCCCTTCACTGCATACGACCAACACGTTCTTCTCCGTTGGAGTAAGGGTGGAAGCGGGACGCTTCCGAGGGGCCGTTCCTCTTTAGAAATCCCCCGATCGCCTCGCCGAGGGCCGATATGTTCTCCGCGATGCTCGCGATGGCGACGGCAAGGACGTGGGCCGGGTTCGTCGTCACGGTGCGGTAAACGATGGGCTCGACCGGGACTCCGTAGACGCCGAGGGCCCGGACGGTACTCGACTGATCCCAGTCCGCGGTGCGCTGCACAACATAGAGGCGTCTCGGGTAGGCGAACTGGGCCCGATACCCGCGCGCCCCGATGATGACCTTGCCCCACAGGGACACCTCGCCGACGACCATGAGGCCAAGGCCGAACAGCATCTTCGATCGCAACGTCTTGAGATCTCGAGCCGCGTAGATACCGCACGTGCAGCCTTCCTCGGGAGCGCCGTGACGGGCTCGCTCGAACCCACCCACGACCTGGTAGCGGGCATCGGAGCGATCCCGCCGGGCAAAGCGACAGGCCGCCCCAAATGCTCGTCCGACGGGCCACACCTCCGCGCCCGCGGTCAGCGATGCGAGCCGCGTACGGCCCCGATCGAGGCGCCAGTAGCGCCAGCCGACGACCGGCTCGACGAGATCGGGAACGATCATCCCATCTGTCATGCCGGGACGGGTTCCTCGGCCGGGGTCTTCTCCGGCTCGACCGGACGTGGCTCCTCGGTGGGCCGGACGACCGGCTCCTCGATGGGCTCCACGATGATCGTGGTCTTTTCCTTGCCGATGTCCACGGTGGCTCCTTTCGATTCCTCTTAGTTGTTTCGGCACCTCGCGGGGTGGTCTTACCACCCTCCCGCTTATTACGACGAAATTGCCCGATTTGCACCGATTACGCCCGAGGATGGGAGGGCCCGCCCCGCCGAGGGGTTACGGGGCTCGTCGGGGCGCTGATGACGCGCCGCGTTGCGCGCGCCGATGGACGGTCGGGGGGATAAAACCGTGTCTTGTTGGCAGATGACCCGGCAGCAGTTCGATCGTGTCTGAGAAAACATCTTGACGCGCGCAAGCAGGGCAAGTTGACTCGTCTACGGAGGTCGAATGGTCGGCTTCCGCGGGTAGAACATCGGGAGGAGGCCTATGGACAACAACTTTGTGTCCGAGCTTGTCGGCACCCTGATCCTGATCCTCTTGGGAGACGGTGTCGTCGCGGCGGTTTTGCTCAACCATTCGAAGGCCCAGAACGGTGGCTGGATGGTTATCACGATGGGATGGGGCCTGGCGGTCGCGCTCGCGGTTTACGCAACGGCGCCGTTCAGCGGAGGTCACATCAATCCGGCAGTGACCATCGCCCTGGCGGTCACCAGTGATTTCCCGTGGGGAGACGTGCCCGTGTACATCGCGGGCCAGTTCGTGGGTGCCTTCTTGGGAGCCACACTTGTGTACCTCGCGTACCTGCCGCACTGGGCGGTAACCGAGGACGCGGGCCTCAAGCTTGCGGTCTTTTCGACCGGACCGGCGATCCGCCGGCCGGCGGCAAACGTCACGACCGAGATCATCGGCACGGCCATGCTGCTTGCAGGCGTGCTGGCACTCGGCTACGCGGAGGGGCCCTCAGCGGCTGCCGCAGGTGCAGGCCTCACGCCTCTCCTGGTGGGCCTCCTCGTTGTCGGTATCGGCCTCTCGTTGGGAGGACCGACTGGATACGCGATAAACCCGGCGCGCGACCTCGGGCCGCGCATCGCCCACGCGGTGTTGCCGATCGCCGGCAAGGGCGACTCGGACTGGAGCTACTCGTGGGTGCCGGTCGCTGCTCCCGTCGCCGGCGGGATCGCAGGAGCGGCCATTTACGTAGGGTTGGTTCCTTAGCGCGGGCTCGGTGAGCAGGGGGAGTAAACGAAGGGAGTTCGACACATTGAAGAAGCTCATCAACAAGCCCGAAGACGTCGTACAAGAGGAGCTTCAGGGTATCGAGAGGGCCCACGCCGATCTGGTGAGGATCTTCTACGACCCTGCTTACATCGTGCGCGCCGACGCGCCGGTCGACGGCAAGGTCGGCCTCGTGTCGGGTGGTGGTTCCGGCCACGAGCCGATGCATGGAGGCTTCGTCGGTATGGGCATGCTCGATGCGGCATGCCCGGGCGAGGTGTTTACGTCGCCGACGCCGGATCAGATGATGGAGGCGACCAAAGCCGTCGACGGTGGTGCCGGAGTGCTTCACATCGTCAAGAACTACACCGGCGACGTTATGAACTTCGAGATGGCGGCCGATCTGGCCCGCGACGAAGGTATCGAAGTCGAAGCCGTCGTCGTCGACGACGACGTGGCCGTGCAGGACAGCCTTTACACGGCCGGGCGCCGGGGTGTCGGGACGACCGTCCTCGCCGAGAAGATCTGCGGGGCGGCCGCGGAGGAGAAGCGCGCTCTCAAGGAGGTCGCCGAGCTGTGCAGGGCTGTGAACGCGAACGGCCGCAGCATGGGCATGGCGCTCACGTCGTGCACGGTTCCCGCAGCCGGAGAGCCGACGTTCGCGCTCGGCGACGACGAGATGGAGATCGGTATCGGCATCCACGGAGAGCCGGGCCGGGAACGGGTGTCGCTCGCGTCGGCGGCTGAGATCGTCGAGCGGTTGACTACGCCGATCGTCGAGGATCTGCCGTTCAATAAGGGCGACGAGGTGCTCGCCTTCGTCAACTCGATGGGGGGCACACCCCTCATCGAGCTTTACATCGTCTACAACGAGCTGGCGAAGTTCCTCGACGGGCGGGGGGTCGTGATCACGCGCAATCTGATCGGCCCCTACATCACCTCTCTAGAGATGGCCGGTTGCTCGATCACCCTGCTCAAGCTGGACGACGAGATGACCAAGCTCTGGGATGCGCCCGTCAACACTCCCGGCTTGCGATGGGGGGTGTGAGCGCGGAAGTAGAGTGGTCCGAAGAGAGTCGATGACGAGCACGGGGGGCATTCGTTGAGCGTCGCCTACGAGGACGTCTTGACATGGATCAAGGCGTTCCATTCGACGGTGGAAGAAAACAAGGCGTACCTCACGAAGCTGGACTCCGCGATCGGCGACGCCGACCATGGGACCAACATGGCGCGCGGGATGAACGCGGTTCTCGTCAAGATCGACGGGCACGAGCCGGACGACATCGGAAAGCTTCTCAAGACCGTGGGCATGGCTCTGGTGGGAAGCGTCGGAGGAGCCGGCGGACCGCTTTACGGGACCTTGTTCATGCAGATGGGATCGGCGAGCACGGGTATGAGCGATGTCGACCTTGCCGGTTTTGCCGAGATGGTGGATGCCGCGGTAAAAGGCGTCCAGATGCGCGGCAAGGCCGAGGTCGGCGACAAGACGATGATCGACGCGCTGGTGCCGGCCCGCGACGCGCTGAACGAGGCCGCAAGCAACGGGTCGTCGCTGTCCGATGGGCTGAAGAATGCCGTCGAGGCCGCTCAGCGGGGGATGGAATCCACCACCCCGCTGGTGGCGCGCAAGGGCCGCGCGAGCTATCTCGGGGAACGCAGCGCCGGGCATCAGGACCCCGGCGCGACCTCGTCGTATCTATTGCTCAAGACGGCGTCGGAGGTGCTCTCTGGATAAATCAATTCGCGAACCGGATCTAGTGGGGCGTCCCACTAGCCTGACAGAGAGGAGGTTGGCCTATGGCTGAGTACGTAGGAGCGCTCGACCAGGGGACCACCAGCACACGTTTCATGATCTTCACGCACGGCGGAGACGTCGTCGATTACGACCAGAAGGAACACGAGCAGATCTATCCCAAGCCGGGGTGGGTCGAGCACGATGCGAACGAGATTTGGCAGCGTTCGCAGGACGTCATCAAGGGCGCCCTGGAAAAGGCTGGCATCCAGGCGTCGGATCTTGCCGCCGTTGGGATCACCAACCAGCGCGAGACGACGGTGCTGTGGGAAAAGAACACGGGTAAGCCGGTCCACAACGCGCTCGTGTGGCAGGACACACGCACGGACAAGATCTGCGACGAGCTGAGTCAGGACGGGGGCCAGGACCGGTTCCGCCTCCAGACGGGGCTACCGATCGCGACCTATTTCTCGGGGCCCAAGATCAGGTGGTTGCTCGACAACGACTCGAGTCTGCGCGACAAAGCCGACAGCGGCGACGTCCTGTTCGGCAACATCGACACATGGTGCATCTGGAACCTCACAGGTGGGCCGGACGGAGGCGTGCACGTCACCGATGTGACCAACGCCAGCCGCACCATGATGATGAACCTCGACACTCTCGACTGGGACGACGAGATCCTGAAGATCCTCGACGTTCCGAGGTCGATGCTGCCCGAGATCCGGGCGTCGTCGGAGGTCTACGGCGAGGCCACTGGAACCCTGCAGGGGATTCCGGTTGCGGGCGATCTGGGCGACCAGCAAGCCGCGGTGTTCGGCCAGACCTGCTACTCGGTCGGAGAGGCCAAGAACACCTACGGGACCGGTAACTTCCTGCTTCTCAACACCGGAAACGAGGCGGTCCAATCCAAGAACGGGCTGCTGACGACACTCGGTTACAAGATCGGTGACCAGAAGCCCGTGTACTGCTTGGAGGGGGCGATCGCGATCACCGGGGCACTGGTCCAGTGGCTGCGCGACAACCTGGGGCTCATCAAGTCCGCGCCCGAGATAGAGGAGCTGGCGGCGACCGTCGACGACAACGGCGGCTGCTACTTCGTTCCGGCTTTCTCGGGTTTGTTCGCGCCGTACTGGAAGGGCAGCGCCCGGGGCGTCATCGCCGGTCTGACGAGGTACGTGAACAAGGGGCACATCGCCCGAGCGGTCCTGGAGGCGACGGCGTGGCAGTCGCGCGAGGTTGTCGATGCCATGAACGCAGACTCCGGCGTCGAACTCAAGTCACTCAAGGTCGACGGGGGCATGGTCGGTAACGAGCTGTTGATGCAGTTCCAGGCCGACGCTCTCGGAGTACCCGTGATCCGACCGAAGATCGCGGAGACGACGGCACTCGGCGCGGCCTACGCCGCGGGGCTCGCGGTCGGCTTCTGGAAAGAGGTCGAGGACCTGCGCGAGAACTGGCTCGAGGACAAGCGGTGGGACCCGCAGATGGACAAAGGCGAGGTCGAGAAGGAGTACAAGTTCTGGAAGAAGGCGGTCACCCGCACCTTCGACTGGGTCGAGTAGTCCGGACAGCCTGAGAGGATTGGGGACCGGCGTTGCCGGTCCCCTTTTCTCGCACCCGGAGCGAGTGATGGCTCATCTACAAACAGACGTCCTCGTGATCGGTGGCGGCGCGACCGGGGCCGGCGTTGCTCGCGACGCAGCGATGCGCGGCTTCGACGTCATCCTGGTCGAGCGAAAGGACCTCGCCGAGGGGACCACCGGCAGGTTCCACGGACTGCTCCATTCGGGGGGCCGCTACGCGGTCAAGGATCCTCGATCGGCGCGCGAGTGCATGGACGAGAACCGCGTCCTTCGCCACATCGCGGCCGACTGCATCGAGGACACAGGCGGATTCTTCGTTCTGCTTCCCGGTGACGATCCGTCGTATGCGGACGCGTTCGCAGCGGGGTGCATAGACGCGACCATCCCGGCGGAGGAGGTCGGCGTCGGTGTGGCGCTTCGGCGCGAGCCGCGCCTCACGCCGCGCTCACAACGGGTGTTCGAGGTCCCCGACGCGGGGATCGACGCGTGGAAGACCGTGTGGGCCTGCGCTCGCTCGGCACTCGAGCATGGAGCGAAGGTGCTTCCCTACCATCCGGTCGTTTCCGTCCACAGTAACGACGGTCGCATTACGGGGGCCCGCGTCCGCGACGAACGGCGCGACGAGGACGTCGACATCAGCGCCGACTTCGTGATCAACGCGTCGGGCGCGTGGGCGGGCGAGCTTGCTGACCTTGCGGGGCTAAAGGAGATATCCGTCCTACCCGGCAAGGGGATCATGATCGCGATGAATCACCGGGTCGTGAACACGGTGATCAACCGCCTGGTGATGCCGTCGGACGGCGACATCATCGTGCCCATCCGAACCGTGAGCGTCATAGGCACCACCGACATCCGCGTCGCCGATCCCGACGAGCTCCCGATCACGCAGGCGGAGGTCGATCAGATGCTCGACGACGGTGAGCGGCTGGTTCCGGGCTTCCGCGAGCTCCGAGCCCTGCGGGTGTGGGCGGGAGCGCGGCCCCTCTTCCAGTTCGATTCGGAAGAACTCTCGAGCACGCGCGACGTGAGCAGATCGCACACGCTGATAGACCACCGCGAGCGCGACGAGGTCGACGGCTTCCTGACGATCACCGGCGGAAAGTTCACGACCTTTCGCAAGATGGCGGAGGAGACGGTCGACGCGATGTGCGAGCAGCTGGGCGCGTCACGGCCCTGCAGCACGGCCGAGGAACCGCTCCCGGATTCCGAAGGGGGGGCGTACTACCGGCTCGGCTCGCGGCTGGCCGGCCGCGAGGAGACGCTTCACGACGATCAGCTCATCTGCGAGTGCGAACTCATCACGCGCCGCCGGCTCGAGGAGGCCATCGAACGCCGAGCGACCACCAACCTGGACGACATCCGCCGAACTCTGAGACTCGGTATGGGCCCGTGCCAGGGCGGTTTCTGCATTTACCGCTCGGCCGGCGTTATGCACGCGATTGCCCATCTCGATCATGCAACGGCCAATGGCGCGCTCTCCGATTTCCTGCACGAGCGTTGGAAAGGCGTGTGGCCGATCCTCTACGGAGATGGATGGCGACAGTCGCGCTTTGACGACTGGGTCTACCAGGGTCTGCTCGATGTGGGGCACCTGCCGCCACGCGATCGTCTCGAAAGGCAGCGTGGATGATGGTCGACGTCGTCGTGATCGGAGCGGGGCTCGCCGGGCTCGCATCCGCCCTCCGCCTGTCTCACTCCGGCGCCAGTGTCGTCGTCCTCGCCCGCGGAGTGGGGTCGTTGCACCTCGGAGGGGCGACCATCGACGTTCTGGGATATTCGCCGGAGCGGGTGGCGGCGCCGGGGGCCGTGCTGCGAGACCTCGTTGCGTCCACCCCCGACCATCCCTACTCACGGGTAGGCGTCCATACCGTGGGCGCCGCGATCGATTGGTTCCTCTCCCAAAAAGAACTGGGCCGGTTCGAAGGCGGTCTCGAGCGGAACTTTCTCCTGCCGACGGCCGTCGGCGGCGTGAAGCCGAGCGCCGTCGTGCCCCAGAGCATCGCGGGAGGCGATGTGGAGCGGGAAGGGACCGTCGTGATCGTTGGGTTCAGCAGGCTCAAGGACTTCTATCCGGCGCTGGTCGCGGACAATCTCGACGCTGCCGGTGTGCATGCGCGCGCCGTGACCCTGGACGTTCCGCTTCCCGCGCCGTTGACTCGAGAGGCGGACGTCGGAGGCCTCGGGTACGCGCGCAGCCTCGAGGACAGGGACTTTCTGAAATCTGTGATCGGTGCACTCGAGTCCCAGGTGGAACCCGGAGACCGGGTTGGATTTCCGGCGGTCCTCGGCACGACGGCGGCGACGACGGTGCCGGTCGAGCTCGCCGACGGGCTCGGGTGCGGTGTGTTCGAGATTCCAACGCTGCCTCCGTCGGTGCCGGGCATCCGGCTCTACGAGGCCCTATGTGCCGCGATCAAGGGGGTCGGCGGCCGGATCGTCGTCGGCCCCCTGGTGGTCGGAGGCCATGGATCGGGGGCGCGCCTCGAGAGCATCGACGTCGACGCCGGAGCGCGCGTCACGGCGTACCGGGCGGACGCGTTCATCCTCGCGAGCGGCGGCGTGTCGGCCGGCGGCGTGGTCATGGATTCCCGGTGGAGGATCACCGAGCCGGTGTTGGGCCTGCCGGTCTCATACGTTCCGGAACCCGGCGGCGCGCGCTTCGACGCCGATTACTTTGGGCGGCATCCGGTCGCCCGGGCCGGCATCGCAATCGACGGTAATTGCCGACCGATAAGCGGCGCTGAGCCGGTCTACGAGAACGTATTTGTTGCCGGCGCGACGGTCGGTGGCGCCGAACCGTGGCGTGAGGGCTCGGGGAACGGCATCAGCCTGGCCACCGGGTGGCGCGCGGCCGAGTCGATAATGCAGGGTATGTAGATGGAGTTAATTCGCGAATCGCTGGATCACTGCGTCAAATGCACCATCTGCGAGAGCTTTTGCCCCGTGTCGAACGCGACTCCGCTGTTTCCCGGGCCCAAATACGTGGGGCCCCAAGCCGAGAGGTTTCGGAGCGGGGACATCTCTTTTGATGTCTCGCTCGACTACTGCTCCGGATGCGGGATCTGCACTCAAGTATGCCCTCAGGGTGTGAAGATCGCCGAGATCAACGCGCGCGCGCGAGCGAATATGAAGGCCCAACGCGGCATCCCGCTGCGCGACAAGGTCATCTCCCGTCCGGCGACGAGTGCCCGTCTCGCCATGCCGGTGACCGGGTTGGCGAACTGGGCACTCGGGAACTGGTTGGTGCGCGGTCTTTTGGAACGGACGATGAGGATTCACCGCCGCGCCCCGCTGCCTCGCTTTGCGAGGAGAAGCTTCAGGAGGTGGGTAAAAACGCATGACTCACCCGCCGGGCGAAGGAAAGTCGTCTTCTTCCATGGATGCAGCACCAACTACTTCGAGCCGCGCCTCGGGATGATGGCGGTGGCGATCCTCGAGCACAACGACATCGAGGTCGTGGTGCCGGCACAGGGCTGCTGCGGGCTACCTCTCCAGTCCAACGGTCTGTTCGACGACGCACGCAAGTACGTGAAGCGGCTGTCGGCCGCGCTCGCGCCGTACGCGCGCGCAGGCTATGACATCGTTGCGACATCCACGAGCTGCGGGCTCATGCTGAAGAGAGAAGCTCGCGAGATCCTCGATAGCGACGACCCGGACCTCGAGGTTGTCTCCGAGCGGATGTTCGACATCTGCGAGTACCTCGTGGACCTGCGAGCTGCCGGCGAGCTGCGCACGGATTTCGACCCGGTCCCGATGACAGTTCCCTATCACGCGCCTTGTCAGCAAAGGGGACACAGCATCGGCTCGCCTGCACTCGACCTGTTCGCACTCGTGCCGGGGCTCCTGGTCCAAGAGGGAACGGCGCAGTGCTGTGGAATCGCGGGGACCTACGGCCTGAAGGCGGAGAAGTACGACATCGCAATGGAGGTGGGACGTCCGCTGTTCGAGTCCGTGAGTGGCGGGGACCCGGACGTCGTCGCCTGCGACAGCGAAACGTGCCGGTGGCAGATCACGCATGCGACGGGCATACCCTCCGTCCATCCGGTCGAGATTCTCCACCGCGCGTACGGCCTCCGGGTCGAGTCGTCCAGTTAGAGTCCGTGCGTGGTCGGCATAGTCATCGTCTCGCACAGCGCAAAGCTCGCGGATGGCGTCGTTGAGCTGGCGCGGGAGATGGGCGGCGATGACGTGGGAATCGTTGCGGCGGGCGGGATGGCGGCGGACCCCGGCGCGGTGGGGACCGATGCAACGCTGGTGATGCAGGCCGTCATGCAGGCCGACTCCGGCGACGGCGTGCTGGTCCTGATGGACCTGGGCAGTGCGCTGCTCAGCGCGGAGATGGCCGTTGAGATGCTCGGAGACGATGTCTCAGGTCCCGTGCTGCTGTGCGATGCACCGCTTGTTGAGGGGGCCGTCGCGGCCGCGGCCGCGGCCAAGATCGGGGCATCTCTGGACGAGGTGGCTGCGGAGGCCCGCGGCGGGGCGCGCGCCAAGAGCGTGCATCTCGGCGCGGCGGATAACGATGTTCCGTCGCGGCCGGAGGAATCCGGCGACGGAGAGGCACTCGAGGTGCGCATCGAGGTTCGCAACCGGCTTGGGCTACATGCGCGGCCCGCGGCCCGATTCGTCCAGACGGCGGGTCGCTTCGACGCGGACATAACCGTCACGAACGAAACGACCGGCAAGGGGCCGGAGAGCGCGCGCAGCCTCAATGGGGTGGCGATCCTCGGGGCCCGCCGGGGCCACAAGATCGTGGTTCGAGCACGCGGTCCCGACTCGGACGCCGCGCTTGCGGCGTTGCGAGAACTCGCCGAGGACAACTTCGGCGACACCGATGAACTCGAGGCCGATGGAATCGTCCCGGCCGCCGTGGCTCCCGGGCGGGATGCCGCCGGCGCCGGGCCGGGGGAGTTGCGCGGGTTCGCGGCGTCCCCGGGGGTCGTCGTGGGCCCGGCACGTCCTCTGCGTGCGGTTCGCCCCGAAATCCCCGATACGCCTGGGGGGGAACCCGCGGGGGAGTGGGCCGCGCTCGAGGCAGCCCTTGCGCGTGCGCGGGCCGAGATCGAAAGGTCCCGGACCGCCGCAACCGTTCGGGCCGGCGCCGACCGTGGATCGATCTTCGACGCGCACCTCTTGTTCCTCGAGGACGACGCTCTGCTAGGGCCTGCCCGCCACGCTGTGTTCGACGAGGGGATGAACGCGGCCCGGGCTTGGGACGGTGCCGTTCGGGCGATGGCCTCTGCTTACGGGGAACTCGAAGACGAATACCAGCGCGCGCGTGCCGCAGATGTGATTGAGGTGGGCCGCCAGGTGCTCGAACACCTGGTCGGGGCGGGAGCGAGCCCGGAGCCGGCAGTTGGTGCCGGCATCCTGGTGGCGGCGGACCTCGCCGCGCGCGATGCAGCGCGCCTCGACCCCGCCGTCACGGTCGGCATCGCGACCGCGGCCGGCGGACCGACGTCGCACGCGGCGATCCTTGCTCGCGGCCTGGGGATCCCGGCCGTGGTGGCGTTGGGGCCACGGGTTCTGGAGATCGACGACGGAACGCCTTTGGCCCTCGACGGAGGAACCGGTACCGTGCTGATCGAGCCCGCCGGCGATGTCGTCGCCGAGTACTCGGAGCGAGCCCGGCGAACGGCGGCGGAAGGCGAGGCGGCCCGGAGGGCTGCCGAGGGCCCGGCCATAACCCGCGACGGGGTGCACGTCGAGGTGTACGCGAACATCGGCTCGGTGGCAGACGCCGGGGTCGCGGCGGCAGCGGGCGCGGACGGCATCGGCCTTCTGCGCACAGAGTTCCTGTTCATGGATCGAACCGAGCCGCCGGACGAGGACGAGCAGGCAGCCGCGTATGCGGCCATCGCCGAGGCGATGGGGGGCCGGCCGGTGATCGTGAGAACCCTCGACGTGGGAGGCGATAAGCCGCTCGATTACATCCCCGCGGCCGATGAGGCCAACCCCTTCCTCGGGGTTCGGGGCATCCGGCTGGCGCTGGTTCGCAAGGACCTGTTCACGGCGCAGATGCGAGCGATCGTACGAGCGGCCGCGGCTCATCCGATCAAGGTCATGTTCCCGATGGTGTCGTCGCCGGCGGAATGGCGCGACGCGGTGCGCATCCTCGAAGAGCAGCGATCCGCCCTTGCTCGGGCCGGGCACCCGGTTCCCGAGCGCGTCGACGCGGGGATCATGGTCGAAGTGCCGGCCGCGGGGCTCCTTGCCGACGAGTTTGCGAAAGAGGTTTCGTTCTTCTCGGTCGGAACGAACGACCTGTCTCAGTATGTCTTTGCAGCAGAGCGCGGCAACCCGTCGGTCGCGCACCTGGCGGACGCAACCCAGCCCGCGCTGCTGAGGATGATAAGGATGGTGACCGATGCGGCCGCGCCGCACAAGATACCCGTGGGGGTCTGTGGTGAGCTGGCCGGCGACGTCGCGGCCGTGCCTCTGCTTGTCGGGCTCGGCGTGACCGAGCTGAGCGTGGCGCCGCCCGCGGTTGCCGCCGTAAAGCAGGCCGTCCGCTTGCTCGATATGAACGCGGCGACCGAGGCCGCCGACCGCGCGATGAGGGGACTCCCGGCGCGATGATTCTCACCCCGCAGCGGATGGCGACTCTGTTGATTCGCATCACCGTCCTGCGGATCGTGCTCGTCCCCGTCGTAATGGCGCTGGTACTGATAGGGGATCGGGTCGACCTCGCCTACGTGTCGGCGGCCTGCCTGTTCGTGATCGCTGCAGGAACCGACTTCGTGGACGGCTATCTCGCCCGCCGCTGGAACGCGGCAACGACCCTGGGTTCGTTTCTCGATACGACCGCGGACAAGCTGCTCGTCGCCGGGTGCATCATCGCTCTGGTTGCCGTGGATCGTGCGTCGGCGTGGATCGCGGTCATCATCGTCGGCCGGGAGCTCGTCATCCTGGGTCTGCGCGGCATGGTCGCGCTCGACGGAACCGTCATGCCGCCGTCCATCTGGGGGAAGCTGAAAGCCACCGTTCAGTTCGGGGCCATCACGCTGGCGATCGTTCGCACATCCGACCCGCTGGGCCCTCTGTACCTGGATGAGTGGGCCATGATCGTTGCGGCGGCGATCACGGTGATGTCGGGGGTCGAGTACCTCGCCCGCTATTCCAGCGCGCTGACGTCTTCGCGCAACTCCGCGCTGTGAACGGGCCTGTGTTCGTCACCGGCGGAAGTGGGCTGGTGGGGAAGGCGGTCGTTAACCACCTTGTTGCGGCGGGACAAGAGGTGCGCGCTCTGGCGAGGTCGGAGGCGGCGCGCACCTCGCTCGAGGAACTGGGCGCCAAGACGGTTCCGGGCGACATCCTGGATGAGGCCTCGGTCCGCGCCGCGATGACCGGCTGCGGAGTCGCCTATCACATCGCCGGCCTTAACGCGTTCTGCTTGAGAGACCCGGCGCCCCTTTTCCGAGTGAACGTAGAGGGCTCGTTGAATGTAGTGCGGGCGGCGGCGGCCGCCGGTGTGGGCCGGCTGCTCTATACCTCTTCGGCGGCAACTCTCGGAGAGCGCAAGGGAACCGTGGGGTCGGAGGCGTCGCCACATCGGGGAAGTTTCCTGTCGGAGTACGAGCGATCGAAGTTCGAGGCGGAACGGGTCGTCCTCATCGAAGGCCGCGCGCGTGATCTCGATGTCGTCTGCGTCAATCCCTCGTCGGTGCAGGGGCCGGGTCGGACCGGCGGTACCGCCAAGATCCTGGTCGCGTTTCTGAACGGGAAGCTGAAGTACTTCGTGAAGACGAATATCAGCCTTGTCGACATCGACGATTGCGCGCGAGGGCACCTACTCGCGGCCCAACGAGGTCGCGACGGGCAGAGGTACGTGCTGAACGGCGCCAGCATTCCGATCGAGCGCGCGCTGGAGATTGTCGCCGAGATCACCGGCACGCGCCACCGCCCGCGAATTCTTCCCGGCACCTTGGCCACTGCGGGGGGGACCGTGGTGGGGGCACTTGCCCGTCTCCGCGGAGGCGAATCCGCGCCCGTGTGCCGCGAGATGGTTCGCACCCTCAGGCACGGACACGACTACGACGGCTCCAGGGCCGCGCGCGAACTGGGCCTCGTGTACACGCCGATCGAGGAGACGTTGCGGCGGACGGTCGAGTGGCTCGTCGACGAGGGCCTCACGCCCGCGCGGCCGCGTCTGAACTGAAGAGGACTACTCGGGTGGGCGACCCTCCTGGCCCTCGCTGTAGCGACGCTCGCCCTCTTTCTCGGGGGTGTCGGGCAGTTCCTCCTCGCCCTCACTGAAGCGGCCCCGATGCTCCTTGGCGTGGGTGTCGGGCGTCTTCTCTTGACCCTCGCTGAAGCGGCCGGCATCCTCTTCGTCGTCGTGATGTGGCCCTCGCTCCTGGCCCTCGGCGAACCCGTGCTCTCGATGCTCCTCCACGCTGCCTCCCTCCACGGGAGAGGGCCGAATGCCACCTCCCTCACGACGTTGGTACCCGCCGCCGAGACAACGTTACGCCTGAAGGGCGGGGCCGGGCTCCTTCGGGCCACCAACCGGCAAGAAAATCTCTGTTCGTGACAGCAACGGGACATAAAGGGCGCGACTACCCCGCCAGGTCCCGAGCCGCGCCGACGAGCTAGAGGACGTCGAGATAGATCTCGTACGTTCCCCGGCCGCCCTCCTTGACCGAGTACATGGCTGCGTCCGCGTGGCGTAGAAGGGTGTCGGGATCGTCCCCTTCTTGCGCAAAAGCGATCCCGATGCTAACGGTGACCCTTGTCTCACCCCCATCGACCGTGATCGGTGCCGTGAACTCGCGACCCAGCCGTTCCGCGATGATGACCGCATCCTGCTCGCTCTTCATGTCCTCGCACAGGATCGCAAACTCGTCCCCTCCGAGTCTCGCCACCGTATCCGAGGGGCGGACGATCGACCGGATCCTCTTCGCCGTGTTGATGAGCACCTGGTCTCCGGCGCGGTGACCGAAACGGTCGTTCACCTCCTTGAACAGGTCGAGGTCCAAGAACAGAACGGCAACGGGTGACACGTTTCTGTCCGCGCGGGCGAGTGCAAGCGTCAGCCGGTCCATGAACAGAAGCCGGTTGGCCACGCCCGTCAACGGATCGTGAAGCGCCTGCTCGATCAGTTTTTCTTCGGTGACCTTGCGATCCGTGATGTCCTGGATTTGGCAGACGAAGTAGAGGGGGTTTTCGTCTGAGTCCCGGACGAGCGTTGCGCTCAGGTGCCCCCATACCAGATGGCCTCGGGCATGGAGGTATCTCTTTTCCAGCTGGTAGCCGGTGATCTCCCCACTCAGGAGTTTGGAGGTCCGATCGACGTCGAGCTCGAGATGATCGGGGTCCGTGATGTCCTGCCAGGTCTTGTCGAGGAGCTCACCCTCCGAGTAGCCGAGGAACTCGCACAGGGCCGGATTGACCCGCCTGTAGTGCCCGTCGGGTGAAACGATCGCAACGCCGATGGGGGCGCGGTCGAAGGCCGTGCGAAAGACTTCGCTCTCTTTCAGTAGGGAGTCGGGCGCGCGGGAGGCTCCTCCGCCGTCGCCACCCTCCAGAGACCCACCGGCCTCGGGGTCTTCTGTGCTCACGTGACCCCTATCTGCACCTGCGTGCCGCGCACGCCTAGCCGGATTTTACCAACCCGCTATCCGGTTCCTCCTTAATCGACCGATCCCGAGGTTTGGTTTAGAGGGCCGGCGTGGAATGTCGGTTACCCCTCCACATCTAGACGTGCAATGAAGAACGCCCCCAGCCACGGCAGTGGGAGCGCGACAAACGCCCACCCTGTAGGCGGTCAACCGCCTCCGCCCAACGCTGCGTCCAGGTCGGCGATGAGGTCGTTGGGGTCCTCAAGGCCCACCGAGAGGCGGCAGAACCCTTCGGAGATCCCCGCCGTGCGCAGCTCCTCGGGATCCAGTTGGGTGTGCGTGACGCTGGCCGCGTGCACGATGAGCGAATGCGTGCCTCCCAGGGAGGCGGCGCGGCCCACGAGCTGCAGCCGATCCTGAAACGCGCGCGCCCGGGCCCGTCCACCCGAGACGTCGAATCCGAGAGTGCCTCCGCCCCGTCCACCGAACAGCGCGTCCGCAATGCCCTTTCCAGGATCCGAATCGAGTCCCGGGTAGTAGACGGCCTCGACGTCGGAGCGTGTCGCAAGCCACTCGGCTATGCGCAGCGCCGTTTCGGACGAGCGCTGAACTCGCAGGGGCAGCGTGGCCATCCCGCGCAGCGCGAGCCACGCATTGAACGGAGCCATGGTGGCGCCCAGCTCGCGTGCGACTTCCCGGATGGGCTCGATGAGATCGTGAGAAGTGCACATGACGCCACCGAGCAGGTCGTGGTGGCCGCCGAGGAACTTCGTGGCGGAGTGCACGACTATTGCCGCCCCGTGGTCCAAGGGTCTGAAGAGCGCAGGGCTGGCGAACGTGTTGTCCACCACCAGCGGGACACCGGCGTCGGCCGCCAGCTCAGCAAGACGGGGAACGTCTGCTGCCACCACGCGCGGATTGCCGATGGTTTCGCAGTAGAGAAGGCGGGCTCCCCCGGCGAGCGACTTTGCGATGTCTTCGTAGTCGTCGACTTCGACGAGCTGGGCGTCGATCCCGTAACGCGGCAGCACGTGCGCGAGCAACGAGTGTGTACCTCCATAGAGTTGCCTCGCCGCGACCAGACGATCGCCCGCCGAACAAAGCGCGAGGAAGATCGTCGAGATGGCGGCCATGCCGCTCGAGAATGCCTCCGCCGCCTCTGCGCCTTCGAGGTCGGCAACGGCCGATTCGAACGCATCGATCGTCGGGTTCGCCCACCGCGTGTAGACGTAGCCCGTCCCGACCTTGTCGGCGGAAGCAGTGGCAAAATCCGCCGAATCTTCGAAGAGATAGGTCGACGAGAGGTCCAGGACCGGCGCTACGGGCTCTCCTGCTTGCGGCGCCGGCCGGGGCGGATGGACGGCGCGGGTGGTCAGGGCCTGACGGCGACGGCGGAGTTGGGAGTCGTTTTCTCTAGAGATGGACGACCGGGCAGGTAAGAGTGCGGGTGATGCCCTCGACCGCCTGAATCTTGGCGACGACGAGCTTGCCGAGATCGTCGACGTTGGGCGCGCTCGCGCGCACGATCACGTCGTAGGGGCCGGTTACGTCCTCGGCGGCGTCAACGCCCTCGATGTCATGAACCTCTTTGGCGACCTGAGCCGCCTTGCCGACCTCGGTCTGGATCAGGATGTACGCCTGCACGTCTGCCACGCTTGCCCTCCCTGCTAGCCGAGCAGAACAACTGCCAAGATGTTGAGCGAGTCTACTCTGGCAGTGCGGCGCGTGACCTGGGGGAGCCTTCTTTGGTTGTGGGCTTAACGACCGGGTAGGCTCATTCCCCCGCACCGCCTCGATCCTAGGAGGGATAACGGGTGTCGACGGGCGATTCCATTGCCGGCATCGAGCCTGGAAAGGTTTGGAGAAACCTTAGCTCGGCCGAGTTGATTGAGCTCGCGCTGGCGCGCGGAGAGGGACTCCTGGCCGAGAACGGGGCGCTCGTAACCACTACGGGGCCGAGGGCCGGCCGGTCCCCCCAGGACCGTTTCTTCGTCGCGCACGGTCCCTCCCGCGACCGCATCGATTGGGGCGAAGTCAACCAGGCCTTTGAGCCGGCCCCGTTCGAAGCGCTGACGGCGCGCGTTCGCGACTACCTGGATGGAAAGGAAGTCGTCGTCGTCGACGGTTACATCGGAGCCGATCCCCAGCATCGCATCAAGCTCCGGGTCGTGGCCGAACTTGCGTGGCACGCCCTATTTGCACGTCAGCTGTTCCGCCGGCCGGAGCGTTCGGAGCTGGAGGTTTTCGAACCGGAGTTCACCGTGATTTCGGCGCCGGAGTTCATGGCCGACCCCGCCCGTGACGGGACGAATTCCGAGGCTTTCGTCGGGGTCGACCTGGAGAACAAATGCGTTCTGATCTGCGGTACGCAGTACGCGGGCGAGATGAAAAAGTCCCTGTTCACCTCCGCCAACTACCTCATGCCCGAGCGCGGAGTACTCCCCATGCACTGCTCGGCAAACGTGGGAGCCGAGGGGGACGTAGCCCTCTTCTTCGGGTTGTCCGGGACGGGCAAAACGACACTTTCGGCAGACCCTAACCGAGCGCTCATAGGTGACGACGAGCACGGCTGGTCGGACTCCGGCATCTTCAACTTCGAAGGTGGCTGTTACGCGAAGTGCATCAACCTCTCGAAGGAAAAGGAACCGCAGATCTGGGGGGCCATCAGGTTCGGTTCAGTCGTCGAGAACGTGGTCGTGGATCCTGCCACCCGTGAGGTCGACTACGACGACACGTCGCTGACTGAGAACACGCGCGCCGCCTATCCGCTGGACTTCATCCCCGGGTTCGTCCGCGACGGGCGCGGAGGCCACGCCCGTACGATTGTCTTTCTGACGGCCGACGCTTTCGGCGTGCTGCCCCCGATTGCGCGGCTCAGCCCCGAGGGGGCCATGTACCACTTCCTGTCGGGCTTTACGGCCAAGCTGGCCGGGACGGAGGCCGGACTCGGAGACGAACCAGTGGCCACGTTCTCGGCCTGCTTCGGGGCCCCGTTCCTGCCGCTGAATCCCGGCGAGTACGCGCAGATGCTCGGCGAGCGCATCGCGCGGCACGGCGCACAGGTCTTCCTGGTGAACACGGGTTGGACGGGCGGGCCATATGGCGTGGGACGACGGATCGAGTTGGATCACACACGCGCTCTGGTTGCGGCGGCGACATCGGGCGCTCTCGACGGCGTCGAAACCAAGAAGCACTCGATCTTCAACCTCGACATTCCGGTGCGCTGCCCGGGCGTCCCCGATGGGGTACTCGACCCCCAATCGACGTGGCCCCACGTCGAGGAATACGAGGTCAAGGCGCAGGAGCTGGCCAGGATGTTTGCGCAGAACTTCGAGCGATTCCGCGACTCGGTCCCGGCAGAGGTCGTGAAGTCGGGACCGTCCGCGGACTGACGCGCCCTGTGGACGCGCCCCGTGAACAAGTTGTCTCCGATGTTGGAGAGATAGCGCTGGTAGCTCGCATCGCGGCCGGAATCGGGTCCCCGCCCTCGCAAGAGGTGTGGTCCGGAGACGACGCCGCCGTCGTGGAGGTGGGAGGAGCACGGCTGCTCTTCACGATCGACACTCTCGTCGAGCACGCGGACTTCGACCGCGCCAACGCAGGAGGCGCCGACCTCGGCTATAAGGCACTGGCCGTGACCGTCTCCGATATCGCCGCAATGGGCGGGAGGCCGAAACGTGCGGTGGTGTCGCTGACGGTCCCCTCCGACACGCCGGTGGGGTACGTCGACGACATCATGGCCGGCCTCGTCGAGGGGACGGGCAGGTGGGGGGTCGGTCTGGTGGGCGGAGATTTGTCGGGAGGGCAGGAGATCTCGATTTCGGTTGCGCTGGTGGGAGAGGCGCCGGAGGCCGTACTCCGGTCCGGGGCGCGACCGGGCCAGGCGCTGTGCGTGACGGGGGCCCTCGGAGGATCGGCGGGCGGGCTCGCTGTGCTCGGTAGCGGGCGGGCTCCTGTGGGGGCTGAGCGGGAATTGATCCGACGCCACCTTCGTCCCGAGCCGCGCGTGGAAGAGGGAGGAATCCTCGCTCGGGCGGGCTGCTCGGCCATGATCGATGTCTCCGACGGGCTCGCCGTCGACCTGTGGAGGCTGGCGGAGGCGAGCGGGGTTGGCTGCGAGGTCGACGACTCGCTCATTCCGGTCGATCCGGCCCTGGCCGGGAGCGGCGCGGTCGACGACCCGCTCGCGGCCGCGGTCCTCGGCGGTGAGGACTACGAGTTACTCCTTACGATTGACGAAGACACGGTCACCGACGCATCGCACATGGTCGCAGCGGGCCTTACCCGGATCGGCGTCACAACCGACGGCGCCCGCCTGCTCGGGGGCCGGAGCCTGGACGAATGGAGGGCACAGGGATGGGAGCATCTGTCGAGCCGGTAACCGGTCTGCCCCGTTGTCTCACGATCGCCGGATCAGACAGCGGTGGGGGTGCAGGAATCCAGGCGGATCTCAAGACGTTTTTCGCGCTCGGCTGTCACGGCATGAGCGCGGTGACGGCGCTTACTGCACAGAACACGGTAGGGGTGACGAGCGTGCACACCGCGCCCCCGGACTTCGTCCTGGCGCAGATCGACGCGGTCGCGACCGACATCGGGGTCGATGCTGCGAAGACGGGAATGCTGGCGTCCGCCGAGATCGTGGGGGCCGCGGCGGAGGGCATCAGGGCACACGGGATAGACCAACTCGTCGTCGACCCCGTATTCGTGTCCAAGAGCCGCGATCGGCTCCTCGAGGCGAACGCAGTCGACGCTTTGAAGGCGCGGCTATTCCCGCTCGCGACCATCGTCACGCCCAACCTCTTCGAGGCCGAAGGCTTGCTGGGGACGAGCGAGATCTCGACTCTCGACGAGATGGAGGATGCGGCCCGGGCGCTGTGCGACCTCGGCCCTCGGGCGGCGCTCGTCAAGGGCGGGCATCTGCCGGGCGATCGGGCCGTGGACGTCTTGTTCGACGGCGAGCTGGTCACACATATCGACGGGCCGCGCTACGACTCTGAGGACACGCACGGCACGGGATGCACCCTGTCGGCGGCGATCGCGGCCCGCCTGGCGCACGGCGACGATTTGGTGACCGCGGTGTGGGCCGGAAAGGAGTTCGTCTCCGGCGCGATCAGGCGAGGGCTACGACTCGGCAAGGGGTACGGCCCGGTCAACCCCGGCTGGCGTTAGCGCCTCCTCTTCTTCTTGCTGTGGGGGCTCGGCCTCGAGGGCAGCTCGTCGCGAGCGCGCTCCGGCGGGGGAGTCGGAGCTGCCTTCCGCCGGCGGACGTCCGAGAAGACCGCGTACACGACCGCGGCGAAGAAGCCGACCGCCAGAGCGTCGATGACGACGCGTGTGCCGATCGCAGCGGCCTGCTGGGCGACGGTTCCCAGGGGGGCGGTCGCCCCCACGACCGTGTTGGGCGCGACCCACATGAGGGTGCCCGCCACCAGCGCTGCGGGCATCAACACCCCCAGGGCGCGCATCTTCTCGCCGCTCAGGAGCTCGCGAGTGCGCGTGAGCGCCGGAGAGAAAGGCATGCGGTCGACCGCGATCACATCGACAAGGAGGGGTGGTCCGAAGAACAGCGGCAGAAAGAGTATCGGGAGGTAATAGAGAAGGGTGATGGCTGCGACCATGACGATTCCCGCCAGAAGGCCCGCGGTAAGCAAGTCTTTAGTCACGGGCCGAGTCGAACGAAGCGCGGCGCGGATGTCCGGCGAGTCATGCCGATCCGACAGCGCGCACGCAGAGGCCGCCATAGCGAATGAGAAGAAGACGCCAAATGCAAAGAAGGGCGCGATCTGCTCGAGAATGATAACGGCGAGCACAGGACGGCCGGCCGCGAACGACGCGAGGTTGGCCAGGACATTGGCGGCAATGACCGCCGCCGAAGCAAGCGCAAAAATGCCGGTCAGCGTCTTGCGGTGGTCCGAGTAGGCGCGCCACGCGATCGACATCAACGTGAGGAAACGCGGCGGAGTCCCCGGGGGGCCATTCTGGTCCCGGGCCCCTTCCGCGGTCACCGCGCTCAGCTGCCGACGCGGCGTTTGGCGATCAAGCCAACGATCAGAACCGCGCCCAGTGCGACGGCCCCGATGGCAAGCTTCTTGCCCAGCTCTTTGGCTTCGACCTTCGCCTGATCCACAAGCGCGTCGACCTTGCGAGCGAGATCATCGCGTGTCGCTTCGATCTCGGCGACAGTCTGCTGTGCCGACTGACCCATCTACATCAACTCCCCGGAGGGCCATTCGACCGGCCCAGAGTCTTGAAAGTTTCGACGTCTTCTTTGATCGTCTGCTTCGTAAGGTCTGCTTTGATCGGAGTAGCTATCTTCTTGCGGGCGACCAAAACGACGATTACAGCCATCACTGCGAGTATTCCTACCGTCACGAGATCCGCAGCCCACGTGGGCAGCCCCTCGTCGATCCCATCCCTTATCGCGAGCAGCATGAAGATCAGCGCGAAGAAACCGAAGAGACCGACGATCGCGAACATCACGGCGCCCTTCACCTTCTCCGTAACGGCACCCCCGAGCTCGAGCTTCGCGAGCTCGATCTCCTTGCGTATCAGGGTGGAGAGGTCCTCGCTGACCTCCTTCATGAGCTGCCCTGCCGATTTGGTCGACGCCCGGCCGTCGCCTGAACCGACTTCCCGGGTCGTGCGCTCGTTCACGATCCCTCCTTGTCCGGTGCTTGTGGTGATTCTCGCGTTTCGCGGCGGTCGACGAGGACAGCGTTCAACTCGGCCGCCAGGAGAACGACCTGAGCCAGTAGATAGGAAACCACGAGCAGGGTGGCCGCCGTGGCGAAGGCGCCGAACGTGGCGTTTCGGCCCTCGGCTCCGTTGGTGATGTAGAAGGACCCCGCAAGCTTCAGGATCTCGAACGCGATCGCGGCGATGATGGCGCCCGGAAGCACGTCGGCCCAGGTCAGCACCCTGTTGGGCAGCATCTTGAACGTGAGCAGGAAGACCCCGGCCGCGACCGCGACCGCGAGGATGCGCGCGCCCACGCCCAGGAGGTCGAACGCGGCGCTCTCTTGAGCGGACGCCCACTCGGCGAGGCCGCTCGGGACGAGGATGACGACGGTCGCGCCCGCCATGAAGGCCAACCATTTGAGCGACAGGAGCCTCTTTGCGACGAAGGTGGTCTCGTGCTCGACCCTGTGCACCCGATTCAGTGCATGGATGAGAGCCCCTACCCCTCCCGAACCCGCGTACAGGGCCAGCAGGATGCTGATCAGCGCGAGCGCGCCGGCGTTTCGCTGGACGGCCATCAGCGTGCGATCGGTGAAGATCTGCGCCAGCATCGGCACATTTCGGATCCCGGACTCGATGAGGTTCCCCCGCCTCTCGTCATCGAGGAAGAAACCGAGGACCGCGGTCGCGAACATCAGTAGCGGAAAGATTGAAAAGAACATGTAGTAGGTGAGCGAGGCGGCATAGAAGCCCCCGTCGTCGAGCGAATAGCGCTTGAAGGTGCCGATCGTGATGTCGACGACGCCGTAACGAGAGCGCGCCTTCTGGACCTCGAGCCGGGCGCGCGTGCCGAGTTTGCTCACGGCTTCCATCCAGGGGAATTACCCGCCGGAGTGCGGAAATAACGGGTCACGCGGGGGCCTGGTCTGGAGGCCGCCGGAACCAAATCGTCGCACCAGTCACGATCGTCAGGATCGGCCGCGAGGACTTGACCTCCGTGGGGTGCCCTCAGCCGGCGCGGCGCACCTTGTTGGCCTTGAGGCACTTGGTGCAGACGTTGGCGCGCACCACCGCGCCGCCCACGCTGATGCGCAGGCGCTGGATGTTGGGGTTCCAGCGGCGGCGCGTCCTGCGGTGCGAGTGGGAAATGTTGTTGCCGAAGCCCGGCTTTTTTCCACAGATGTCGCATACAGATGCCATAACGGTGGCCAAGAATAGCAAAGGTGCGAATCCGAGCCTGCTCCGGTTCGGCTTAATAGTCTTGAGGAATGGCCGAGACAGTGACCGCTCCGCCGCGCGGGTTGGAGTTTTTCGCCCCCTCACGGCGCGGACGCCCTCTGAGCGTGTCGGCAAAACGCGCCGAGGCGTTGGCGAAGCTGGGGATCGCAACGATCCAGGACCTCCTTCAGCACTATCCCCGCTACCACGTGGACCGAACGCAGCTAAGGACGATCGCGGAGCTCGGGAGGCTTGCCGCCGAGGGCCACAAGGGGGAGGTCCAGGTGCACGCCCGCGTCGAGAAAATCAACAGGCCGTTTCGTACAAAGACCGGCAAACGGATGATTTCCGGTCGGATCGGGGACGAGACCGGCACCGTCTCGGTTACGTGGTTCAACCAGGATTGGGTGGCGCGGGCGTTGTCCGCGGGCGACGTGGCGTTTTTCTACGGTCGCCTGGGAACGTTCCGCGGGCGCCTGCAGATGACCGCGCCTCGATTCGAACTGCTGCGCACCGGCCGCGAGCCGTTCAACGTCGGCCGCATCATCCCCATCTACCCGGCGAGCGCGGAGCTTTCGACCGATCAGCTGCGCAAGGTCATCTGGGAGACCCTCGAGCGAACCGGCGAGATCCTCGATCCCGTGCCGGAGGAGGTCCGGCTCCGCCACGATCTGATGACGCGCGGCGAGGCGGTACGTCTCATCCACTTCCCGGACGATAAACAGGACGTCTGGAAGGCGCGCCGGCGCCTTATCTTCGACGAGCTCCTCACGCTTCAATTGGGCCTCGTCTACAGAAAGCGCCTGCTGGAGCGAACCGTGCGCGGGATCGCCCACGGGGCGGTGACTGAGAACTCGCTGGCGGAAAGCTTCGTCGCGGCGCTTCCCTTCGAGCTGACGCGAGCGCAGCGCCGGGCATGCGAGGAGGTCGCCACCGATATGGGCCGCGAGCATCCCATGCACAGGCTGGTCGAGGGCGAGGTCGGCTCCGGTAAAACCGTTGTTGCCCTGTACGCGTGCCTGATAGCAATCGAGGGTGGGGATCAAGCCGCGTTCATGGCCCCGACCGAGGTGCTCGCCGAGCAACACTTCCTGACGGTGGCGGATTTGCTCGGGCGCGCGTTCGGCGATGACGAAGGTGTGAACCTGTTCGCAGGCCTGTCGCGTCGCCCGGTGGTCAGGCTCCTAACGGGGTCGACGCCGCAGTCACAGCGCGACGCGATCTTGGATTCGGTCGCCCGCGGCGAGGTCGATCTTCTGATCGGCACTCATGCCCTGATTCAGGACTCGGTCGTCTTCGCGCGCCTCGGAATCGCCATCGTCGATGAACAGCACCGGTTCGGCGTCCATCAGCGTAAGTCGTTGCGGGAGAAAGGAGCGATGGGGGAGCCCGACATCCTCGTCATGACGGCCACTCCGATCCCGCGCACCCTTGCCGTGACCATCTATGGGGATCTCGACGTCTCGATCCTCGACGAACTGCCGAAGGGACGGCGTCCGGTACACACCTCCATCGCTGCCGGCGAGAGGGATCGGGAGCGCGCCTATGACCGGATCCGCGAGGAGGTGGCCGCCGGACGTCAAGTGTTTGTCGTGTACGCACTCCGCGACGAATCCGACAAGACCGAGTTGCGCAGCGCGAAAAAGGAAGCAGTCCGGCTCGCCGAGGACGTCTTTCCCGACCTCGACGTGGGGCTCGTACACGGCGACATGAAGAGCGCGGACAAAGAAGCGGCGATGGGAGCCTTCAGGAGTGGCGCTACGCATGTGTTGGTGGCCACCACGGTCGTCGAGGTGGGCGTCGACGTGCCGAATGCGACCGTGATGCTAATCGAGGACGCCGAGCGCTTCGGGCTGGCGCAGCTTCACCAATTACGCGGGCGCATCGGCCGCGGTGGGCACGCGTCCTACTGCGTGCTTGCCACCGACGTCGATCTCGACATGGCGGCAGACGACCCCGCCACGGCGCTCGTGGCGGAGAGGCTCAACGCCGTGGTCGCCAGCGCCGACGGCTTCGATCTCGCCCTGGTCGATCTCAGGCAACGCGGGGAGGGACAGTTGTTCGGGGCCCGCCAGTCGGGGATGCCACAGCTCAAGATGGCGAGGGTGCTGGAGCACCAGAACGTCGTCAGACTTGCTCGCAGCGAAGCGGTGCGGATCATCGACGAGGATCCCGAGCTGCGCGCATACGAACACAGCGCCTTGGCCCGGGAGATGCGGGACCGATTCTCCGAGAGCACGCTGGACGTCGTGCAGTCGGGTTAAGGGCGCCGACGCAGGCGCCACCGGCTGGATGTAGGTTTTGTGTATGCGTGTCATCGCCGGCTTGGCAAAGGGGCGCCGGCTCAAGACTCCGGTTACCGGTACGCGCCCCATGACCGACCGGATAAAAGAGTCGATATTCTCGGCGCTCGGGGATATGTCGGGCTTCTCGGTCCTAGACCTCTACGCGGGCTCCGGCTCCCTCGGTCTCGAGGCAATCTCGCGCGGCGCGCGTGCCGTCATGTTTGTCGAGAACTCGCGCGACGCAATCGTCAAACTCGAGGAGAACATCGCGGCCACGGGCTTCGAGTCCCAGTCCGATGTCTTGTGGGGCGACGTCGCGCACACCATCGGCACGCACGCCGAGGACAGAGTGGATGTCATCTTCTGCGACCCTCCCTACTCGATGTCGCCCGACGACGTCCTGTCGAACCTGGAAAACCTCGTGATGGGGGGGTGGCTGTCCAACGAGGGACGCATCGTGTTGCACCGTCCTTCGAAGGAGCGGAGGCTCAACCCGTTCGGGCTGGCGCTCATCTGGGAACGTGAGTACGGGCAGAGTTCCGTCTACATCTTCACGCACGAGGACGAAGACGAGTGACGGTTGCGCTGTGCCCGGGGTCGTTCGACCCCCCTACGAACGGCCACGTGGACGTGATAGAGCGCTCCGCGCGCCACTTCGACGGTGTCTGCGTAGCGGTAATTGCCAATCCCTCCAAGCAGTCGTTGTTCTCGCTGGAAGAGCGTACGGAGATGCTGAGCGAGGTCCTCGCCCATCTCGACAACATCGAGATCACCTCGTTCGATGGCCTGCTCGTGGACTTTGCCAGGGCCCGGGGGCTCAGGGTGGTCGTCAAGGGGTTGAGAGCGGTGTCCGACTTCGAGTACGAGCTCCAGATGGCGGAGATGAACTCGACCCTTCTGCCCGGCCTCGACACGATCTTCGTCACGGCCAAACCCGCGTGGGCATTTCTGTCGTCGAGCCTGGTCAAGGAGGTCGCCCGCTTCGGAGGATCGGTGGAGGGCCTGGTCCCCCCGGTAGTTGCGAAGGCCCTGATCGACCGTTACCGAAAAAATGGGAATATCTAAGCGACACTATGGCGAGGAGTGAGCACATGGACCTGATCGACCGCATCGACGAGCTGCAAGTCCTCATTGAGGAGGCCAAGGCCGTCCCCTTGTCCAGCAGCGCCGTCATTAACCGCGATGAATTCCTGGAGCTGCTCGCGCAACTCAAAGAGGAGATCCCGGACGAAGTGCGCCAGGCTCGGTGGATGGCCCGCGATCGTGACGAGTTGCTGGCGAGGGCCCGCAAGGAAGCGGATCGGGTCATGGCCGACGCCCGCGAGCAGCGCGATCGACTCCTCTCCCGCACGGAGATAGTCCACGCCGCCGGGCGCGAGGCCGAACGGATCGTCGACGAGGGCAAGGATCGGGCCGCGCGGATGCGTGCCGAGGCGGAGGACTACATCGATCAGAAGCTCGCGGCGTTCGAGATCCTCCTCAACAAGACGCTTGCCACCGTGGCCAAGGGACGCGAGCAGCTGAGGGGCGAGCGGCAGACCGGGGCGGTCCCGCAGACCCCCGAAGGTCCCCCGCCGGGGGGACCCTTTGACGCCGAGGAACTGGGCGAACCGGTCATTTAGGGCTGGAAACCCCTGGAAATCGGAGCCCCTCTGGTATCATCGCTGCGCCCGGGACGGCCCCTGTGGCCCCCGGAGACCACAACTTCTTGCAGACGGGGCAGCCGCGCGTGCAGCAATTGTCGGTTTCGGTCGCCGAGCTTCTGGGGCGGCCCGGAGCATTCCGAGATATCGAGCTGTCGGCGCCGTTGCCGGGCGTCGGGGTCGAGCTGGCGCGCCTCACCGATGACCCCATCGGGGCCCGGCTGCGGGTTCAGAGCGTGGTCGAGGGAATCCTCGTCACGGGACGGGTTGAGGGCGCAACGGAAGTTCGCTGTGCCCGGTGCCTGACCGGGCTGGGATCCGGGGTCGAGTTGGAGGTGTGTGAGCTGTTCATCGCTCCGGGTCACGAGGATCCGGCGGACGACTCCTATCGAGTGGCCGGCAGCGAGATCCACCTCGAGCCCATGCTCCGCGACGCGATCGCCCTCGCCCTTCCGCTCCACCCGTTGTGCCGGCGGGACTGCAAGGGGATCTGCGCCCGCTGTGGCGCCGCCCTCAACGACGGGGAGTGTGACTGCCGGGAGGACGGGACCGATCCCCGCTGGGCCCCACTGGACGCCCTGCGAGCCAAGTTGGAAGACCGCTCGACGGCCTGAGGGCCGTTCGCGAAAGCTAAAAAGGAGGCGGAGATGGCTGTTCCGAAGCGACGGAAGACTCGATCGAAGATGCGAATGCGGCGCGCCCACTGGCGGACGGAAGCGCCGACCTACTCCGCATGCCCCCAGTGCCGTCAGCCGAAGCTGCCCCACAGGGTATGCCCGAACTGCGGGTTCTATGCCGGACGCCAGGTCATCGAGACCGAATAGCGCCGCGGGGCGCGCTGCGGCCCAGGGGCAGGCGGCCGTTCCGTCGGGGCTCGAAAGATTGGGTGTCCCGCCGTCTGGCGGCGGGCTCTACGACCTCGCGCTCACCCACAGATCGTTTGCGTTCGAGCAGTCGAGTCCGGTCCCGCACAACGAGCGGCTCGAGTTCCTCGGCGATTCAGTGCTGGGTGTGGTCGTCACAGGACTGATCTTCGACAGATACCCCGAGCTCAGCGAGGGGGAGATGGCGAGGTTGCGGGCCTCGGTGGTCAATACGGGGGCACTGGCGGAGGTCGCGCGCTCGATCGGCCTTGGCGATTACATCCGGCTCGGAAAAGGTGAAGAGGCGTCGGGGGGCCGGAACAAGGACTCGCTGCTCGCCGACACCCTCGAAGCGGTCGTGGGGGCCGTGTATCTCGATCGCGGGATCGCCGCCGTGGAGGCAGCCCTCGTCCCGTTGTTTGTCGGTCCTCTCGATACTCGCGTTGCCGCCGGAAGCCGCTACGACGCGAAGACGGCGCTCCAGGAGATAGCGGTGCGAGACTTCGGGAGCTTCCCGTCGTATCGGGTCGAGGCAACGGGGCCCGATCACGACAAGCGGTTCGAGGCATGCGTCTATCTCAAGGACCACTTGAGCGGGCGGGGTCGGGGGCGAAGCAAAAAAGAGGCCGAGCAGAACGCCGCGCGCGAGGCGCTGGCTCACCTCGACGGGGCTCGGCGTCTCGATGATCTCGACAGGGGGAGCGATGCCTTCGCTTCCTGAGATCGAGGTGATCCGCAGGGACCTGGAGAAGGAGGTGGTCGGCCGCCGCATCAAGGAGGCCGAAGTACGCCCCACGCGCAACGCGATGAAGGTCATCCGCCGTCACGGCCGCCGCAAGGAGTTCCAGGACATGCTCGTGGGGGCCAAGGTCGACGGGATCGAAAGGTCGGGCCGGCTTCTTTTCTTCGATCTCGATAACGACAACGTGTTCGTGGTCGACCTCGGAACGACCGGGCGGCTGTTGAAGACGAGCGCGTCGGAGGCGATCGCGCCCCACACGCACATCGTCCTCTCCTTCACGATAGGTGGCCAGCTCCGCGTTCTCGATTCGAAGCTCACCGGAGAGGTCTTCGTGGCGCCCGCCGGCGATGTAGCGGCGATGCCCGAGCTGAAGACGACCGCGCTCGATCCCCTCGACAATCAGAGTCCTCTGACGTGGCAGGCGTTCTCGAGCCTGCTCGAGGAGCATGGGCGCACGATGAAGGAGCTGCTGACCGACGAGCGCTTCATCGTCGGGCTCGGCGAAATCTACTCCGACGAGGTGCTATTCGCTGCCGGCCTGCGGTACGACCGCTCGTCCGACAGGCTGACGTCTCAGGACGTGCGGCGGCTCTACCGGGCGTTGCTCGAGACTGCCCAGGAAGCCGTCAAGGCGCGCGGGACGAGTTGGGGCGCCGACGGGTTCAGGGACCTCCAGGGAAATGAAGGCATGTTCCAGATCGAGCTCAAGGTCTACGAGCGCGCCGGCGAGCCGTGCAGGAGATGCCGCAACCAGATCGAAAGGGCTGAGTTCAACGGCGGTGCCAGCTATTTCTGCCCACAGTGTCAGTCATGAGTCGAATCCAAAGCACGCGGCGTAGCTACAGGAGGCAGGGAAGTGGAGGATAGAACCCGGGTCCACGTGTTCGTGAATGGGGATCTGGCTGGCACAGACTTCCGCCAGGCCATTGCCGAGAAGGCCATCGAGCAGGGCGTCGCAGGGTGGGTCAAGAAGCTGGGCGACGGTCGCATCGAAGCCGTTCTCGAGGGCCCCCGCGACGAGGTCTACCGGGTGGTGGGCCTGTGCCGGGCCGGGCCCGAGGGGGCCAAGGTGTCGGGCGTCCAGGTCGATCGAGAGCCCCCCAGGAACGAGCGGAACTTCAAGATCAAGTAGGGGCGGGGAGGCCGCGCCTGCCCTCCGGGCCCGGGGCCGCGCCTCCCCGCCTCCTCGCCTCCCGATCGAACCTATGCGCGCCATGTCTCCCAGAATGTGATCGGGCGCGCAAAGTTGCCCGGAGCGGGTGCTAAGCGGCGGGTTGGTTGCGCTCCCACGCGCGCCGAAGGTTCGACAGAAACTCATGAGGCGAAGGGAGGTCGGCCCACGTGAACCTCAAAACCGCCCACCCCAAAGCGATCAATTGGTTGTGACGCGTCTGCTCGCGCCGCCACTGCTCGGGATTCGAATGCCATCGGTAGCTGTCCGCCTCGATGATGATCATCCGCTCCGGGTAGCAGAAATCGGGCCGGGCGACGAACCGGCCCTCGTGCCATACCTCGAACTGTTGAAGCGGATGGGGGAAGCCCGCCTTCTTCAACAATGCGAAGAGGTCGACCTCGAAGCCGGTCGCGGCGATGCCCGGCTCGCCCGCCCGGGCTTCCACGAGCTTGCGGAACAATGCGGTCCCACGACGCCCCCGCCTGCCGTTGCGCAACAGCTGGTCCTCCAAGGCGGGCATGGTCACGAGCCGCTTGTGCAAGAGGGTCGATAGTGTCCTCTCGACTACGGCAGGCGGAAGGCGTCCGGCGACATCCAAGAGGGTCCGCGGCGCCGTGGTCACGGGAAGCGCGTCGATAGCCGAGACGTCTCGCCGGCCGAGCTCGGTGACTCTCTGTAATTCGATCCAGCTGCGCGCCGGCCGGAGGCCTCTCGTAACGATCAGGTGTACGGACTTCTCCGCCCGGAATTCCTCGACCCCGAGGAGCGCGGCCGCGGTTAGGCCCGAGAACACTGCGTGGGGTCCCAAGGAGAGGTGTGCCGCGTAGATCCGTTGCAGCCACGACGACGGTGCTCCGGCAAAGGCGAAAACCCGCGGCATGACGAGGGACCAGGTGCCCGACCGCCGCCGGTAGGAGATCTGCTGACGCGTGAGGCCGGTGCCCAGGGCCTGAGCGGCCGAGATGACGCCCATTTGCCGCTGAGCCATTTGGGCACAGGCCCAATCGGGGTCCGATGTAGGAAGCTTCATGCAAGCCATGCGATCACGAGGGTGCGACGCAACACGCTCCCGGCAACCAACTTTGCGCGCCATGTCTTCGAGGTTGTGACTGGGCGCGCAAAGTTCGGTCACGCGGCCCCTCGCGGCGGCCTCCACGCCGCCGGCGGATTTCCGGGGGCCCGGCCGGCTCCGCTGGTAGCGTGCCCATATGTTCATCAAGAGCGTCCGGATGGCCGGGTTCAAGTCCTTCGCCGATCCGACCATCCTCGAGTTCGAGCGTGGAGTGAACGTCATCGTGGGCCCCAACGGCTCGGGCAAATCCAACATCGCCGACGCCCTGTCGTGGGTTCTCGGTTCCCAGGCTCCCTCGAACCTCCGGGGAGGGTCGATGGAGGACGTCATCTTCGCCGGGTCTCAGGACCGGCCCCGCCTGGGAGTGGCCGACGTCGAGCTCATCTTCGACAACGCCTCTCGGATCCTCCCGCTCAACCTCAACGAGGTGAGCATCGCTCGCTCGAGCGATCGCACGGGCGCGTCCGAGTACCGCATCAATGGAGCGCCCTGCCGGTTGCTCGACGTCGCCGAGTTGCTGTCCGACACGGGCATCGGCCGGAGCATCCACACCGTCGTGGGACAGGGCCAGCTCGACGCGATCTTGGGGGCCCGGCCCGAGGAACGCCGGACCTTCATCGAGGAGGCGGCCCAGATCGGCAAGTACCGACGCAGGAAGGACCGATCGCTGAGAAAGATCGAGCGCGTCGACGACAACCTCACCCGCCTCAACGACGTTCTCTCGGAACTGCGGCGGGCGATCCGGCCGCTCAAGCGTCAAGCAACCGCCGCCGCCGAGTATTCGGACCTCCTCGGCGAGCAACGCAGCCTTCGCCAGCGCCTCGCCGCGACCGAGATCAACCGCCTGACAACGGACGCCGGGGGAGACCCCGCCGAGGAGACCCAACGTGCGCGCCTGCTGTCCGATGAGCTCGCCAGTGTTCGGGCCCGGCTGGAGGGGGCCGCGGCCGAACGACGGCGCCTGACCGAGAGGGCCGAGTCGGTCCGTGCCGTGCGCGACCGGATGACCCGGTCCGTGGATCGCCTGGGCTCCCTGGCCCGGTTCGCCGACGAGCGGGCCGAAAAGATGGCGGCGCGCCTGGCCGCCGAAACCGAGGAAGGATATCGGGAGCGGATCAGGCTGCTCGAGGCAGATCGCGAGGGGATGGCAGCGAAGCTCGCCCGGTTGCAAGGGGAGTCCGAGTCTGCCGCAGCGACCTCTCGGGGCGCGTCGGCGGCGCTCGAGTCGGCTCGGGCGCGCCGGGAAAAGACCGAGCGACGACTGGCGCGGGCGAGAGCCGATGAGACCATCGCCGATCAGGCGCTCGTAAGGGCCGAGGGCGTCGTCGCCGCGGGGGATTCCACGCTTGGGGCCATCGAGGCCCGAGTTCAGGCGGTCGTTGAACGACGCGACATCGCGGCTCGCGAGTTCGACGACGCGGGCCGCGCCCTCGACGCGACCGAAACGGAGATCCGCGCGCTCGAGACCGAGCTCGACGGTAAAGCAGAAGCCGCTGCGACCGCGGAGGTACGGCTCGAAGAGGCGCGTGAGCGCGCCGAGGGTCTCAAGGACCAATTGAACCTGTCGCACGCGGCGGGGGCCGCGGCCGGCGCGCGGCTGGCCGCACTCGAAGAGGTGGCCGAGCTGTTCGCGGACATGGCCGACGCCGTAGGACGATTGCGCGGCCTCCTCGACGATGCTGCGCGCCGCGCCGAGCTGGCGCGCGCCTCGGAGGACCGTGCCCGCGACATCGTGGGCGCGGCCGACGACGAGGTCGAGAAAAAGTGGCTGGAGGTCGTGGCACACGACGACGAGCTGCGACGGCTGGACGCGCTGGTATCGGGTGCGGCCGAGCGCCTTGCCGGTTGCCGGCGACGCCGGGAACAGCGGGAGATCGAGCTGGCCGCGCTCGACGAGGAGCTAGCGCGGGCGCGCGACGCACTGGCCGCGGCTCAGAGGGCCGCTGCCGAGGAGCGGGCGGCGTTGCCCGCCCGGCGCGCCGAACTCGAGCGCGTTCGTTCGGACCGGGAGGAGATCGAGCGAACGCATATAGACGCCCGTCGGGAGGAGGCCGACGCGCTCGCATCTCTGACCGCAGCTCAGATGGATAGCCGGGGGGCCGAGGAGCGCGCTCTCGCGGCCCAGCTCCGGGTGGAGGAGACCGAAACGGGCATTGCCGACGCGGAAGCTGCGCTCGCCGGGCTCGAGGATCTGCGTGACTCCCTGCGCTCTGCCGTCGAGCGCGCCCGAGGCGTGTCCCGGCTTGCGGCCGCAGCGGCCGAGCGAGGCTCGATGTGGCTTCGCCGGGCGTCGGAGGCAACTCGATCGGCGCAGGCCGCGGCCGAGACTACAGAGCGCAAGCTTGTGGGCCTCAGATCCAGGGAGAGAGAGCTCGCGGAGCATCTCGAGGAGGTCGTCCGGCGACGCAATCAGGCCGAGATAAGACGGGCTGAGAACACCGCCCGCATCAACGCGATCGCCGAACGGGCGATGGACGACTGGGGCATGCTCCCCGCCGACCTCGAGCGCCTCGAGGGGTTCGGTGACGACGCCCAAGAATCAGACGCGCGGGGCCGCGTCGAGCAGCTCGAGCGTCGCATCCGCCGGCTCGGCCCCGTTAACCCGCGCGCGGCCGAGGAGTACTCCGAGCTCTCCGAGCGAGAGGATTTCCTGGTCGCACAGATCGAGGACCTGAAGACATCGCGCCGCGACCTCATGAAGGTGGTACGTGACATAGACCAGACGATCATCGAGGTCTTCGGCGCGGCGTTCGACACGGTCGCCCGCGAGTTCGAGACGGTCTTTGGCCGCCTGTTCCCGGGTGGGGCCGGAAAACTCACGCTGACTGATCCCAACGACCTTCTGGCCGGTGGAATCGAGGTCGATGCGCGGCCACCGGGAAAGAACGTCCGTAAGTTGTCGCTGCTCTCGGGTGGCGAGCGTTCCCTGGTCGCGCTCGCGTTCCTATTTGCGATCTTTCGGGCCAAGCCGTCGCCTTTCTATCTCCTCGACGAGGTCGAGGCCGCGCTCGACGACATCAACCTGCAACGCTTCCTGGGTCTGATTGCCGAGCTCGAGGAGCACGCGCAGGTTCTGATCGTTACGCACCAGAAGCGCACGATGGAGGCGGCCGACGTCCTCTACGGCGTTTCGATGAACCAGGAAGGTGTTTCCCGAGTCGTCGCCAAGCGGATGGAGGAAGTGACTCGACGCTAGGTGGTCTGCGGGAATAGTTCCCGTCGAACTCAGGTGCGACAGACCGGAGCGCCTATTGATCGAGCCTTCGTTTAGCCTGTGGGGATGCCGGAGGGAATCGTGCCCGAACTGCTGATCACTGCGGCCCTCGTGCTCGTTGTGGGGGCCGTTTTCTTCCTCACCCGGCCTCGCAAGCCGAAGGCGCCACCCGAGGAACGGCCGGCCGCGCCCCCGCCCGAGGCCGAGGTCGCGCCGGCCCGAGAGCGGCCGAGCCTGCGCGACCGGCTCCGTCGCAGCCGGGTATTCCTGTCGGATCGGCTCGCCGACGCACTTGGGGCCGGCCCCGGCGACGACGCCTGGGAGGACCTCGAGGCGGCGCTGATACAGGCCGATGTCGGAGTCGACGTCGCTACTCGCGTGGTGGCCGACCTACGCACGCAGGCGCGCGAGCGCAACGCCACCGAGCCGGACGAGCTGCGCGGGCTTCTCGCCGCCGAGCTTGTGACGATGTTCGCGTCCGACGCCGACCGCGCACTGGCCTTTGCGCCCGAACGTCCCACCGTGTGGCTCGTCGTAGGCGTGAACGGAACCGGCAAGACCACCACGATAGGCAAGCTTGCGGCCGACCTCCGGGCTCACGAACGGACGGTCGCGCTCGCCGCAGCCGACACGTTCCGGGCCGCTGCGGACGAGCAGCTCGGCGTGTGGGCTGAGCGTGCGGGCGCATCTCTCGTCAAGCACAAGCCGGGAGCGGACCCCGGAGCGGTTGCATACGACGCTTACCAACACGCCCGCGCGAAAAACATCGACGTCCTGATCGTGGACACGGCGGGTCGCTTGCACACGAAGACGCCTTTGATGGACGAGCTAGCCAAGGTACGGCGCGTGGTCGAGAAGGAAGGGGAGGTCACCGAAGCTCTGCT
Source organism: Actinomycetota bacterium (assembly GCA_050694175.1). GTDB lineage: Bacteria > Actinomycetota > CADDZG01 > CADDZG01 > WHSQ01 > JBOGXA01. The sequence goes on from JBOGXA010000002.1 coordinate 90,275, forward strand.
GGTGATCGACGCGACCGCGGGGCAGAACGGGCTCGCGCAGGCTCGACAGTTCGCGGAGGCGGCAGGCGTGACCGGTGTCGTGCTCGCCAAGCTGGACGGCACGGCGAAAGGCGGTATCGCGGTGGCGATCGAGAACGAACTCGACATCCCGATCAAGCTCATTGGAGTCGGCGAGGGCATCGATGACCTGGAGCCATTCGATCCCAAGACGTTCATCGACGCTCTGCTCTCGTAACCGTGTTCGACTCTCTCTCGAATCGTCTCGACGACATCTTCACCCGGCTGCGATCCCGCGGCCGGCTCAACGAGAAGCAGGTCGACGAGGTCCTGCGGGAGATCCGGCTCGCGCTGCTGGAAGCCGACGTCTCGCTCAAGGTTGTCAAGGCCTTCGTGGCCGACGTGCGCGACCGCGCCGCCGGGGCAGAGATCCACAAGAGTCTGACCCCGGCGCAGCAGGTCATAAAGATCGTCCACGCTGCGCTGATCGACGTCCTCGGGAAGGAGGTCGTCGGCCTCGAAGCGTCCCCCCGGCCCCCGCGCGTGCTGCTCATTGCGGGTCTCCAGGGTTCCGGCAAGACGACCGCGGCCGCCAAGCTGGCCCGTCTGTTGAAGTCCGACGGACGACGCCCGCTGCTGGCTGCATGCGATCTTCGGCGTCCTGCGGCGATCCGCCAGCTCGAGCTACTGGGAGAGCAGACCGACGTTCCGGTCCACTCACAAATGGGCGCTACGGACGCGGTCGTGGTCGCGCGCTCGGCGCGCGACCACGCGATGAACGAGGGCTTCACCGACGTCATCGTCGACACCGCCGGCCGGATGCACGTTGATGCCGGCTTGATGGCCGAGCTCGGTGATGTCGCGCGTGCGGTCGTCCCGACCGAGATCCTGCTCGTATGCGACGCGATGACGGGCCAGGACGCGGTCAACGTCGCCGAGGCGTTCCTCGAAGAGGTCGACGTCACCGGCATCATCCTCACCAAGCTCGACGGTGACGCGCGCGGCGGCGCGGCCCTGTCGATGAGCTTTGTGACCGAACGGCCGATCAAGTTCGCCGGCGTCGGGGAGAAGCTCACCGACCTCGAATCCTTCCATCCGGATCGGATGGCGTCGCGCATCCTCGGGATGGGCGACGTGGTGACGCTCATCGAGAAAGCCGAACAAGCCTTCGATGAGGCCGAGGCGAAGGAAATGGAAGAGAAGTTCCGGCGAGCCGAGTTCACGTTCGACGATTTCCTGAGCCAGCTCCAGGCGCTCAAGAAGATGGGGCCGATGTCGCAGGTCCTGGCCATGCTCCCCGGCATGTCGAAGTTGCCGATAGGAGACGCCGAGGTGGAGGGCCAACTCCCCAGGATCGAGGCGATGATCCGGTCGATGACCCTCGAGGAACGAAACAACCCCCACATCATCAAAGGGAGCCGCAGGCGGCGGATCGCCATGGGCTCGGGGACTCGGATCCAGGACGTGAACCAGCTCGTGAAACAGTTCGATCAGGTCCGCAAGATGGTGAAGGCGATGTCGTCCGGCAAGGGCATGCGCCTTCCCCGAGGCGTCAGGCTCCCGCCCGGGATGGGCGTCTGACCTGCTCATCCGCTAAGATGACCGCTCCCGCGCCCCCCTCGGTGTGCGTCTCATCGCCACGGACCGGTGCCCCGGAAAAGGAGAGGAATGGTAAGGATCAGGTTGATGCGCGTCGGCAAGCGGAAGCAGCCGTCGTACCGCGTCGTCGTGGCCGATGGCCGCAGTCCTCGCGACGGCCGGATCATCGAAGCCATCGGGCGCTACCAGCCACGCACGGAGCCGTCCGAGGTGGAGATCGACTCAGATCGAGCCGTCTACTGGCTCAGTCAGGGCGCCCAGCCGTCCACCACCGTACGCAAGCTCCTCGAGATCTCCGGAGCATGGTCGAGCTTCACCGGCGAGGCGCCTCCCGCACCAGCACCTACCCCGGCGGCCGATGTCGTGCCGACGCCGGCTGCATCGGTGGAGGACGAGGAACCGGCCGGCTCCGAACCCCAGCCCGGCTCGGAACCCCAGCCCGACGAGGAAGAACCCGACGCGTGAGCAGAGAACTGATCGAGTACGTCGCCCCATGGCTGCTCGACTACCCCGACGAGTTGAGGATCGACGAGGTCGAGGGGGATCGCGGCGCGACGATTCTCGAGGTCTCGGTTCATCTCGACGACGTCGGCAAGATCATCGGCCGGCGCGGGCGGATCGTCGGATCGCTGAGGACCCTCGCCCGCGCGGCCGGCCAGCGAGAGGGCGCAACCGTCCTCCTCGAAGTGGTCGACTGAGGACGGAGCGTGGACCGGCCCGGCAAGCTTCTTGCCGGCCACATAGGTAAGCCCCATGGCGTCTCCGGAGAGGTGTACGTCGTGCGCATTTCCGACGATCCGAAGAGATTCGAGCCGGGTAGAAGGCTCGAGCACGACGACGGCCGTGAGCTGATGGTCGAAACCGCGCGCCCGCATCGCGACCGCTTCCTTGTGAAGTTCGCCGGCATCGACACGCGCACGGACGCGGAATCGCTGCGGGGCGAGCTGTACGTGCCGTTCGATGCGGCGCGCACTCTGGAGCAGGACGAGTTCTGGCCCCATCAGTTGATCGGATGCGAGGTCGCGACTCCGTCGGGTGAGCGGATCGGGACCATCACCGGAGTACAGCCGGGCCCCGCGCACGACATTCTGGTCGTCGACACTCCTGGGGGCGAACGGCTGGTCCCGACGGTGAAAGCGATCGTGACCTCGGTGGACATCGATGCTCGAATGATCACTGTCGACGCCCCCGCAGGGTTGCTCGATTGACATGCGAATCGACGTCATAACCCTGTTCCCGGCCCTGTTCGTGGAGCCGTTGCGGACCAGTCTTCTCGGCAAGGCCGTTCAAGGGGGTCTGCTCGACGTGCGGGTTCACGACCTGCGCGCACACGGCCTCGGAACCCACAAAAGCGTGGACGACGAACCATACGGAGGGGGAGCCGGCATGGTGATGCGCCCGGAGCCGATATTCGACGCGGTCGACGCGGTGCGCACCGATGCCACCCGCGTCATGCTGCTGTCCCCGCGCGGCGCGCGGCTTGATCAGGACCACGTTGCGCGCCTGGCGGGCCACCAGCACATCGTGCTCATCTGCGGGCGTTACGAAGGCGTCGACGAGCGAGTCGCCGAACACCTCGCCGACGAGGAGCTGTCGATCGGCGACTACGTCCTGGCCGGAGGAGAGCTGGCCGCGCTGGTGGTGATCGAGACCGTTTCGCGTCTGGTGCCCGAGGTGGTCGGCAACGCCGAGTCCGTGATCTCGGAATCGCACACGTCGGGCGGATTGGAGTACCCGCATTACACGCGCCCGCCCGAGTTCCGGGGCTGGCGGGTTCCGGAAGTGCTCCTGTCGGGCGACCACGGCGCGATCGAACGGTGGCGAGCGGAGCGAGCCCGCGAATTGACTCAGACCCGCCGGCCCGATCTCGCAGATCGTTAGTTGGGACCACACTCCATCTACGTAATGGACGCAAGGGCCTAGTCATCCACAGGCGGACGCCGTAGCTTGAGGCCGGTAGCAGTAGGCGTCGGTCGGTTGGCTTTCGAGGGAGGTTCCGTGGAGCTTTATGAGTCTTCCCGGCGCGAGACGCGCCGGACGTGGGCGCTCGCGCTCGTTTTTGTAGCAGCGATCTTTGTCGCGGGTGCACCGGTGGTGCAGGCCGCGGCCCAGGCGGTAAGGGTCACCAACACACCCAGCGTCAAGATCAAGGACACCAGCAACGGCCGGATCAACTCGCAGAACATCGGAAAGCTCGGCCTCTTCGACGCCCCGGGAAGCAACGGCGCAGTCGATGTTCGCACCTTCGGCGGTGGCGGCGGGTTGCTGGCCGCGGGTGACTGCCACGCCGGGTCGCCGCGACCGGCGACGGCGACAATCCCCGCGAGCAACAGCACAGTCATCACCGCGCTGATCATTACCGGCACGGACGCAACGGTGCAGGTCGATGCGCCGGAGCTCGACCCGGCCATCGGGCCCAACCCGGTTGTTCAGTTCCGGGTCGACGCGGGGACCCCGCAAACATTCGTCGGCCTCGGAAACGGCCTGACGGTGACACCGTCGAGCCTTGTGTTCACGTGTGTGGGTACGAACGGTGAGTTCGCGGTCCTGGGCCAGTAGATCCCGGACCACGTGACCATCAGTGGGGCGCCCCTCGGGGCGCCCCATGTTTCGTTGCAGTTTGTTTAGAGTCCGGCGTCAACCAGCGAAATCGGGAGTGCTGTGACCGCAGCGGGAGGGGGGAGAGGCGCTCGAGCCGGTCGGGCCGGCTTGGGCCTGTTTGCCCTTGCGCTCTTTGCGGCCGCGCTCGGAGCTACGTGGCACTTCCTGCAAGGCGGCTTCCGGTCGGGAATGGCGGTCGAGGCGGTGTTCTCGGATCCCGGAGCCGGGCAGCAGCTCCCCGTCAACGGCGACGTCAAGATCCGCGGGGTACTGGTCGGCGTCATCTCCGACATCCGGCTCGACGGCGACGGCAACGCGATCGTGGAGCTGAGCCTCGACGGCGATCTCGACCTCCCCGAGACGACGCGGGCCGAGATCCGGTCCAAGACCATTTTCGGTCAGAAGTGGGTCGAGCTGATCCCACCGGCCGACACCTCCGGTGCCGCCCTTGCGGCCGGAAGCACCATCCCGGACTCGCAGACGAAGGAACCGCTGGAGCTCGAACGCGCGCTGCAGCTCGGGCACGATCTGCTGACCGAGCTGCCGCTGAGGGACCTCTCGGTCGTGTTTCGGGAGCTGGCCGACGGGTTCTCGGGGCACGAGCGGGCCGCCCGGCAAGCGATCGATCGGGGCCTGGTGACGCTCGAAGGGGTGAACAGCCGCGCGGCAGAACTCGACGAGGCGCTCGGCCAGCTCGCCGAGTTCTCGGCGTTTCTCGATGACAACGACGACGACCTGCTGTCGTTCATGGAGTCGCTGGATTCGGCCAACCGCGCACTGGTCGGTGCTGCGCCCGAGCTGCGATCGAATCTCGACTCGGTGCCGGTGTTCCTCACCGAGCTCGCCTCTTTCCAGGAACGGACCGAGGACGATCTCGGCGCCCTCATAGAGGGTGGCGCCGATCTCGCGGAGATCCTCGCGGCCCGCGACGACCAGCTCGTCGATCTCGTCGTTCAGCTCGAAGCGTTCCTCACCGTATGGAACTCGGGGCTGCGGCAACCGTGCGCGGGTGAATACGAGGTCGACATGACCTGCTGGCAGGTCTACGTGGTGCCCGGGACCGAGTCGCGAGGGCTCTACGGGCGAGGTGGGGGGCCCGATCGCGACGAGCCCGGCGATCCCAACGCGGGGGCTCCCGTCGACCGGCAAATCACCGCCAGGGAGATCCGTTCGATCCTGTCCACGATCATCGAGGGTCGCCGATGACCGGGGGCCTGCGGTGGATGGCCCTCAAGCTGGCGGTCTTCACCGCGGTCACGATCGCCGTCACGACCTGGCTGGCGGCGATCATCGGCAACTTCCAGTTCTTCTCCCAGCCCTATCAGGTCAGGGCCGAGTTCACCGACGCGACCGGATTGCTGTCCGGGGACGTGGTAAAGGCGGCCGGCGTCTCGGTGGGGCGCGTCGACGAGATCGAGGTGGACGACGGCATCGCGGTGGTGACGATGTCGATCGACGACGACGCCGAGCTGCCGGGGGACCTCGGGGCAGAAATCCGCTTCCGCAACCTGATCGGTCAGCGGATGGTCAATCTTGTCGATGACGACTCTCAGACCACGGCCCTGTTGCGCGATGGCGACCTCATCCCACTCGAGCGAACAGAGGCCGCGTTCGATCTAACCGAGCTGTTCAACGGCCTCAGGCCGCTCATCCGATCGACAAGCCCGGACGACATCAACACCGTTGCACGCGAACTGACAATTGCCCTCCAGGGCCGGAGCGATGAAACGGCGACGATCCTGTCCAACCTCTCCGAGATCTCCGACCTGGTGGTCGATCGTGACGAGGAGCTCCAGGTGCTGCTCGACAACCTCAACCTTGTGACGTCGGACCTTGCGGCAAGAGACTCACAGCTCGGGAACACGCTTGCCGACATGAGCGACTTCCTCGCGCAGATGCAAGCCAACCGCGCGGCTTTAGATGCGGCGATCGTCAACTTCGATGCTGCGGCCGTGCGCCTGAAGCGCATCATCGCCGCGAACGATAGCGACATCCGCGCCGAGCTGGACGACCTCCAGGTGATCCTCGACGCGGTGGAGGACAAGAGGGGGGATCTCAGGGCGGTCGTAAGGAGCCTGCCGGAATTCGCCGTGTCGATCGAGCGCGTTACGTCTTACGGCGAGTGGGCGAACCAACACCTCATCGACGTCTGCAAAGACGACTTCGGGACGTGCGGAACGCGAGGCACGCCGTGAAGTCCTTCAGGGAACGCCGTCCGTGGCTCGTCGGGATCGCTTCGATGGCTTTACTGGCGGCAACAGTTGCGTTTGCCTTCTCGATCAACAGGTTCGAGTTCCTGCGCGGCGTCTACACGATCAAGGCAGATTTGAGGGACGCCGCAGGTTTGCAGCCCGGCAATGAGGTGCGAGTGGCCGGAGTAAAGGTCGGAAAGGTAACTCGCATCGAACTGACTCCGCACGCGGCTCGCATCTCACTGGAGATCGAGCGTGACGTCCGCCTCCCGGTAGAGACACGGGTAGAGGTGAAACTGCGCACGATCCTCGGGCAGAAGTTCATCGATCTCCAGATGCCGTCGAGCTTCCTCAGCGCGGCCTCGGACGGGGGCGATCCGCGAGCCGTCACGCGCGGCTATCTCGACGCTGGGGACGTCATCCCCAAGTCGCAGACGACGATTCCCTACGAGGTCTACCAGGCCGCAACGCAGGGGACCGAGACCCTCGAGGCCATCGATAAGGAAGCGCTTCGGAGATTGCTGCGGGTACTGGGAACAACGGTTGGGAGATCGCGCGAGGAACTGCGAGACGTACTGGTTGACGTCGACGCGGCGACCGGTGTCCTTGCCGACAAGGGCCCCGAGATCGCCACCCTGCTCAGAAACGCCCGGCGGCTCACGTCCACACTCGCTGAATCGGACTCCGACATCGACTCGATCCTCGGAGACGCCGCCGATGTCTTCGGGACGCTCGCGGAGCGACGGAGCACGATTTCCACGCTGCTCGCGTCGACGCAGGCACTGGCCGACGACCTGGGACTGTTGATTCAGTCATCACGCGGCACGATCGATATCGCTGTAGCCGACCTGAAGGGCGTGCTGATAACGGCAGAGGCGGAACTGGAAACGATAGAGAGGTCCCTGGAAGAGCTCGCCGTTGCGCAACGCATGTTCGGAACGCCCGGTAAGTTCGGCCGCTTCATCGAAGGGCACGCGTGCGCCGTTACGAGTGAGGACACGTGCGTACCCGAGGGGAGCCCCGAGGAACCCGGCATCCCGGTGGAGGGCCAGCAACCACAGTCCGAGCGCCTGGCGAGGGGTCAACGGTGACGCGACGCATTGTGTCCCTCGTAGTGGTGGCGGCGCTGGTCGCAGGCGGGATCTTCGCCTGGCGAGCGGTCCGGCCCGAGCCGGAGACGTACGCGCTGACGGCCGATGTCGCCCAAGCTCCCAATCTCTTCGAGGCCGGCCGGGTCATGGTGCGCGGCGTCGAGGTCGGTCGCATCGCGTCGGTCGAGCCGCGGGCGGATGGGGTCCGCATCACGTTGGAGATCGACGCCGACACCAAGATTCCGTCGGGGGCGCGGCTGACCGTCGTGCCGATCACGGTGATCGCGGATCGCTACGTGCAGTTGTCGCCGCCCTATTCTGGCGGTGCTGCTCTGGCCGACGGCGATCACATCCCGATCGATCGGACCCAGATCCCGGCCGAGCTTGACGACGTCCTCACTCAGCTCGAAGGGTTGCTCAACGCACTGGAGCGAAGGCCTGGGGAGAGACGCGGGCCGCTGTTCCGGTTGATTCGGAACCTCGATGCCGTGACGAGGGGCCGGTCCGACGAACTCGCCGGCGCCCTCGAGGGATCCGCGGACGTGCTCGGGAACCTGGCGCAATCCGAAACCGACATCAGTGGGCTCATACGCAATCTCGACCGGCTGTTCGTTGCGCTTGCCGACAGATCGAGCGAGATCGGGTTGCTGAACGAACGTCTCGCGCTGGTCGCAGAGTCGCTGCAAGGGGATCAAGAAGACCTCGAGGCGACCATCGAGAACCTCAGCTTCCTCGCCGGCGAGGGGGAGCGGCTCGTCGCCGACAGCGGTGACGAGCTGGGAGAGGATTTCGGGCGGCTGGAGCGCGTTCTGAACGGAATCCTTCGCAACCAGGACGACCTCATGGAGGTCGTCCGCTGGACCAACGTCATAGCTCAGAGCCTCGGCGCGGTTGCCCCAAGCGGTCGCGGACTCTTCGCCTATTCGGGCCGGCAGTCGGAGCCGGGCGCGCCGGGGGCCGAGTACAACTATCGCATCGAGACGCGTGACACCGTCGGGTGCGAACGCATCGACAAGATTTCGCAAGCGCTACTGCAGTTGAATCCAAACGCGAACGTCGAACAGCTTCGCGAATCTGTACTGCAACGCATCGCCGACTCGTACCAGGACGATCTGTCGTATCTCATCGAGGCGTTGGTGGTTCTCTGCGTCGAGTTCCCCGGCGCACGGCAATTGGACGTGAGGACCCAAAAAGTGATACAAGACGTGGCCGCCGAAATCGGGGAGGAGCAGCTCGAAGAGCTGCTGGTTCACTGGCTCATCGAGGGCTACCGGGCGGAGGGCGCAGGGCCATGAGAACACGCCTTGCGCTTGCGGTAGCGATACTTGCACTCGCCGGAGGGTCGTGCTTCCCCTTCGGTGCGGGCGACGAGCATCGCCTGGTTGCGTATTTCGAAGACGTCGGCGACCTCGTCGCGCGGGCTACCGTTCAGGTGAACGACGTGGAGATAGGGACGGTGACGGACATCGACTTAGTGGTCGAAGACGACGACATGCTCGCGCGCGTCACGATGGATGTCGACTCCGAGCGCCGCATCCCCGGCGAGAACCTGCGCGCCGTGATCCGGCAGACGTCCCTGCTCGGCGAGCAGTTCGTGGAACTCATACCCGAAGGAGACGGGGGGCCCGTCGTCGGTGAGCGCGACTTCACAATCCCCGTCGCGCGCACCGATCGGCGCGTCGACGTCGAGACGTTCCTTGCCGACCTGTCGGCGCTGATCGGAAACGGCGGGTTGGAGGACCTGAACCGGTTCACTCACGCCCAGGCGATCATCCTCGAAAACCGGGGAGAGCGATTCGGGCGCACCCTCGAGGAGCTCGAGAAGTTCACCTCGGTCCTCGCCGGCCGCAGCGCAGATGTCGAAGCGGCGATAGACAGCCTCGCGTCGACGAGCACGACGCTCGCGGCAAACCGGCAGACGATCGACGAGTTCCTCGACTCCCTCGAAGACGCCAACGAGATCCTCGCCGATCAGGGCGACGAGTTGGGAGCCCTGTTCCGGGGGCTCGACCGGTTCGGTGCGGTCAACGCGCGCTTCCTCGGACGGCACGAGTCGGCGATCCGCAGGCAATTCAGGGCGCTCCGGCCCGTTCTGGATGGACTTGCTGGTGCGGACGAGGAGCTGCGCGCGGACATCACCAAGCTGCGGACCTTCCTCGAGCTGTTCCCCCGCAGCCTCGGGGGCGGGCCGGGAGATGCGGGAGCAGGCGACTACATCCAGGTCGAGGCGATCTTCTGTGAAGTACTGGAGGCATGCCACACGAAGGGCGAACGGGGCGACGTGCCGGGGCAGGGATCGCCGTGAGACCGAAGTCGCACCTGATCGTGAACCTCATCGTGGTGGCGTTGCTGGGCGTGCTCATGACCGGATGGGTCGTGACCCGTGTCCTCGGCAGCGGGGTGCTCGAGCAGCCGATGAGAGTTACCGCCGACTTTGCCGCGTCGGGAGGAGTGTTCACGGGCCAGGAAGTCACTTACAGAGGAGTCGTTATCGGCTCCGTGGGCGATCCCGAACTCAACGACGGCGGCGTCGACATAGAGTTGCTGATCGAGCCAGAGTGGGATGGCCTGATTCCGGCCGAGGTGACCGCGGAGGTGAAGTCGAAGAGCGCGGTGGGGGAGCAGTACGTGAATCTCACTCCCGCTGGATCCGGTTCGGAAGAAATGCTCGCGGACGGCGCGACGATCGCGCGGTCGGCCACTCATCTGCCCGTCGACTTTCAGGAGCTCCTGGCATCGCTGGACGAGGTGCTGTCCGATGTTGGGCCCGAACGTACGCGGCGTGTGATCCAGAACCTGGCGGCCGGACTGCGCGGGCGCAGCGAGGACATCTCGTCGATCCTCGAGTCGCTGGGGACGCTTTCGGATGCTTTTGCCGACACCTCTCCCGAGCAGCGGCGCCTGCTCGCGAACTCCGTTGTTGCCGGGCGCGAGTTCCTGCGCACGAAGGAGGCGTTCGCCGATGCGATTCGCGCCGCCGACGACGTGGTGGAGGGGATCGGGGACGAACCTGAGGAACTGGAGGCCCTGCTGACCTCCAACGACCGATTTGCGCGCGCGGCAACGGCTCTGCTGCGCCGGCGCGGTGACGACCTCGCCGGCGGCATCGGAGCCCTCGAGGAATTCACGTCTTTCCAGCTCGCCAATCAGGCGGAGCTGATCGACAAGTCCTTGCGCTACGTGCCCGCGTTCCTTCACGCGGTCGAAGATTCGTCCGTTCCATGGCGCTCACCAGACGGCCGCGAGTTCTATCGCATCCGAGTCGGACTCGTCGTGGAAGACGTGGAGAGTTCGTGGCCGTGCAAGTACAAGCTGCCCAGGGGTTACGAGCGCTTCCCGCACCAGCGCCGCGCGCGCGACCCCGTCGTGGACGCGGCCTGCAGACGCGCGCGGCGAAATCCGTCATCCGATTCGCTGGTTGCGGCCCTGCGACAGTGGGCGGAGGAAAACCCCGCTGGTCTTCCGGATCTGCCGCTTCCCCCCTTCGGGGATTTCAAGCCCGCGCCCGGGGACGGTTTCATCTGGCCGGTTGACGGCGAGGTCACATCTGGCTTCGGGCCTCGCGACGGAGGGATGCACACAGGCCTCGACATCGACACACCTACGGGTACACCTGTTGTGGCTGCGCAGGCCGGTGTGGTCACGCTGGTGGACGTCTACTACGGGTACGGCAGCACGGTCATCATCGATCACGGCGACGGCTTTGCGTCGCTCTACGGGCATCTGTCGGAATATGCGGTGGGGCCGGACGACCGGGTCGAGCGCGGCGACATCATCGGCCTCGTCGGATGCACCGGTTCCTGCACCGGAGACCACCTGCACTTCGAGATCAGAATCGAAGACAAGCCGGTCGACCCGCTCCCCTATTTGCCGGACCGCACCACCGCAACGGCACCAGTGACCAACCCGGCCCCCAGTCCGCACCCGTCGCCGCTGCCGGCGCTGACCGGCAACATCTGACCCGGGTATCCCCGCCGCGGCCAGATCCGTGCGCTAAAGCGGAGGGAGCATGCCTCGCTGGGACGAGTTCGATAGAAGTTGGCCCACAATCGGGGTATGGCAACGACCACGCTGCAGCGACCGCCGCCCGGCTCGGTGCCGGCTCAGCCGGGCGTATACCTGTTCAAAGACCGGCACGACCGGGTCGTTTATGTGGGTAAGGCCAAGTCCCTGCGCTCGAGGATCTCCAACTATTTCGGGCCCGACCTCCACCCTCGCACGGAGGCGATGGTCGAGGCGGCCGCCGACATCGAGTGGATCGTCACGGATTCCGAGATCGGAGCTCTTCACCTCGAAGTCGACCTCATCAAACAGCACCGCCCTCGCTACAACGTCCGCTACCGGGACGACAAGAGCTATCCCTACCTCGCCATAACGCTCGATGAGGAGTTCCCGCGGGCGCGGGTGATGCGCGGACCAAAGAAGAAAGGGGTTCGATACTACGGCCCCTTCGCCCACGCCTATGCGATCCGCGACACACTCGACCTGCTCCTGCGAACCTTTCCCATGCGTACCTGCTCACAGGGCGTCTTCAATCGCTGCCGGCGGCGAGGCCGGCCGTGCCTTCTATTCCACATCGAGCGCTGCTCCGGGCCGTGTGTGAGCGCCGTCGACGCCGCGGGCCATCGGGCTATCGTCGACGAGCTCTGCGACTTCCTTGACGGCAACACCAAACCGGTGCTCCGGCGGCTCGAGCGCGACATGAAAGCCGCGGCTACGACCCAGGACTACGAGCTCGCCGCGAAGTTCAGAGATCAGCTCCTCAACGTGCGCAAAGTCATCGAGCGCCAGCAGATGGTCTCCTCGGACAACGAGGACCTCGACGCCGTCGCGCTCGCCGAGGACGATCTCGAGGCATCGATACAGGTGTTCTTCGTCCGTCGCGGCCGCATCACGGGGCGAAAAGGCTTCGTCGTGGACAAGGTCGAGGACCTCGGTACGCCTGCGTTGCTGGCCCGCTTTCTCGAGCGGCACTACGCCGAGGCCGAGGCGCCCAAACAGGTGCTGGTGCCCGTGGAGATAGCCGACAAGGATCTCATCGAAGCATGGCTCAGCGAGTCGAGGGGCTCCCGCGTCGCCGTTCGGGTGCCCCGGCGCGGCGAGAAAAGAACACTGCTCGAGACCGTGGCCGAGAACGCAAAAGAGGCGTTCGCGCAGCATCGCTTGAAGCGGTCGACGGACTTCACAGCTCGCACCCGGCAACTGAAGGAGTTGCAGGACGCCATCGGGATGCCCGACGCCCCGCTGCGGATCGAGTGTTTCGATATCTCCAACCTCGGGTCGGCGGAAGCGGTCGGCTCGATGGTGGTGTTCGAGGACGGCCTCCCCAAGCGCTCGGACTACAGGCGCTTTGCGATCAAGGACACGATTGGTCCGGACGACGTCGCCATGATGGGCGAAGTCATTAAGCGCCGCTTCGTCCGCTTCTTCGCGGACAGGGACGACCGGCCGAAGAGCCTGCGCTCGCAGCGCTTTGCGTACCCCCCGAACCTCGTCGTGATCGACGGGGGGAAGGGCCAGCTCAACCGGGCCGTCGAAGTGATGGACGAAATGGGCGTCGAAGGGGTGACGACCGTGTCGCTCGCGAAGCGGATGGAGGAGGTGTTCGTGCCGGGTCGGGCCGACCCCATCCGCATTCCGCGCACCTCCGAGGCGCTCTATCTGCTGCAGCAGATCCGCGACGAGGCCCACAGGTTCGCGATCACGTTCCACCGGCTGAAACGGGCCAAGCGGATGACGGCATCGGTTCTGGACGGCATTCCAGGCCTTGGCCCGGCGCGCCGAAAGAAATTGATGAGGATCTTTGGATCGGTGAAGAGGATGCGCGAAGCTTTGATCGAGGACATCGCCGCGGTTCCAGGGCTTCCGAGGTCCGTGGCTGAGGCCGTCTTCCGGGCTCTGCACGGGGGAGAGGTGCACGCAGACCGGCTCACTCGGGACGCGGGTCCCGACGACGATCGGAGGCAGCAGTGATGAACGTCAGACGGCGCGCCCGGGTGATCGATGTGACCGTCATCACCGGGTTGTCGGGCGCCGGCCGCTCGGAGGCCGCCAAAGCGCTCGAGGATATGGGATGGTTCGTGATCGACAACCTTCCCCCTCAGTTGATCTCAAAGACGATGTCCCTGGCGATCGCGCCCGGAAACGACATCGGCCGTATTGCGCTTGTAATCGACGCGCGCGGAGGCCAGTTCTTCAAGGAGGCCACCCGTGCGCTCGAGAAACTGCGCCGCGACGTCTGCAACTTCCGACTCCTTTTTCTCGAGGCGTCAGACGAGGAACTCGTGCGGCGTTTCGACGCCAGCCGTCGTCGCCACCCCCTCGCGATCGACGACACCATCGCCGTTGGTATCCAGCGAGAGCGGGAGCTCATGCGACCCTTCAGAGAAGGCGCGGACGTCATCATCGAAACGACCGACCTACCCGTTCGCAAGTTGAGGGCAAAGATCGCGACCGCGTTCTCGGACGGTGACGTCGCAACCGAAGGGCTCAAGATCAACGTGATCTCGTTCGGCTACAAGTTCGGTCTCCCCCTGGACGCCGACATCGTCCTAGACGTTCGTTTTCTACCCAACCCCTACTGGGTCCCGGAGCTGAAAGACCTCGAGGGACTTGACGTGTCGGTGCGCGACTACGTGCTCCAGCAACCGGCTACCGACGATTTCCTGGTGAGGACGAAAGACCTGTTCTCGTTGCTCCTGCCCGGATACCAGGGAGAGGGGCGCCACTACCTGACCGTTGCCATCGGGTGCACCGGGGGGCGTCACCGCTCGGTTGTTCTTGCCGAGCAGATCGGTTCGATCATCCGCGAGCACGACTTTGCGGTAAAGGTGATCCATCGAGACATAGAGCGGGACACCGCCGGGTGACAGCCCGGTGAAGGTCGTGGGGATTGGAGGCGGCCACGGCCTCGCGCAAAACCTGCTGGCAGCCCGGCTCTATGCGGATGAGATAGCCGCGGTCGTCACGGTCGCCGACGACGGCGGCTCATCCGGGCGGCTGACCCGCGAGCTCGGCATCCCACCACCGGGGGATATCCGCAATTGCCTTGTCGCGCTGTCGAGCGACGACGACATGGCTCGCCTCTATCAACACCGGTTCGCGAGCGGTGCGCTCACCGGACACACCGCCGGCAATTTGCTCATTGCCGCGCTCACCGAGATGCACGGGGACTTCGGTGCCGCGGTTGCCCAGGCGGGGAGGCTGCTCCGGTGCAAAGGGAAGGTGTATCCGGCCACGACGGCTCTAGTCGGGCTCCACGCGAAGGTGAGCGGCGGCACACTCCGGGGCCAGGTCGCGGTGGCGCAGACCAACGCGCCGATCCAGGCCGTCTACCTCGAGCCGCCCGACCCGCCCGCTTACCCCGAAGCGGCGCGGGCCGTGTGCGAGGCCGACCAGATCCTCCTGGGGCCCGGGAGCCTTTTTACGAGCCTCATCGCTTCCCTGCTGGTGCCGGGGATCCGAAAGGCAATGCAGGACACGCAGGCTCGCCGGATATTCGTATGCAACACGAGGATGCAAAAGGGCGAGACGGACGGACTCGACGCCGCCGCGCACGTGGAGTCCGTACTTGCGCACGCAGGAGCGTTTTGTATCGACACCGTCGTGGTTCAGAGCCCGCCCGTCGAGCCGGACGGAGTTGCGGTGGACCGCGACGCCGTTGCCTATTCGGGCATCGAGGTAATCGAAGCAAATGTGGTCGATATCGTCGGAGGCCACGATCCCGGCCGGCTTGCGGGGGTCCTCTCGTCGCTCAGGTAAGAGGCCGATCTTTCTGGGTGTTCCAGGAGCGCGCCGTCGCGACGCGTGGCGAACAGTCGGCGTGGGTTCGCGCTATGCGGGCACGAAGCAGTTGGGCCAGGCGCCCGGGCCCTGCCCCTCGAGAACCTTCTCGGCGATGGCAATCTGCTCGAGGCGGCTTGCTTGCCACGCGTACGCAGCGTACTTACCGCCGCCGAATGCGATCCAGGTGTCCGGATGGAACTGCAGGCCCCCGTCGTAATAGGAGTCGAGGTGCCACCGGCCGCCCGACTCGCATTGGGCGATGGCGTCCCAGTTCGCGCTGAAGGCCGGCTGCGGCGCTGCGGGAGCGGCCGGCGGCGGCGGGGGCGGTGCGGACGCCGGAGGAGGTGCGGCGGGCTCATCGGCCGCCACCTCGGCGGCAAGGTCGTCCGCGCGCGCCCGAGCCCGGGCCAGATCGGTCTCGAGTTGCGCTCTGAGGTCGATCATGTCGGCGAACGAACGTTCGATGAATGCGTGCTTGTCCTGCAGCTCGGCCAGCTTGGTGTCGAGCAGGCGGCTGTCGACTCGAAGCCGCTCGAAGACCGACAGATAGGCGCTGTGCGCCGATTGCACGTAGTGGAGCCGGCTCTCGATTTGCGAGAGGTCGTCGGTGGACATCAGCATCTGGAGGTCGAGGTTCGAATCGGCCTCATAGAGCCGGCGTGCGGTGCGCACCGCCGCCTTTCTCGTCTCGAGCAGCCGCCGGGCGATCCCGCGCGCCGCTTTCTCCGTGCGATCCAGGTCGGCGCGCGCCGCCATGAGCCGATCCCACATTTCGTCGTAGCGCGTCAGCAGGTCGTTTAGTTGGTGTGACTTCTCCTTCACCGTCTGCTTGGAGGAAGCCAGTCGATCGCGAACGCTTTGCGCGCCCGATGGAACCGCAATCCCGGAAGCCGCAACCGCCACAATCATGAGCGCAAGTGCAGTCGCCGCTCTCTGGAAGCGGGACCGGCTAACCTGGTGCCCATGGCGCGCGCTAGCGCGTGTTGCCATCAGTACTCAACGATGCGTTCAGCCTCCC
Organism: Actinomycetota bacterium; assembly: GCA_050694175.1. Lineage (GTDB taxonomy): Bacteria > Actinomycetota > CADDZG01 > CADDZG01 > WHSQ01 > JBOGXA01. The sequence goes on from JBOGXA010000002.1 coordinate 106,558, forward strand.
GGTGGACTCAGCGCTAGTACCCCCGCCCTGCAAGGGCAAACCAGACGCAGGGAAGAAGGTCTATCACACCGGCTCCGAGGCGTCCGGGGCCCACATAAGATGGTGGAGCCGGAACCTGACGGTCTTGTTAGAAGTGTTTTTAGAGAGGGGTTTGTTAATGGGTACAACCATTGGGATCAACGGATTCGGGCGAATCGGCCGCAATTTCTTCCGGGCGCTTACGAAGTCACCGGCGGATATCGAGGTCGTCGCCGTGAACGACATCACCGATCCGGCAACGCTCGCTCACCTTTTGAAATACGACTCGGTGCTCGGGGTGCTCGACCGCGAGATCAAGGTCACGGACTCGGGGTTCTCGGTCGACGGTTCCGAGGTCCGCGTGCTGTCGGAGAGAGATCCCGCAAGCCTTCCGTGGGGTGATCTGGGCGCAGAAATCGTCATCGAATCGACGGGCCTGTTCACGAAAAAGACGGACGCCGCGAAGCACATCGAAGCGGGCGCGAAGAAAGTGATCATCTCGGCCCCCGCGAAGGACGAGGACTTCACCGTCGTGATGGGAGTCAACGATGAAGACTACGACCCCGCGAAGCATCACGTCATCTCCAACGCGTCCTGCACCACCAACTGCGTCGTCCCGATGGCGAAGATCCTCGAGGATGCCTGGGGGATCGAGAAGGGTTTCATGACGACCTGCCACGCGTACACGAACGATCAACACACGCTCGATCTGCCGCACCCGGACCTGCGGCGGGCGCGCGCGGCGGCGATCAACATCATCCCCACCAGCACGGGAGCGGCCAAGGCCGCGGCCCTGCCCATGCCCCAGCTCAAGGGCCGCCTCGACGGTCTTGCCCTCAGGGTGCCCGTCCCGGACGGGTCGATCACGGACCTCGTGGCGATCGTCAAGGCCGAGGTTTCGGTAGACGACGTGAACAACGCCTACAGGGAGGCCGCCCAGAGCGCCGGGATGAAGGGGATCCTCGAGTACACGGAGGACCCCATCGTGTCCTCGGACATCGTGGGCAACTCGCACTCGTGCATCCTCGACGGGCAGTCGACGATGACCAACGGCAACCTGGTCAAGGTGCTCGGCTGGTATGACAACGAGTGGGGCTACTCGAACCGCCTGGTGGACGTCGTGGAGATGGTTGCGAGCAAACTCTGAGCGCCGCGTTCGCGTCGAGCGTGCGTTTGACTATCCATACGATGGTCATACGCACACTCGTTGATGTGTGTGCTGTTGGTTCTATGCAGCCTGGGCCCGGCGGCGTGTGAAGCCCAGGCTCCCGGCGATCACGACACCCGCGCCCACCACCAGGATGAGCGGCAGGACCCAGCGGCCGCCGCCGGTGTCGGGACGTGTAGTCGATGCAGGCTCGGCCGCTGGGGGACGCTCGGGCAGAGTCGCGAGATCGTCGGCTGTGAATTCGCCGGGTGGCATGGCCGTCGCGGCATCGAACGCGCTCGCCGGGAACGGCTCGAGCTTTTTCAGGAGGCCGCTCAACCCGCTCTTCAGGGGATCGGAGTCGAGCTCGTACCACACTGCTCCGAAGTTGCCCGTCGTTCGGATGAGGTTCGAAGAGGGCATGTAGTCGATCGTCCACGATGCCTCCTCGCCGACGTCATCGAGAACGATCAGCGTGATCGTGAAGAAGGGTCCCGAAGGAGGCTCCTCGGACAGGTTGTTGGCGGTTACGAATGCTCGGAGATCGTCCTTCTCGGTCACGGTTGCGCACTTGGACTGCCCGCAGATCTTCGCGATGTCCAACTCCTTGGCGCCGGCGGGCGCTCCCGCCAGACAAACCGCCAAAGCTGCGACGAGTACCACGGCCATCTTTCTCACGGCAGGCTCCTTGCTGTCTGGTGCGCTTCGCCCTGACTACACCTTGGACAGAGACGGGGTTCCATCATCAATACGAGAAGAGGGGCCGCGAAGGCCCCTCTCCGGTGGATGGGTGGGAGATCTCTAGCGGGGCGAGACCTCGTGGCCGAGCTTCTCCGACAGTTGCTCAAGCTCCTGAGCCGTGGCCTGCTCCTCCTTGAGGCTTTGCTCGAAGAGACCGGCGGCTTCGCTCAGGCCGAGCACGTCGGCCAGCCTGATGAGTGACCTGTAGGAACAGATCTCGTAGTGCTCGACCTTGAGAGCTGCACTCGTCGAGAACAGATCGAGAACCGGTGGCGACGGATTCTCCTCTTTCGCGAAGCCCGAGTACTCGGCGATCAACCCGTTGATCCCGTCACACGGTTCCCGCCGGGGCTTGCGCTCAATCAGCTCGAAGACGCGCTCGAGCCTTCCGGCCTGCTTCGCGGTGACCTCGAGGTGCTCCTCGAACCCCTTCTTCAGTTCTTCGTTCGTGGCCTTGTCGGCCATCGTCTTCAGTGCGCGCACCAGCTTATGTTCTGCGTCGTAGATGTCGCGCAACTCGTGCTCGAACAGCTCTATGGCTGTATCCATAGGATTCCGACCCCCTCGGTTAGAAGACTGGCACCTGATTCCTTCCCCCCACTCACCGTGCTAAGCGCGCGTCTGCCAATTCCGCCGAGCTATTTCTGAAGCCATGTCCGAAAGCTCGCTGGATACACTGCTCATTTCGCCGCACGAATGGTTAGGAGACCCTCATCGATGTCGTGGACCCTGGCGTGGGGTGCGCTTCGTCTGGTAGCCGGAGCGGGAGTGGGGCTCGGCCTCGGTGTTCTTTGTCTGGGCCTGCCCTGGTTCTACTGGCCGGACGAATCGGAGGCGTTCGTGAGCTCGGGCGATCTCGTGCTCGCGGCCGCCATCGCCTTCGCCGCGCTCTGCGGGGTCGGCTTCGCCGTCCGGCCGCTCGCCCATTGGTGGCAACTCTGGGCTCTGCTCGGCGCCGGGGTGGCCGCGGGAGCCCTCGTCGGAGTCACGCTTCGAGCCCGGCTCGATCCTGCCGGGGAGGTCGCCGGACTCCCCGAGGGGGTCGTTCTGGTGGTTGCCTACTGCCTGGCGGGAGCGCTGATGGGCTTTGTCGGCTTCTTACTGTCCGTCCACCCCGAGGAGCACGTCGAGACCGCTACCCGGGCCCAGCCTTCCTCCCGGCCGACGCCCCCACCACCACCGCCACCCGAACCCGAACCCGCCGCGCCCGTTGCCGCCACACCGACAGAGAGGGTGGCCGCAGCGAGTGCGCGTCCCGAAGACCGGCTACCGACGATCGACGATCTCGACGTCGAGGGCAGCCGGGTCCTGGTGCGCTGCGATTTGAACGTCCCTATAGAGGACGGAGCGATTGCGGACGACATGAGGATCCGAAGTTCGATACCGACGCTGGGGGCCCTCCTGAGCCGAGGAGCTCGGCTGGTGGTGTGCTCGCATCTGGGTCGCCCGAAGGGCCGAGTTGTAGAAGAGCTTCGCCTCGCGCCGGTGGGAGAGCGGCTGTCGCAGCTGCTGGCCCAGCACGTCGTGACGCTCACCGAGGTCGTGGGCGATGAGGCACAGCAGGCGTGTGAGTCGGATGCGCCGGTCGTTCTCCTCGAGAATCTGCGCTTCGATCCAGGAGAGGAGGCGAACGACCCCGAGTTCGCGGACGCGCTCGCAGGACTCGCGAGCGCGTACGTCAACGATGCATTCGGCTCCTCGCATCGGGCACACGCCTCGGTAGTCGGAGTGGCCGAGTTGCTGCCGTCCGCGGCGGGTTTCCTCCTGGCAGACGAGGTGGCGAAACTCTCGCACCTCCTGGAAGCCCCCGAGCGGCCCTTTGTGGCGGTGCTTGGCGGGGCGAAGGTCTCCGACAAGCTCGGCGTTATCGGCCACCTCCTCGGGCGGGTCGATGCCCTGGTAATCGGCGGGGCAATGGCCTTCACTCTGCTGCGGGCGGAGGGTCACCGCGTTGGTCGCTCGCTCGTGGAAGAGGACCGGATCGATGAGGTGCGCGCCGTCCTCGCGAGCGCACGGGAGCGCGGCGTCGAGATCCATTTACCAACCGACGTCGTTGCGGCAGACGATCCGGAAGAGGGCTCGGCACACGACAACGCCGACCTTGACTCGATCGGTGAGCGGATGGGAGTCGACATCGGGCCGCTCAGCGCACAACGGTTCGCGGCAGTGATAGACGACGCGAGGACGATCCTGTGGAACGGGCCGATGGGGATATTCGAGGTCCCCGCGTTCGCGACCGGAACGAAAGCCGTGGCCCAGGCGGTCGCCGACGCAACGGATAAGGGGGCTTACTCTGTCGTCGGCGGAGGAGACTCCGCCGCCGCGCTTCAGGAACTGGGCATGACCGATGCCGTGTCCCACCTCTCGACCGGGGGCGGCGCGTCGCTCGAGTTCCTCGAGGGCAAGGACCTGCCGGGGGTCGCGGCGCTTCGCAAGCGGGCCCACAAGGAGGGGGTTCGGGGGAACCAGTGAGGCGGGCTGGGCCGCCGGGGTTCCCCGACGGAGAGCGGGGAGCCCGGAGGGCAACCCGATCGGAGAGGAAGCGAATGAGGACTCCGCTAATCGCGGGCAATTGGAAGATGTACAAGACGCATCTCGAGGCGATGGTGCTCGTGCAGCAACTCGCTCATGAGCTGGCCGGGCACGACTTCGATCGCGTCGAGGTTGCCGTATGCCCTCCTTACACGAGCCTTCGAACGATCCAAACGCTCATCGATTCCGACCGCTACTCGTTTGCGCTCGGTGCGCAGAACATGCACCTCGAGAAGGAGGGCGCATACACGGGCGAGGTGTCGGCGCCGATGCTGAAGGCGCTCGATGTGGACTACGTCATCCTGGGACACTCGGAACGGCGCGAGCTGTTCGGGGAGACCGACGCCGGGGTGAACGCAAAGATCAAGATCGCGTTCGCACACGGGATGACGCCGATCGTGTGTGTCGGCGAAACCGAATCGGAGCGCGAGGCGGGGGAAACCGAGATGAAGGTGACGCGCCAGGTCGAGGCGGCCGTCGAGGGCCTCAATCCGGACGTCGTGAGTCGCATGGTCGTCGCCTACGAGCCGATATGGGCCATCGGGACTGGTGTGACGGCGACGCCGCAAGACGCTCAGGAGACAATCGCTCTCGTGCGCAAGGTTATCGAGGGAGCCCAGGGGGGCGAGGTCGCGAGGGCCGTGAGGATCCTGTACGGCGGCAGCGTGAAGTCGGGAAACGCCGCGAACCTCCTCGCAGGAGACGACGTCGACGGCGCCCTCGTGGGCGGCGCGTCGCTGGAGGCGCCCGAGTTCGCTGCGATCGTCAAATCGGCATCGCCTTGATTCCAGCGAGATCGTCTACCCTAGTGGGCTGTATCTCCTCGGGCTTTTGGAAATGAGGTGCCTCGAGTGACAGCAGTTCTCTACATAATTCATGCGCTGGTCTCGGTCGTTCTGATTGCGTTGATCCTGCTGCACGCGGGCCGGGGCGGCGGCGTATCGGAGATGTTCGGGGGCGGGATGCAGAGTCAGGCGATGGGATCCACGGTGATGGAAAAGAACCTCGACCGCATTACCGTCATAACCGCGATCGTCTTTGCCGGCTCCACGATCCTTCTCGCCTTCCACCTCAAGTAGGGCGATCAGAGGTCTGAGGGTTTGCGCCGCCTCGTAGTCGCGTCCGTTGCCGCGGCGGTGATCGTTGCGGGCGTCGCGTGCGACGACGACTCGTCCTCCGAGGGCCCAGAGGCGAGCGCATCGGCCTCGCCCGGCGCCTCTCCCACCGAACTCACGCCGCCGTCGAGCCCTTCTTCGTCGGGAACCCCACAGGCGTTTACCGACGAGGACGACGTCCTGAGAGTGGCGATCCCGGATCCGTCGACGCTCGATCCGATGCGCATCCAGGATCCGGGCTCGACGCTCATTGCTCGACAGCTTTTCGAGGGCCTCGTCAGGTGGGATGCTGCGGCGGGGCGCGTGGTTCCTGCGGCCGCAGGGTCGTGGAAGGTCACGAAGAGGGGACGGGTCTTCACATTCAAGCTGCGCGACGGTTTGACCTTCCACGACGGAACCCCGGTGACCGCCGCCGACTTCGCGTTTGCTCTGAACCGCATCGCCGATAAGAAGAACGCGTCGGACCTTGCCTACACGTTGGAGCGGGTGGACGGCTTCACCTCCTACAATCAGTTGGGCAAAGGAAAGAAGCTCAAAGGGCTAAGGATCAAGGACGAGTCGACGCTCGTAATCGAGCTGACCGAGCCCTTCTACGACTTCCCGGCGGTTCTCACGCATCCGGGCCTCGTTCCAATCCAGATGAAGTCGGTGCGAGACATCGACGAGTTCCTCAGCAACCCGGTGGGCAACGGCCCCTTCCAGATGGCACAGCCGTGGGTACCGGGCGAGGAAGTCGTGCTCGAAGCATACGAGGAGTTCCCCGACTCGCCGGACCTTGACGGGGTGCGCTTCATCCCGTTCGTCGACGCGGCCGAGTCGTGGGTCAGCTTCGAGAACGGTGATCTCGAAGTTGCCGAGGTCCCCGTCGGCCAGATCAAGGCGGCCGCAGAAGACTACGGAGAAAGCGGCTACCAACCGCTCCTAGCCGGCTATTACTTCGGCCTCAATCTCGAGGCAAAGGTGCTCCGCAACGTGCGCATTCGACAAGCCATCAACTTCGCCATCGATCGAGACGCGATCGCACAGGGTGTCTACAAGGGAACGATGGTGTTGTCACGGGGCATAGTGCCGGCCGGAATGCCGGGCTTCGCATCGGATGCCTGCGACGAGCTCTGCAGGCATTCCCCTCAACGTGCGCGTGGGATTGTGTCGCGGCTGAAGAAGAAAGAACGGAGACTCGAGCTCCAGTACACAAAGGGGCAGCCGCACGGGCGGGTCGCCGCTTCGGTTGCCGCCGACCTGGAAGCGGCGGGTTTCAAGGTGCGCGTCGTGCCGCTCGGCTTCGCGAAGTACGTGCGCCGGCTGAATGCCGGAGATCACGAGGCCTTTCGCCTGGGATGGATCTCGGAGTATCCGATTCCCGACACCTTTCTGTCGTCATTGTTCGAGTCCGATGCCCCCGACAACCACTTTGGACTCGAGTCCAAGAAGATCGACGAGCTACTGCGCAAAGCACATGCCACGAAGGATGAGGCCACTCGCCTGCGTCTCTATCGCAGGGCGGAGAAGCTGATCCTCGAGAGGGTCCCCCTCGCCCCGATCGGGTCGTTCGTCACCCGGTGGGCGGCTCAGCAGGGTGTGGACGGGATCGTCTTCGACGTGATGGGCGGCTTCGACGCAGGGCCGATCAGCCTCTCGGAATAGTGCGTCGCGCGGTCGGCATCCTCATGGCGGCCGTCGTTGCGCTGGTGAGCGCGTGCACCGACGACGAGTCTCGTCGGAGCCGCGGCAACTCGTCGGCTCCCGATCCCGTTTCCGGCGGGCACGCGGTGGTCGGTGTCCACGGCGAGCCGCCGACGTTCGATCCTTACGCGCCGAACGCCACCGACCTGACGCGGGCGCTCGTCCGCCCCCTCTACCCGTCACTCTTTCGCGTGACTCCAAACGGTGACATCGCGGCCGACCTGGCAGATCAACTGCAAGGTTCCGGAAATCGCGTGCGCGTTCGCCTCGCGCCTGCTCGGTGGAGCAATGGTCGTCCCATAACCGCCCGAGACGTCGTCGCCAGCGTTCTCGATGCAACGCCTCCTTCAGGGTTCGCGCAGGTGACGTCGGCGCGCGTCTTGTCGCGGCAAAGCGTAGAGCTGCGGGGACCGGTGCGGGATTGGAAAGCGACGCTCGCGCGCGCCGCGTTCGTGCTCCCGGGCGGAAGGGCCAGCGCTCCCGGGGGGATCTTCGGAGGGCCCTATGTGCTTCGTAAGCTCGTGCCCGGCCTCAAGGCCGTCTACGTGACCAATCCGAGATGGAATGGCGAAGCCCCTTACCTGCAGCGCTTCACCGTCACCTATGTGACGAGCCTGCTGATGATGATTCGGCTCCTGGAGGACGGCCGTCTCGATGCGGCCGCGCTCCCGTCTTCTGTGAACCTCGACGAACGGCTCGAGGAGATCGGACTTCGCTTCGCGGCCGCGCTCGGATACGAGTCGGTTGTGCTCGATTTCTCGTCGTCCGGCCTGGCGCGCGCCGAACGGGTGGCGATCGCCGCGCGGGTACCGCTGAAACTGATGCAGGAGGGACTCATCCGCGACGACGGCCGCATTTCCCGTACCCTTTTCCCCACGCCCGAATCGGCCGGCGGTGGCTTCGGAGGCGACCTCGGTGCCGGCACGCGGCCCGGCGACGCTCCTCTGTTGCTTGCCCCTGCCGGCGATGAGCTCCTACAGCTGATCCAGCGAGTGATAGACGCGAGACTCGACGGCCGAGGCGTGGACGTGGATCTCGTGCGCATTGTGCCGTCGGAACTCTATGGAGGAGCGGCGCCGGTTGCGGGTATACAGGTCGTGCGCGCGGGAGGCGGGCCCGGGGCGAAGGATCCGCGCGGCGCGCTGCGCACTCTCGACCGCTACCCGCTCTTCCAGGTAGAGACGGTGACGGCATGGCGGCCGGGCCTCCGCGGAGTTGTGGTCAATCCAACCACCGAGGGGCCGCTGCACAACGTTCATCGGTGGTGGTGGGCGGAGGGGAGAAGACCGGGCCCGGGCCTATAATCGCCACAGCCCCCGCGCCGGCGCGCCGGGGCTTTGCTTCGTCGGAGTGGCGGAATTGGTAGACGCGCTAGGTTGAGGGCCTAGTGCCCCTAACGGGGCGTAGGAGTTCAAGTCTCCTCTCCGACACGACCCTTCGTGCCAAAGAATTCCACCAGCTGCACCTCGGTCGCGGCCCGCGAATCCCCGGGCGGAAGAAGAGCCGAAGCTTCTAGACAAGCGGGCTGACGCCCCTCAGCATGTGTCCGGTACCTGCCGGCCGATGTGGAGGAGGACAGTTCGTTGCTTGATTACGTGAAGAAACATCTATCGGTGATTCTGGTGGCCATGGTCACTGCGTCACTGACGGCGGCCGCTCCCGTCATTGCCCATGGTGTCCGCCACGCCCGGTTTGCCCACAACGCGGACAAGCTGGACGGATTGGACTCGAGGGACTTTGCCGGCCGCACCACGAAGATGAAGCCGGGCAAGGTCCTTACGGGCACGTACAGCACGGCGACCTCCGCAAGCGGAGGGTTCATGGGGGCCAACATCGAGTTCCGACCGCGTCTGCCGGCCGACATCCCGCCAGGGAACGTCCACTACATGGCAGCCGGGACGACGAGCCCCGAGTGCGCGGGCGCAGGCAGGGCCGCCCGCGGCCACCTGTGCGTTTACGAGCAGTGGATCAACGGTGCGAGCTACACCGCGCACGTCGATCCGAACTCCAGCGATGCATCGGGTGCCGTAAAGCCCAACGGGGTCGGCCTCGTGTGGACCTCGTCGAGCACCGCCGCCAACACGCGGGGCGTCTGGGCCGTCAAGGGTGACTCGCCCGCACCGGGCCCGCCGCGGGGGCCGGGTGAAGGAGCGAAGGGACCGCTCGGTAGGGTCGCTCGCTAGCACGTTCGGACCAGCGAACAACGCACCCCGGGTCCCCGGGATCGAGACGGGAGCCCGGGGTGCTCTGCTGCGAGTTGAAGTCGCGGCCGGCGTCGGGCGCGTCGTTCGGAGACAGTCGAGCTGGTCGAGCTAGTCGATCCAGGCGATCTCATCGTCGGCCGGCTCGGCCGGCCCCTGAACCTCGTCCTTCTGGACCGTGCGGAGGATCATCAAGAGATCGCGCCGCTCGAGATCGATAATCGCCATCTGCCCGGAGCCGGGCGCCGGCTCGTCCACTGCTCTTGTCCCTCCTCGAACCGGCCGCCCCGCCTCCGGCTTGCTGGTAATTCTTGGGCCAAGCGCGCCGGGAAACAAGGCCCCAGGAGGACTATTCGCGCACTGCCGCCCGGACTAGCCCTGTCGGCTGACCGACTGCGCGTCGGCGATCAGGGCGCTCAGATCGGTCGGGATCGGGTTGCTCTTCAGCAGCCTGGCCATGTAAGCAAGGTTGGTGGCGAGAAAACGCGCCGTCTTGTTCGTGTAGAGGTGGCGGTCGCCGCCGGCCTCGATGTAGCTGGGCCCCGGCCCCGCGTCGCCGACCCAATAGCAGTCGGAGTTGGGTGGCACGGTGCACCCGAGATGGGTGAGGTTGAACAAGGTCGTCGCGGCCGCATCGTGTGCGCCGTCCTCGTTCCCGGTCACAATCACCCCGGCGACCTTGTTGTAGAGCGGGAACTGCCCGGTATCCGGGTCACCCTCGAGATAGGTGCCGTCGAGCCGCTCGATCACCAGTTGGGCCACCGACGAGCGGACGCCGAACCAGATGGGAGTCGCGATCACGATGATGTCGGAGGCCTTGATGCGTTCGAGGATCTCGGGCCACTCGTCTCCTTGGCCTTCGTCCGACAGGACACCAAACCTCACGTCGTGATCGACGACCCGGATTGTGTCGGAGCGAACGCCGAGGTCGCCGAAGAGCGCAACGACCACCTCGATGAGGGCCTGCGTGTTGGACTGCTCCGGTGATTTCTTCAGCGTGCGATTCAGGAACAGCGCGTTGAGATCCATGGAGCTCCTCCCGGGCGAGTGCGTTGCGCCGACCTTATCGAGCGACGCAGCCGGCCACCAATGGTTGATCAGCCGGGATCGTCGACACGCACACGAAAGCGAGGCGCGGGCGGAAAGTGGCCGTCCACGACCTCGAGCTCGAACGGGCTGTTCGGATCAAGTTCCCCCCGTATCAGCTCGCGCGCCGAGTGGGGGTTACGGAGGTGATCCGTCGTCGAGTAGACCTGGTTGTCCGTCTCGCGAGCGTGGATGGGGCGACCTTCGAGACTTTTGGCCGCAGCCTGGACCGCGGCGACCAGATCGTCGGGACCTTCCAGCCTGCCTTCGTCCCAAGCGATCGACACGCGAAACGTGTTGTGCTCACCCGTCACTTTGAATCTCATAGATCGTTCCTACCCAGATCCGACCTTCACGCAGCTACCGAGCGGGCACGCTCGAGGGCTCGCCGGACCCGAACAGGGGGCGGGATTGCGGTGTTCAGGATACGGAGCACCGCGTACACCGACGGACGGATGGCAAGCGACGCTACCTGAGGCCACGGCAACCCGTAGAGGGCCCGGGCCCTGCCCGGGAGGATGGCGACGGCGGCGGCGGCCGGGATCGCCCACAGCGGCCGCACTACTAGCGGCATCGGGGGAGCGATCACGTACCGCATGCCCTCCCGGGCCGCGGGCGTCATCACCATCTCCTGGGATCGCAGATAGTCGCGGAGGTCGCCGAGGTTCTGAGGGACGTCGTCTGCATGGAGGCCGACGAGTTCGGCGGCTCGCACCATCTCGCGGACGTAGCGGTCGGCGTCGACCTCGCTCACAGGACCTCCGTACTGCCGGTACGCCTTCAGAAAGGAGTGGACCTCGACGGCGTGAACCCACAACAACAGCACCGGATCGTCGGCTCGGTAGGGGAGACCCGTGACGGGGTCGATGCCGCGTACCCTGCGGTGAACGGCGCGCACCCGCGCCCCCCACTCGAGCGCGGTTGCGGAGTCTCCAAAAGTCGTCGCGACGAGGTAGTCGCTCGTCCGGCGCAGCCTGCCCCACGGATCGCTGCGGAAGTCACTGTGCTGATCGACGGCGGCCATGGCCTGGGGCCTTAGGGCCTGGATGAGGAGCGCGCGCAATCCTCCGATCAGCGAGGCTGGGTCGCCGTGGATGCGCCAGGTGACGCTGGTGGGCCCAAACAGTCCGAAGTCTTCGGGAGGCACGCCACCATTATTCGGGATTACCATCCGTTACGAGATGACCGAGCTCCACATCACCGGACCCCCGGAGACGACCATCGAGGAGCCGGAGGGAAGCCTCGAGGCACTCGACGCGGCCGGCTCCGACGACGAGGTGTCGGCGGTTGCCGCCCGTTACCCCACCTGCCTGGCCGCGTGGGCGACGCTCGGCGACCGGGCGCTCTCCGCCGGGCGGGCCGTCGACGCGTACGCCTACTTCAGGGTCGGCTACCACCGCGGCCTCGACCGTCTTCGTGGCTCCGGCTGGCGCGGCACGGGCCGAGTGCCGTGGTCGCACACCGGCAATCAAGGGTTTCTGAGAGCCCTCGTCGGCTTAGGCAGTGCTGCCGGCGCGATCGGCGAGCAGAACGAGGCGGAGCGATGCCGGGACTTCGCCGCGCAACTTGCGCCCGAAATGCCGGCTCCCTAGCCTGATGGCCCCGGCCCGCGCCGAGGTTCGCGGGCGAATAGCCCCGGCGTCGGCTGCTATTCCTTGTACTCGGGCATCACCTTCGCTACGAACTCGTCGAAACGCGCGCGTCCCTCCGATGGCCACGACACCGTCAGATACGACCAGCCCGCGTCCGCCACCCCTTCGATGCGGGCCCTGACCTCGTCCCACGGCTCCGACAACGACAGACCGGTTGCTCTAACGATGTCCGACGGATTCCGGCCCGCCTTCTCGGCATGTTCGGACACGATGCGCCACTTGGGCTCGAGGTCGGGGACCGAGCCCCATGCGTGCCACGCGTCGGCGCGCCGCCCCACAATCGGCAACATCAGTTGCTCCCCGAGCGCCCCGATCCAGATGGGCGGGTGCGGCTGCTGCACCGGCTTGGGGTTGTAGGAGGCGTTATCCAGCCGGTAGTGCCTGCCCTCGAACGATGCGCGGTCCTCGGTCATCAACAGCCTCATTACCTGTACGCCCTCTTCGAGTCGTTCGGCGCGGGCTCGCGTCGACGGGAACTCGATGCCCAGCTCGTTGTGCTCACCCTCGAACCACGCCGCGCCGACCGCAGCTTCGACGCGTCCGTTGGAGATGTGATCGATGGTGACGATCTCCGTTGCCAGGATCGACGGGTGCCGGTAGGTCATGCCGGTGACGAGGGGGCCCAATCGGATGCGCTCGGTCGCGGCCGCGAGCCCCGCGAGCAACGTCCACCCCTCGAAGCAGGGCCCTGTTGGCTCCGCGTACAGGGGCTTGAAGTGGTCGAAAACCCAGGCTCCGTCGAAGCCAGCGTCCTCGGCCAGTCTTACGCGCGCAAGGATCTCGTCCCATTTCATATGGTGCTGCGATGCGTCCAATCCGAACTTCACGATGCCTCCTCGCGGATCATGTTGTGCTGCAGGAACGTGCCCACAATCTCCGTTAATGCCTCGTACTTTGCCCAAAAGAAATGGTTGGCAGCCTTGATCTCTTCATAGCGCACGCGGAGTGCGCCCTCCGCCCACGCGCGGCAGTCGTGGGGAGAGACAACTTCGTCGTTGGAGCCACACACGACGAGGGTCGGAGCGGTTAGACCCATCTCGCGGGCGGGGGGAAGGCCGGCTGTTACCCCGGGTCGCTCTCTGGTCGCGGGCGCAACCAGGGCGCACGCGGCCAGCGCGCGGTCGCGTGCCGCGGCTCGGGCCGCCACCGCCCCTCCAAAGGACCATCCCGCGAGCCCGCTCGGAAGGTCCGGCCATGTCGCTCGCATAAACGCAAGCGCCCCGGCGGCGTCCGCGACCTCGGCAACCCCGTCCGTCCCGGCTCCCCCGGATTCACCTACTCCGCGGAAGTTGAATCGCAATACCCCCAACCCTCGCGTCACACAGTCTTCCGCAATTGCCAGCAGCAGGGGTGACTTCATCGTTCCCTGCATGGCGGGATGGGCGTGACAGATAACCACGACTCCGACCGCCGTCTCGGGGTGGTCGAGCTCGCCCTCCAATTGCAGTCCGTCGGTGGACGGGAACGAAACGCCATCTCTCTTCATTGGGGAGACGCCGCACGGCCGAGCGCGCCGCGGATGCGATCCGCCACCGACTCCATCTCGCGCTCCCCGGAATACTTCGATCGAGGCCAGAAGAACCCACGCAATCCGTCGCGGCGCCGCCGCGGGACAACGTGGACGTGCAGGTGCCGAACGCTCTGACTCACCTTGTTGTTCAACGCGACAAACGTGCCCTGGGCCTCCATAGCGGCTTCGATTGCCCGCGCCAGCGTCTGCGCGGCGGAGAAATAGGGGCCCACGAGGGCGGAGGGGAGATCGGCCAGCGTCTCGTGATGGTCCCGGGGAATGAGCAAGCTGTGCCCGGGAAACAGCGGCCGGTGATCGAGGAACGCGAGCGAGACGTCGTCTTCGTAGACGACGAACGCCTCCGACGCGCCCGATGCGATGTCACAGAAGGAGCACACAGCCACGGAGCCTATTGCGGGTAGCCTCGGGTCACGGCAGGGACGAGAGAGGAGCAAACGATGGATGACGCGACCGTTCGCCGTCATGCGGAGGCCCACGGTCAGGCAATGGCCGGCGGCGACCTCAACCGGGCGGCACAGGACCTTACCGAGGGAGCGCGCGCCGGGGCCGGGCCTGTCATGAAGGCCCTCCCACGTCCGATCACCGGAGCGGAGGTCCGCGACGTCGCCGCAGACGGAGACGAGTATGTGGTCCAGATCCTCTATTCGGGAGCCGACTCTGAGGCGAAGGTCGAGTCGCGATGGGCCGAGGTAGACGGCCAACCGATGATCGTCGGCTTCAACATCGTGTGACGTTATCCTTCGCCCCGTGGAACTGTCGTCCTTCGTCGCCGACATCGACGGGCACCAGCGGAAAATCGTGTCGGGGTCGGTGCGCCCGGTCCGAGCCGAACATGGGGGGGCCGGGATCCCCCTTCAACGAGATAAGACCCTTCCGTTCGTTGTGACGCGCGCCTGGAACGCCCCCGCGGGAAGCTATGTGGAGGCCTGGTACTTGATCGATCCCGATACGCGCGAGGTGCTGTTCGAGGGGCCCAGCCGACGAGCGTCCATTTGGGGTCTGCAGTCGTGGGAAGAGTTCACGGACACGGTGGATGAGGCGGTGCGACTCGGGCCCGGCCGCTACGAGATCGTCTTTGCCCTGTCGGGCCTGCTGGGGGGGCGGCTGGAGGTCGAGGCCGTCGAGGTCCCGGCCGCGGCATCCGCCTAGCCGGATAATGCCGTCTTGACCCGGCGCTTTGGCGTCGGCCAGACTTGATGGGCCGGTTACTGAGGGTGGCCGGAGCTTCCCCTACGGGTCGCCCGCAGGGGCCGGCCTCTGTCGTTCTCCGCAGCCCCAGTCGCCGCTCGCCGGCGTCATGCGGCTACGCTCAGAGGTCGTGAAGGTGACACTGCGCAACCCCGACCGCGTGGTCGAGGTGACCGGCCCGAAGGCCGTGCTCGACCTCCTCACAACCTCGAGATCGTGCCCGAATCCGTCCTCGTCATCCGGCAGTCGACGTTGCTGACGCGCGATGAGCGGATCGGACCCGACGACGACATCGAGGTCCGGCCTGTGCTCTCGGGAGGGGCATCGTGAAGTGCAAGGTGTGCCGCGGTCACGCGGCCGTGGACGTTCGCCGCCACAACGCCGCCTTCTGTGCTGAGCACTTCGTAGAGCATGTTCGCAAACAGGTCGCCCGAACGATCAAGGAATTCCGAATGGTCGATGCTCGCGACCGGCTTCTCGTGGCCGTATCCGGCGGCAAGGACTCCTTGGCCCTGTGGGACATCCTGCTCGATCTCGGCTACGACGCGATCGGCTTCTACCTGGACCTTGGAATCGGCGGGTACTCGACGCGATCCAGAGAGGCATGCGTAACCTTTGCAGAGCGTAGGGGCGCAAAGCTCGTCGTTCGGTCACTCGAGGGAGAGCACGGTTACACGGTTCCGGAGCTAGCCCACCTCACCGGACGCGTGCCCTGCTCCGGGTGCGGACTGAACAAGCGCTATGAGTTCAATCGCGCGGCCCTCGAGGAAGGATTCAACGTCCTCGTTACCGGCCACAACCTCGACGATGAAGTGGCCACGCTGTTCGGAAACATCTTGCATTGGAACCTCGACGTGCTGGCGCGTCAGGCACCCGTTCTCGAGGAACGCACTGCAGACGGCGATACCCAATCCGATCCGATCCTCGTCCGCAAGGTCAAACCGCTCGTTCGCGTCGCAGAGAGGGAAACCGCCGCGTACGCGGTGCTACGGCGAATCGACTACATCGTGGAAGAGTGTCCGATGGTCGAGGGGAACACGCAACATCGCTACAAGGAGGCCATCGCCCTGCTCGAAGAGGATTCGCCCGGCACCAAACAGCAGTTCTATTTCGGGTTCTTAAAGAACGGGACCGAGCGATTCGCCGCCCGCGACGGCGCGCTGATCGTCGCCTGCACCAGGTGTGGTGCCCCGACCGCGATCTGGGACGGTGATTCGGGAGCCGCGCTTTGTTCGTTCTGTAAGACGAAAGCGCTCGCCCATCGTCGCAAGGACGCGGGAGCGCCACCCGCACGCGCCCGGAGATCGCGCCGCAGCCGATGACCCATACCGGCGCCGAATTCAGTCCGGGTGAACGCGCCCTCCTCGTCGATGGAAAGGGGCGTCGTTATCTCGTCATCTTGCAGAGCGGAGCACAGTTCCATTCTCATCTGGGGGGTGTGGACCACGACGAGATCATCGGCGCCCGCGAAGGAACGTCTGTGAGAACGTCGGGCGGCACCCACCTTCTTGTCCTGAGGCCCACTCTCTCCGAGTACATCCTGAAGATGCGCCGGGGCGCGCAGGTCGTGTACCCGAAGGACATCGGCCTCATCCTCGTCTACGCCGACATCTTTCCGGGGGCAACCGTCGTGGAGGCCGGCACCGGATCCGGCGCGCTGACCCTCGCCCTGGCCCGCGCGGTGGGGGAGTCGGGGCGGGTCATCTCCTATGAGACGCGTTCCGAGCACCTCGATCGGGCGCAGCAGAATCTGGCAGCCTGGTACGAGGGGTTCGGTAAGAAACCGGACAACGTGGAGCTGCGCCTTGCAGACGTGTTCGAGTCACCTCCGGACGTCCCCGTGGACCGCATCGTGCTCGACCTCCCGGAGCCGTGGCGCGCAATCGGGACGACGACCGAAGCGCTCGTGCCCGGCGGCGTCCTGTGCTGTTACTTACCCACCGTCCCGCAGGTATCGCGCACCGTGGAAGCCATGCGAACCGGAGGATTCGGCCTCATAAGCACGCTGGAGGCCCTGGTCAGGACCTGGAATGTCGATGGCCCGAGCGTCAGGCCGGATCATCGCATGGTGGCTCACACGGGTTTTGTGATTGTGGCCAGAAGGCTCAACGCGGGCGAATAGCGGCCGAAAGTAAGGTGGTGCCTAAATCCTCGGAGTAGGCTTTTAGCTCCGACTAGGAGGTGATGGCGGTCTCAGAACACGAGATGGAGGACCGGATCGCCCAGTACGACCGGGAGATCCAGGAACTCCGCGGCCAGGTAAAGCTGCTCGAGGAGGAGCTCGCCCTCACCCGCCGACGGCTCGAGGTCGCACCCCGTCAGATCGCAACCCTCGAGAAAAGGCTCGCAGAGACCGAGCTCGAGCTGCGCGGCTCTCAGGACAACAACACCCGTCTCGCGGAGACGCTGAAAGAGGCGCGCACGCAACTCATCGCGCTCAAGGAACAGGTCGAGAAGCTCAGCCAGCCGCCGGCCAGCTACGGGGTGTTCCTCGAAGCCTTCGATGACGGCACTGCTGACGTCTTCACCAACGGCCGGAAGCTGCGCGTGCACGCGTCGCCCGAGGTCGATCTCTCGGAGTTGAGCCGCGGCCAGGAAGTGATGCTCAATGAAGCCCTCAACGTCATCGAGACTCGGAACTACGAGGTGCAGGGCGAGGTTGTCACCCTGAAGGAGGTCCTCCAGGAGGGAGTGCGCGTCCTGGTAATCGCTCGCGCCGACGAGGAGCGCGTCATCGAACTGGCGGAGCCTCTTCGCGGCGAGCGCCTTCGCCCCGGCGATAGCCTGCTCATCGAGCCCAAGTCGGGGCACGCCCTCGAGAAGCTGCCCAAACCAGAGGTCGAAGAACTCATCCTGGAGGAGGTTCCCGACATCTCCTACGAGGACATCGGGGGCCTCACCGATCAGATCGAGGAGATCCGCGACGCCATCGAGCTGCCGTTCCTGCACGCCGACCTCTTCAAGGAGCACCGGCTCGAGCCTCCGAAGGGAATCCTTCTCTACGGACCTCCGGGCTGCGGTAAGACGCTCGTCGCAAAGGCCGTGGCCAACTCGCTTGCCAAGAAGGTTGCCGAGAAGCTCGGGCGCGACGACCGGCGCTCGTACTTCCTGAACATAAAGGGACCCGAGCTCCTCAACAAGTACGTCGGCGAGACCGAGCGTCAGATCCGTCAGATCTTCCAGCGAGCCAAGGAGAAGTCCGAGGAGGGCGTCCCCGTAATCGTCTTCTTCGACGAGATGGACTCCCTGTTCCGCACCCGCGGCTCCGGCATCTCGAGCGATATCGAGTCCACCATCGTGCCGCAGCTACTCGCCGAGATAGACGGCGTCGAGTCGCTGAAGAACGTGATCGTGGTCGGCGCGTCCAACCGGGAGGACCTGATCGACCCGGCGATCCTGAGGCCCGGTCGCCTCGATGTGAAGATCAAGATCGAGCGACCGGACGAGGGTGCCGCACAGGACATCTTCTCCAAGTACCTCACGCCTCAGATCCCGATCTCGCAGGGCGCCGTGGACAAGTACGGGTCGCGCGAGGGTGCCGTAGGGTCGATCATCAAGTCGACCGTCGAACACATGTACGCAGAGGAACCCAACAACCGGTTCCTGGAAGTCACCTACGCAAACGGAGAGAAGGAAGAGCTGTACTTCAAGGATTTCGCATCGGGAGCGATGATCGAGAACATCGTTCGCCGGGCCAAGAAGTCGGCTATCAAGAGAGCGATCAGAGGCGAGCAGAAGGGGATCGTCGAGCAGGACCTCATCTCCGCCATCCTGCAGGAGTACAAAGAAAACGAGGACCTTCCGAATACGACCAACCCCGACGACTGGGCTCGTATCTCCGGCAAGAAGGGTGAGCGCATCGTGTACATCCGGACGCTCGTCGGGGACCACAAGGACGGAGAAGGCGCCCGGCAGGTCGAGGCCGTTCAAACCGGCCAGTACCTGTAAACGTTTGAGCGTTCCCCGTCGTACATTCGCGGCATGGCACTGCCCAAGATCTGCGGCATAGAGACCGAGTACGGGATCTCGGTCCGCGATCAGACCGAGTTCAACCCGGTCATGACCTCGTCGCTGCTTATCAACGCGTACGCGCAGCCGGCTTTCAAGCGGGTCAAATGGGACTACGAGGAAGAGAGCCCGTTGCGGGACGCCCGCGGCTTCGAACGGCCGGGGGCCGAGATGCCCGAGGACGACTCGGGACTCGTCAACGTGATCCTGCCCAACGCGGCGCGTTACTACGTGGACCACGCCCATCCCGAGTACTCGACACCGGAATGCTCAAACCCACGCGACGCGGTGATCTGGGACAAGGCGGGAGAGCGAATCCTCGAGGCGTCCATTGAGGCGGCCCAGGCGATCTTGCCCGAGCACGACCCCGTATCGATCTTCAAGAACAACTCGGACGGCAAGGGGAACTCCTACGGATGCCACGAGAATTATCTCGTCACCCGCCGCACGCCCTTCCCTATGCTTGTGAAGCACCTCATTCCGTTCTTTGTCTCCCGTCAGGTCTTCACGGGGGCCGGCAAGGTAGGGGTTGAGAACGGGGGAGACGAGATCGACTACCAGCTCTCGCAGCGAGCCGACTTCTTCGAGGTGGAGGTCGGGCTCGAGACGACGTTCAAGCGCCCCATAATCAACACCCGCGACGAGCCCCACGCCGACCCGGAGCGATACCGGCGACTGCACGTCATCGTCGGCGACGCCAACATGTCGGAGATCGCGACATATCTGAAGGTGGGGACCACTTCGATCATCCTCAAGATGATCGAGGACGACTTCTTCATCGACGATTTCACGCTCGCCGAGCCGGTGCACGCTATCCGCAACGTCTCGCACGATCCGGGTTGCAAGGCGACGATCGCGCTTGCCGACGGACGGAGCCTGACCGCGGTTGATCTTCAGTGGGAGTATCTGCGACTCGCCAAGAAGTACGCGGAAGAAAACGAAGTCGACTCAATCACCGGCGACGTGCTCGACCGGTGGGAGCATGTGCTGGAGGGACTCGAGCGCGACCCGATGATGCTCGCCGGTCAGCTTGACTGGGTCGCGAAGCTCAAGCTGCTGGAGGCCTACCGGGCTCGCGACGGCCTCGACTGGGACCATCCGAAGCTCAAGCAGATCGACATCCAGTACCACAACGTGCGCCGCTCCAAGAGCCTCTACTGGAAACTCGTGCGCAGCGGGAAGTTCGAGCGACTCGTGAACGATGGCGAGATCGAGACCGCGATCGACCACCCGCCCGAGGACACCCGCGCCTATTTCCGCGGGGAGTGCCTGCGCCGGTTTTCGCCTGTGATCGTTGCCGCGTCGTGGGATGCCCTGATCTTCGACCTCGGCGATGAGCCGCTGCGCAAGGTGCCCACCCTGGAACCGACGCGGGGGACCAAGGACCGCGTGGACGACCTGTTCGCCGGCAGCCCCGACGCGACCACGCTGATCCGCAACCTCGGGGCCTGAGGGCCTGTGGGGCTCTCCTCACCCCTCAAGAGATAACGCTCATTACCCGACGCGTTCAGTGGGCCCCGTTCCGTCACAGGCCCCGGTTACGATTCCGGTGTGCCCGAAAGCGAGGTGACCAACTAGATGGCAGATCAGACCCGCAAGCCCAAGCCGCGCGAGGACGAGCAGGTCGAGGAGGCCGAGGAGACGAAGGCCGAGGCCCAGACCGACGACGTCGACGACTTGCTGGACGAGATCGACGAGGTCCTCGAGGCAAATGCAGAGGAGTTCGTTCGATCTTACGTCCAAAAAGGGGGTGAATAGGGTATTTGTCCGATTTAGGCAGTGTCGGCCAGATGAGCCTCAAAGGAGTTGCACGGCCGACCGCGCGTTCGCGCCTGTGCACGCGATGCGGAATCATCAAGCCCCGGTCGGATTTCTACAAGGGTCGGCCCGACTGCAAGCGTTGCCACAATGAGCGTCAGCGAATCTTGCGAAGCGATCCTGAACGCCGCGCGCAAGCCGTACGGCGCGTCCAGGCCTGGCGCGAGGCGAATCCCGAGCGCTACATGCAATACCAACGGATGTACAAAGAAAGGAATCGCGAGCTCATACGGCGCGCTAATCGCCAACGTCATCTTGAGAAACACTACGGACTCTCCCTGCTCGAATATGAGTCCCTAGCCGCTCGCCAGAACGGCGTCTGCGCTATCTGCCGTCAACCGCAAGACGGTGGCCTGCACATCGATCACGATCACATTTCCGGTCGGGTGCGAGGGCTCTTATGCGGCCGGTGCAACAAGGCCCTCGGCTTGTTGGATGATGACCCCACGCGGTTCAGAGCCGCCGAGTTGTATCTTCTTGGCGCACCTACCACCAACTGAGGAACCTTCGCTATGAACGAACTACCGTTGAACGACTACTTGCGGATGCCGGTGCACGGTCCCGGCTCCTCGTTCTCCGACGTCCTCCGGGCCCAGAGCCCCGACCTCGTGCCCGGCCCCCAGCTCGACGCGCCGGTCACCGCCCCCGAGGGGACCACCGTCCTGGCCCTCCGCTACGCCGACGGAGTGGTGGTTGCCGGCGACCGCAGGGCCACCGAAGGTTTCCAGATCGCCCACCGCTCGATCGAGAAGGTCTTCGCCGCCGACGAGCACTCGGCCGTCGCCATCGCCGGCACCGCAGGGCCCGCGGTCGAGATGGTTCGCCTCTTCCAGACCGAGCTCGAGCACTACGAGAAGGTCGAGGGCGACCGGCTGAGCCTCGAGGGCAAGGCCAACAAGCTCGCCCAGATGATCCGGGCGAATCTGCCGGCCGCGATGCAGGGGCTGGTGGTCGTTCCGGTGTTCGCGGGATTCGATCAGGCCCGTAACCAGGGACGCATCTTCAAGTACGACGTGACCGGAGGTCGTTACGAGGAGGACGACTACCACGCCACCGGCTCCGGCGGAAAGGATGCCCGCTCATCGCTCAAGAAGCGATACCGCGACGGATTGGGCCGCGACGAGGCCGTCAAGTTCGCCATCGAGGCCCTCTTCGACGCGGCCGACGAGGACGTGGGCACCGGCGGCCCCGACCTGATGCGGAACATCTATCCCAACGTCGTGGCGATAACGACCGACGGTATAACCGAGATTCCAGAGGATGATCTGCGGGCGATCTTCGAGCAGCTCATCACGGATCGGACCGAGCGCCCGCCGACTCACCCCGTCGACGTGACCAGAGCGGAGGGGGACGAGTAGTGCCGATCCCTTACTACGTCTCACCCGAGCAGCTGATGAAGGACAAGGGCGACTACGCGCGCAAGGGGATCGCGCGCGGCAAGTCCGTCCTGGCCCTCGAGTACCGCAACGGGATCCTCTTCGTCGCCGAGAACCCGTCGGCCACCCTGCACAAGATCTCCGAGATCTACGACCGCATCGCGTTTGCCGGCGTCGGAAAGTTCAACGAATTCGAACAGCTTCGGATCGGAGGAATCCGGCTTGTCGACGTCAAGGGTTACTCGTACTCGCGCGAGGACGTCACGGCCATCAGTCTTGCCAATGCGTATTCGCAGACGCTGGGAAACATCTTCACTTCTGAGCTGAAGCCGTACGAGTGCGAGATCCTGGTTGCAGCCGTGGGGGAGGCCCCGGACAGCAACCAGCTCTTCCACATAACGTTCGACGGATCGGTGACCGACCGGCGTGGATGGGTCGTGATGGGCGGGCAGGCGGACGCGCTCGGCACCTATCTGTCCGAGAACTTCTCGGGATCCGAGCTCGACGATGCCGCCGCGATCAAGCTCGGCCACGACGCTCTCGCGACCGTGGAGGCGCGCGACATGCCGCCCGAAAACATCGAGGTCGCGGTCCTCGATCGCACCCGCGGCCGGCGCAAGTTCCGGCGCCTCCCGGACACCGAGGTGGTCGGCGCGCTCTAAGGCGGCTTGGGGCCCCGGCGGGGCTGGCGCCGCAACTTCCGAAACGCATGGCTAATACCCGTTTACGCTTGGCTCATGGAACGGCGCATCTTCGGGACCGAGAACGAGTACGGGGTCACGTGCACGTTTCGCGGGCAGCGCCGGCTGTCGCCCGACGAGGTGGCCCGCTACCTGTTCCGGCGCGTCGTGTCGTGGGGGCGCTCCTCGAACGTGTTCCTGGAGAACGGCGCGCGCCTCTACCTGGACGTCGGCTCCCACCCCGAGTACGCCACCCCCGAATGCGACACGGTCTACGACCTCATCGTTCACGACAAGGCCGGAGAGCGCATCCTCGAGGGCTTGCTGCGCGCCGCCGAGGCGCGGCTCAGAGAAGAGGGCATCTCGGGCGACATCTATCTCTTCAAGAACAACACCGACTCTGCCGGCAACTCGTACGGCAGCCACGAGAACTACCTCGTGTCGCGCTACGGGGAGTTCGGCCGTCTCGCCGAGGTCATGATCCCGTTCTTCGTCACTCGCCAGATATTCGCAGGAGCCGGGAAGGTCCTGCAAACCGCGCGCGGGGCACTCTTCTGCATCTCGCAACGCGCCGAACACATCTGGGAAGGAGTGTCGTCGGCCACCACGAGATCGCGCCCGATCATCAACACCCGCGATGAACCCCACGCCGACGCCGAGAAGTACCGCCGCCTCCACGTCATCGTCGGCGACTCGAACATGAACGAATGGACCTCTTATCTCAAAGTCGGAGCCACCGCCCTGTTGTTACGGATGGTCGAGGAAGGGGTCCAAATCCGCGACATGACGCTCGAGAACCCGATTCGCGCGATACGAGAGATCTCCCACGACATGACGTGTCGCCGCCGGGTGCGTCTCGCGAACGGCCGCGAGGCCTCGGCCCTCGAGATGCAGCGCGAGTACCTCGAGAAGGCCCTCCGGTGGGTCGACCAACGCGAGGACCCGGTCATGAAGGAGATCGCGCACATGTGGGAGCAGGCGATCGAGGGATTGGATCACGATCAGGACTCCCTCGAGCTCCAGGTCGACTGGATCGCCAAGCGCAAGTTGATCGAGGCCTACCGCGCCCGCCACAATCTCTCGCTGGCTCATCCTCGCATAGCCCTGATGGATCTCGCCTATCACGACGTCAACCGGCAGCGTGGCCTCTACTACATGCTCGAGCGACGGGCGCTCGCCGAACGGATGTGCAGCGAGGCCGACATCGAGAAGGCGACACAGGAGCCGCCGCAGACGACCAGGGCCCGTCTCCGAGGCGACTTCATCCGGGCGGCCAAGCGCAAGCGTCGTGACTTCACCGTCGATTGGGTGCACCTGAAGCTCAACGACCAGGCCCAGCGGACGGTTCTGTGCAAGGACCCGTTCCGCTCCGAGGACGAGCGCGTTGCCAAGCTCATAGCCTCGCTGTAATGCCCACCTTCCGGAGCGGAAAAGTGGTCGCGGTCGACGTCGAGCGTTCCGGGATTGCGCGCTGCCGGGTCGCGATCGACGACGGCGAGATCGACGCCGCAGGATGGCCCTCGGTGACCGGTCCGATTGGCGTCGGCGACCGGGTCGTGGTGAACACGACGGGTATCTCACTGGGACTCGGCACCGGCGGATGGGGATTCGTTCTGTGGAATCTCGACGGGCCGGGCCCGTCCGGTGTCGGCGGGGGGCACATCGTCAAGCTCCGCTACACACCGCTGCAGATGGAGGTGCTCGCCGCCGAGGAACCGGCCGGTCCGCACCATGACGTGCTCCGGGAAGCCATTTCCATAAACGGGATGCCGGTAGTTGCCTGCGGGCTCCACTCGCAGATCGCGGGAGTGGCGGGGGGGATCAAGGCCGAGCGTCCCGGCGCCCGCGTCGGTTACGTGATGACGGACGGAGCGGCGTTGCCGATGTCGTGGAGCAAGCTGGTGGCCGACCTTCGGGGAGCGGACCTCCTCGACGTCACCTGCACCGCGGGCCACGCCTTCGGCGGCGATCTCGAGGCGGTCAATGTCTTCAGCGCCCTCGCGACCATGCGCCACGGGGTCGAGGCCGAGATCGCGGTGGTGGCGATGGGCCCGGGGGTGGTCGGAACCTCCACGGCTCTCGGATTCACCGCGCTGGAACAGGGACAGATCCTCGATGCGGCCGGTGCACTGGGGGGCCGGGCCATCGGCTGCCTGCGGATCTGCTTTGCGGATGAGCGTCCCCGCCACCACGGCCTGAGCCACCACACGATCACGGCCCTAACGGTGGCCGCCCAGCGGCCCGCCACGATCGTCATGCCCGAGTTGCCCGCCGAGCAGGCCGCCCACGTCCTGCGCCGCCTAGAGGCCTCGGGGCTCGACGAGGACCACGAGCTGGTGACGGCCGACGGCCGGCCGGGCCTCGATCTCCTCGAGGCCTCCGGCGTCGAGGTCTCGTCGATGGGCCGCACACCTCACGAGATCCCCGAGCTGTTCCTTGCGGCCGCGGCCGCCGGCCGCTTCGCCGCCTCCTTACTGTGACGGCCGCCACTCCCGGATCCGGGCGCCGCGCATACAAGTGGAGACGATGGACTTTGCCACCGCGGCCCCGCTGCGCCCTCTGGAAGCGAGGGGTTTTCGTTACCCTCGCCTGATGCGCCGCATCGAGCGATTGATAAATCTCATCGCCGCACTGCTCGAGGCATCCGTGCCGATGACGGCAGACGACATCAGGGAGCGCATCGCCGGATACGAACAGGAGGGCCGCGACGCGTTCCGCCGGACGTTCGAGCGCGACAAGGAGGCCCTGCGAGCGATGGGGATCCCGATCGAGACGGTCACCGTCGACCCCCTCGGCGCGGAGGCCGAGGGCTACATCATCCGTAAACAGCGTTACTACCTGCCGCAGCTCGATCTCGAACCCGACGAGCTGGCCGCGCTCCGCATCGCGGCGGAAGCGATCCTCGGGTCCGCCGAAGCCGCGCACGCAGGACTCATGAAGCTGGCGGTAGACGCGGAAGCCGCGCCCGTGGACGGGCCCCGCATCGTGTGGGGCGCGGATCTAGCCTCCGAGGAACCCCTTCTCGCGACCCTGTACGCCGCGTTGCTCGATAGGCAGACCGTCTCGTTCTCGTATCAGCCCGCCGGCTCGGATGAACCATCGACAAGGAAAGTGGAGCCGTACGGTTTGTTGCACCGACGTGGTCACTGGTACCTGGTCGGTCGCGACCGGGACCGAGATGCGATTCGTTCATTCAAGGTCTCGCGTGTGGTGCCTCCGATCCGGCTGGCGACCGGGAGCTACAACGTTCCGGAGGGGTTCGACCCGAGCGGGCACCTCGGGGGCGAGCCGTGGGAGGTCGGGCCGGAGCCGGAGGCGACGGCGGTCGTCCGTTTCTCTCCCAAGCTCAGGTGGTGGGCGGACCAGAACCTCCCCGAGGCCTTACGGCGAGAGGCGCCTCAGGGTGCGCTCGACGTTGAAATGCCTGTGTCGAACATCGACGCGCTCGTCTCGTGGGCGATCGGTTTCGGCGACGAGGTCGAGATCCTCGAGCCGCCGAGCGCACGCCGCGCGCTCGTAGATCGCCTGGCGCCGTTTGCGGAGGTGAAACGATGACCGAGGAGGCCTACGGCCGGTTGGGCCGGAGGCTCCGGCGAATCCTTCTGATGCTTCCCTACGCGATCCGCCACCCCGGTGTGTCGGTCGAGGAGCTGGCGCGCAAGTTCGGGGTGCCGAAGCGCGATCTGCTCGACGATCTGAACCTCGTCTTTCTGTGCGGATTGCCCGGCTACGGTCCCGGAGACCTCATCGACGTCATGCTTGAGGAGGATCGCGTCTACGTGCGCATGGCCGACTACTTTTCGGCCCCCCTTCGCCTGAGTCCGGCCGAGGCGCTGTCCATCTACGCGGGCGGTACCGCCCTTCTGACGCTCCCGGACATGGAGGGGGCGGCCGCCCTGAAGGGGGCCCTCGGCAAGCTCGGGCGCGCGCTGGGTGCCCACTCCGACGACGGCCTCGGCGGCATCCAGGTCCGGCTCGAGCCCAGCCCGGCAACGCACCTCCAGGTGCTGCAAGAAGCCCTCAATGAGCACAAGCGTGTTCG
Source organism: Actinomycetota bacterium (assembly GCA_050694175.1). GTDB lineage: Bacteria > Actinomycetota > CADDZG01 > CADDZG01 > WHSQ01 > JBOGXA01. The sequence goes on from JBOGXA010000002.1 coordinate 133,376, forward strand.
TCTCGAGTACTTCTCGGCGTCGCGCGGCGAATTGACAACCCGCGCGGTCGACCCGTGGGGGCTGATCGTGGCGCTCGGTCGCTGGTACCTCGTCGGGCTCGATCGCATGTCCGAGGAGGAGCGCATGTTCCGCGTCGATCGCATCAAGAGCGCAGAGGTCACCGATGAGGGCGCGCCGGTCCCATCCGACTTCGACCCGGAGCGCTACAGGGGTGCGTTCAGCGGTAGGGGCGGTTCCCACACGCTGTCGATGGAGATATCAGCGGCCGCGGCGCGCTGGTTCGAGGACTATTACCCGGTGCAGGAGAGCCGCTCGATGAAGGACGGCTGGCGCAGGATCGTCCTGGCATCGGGAGGGGACCGGTGGGCGGCCACGCTGGTGCTGCGACTCGGGACTGAGGCGAGGAGGGTCGAGCCGGACACGGTCGTAGATGAAGCCCGGCGCATAGCGACCGCGATAACGGCCCGCCACGCGGTCTGATGGCGTAACGCTTGTGAGTCTGACAGGAATATGTGTCGTCAAGCTCACAACCGACCGCAATGGTCAGGCCGTGTGGCGTTCGGTGTCGCCCGGGCGGATCGCTACCACCCGGTTGCCGATCGCGCTCGCCGGCAGCGCAACCGAGAACGTGGAGCCCTTGCCCCACGTGGAGTCGACCCAGATCCGTCCGTGATGCATCTTGACGAGCTGGGCCGATAGGTAGAGCCCGACCCCCGTCCCCCCGTGCGCGCGCGTCGTCGAGTTGTCGACCTGCCGAAAGCGTTCGAATATATGAGGGATGTCCGACGACACGATGCCGGGCCCGCTGTCCCGCACGTCGATACGAAGGAGCTCTTCCTCGCGGTAGGCCTGGATCAGCACCGGAGTCGGAGACTCGGAGAACTTCAAGGCATTGTCGAGCAGATGCCGTAGCACCAGCCCGATTTTCGTCTCGTCACAGGTCCACGAGAGGTCGCGCGTGATGTCGAGAACGATCTCACGATCGCCGTACTCGCGAACCACCTCTTTCGACATGGAGCGGATGAGACCTCCGATGTCTACTCGCTCGATCCGAAGAGTCGCCTCGCGGGCTTCGATGCTGGATACGTAGAGAAGGTCCTCGATGAGACGCTCGAGTTGGTCGGCCTTGGTCACGATCGTGCTTACGACGTCGCGCGTCTCGTCGGCCGTGGCGACCTCGACACGTTTCCTGAGCGTCCACGCGAACCCCTTGATGATCGTTAGCGGAGTACGGAGCTCGTGACCGACCATCGCCACGAAATCGCGTTGCATCCGCATGATCTCTCGTTCGGATGTGATGTCGTCCATTATCAGCACCCGCCCGATCGGGGCCCCCGGGACGCGCACGTCGACCACCCGCGCCTTGAAGGTCTGCGGCGGGTTACCGGCGACGACCTCGGCCTGCAGCTCTCCCTCTTCGGTAAGAAGTTGCTCGACCTGCTCGTGACCGAGCGTGCCCTTGACGGCGGCCGCTGCGGAGAACACTGCCGATGCTCCGAACAGCGTCTCTGCCGCCGCGTTGAGGGCAACGATCCGTTTGTGCGAGTCGACGAGGACGATCGGGTTGGGAACTCCGTTGATGATCGAGGACAGCTGAGATTCCTTCAGGTTTATCTGTCCGTGGAGGACCGCGGCACCGGTCGCGGTGGAGCACTGCTGGCCGAAGGCCCGGAGGAGGTCGATACGCTCCTCGGCGACGCGCCGGTCGGCGGTCGTCGCCGAGACCAGCCCGCGCGTTCCATAAGCGGTACGGACGCCGACGGTAACGAGGGTTCCATAAGGATCGAGATCGAAGATGACGACGTCGGCGAGCTCGATCGCATCTCTGGCGCCGTCCGAGCTCATTACCGCCGAGATGGCCTGCTTGTCGAGCCCGCGGAAGACGCCACGCTCGATGACTCCGGTCTCGGGATCGAGCAAGCACGCAAAGCCGTTCTTAGAACCGCACAGCCGCGTCCCACCGTCCAGCATGTGCTGAAGCAGTTCCTCGACCTCGAGCGTCCCCACGAGGCCCCGACTCGATTCCACGAGCGCAAGTAGGTCGGAGGAGCGGTGCTCGGCTCTCTCGTGGAGTTGCGCCCGGTAGATGAGGCCCGCGGCCTGGCTCGCGAACATCTGCGCGACGCGGACGTCTTCGTCCGTGAACGGCTCGGAGCCCGCGAACTTGTTGAGACTTAGAACTCCTGTGGAACGACCCTGGACACGAAGCGGGACCACGACGCTCGTGGAGATCGGTCGCTGCTTTGGAACGAAGTTGATGAACGCGTCCTGGTCGATCTCATCGAGGCGCAACGGCTGCCCGGTCGCAATGACACGGCCTGCCACACTCTCGCCGACGGGAACGGACCCGGTGGGAAGTTCGGCGTCGCCCACCCCGCACACGGCAACGACCTCGAGCGCCCGGCCCCCGTCTGCGAGCATCATGATCGAGCCCTGTTCCGCCTGGAGCAGCTTGATGGCGGCCTCGAGCATGGCGTCGACCGCGTCGGCCAGGGGGGCGGCCGACGAGGCGATCTCGCTGACCGAGAGGGCGGCCTCGAGCCCCGACTTCCACCGGTCGGGATTCTCGGGCAGATCGTGGCGGGGGCGGGTGAACAGGGCCATGACGCTTCATCGGCCTGCGGACCGGCCCATTTGAGCTATGCGCGGCCGGGAAAATTTGGTTCTTAATGCTTCTCGGCCCCCCGCCGATAACACGACCAACGAGATCGCCAGACCCGACAAAGGTGACGAAATGACGACAATCAAGGCCACCTGTCCGATTTGCGGGGAAGTAGACCTGACGGCCGACGACATCCTTCTCCGCATCGGTGCGGCCGAGGGAAGCAACACGTACGGCTTCAACTGCCCGACGTGCGCCGACTTCATCGAGAAACCGGCCGACGAGCGCATCGTCCGCCTGCTGTTGTCGGGCGGCGTACTGCCCACTCTGGTTCATGTTCCCGCCGAGGCGCTCGAGCCGAAGATGGGCCCCCCCATCTGCCACGACGACATCCTCGAGTTCCACGAGCTCCTCAAGGCGGACGGCTGGATCGAGCAACTCGCCGGCCCGAAGTCGGGCGACGTCCCCGCCTAGCACGGGGCCCCCAGCCACCGGCGACCTTTACGCCCGACTCGACCCCGTTTACGCAGCCGGGTCGCCCCTCTACACTGCCACCATGCCCCAGATTGGCCCCATGGAGATCATGGTCGTAGCGGTCATCGCCTTCTTCGTCCTCGGACCGGACAAGCTCCCGGGCGTCGCCCGGCAGATGGGCCGCTACGCGACCGAGCTCCGCAAGATGGTCTCCGAGGTCAAGGACGAATTCCGCACGGAGCTGAGAGACATCAAGAACATGGACGAGACCCCCGCGGCCTCCACGTCGGCTGCGTCCGGCGACGGGGCCGCACCGAAAAAGACCCAGTCTGCTGCGACCGACGACGGGGCCGCACCGAAAAAGACCCAGCCTGCTGCGAAGGACCCTGCCCCCGGCCCCTCGAGCGATAGCGGCGAGCCCACGAGCTGATGACCCAGCCCGGCGGATCTTCACCCACCCCGAACGGGGGCGGGGGTGGCAACTCCACCCCTGCCGCCGCGAGCAACCTGCGCCGTCGCCGGCGCCTGTTTCGCAGACGCCGCCAGACGCTGGAGACCGGCGGAACCATGTCGGTCATGCAGCACCTCACGGAGCTCCGGCAGCGCCTCGTGTGGTCGGCGCTGGCGTTCGTTACCGTCTCGGTCGTCATCTTCGTCTTCTACAACCCGTTGCTCGAATTCCTGCGGGGGCCGTTGTGTGGCCTTGATCCCGACATCCTGGGCCCCCAGGGGTGTGATCTCATCTTCACCAAGCCCACCGCCGGCTTCACGTTCAGGCTGAAGGTCACGGCGATGTTCGGCATCGCCTTTTCGTCTCCGTTCTGGATCTACCAGATCTACGCGTTCGTGCTGCCCGCCCTCCACCCCAAGGAGAGGCGCTACGTCGTCCCGTTCATCGCGACGTCGACGACCCTGTTCTTGATCGGCGCCACCATGGCCTATCTCGTCCTCCCGACTGGCCTGCGCGTCCTTTTCAACATAGGCGGTGAGGGACTGGTCCCGCTGCTGGGGGCGGAGGAGTACCTCGACTTCGTCGGCCTCATGCTCCTCGGCTTCGGGGTCCTCTTCCAGCTGCCGCTCATCCTCTTCTTCCTCGGGATGGCCGGCGTCGTGAACGTGCAACAGCTCCGGCGCCAGCGCAGGCTCGCCCTCATCGCCATCGTCGCCCTGTCGGCGATCATCACGCCGACCCAGGACCCGTTCACCCTGCTGGCCGTCTCGATACCTCTGTACGCGATGTACGAGGCGACGATCCTGCTGCTCAAGGTGACCTTGCGGCGGCGCGAGCGCGACAAGGCCGCAAAGGAGGCCGAGGAAGCGGCCGAGCGCGCCGAGGCCGAACGGTTGGAGAAGGCGGCCGCCTCAGAACCGTCGAGCGACCCCGGCGAGGATCCCGAGGACCGTTCCCTGCCCCCGGTATAGTCGTTCGGCCATGGCGATAAAGGGCAAGAAGAAGTCCCAGACACGCGGGAGCCAGGCGCGGCGGCGACCCGCCTCCGCGCCCCGCCCGGTCGTTACCGGCCGCGCCCGCGAGCCCTGGTACAGGTCGTCGACCGGTCGCATGGCCGCCGTGGTTGTCCTCGTCCTCATCGTCTCTCTGACCGCCGGAGTCCTCGTCAATGCGACCTCCGACGAGGAGCTCGAGGCCCGTCAGGCCGCGCTCGAGAGGTTCACCGACGAAGTCCGCACTCTGAGGGGGCAGGTCACCGACGTTGCCGCGCAGATGGCGCGGGCCGCCCTGTCGCCTCGCCAGGACGGCTTCGAGGACCTCGGAAAGGATGCCCGGCGCTGGGGGCAAACGCTGGGCGCAACCGTGGGCCCGGCGAGCACCCTCGAGCCCCCCGCGGGCTTGTCGGCCTCCGCCCAGCTCCTGTCCCAGGCCGTCCGGACCTACACGACCGCCGCCGAGACATTCCGGCTCGCGGCGACCGTCGACGCGAAGGCGCAGCCCGAGCTACTTGTCCTGGCCGCAAGTCAGCGAGAGCAGGCGCTCGAGATGTGGAACCATGCCGTGCGTGCTGTCGAGGCCGAGCGCGCCGACGCCGACCTGGATCCATCCGGCCTGCAGCCGCCGGCCCAGCCGGGCGGCGCGCCCCCCATTGGCACAACGCCCCCGGCCGGGGTGGGCGATGGAGGCCAGGGCGAGAACAAGAAGGGCGCGAAGAAAGACGGCAAGGGCAACTGATCCGCCCGGCGCGGTTCCCTCGCCGGTTCGCGACTTCGAGACCACCTACGGGTTCGAATTCGACGACTTCCAGCTGCGCGCGTGCGCCGCGCTCGAAGACGGGTCGTCGGTGCTTGTGGCCGCGCCGACCGGCGCCGGAAAGACGGTCGTGGGGGAGTTCGCCGCGTGGCTCGCCCTCGAGAGCGGCGGCAAGACCTTCTACACGACGCCCATAAAGGCCCTTTCCAACCAGAAGTACGGCGACTTCCTGCTGCTGCACGGGGCACCGAACGTGGGGCTTCTGACCGGCGACAACTCGATCAACGGAGACGCCCAGGTGGTGGTGATGACCACCGAGGTGTTGCGCAACATGATTTACGAGGACTCGGACGCACTCGACTCGTTGCAGTACGTGGTGCTCGACGAGGTGCACTACCTCCAGGATCCCTATCGGGGGGCCGTGTGGGAGGAGGTCCTGATTCATCTTCCCGTCGACGTGCAGATCGTCTCGCTGTCGGCCACTGTTTCTAACGCCGAGGAGTTCGCGGAGTGGCTCCAGACATTGCGTGGGCGAACCAAGGTGATCATCGAAGAGAAGCGGCCGGTCGAGGTGCGGCACTGGTACTCTGCCGCCGACGAGTTGCTGCCGATGTTCGTGCAACGACCCGACGGCGATGTCGTTCCCAACCCGCGGGGACGCGAGTTCGATCGCCGCCGCAGGCGGGGGGCCGAGCGACCCGGGCGCGGAGGACGGCGGGTTCAGGGGCGACGCGCCCGCATCCCGTACCGATCAGACGTGGTCGAGCGACTGAACGCGGAGGGGATGCTTCCCGCCATCTACTTCATTTTCTCGCGCAAGGGGTGCGACGACGCGGTTCGCTTTTGCCTGATGGACAACGTCCGGCTCACCACGGGCGCCGAGCGGGCCCGGATCATCGAGTACGCGGAGTCGCGCGTCACCGATCTTGCCCCCGACGAGCTCGACGTCCTCGGCTTCGACGACTGGATGGCGGGACTCGCCAGCGGCATCGCCGCTCATCACGCCGGCCTCATCCCCCCGTTCAAGGAGACGGTCGAGGAGCTCTTTAAGAAGGGGCTGGTGAAGGCGGTGTTTGCCACCGAGACGCTTGCGCTCGGCATCAACATGCCGGCCCGAACGGTCGTCATCGAGAACCTCATCAAGTTCACCGGCGAGCGCCACGAGCTCATGACGCCGGGTGAGTACACGCAGCTGACCGGACGAGCGGGGCGGCGGGGAATCGACGAGCTCGGTCATTCCGTCGTGCTCCTTCAGAAGCTGACGCCCTTCGACACGATCACGCGCCTCGCTTCGACTCGAACGTACCCGCTCAACTCGTCGTTCCAGGTCTCCTACAACATGGCCGTCAACCTGGTCCGCACCTACGACCGTCACGACGCCGAGCACCTCGTCAACTCGTCCTTTGCACAGTTCCAGGCGGATCGAGACGTCGTCCAGCTCGAGAGGACGCGCGAGCGGAGTGAGGCCTACCTCGCCAGCTATCGAGAGCGCATGCACTGCGAGCGCGGCGATTTCGACGAGTACGGGGCCCTCGTCGACAAGCTGCACCGGATCGAGGAACGGGCCGGAGCGGCGCGGACCGGAGCTGCCCGCGTGACCGCGGCAATCGATCGCCTCCACCCCGGCGACGTGATCGAGATCAGCCACGGCCGCAGGAGGGGACGTTACGCGGTGCTCGAGGTCGGCGGCCGGCGATCCGAGCGGACCCCGCATGTGCTCGCGGTGTCGGAGGATCGCTCGCTGACCCGCTTTGCGCGGGCCGACTTCAAGGAGCCGCCGGTCGCGATCGGCCATCTCGGGCTTCCCAAGGAGTTCAAGGCACGCGATCCACAGTCGCGCAAGGACCTGTCACGCCGGCTTCGAGACGTTCAGCCGAGCCCTCCATCCGATTCGGACGACGGCTCCGCGGCGGAGTCGAAGGAAGGGCGCGCGCTTCGCCGGAGAGTGGAGACACACCCGTGCCACAACTGCCCCGATCGAGAGCGTCACATGCACTTCGCGCATCGCGCGGCGCGTCTCGAGCGCGAGATCGCCCGGCTCGAACGGCGCATCAACCGGCGCACGGGGACGCTTGCCCGCCGCTTCGAGACGGTGCTGTCGATTCTCGAAGACCTCGGCTACGTGAAGGGATGGGAGCTGACGGCTAAAGGTGGCCTTCTCACCAGCATCTACAACGAATCGGACCTGCTCGTGGCCGAGACGATCGAGCGGGGGCTGGTCGACGGCCTCGATCCCGTGGAACTCGCCACGGTGCTGTCCGCGATGGTCTACGAGACGCGGGGTCCCGAAGGCCCGCCCGCACCGTCCCTCCCGACTAAGACGACGGCGGCCGCGTACGAGCGCGTCGTGGCGCTGTGGGAGGAGATCCACGCGGCCGAGGAGGAACGCGGGGTCGAGCTGACCCGGGAGCCTGACCCCGGTTTCACCGAGCACGTGTACCGCTGGGCCGCGGGCACGCCGTTGGAGCACGTCATCGATGAGGACGACGCGCCGGGCGACTTCGTGCGGTCCATCAAGCAGCTCGTGGACCTGTTGCGGCAGATCGAGGAGATCGCGCCGGACTCGGAACTGCGCGCCAGGGTACGCACGGCCGTGAATTCACTGCACCGCGGCGTCGTCGCATATTCATCGCTCGAGGTGTGAGCGCCACACGACGTGGGAGAATCGCCGCATGAGCAACGCTTACATCATCGATGCCGTTCGCACGCCCATGGGCAGGTTTGCGGGGGCCCTCGCGACCGTGCGCCCGGACGATCTCGCGGCACAAGTCATCGCCGCGCTCGTGACGCGCAACTCCGTGCCGACCGACCGCGTCGACGACGTCGTGTGGGGGGCGGCCAACCAGGCCGGCGAAGACAATCGGAACGTGGCCCGGATGGCCTCGCTACTTGCCGGGTTGCCGGTCGAGGTGCCGGGCGCAACCGTCAACCGCCTGTGCGGGTCCGGCCTGGAGGCCGTGAATTGCGGCTTCCGGGAGATCCGCGCTCGCGAGGCCGACCTCGTCATCGCCGGCGGCTCGGAGTCGATGACCCGCGCCCCGTTCGTGATGGCGAAGGCCGAGGTCCCCTACGCGCGGAAGGTCGAGGTATTCGACACGACGCTCGGGTGGCGGTTCGTCAACCCGAGGCTCGAGTCCGCTTTCGGCGTCGACTCGATGGGGCAGACGGCCGAGAACGTCGCGCACGACTCCGGAATCGGGCGTGAGGAACAGGATGCATTCGCTCTCGAGAGTCACCGGCGCGCGGTCGCGGCGCGCGATGAGGGCCGCTTCAAGGACGAGATCGTTCCCGTCGAGGTACCGCAGAAAAAGGGCGATCCCGTCGTCGTCGATGCCGATGAACCGCCTCGACCCGATACTTCGCTCGAGAAACTCGGCGCGCTCAAACCTGCCTTTGCTTCGAGCGGTGTAGTCACGGCAGGGAACTCGGCCGGGATAAACGACGGCGCCGCCGCAGTGCTCCTCGCGTCCGGAGAGCTGGCTCGTGAGTGTGGATGGACGCCGATGGCGCGCGTCGTGGCGACGGCCGTTGCGGGGGTCGAGCCGCGCGTAATGGGTCTCGGCCCGATCTATGCGACCCGCAAGGTGCTCGAGCGAGCCGGCCTCGGAGTTGACGACATCGACCTCGTCGAGCTGAACGAGGCGTTCGCGTCGCAGTCGCTTGCATGCATCCGCGAGCTCAGCCTCGATCCGGAGCGAGTCAACGTCAATGGGGGAGCGATCGCCCTGGGACATCCGCTCGGGTGTTCCGGGGCGCGCATCCTCACAACGCTCGTGCACGAGATGGCTCGCAGGGAGGCGCGCTACGGGCTTGCGACGATGTGCATCGGTGTCGGGCAGGGCATCGCCACGATCGTCGAGCGCATTTGACCGCCGCCGACGAGCTCGCGGCACTCATCGACCCCGCCGCCATCGAAGTCCCGGACCGAGCACCCGGCGATTGGGCGCCGTCGGCGTTCCTGGCCGCTCGCGGCGGAGACGCGGGCCACCGGCCGGGTTGCCTTGTGGCACCCGGGTGCACCTCGGAGGTGGCGGCGATCCTCAAGTGGGCACAAGCGTCACGAACCCCCGTCGTCCCGCTGGGCGGGGCCAGCGGCGTGTGTGGGGGAGTGGCTCCCGTCGGCGGGGCCGTATACGTCGATACCGCGCGTCTCGATCGGATCTCGGAAGTCGATGAGACCAGCCGCTTGGTCACCGTCGGAGCCGGGGTGAAGGGCGATGCTCTCGCCACCGCACTGGCGGCGCGCGGCTTCATGCTCGGTCACGAGCCGCAATCGATCGCGATCTCGACGGTGGGAGGGTGGATCTCAACGCGCGCGTGCGGCCAGCTCTCCGCGCGCTACGGCGGTATCGAGGGCCTCGTCGCGGGGCTGGAGGCCGTTCTGCCGGGCGGACGCGTCGTCCGCTCGAAGGTCGCTCCCCGCCGCGCCACCGGACCCGACCTGCTGCAACTGTTCATGGGCGCGGAGGGGACGCTGGGGATCGTGACTGCCGCCACGCTCCGGGTTGCCCCGATCCCGGATGAGCGCGTCGACAGATGTCTGCGCTTCGAGCACATGGCCGAAGGCGTTGCCGCGTGCAGGCGGATCGCGCAGTCCGACGTGCGTCCCTCCCTCGTTCGCCTCTACGACGCCGAGGATGCCGCGATCTTCCTTCGCCATCATCCTGGCGAGCCCCAGGGCCCCGTTCTGCTCATTTCCTTCGACGGCCTCGATGCATCCCGCCGGGCCGACGCGGCCGTCGAGCTGGCCGCGGGTGCGTCGGGTAACGACGCGCTCGTCGCTCATTGGTGGGAGCACCGCAACGACGCCGTCGCCGAGTACCGGAAGCTGATGACCGGCGAGGGGTTGCTGGGCCCCCACGCCCTCGTCGACACCATGGAGGTTGCCGGAACGTGGAGCGTGCTCCGCGACCTTTATCACTCGATGAAAGAGGTCTTGTCCGAGCGCGCGCAGCTCTCCGGCTGTCATCTGTCGCACGTGTATCCCGACGGCGCGTGCCTGTACTTCACGATGGCGTCGATGTGTGAGAGCGACGCCGCGGCGCGCACGAAGCTCGGTGAGTGGTGGGACGCGGGGATGACCGCGTGCCTCGACGCGGGCGGTTCGATCAGCCATCACCACGGCATAGGAAGAGTGCGGGCGCGTTATCTGGGGCGCGAGCTCGGCGAGTGGATGCATGTGCTTAGCGCGGTCAAGGGTGCGCTCGACCCGCACGGGATCATGAATCCGGGCGCTCTGGGCCTGTGACCTCCGTCTACTCGCCGATGACGATCATCTGCAACGTACGGTCGGGGCGCGGCCGCGTGGTCAAGAATCTTCCGGAGGTACGGGCCGAGCTCGACCGCCGCGGCCTCGACTACGAGGTTGTGCTCACCGAGCGGCGCGAGCACGCCCCTGAGCTCGCGCGCTCAGCGCTCGAGCGCGGCTCCAAGTTGATCGTTGCGATGGGCGGTGACGGAACCATCCACGAAGTGGTCAACGGGATGATGGACGGCGATCGAGTCGTGGTTCCCGGGGCCGCGCTGGGGGTGGTCTCCGCGGGGACGGGGTCCGACTTCATCAGGACGTTCGGCCTGCCCGCCGCCCCGGTGCATGCCGTATCGCACCTCGACGGTGACGAGGCGTTCCCCATTGACATCGGCAAGATCACCTACCAGGGGGACGGCGCCACCACCGTCCGCTACTTCGCCAACATCGCCGAGGTCGGACTGGGCGCGGCAACCGTGGCGCGCGCCCAGAGACTCCCGCGCTGGCTCGGCCCGATGGTGTACTTCTTCGCCTTCTGGCTGACGATCCGGGGGCACCGTGCCGCCGGTGTTGTCGTCGACCTCGTCGACCGCCGATACGAGGGGCCCATGAACAACCTCGTCGTCGCCAACGGCCAGTTCTTCGGGGGGGGAATGCACATCGCGCCGAAGTCGACGCCGACCGACGGGCTTCTCGACATCCAGATAGAACACGCCCGCAAGAGAGAGGCGATCGCCATCCTCCCCAAGGTCTACAGGGGCCAGCACGTCCCGCATCCCGACATCGAGGAGGCGAAGCGGGTAAAAGTGTCGATCACGGCGGACCGAGCCCTGCCGATCGAGGCCGACGGGGAAGTCCTCGGGACGACGCCGGCGACCTTCGAGGCCCTGCGCGACGCCATCCATCTAAAGGTGTGAAGCCTCTTGCACTCGCGGGGTCGGCTTGAAAGCCTCGACTCGAGCCGACAGCGGGAGGAGACGAGCGTGGCAGACCTGGTCGTAAAGGATGGAGTCGGTTACAAGCGACGCAATCCGTGGGGCGTGTTCGGGCTGTCCCTAATCACCATCGGCGTGTACTTCTTCGTGTGGTGGTACAAGATCAACAACGAGCTGCGGAATTACGGCATCGACAACAGCCCGGCAAAAGCGACGCTGGCCGTAACTTTGGGGGCATTTATCATCGTCCCCCCGTTCGTCTCCTACTACAACACGGCAGATCGAATCCTCAAGGCCCAGCTCAAGAGTGACGCGTCCGAGAGGATTATTCCCGTGCTCGCACTACTACTGCTGATCGTGGTCAGCCTGTTCGCCGCGCCCTACTACCAGTCCCAGCTCAACAAGGTGTGGGATGCGGAGGCCGCTAAGGGAGCCGAGGTCCGGGCCGCGTAGGCTTCCAATCGCTTGCCGGTTTGACGGGACATACTCCCGTCAAATCACGAAGGGCGGTGTAACGCCGCTACGCTGCGGCAAACAACCTGTTGAGATCGGCGGCCAGCTTCGCAGGGTGCTCGAGCGGCAGGTAATGCGTTGCGCTCGGATACACCGTCAGCGTCGCGTGCGGGACGATCCGCGCCATCTCCTCCATCTGCGGTCGGGGAGTGAACTGGTCGCGTTCGCCGGCAACGACGAGGGCCGGACACGACAGCGATCTGCACAGCTCGGGCGCGGAATCGCCGGCGATCGCTTCGAAGGTGGCCAGCAACGTCCGCATGTCGCACGACGCGATGCCCCTCATGAGATCGACCAGTGCCCCCGTGTCGGCGGTGGCCGCAACCATGCCCGATTGCCGGATCAGTCCCGCCAGTTCGCGCCGTGATGCGAACACGCGCAGTGCCGCTCCGATCGGTCCGGAGAACTGCTTGGCGACGCCGGCGAGAATCGGGAGCAGAGACACGAACTCGAGCTTGAGTGCGCGTCCCGGCGAGTATCCGTACGCGCCGCACACGAACGCGATCGCCCGCACCCGCTCAGGGTAGCGATGCGCGATCTCGAGACCGATGCGGGTGCCGTTGCTCCACGATGCGATGACCACCTCATCGACGTTGTAGTGATCGAGCACAGCGATGGCATCCTCGGCATGAGCGCCCGGATCGATGCGATCCGTGTGAGCCGGTTCCGAGTCGAGGAGGCCGCGGTGATCCCACAGGAGCACCGGACGCCCGCCAACGATCCCGGTCAGCACCCGCCGCCAGGCGGCCGAGTTGGCGCCGACCGCGTTCGCCACAAGGAGCGCGATACCGGCGCCACCATCGAATCGCCGGGCCGCGATCACGGTGTCGTCGAACGATCTGATCCGCGCGCTGCTCGACCTCAGTCCGGCCGGGCTCACGCCCCTGCCCTGTCGGCGACGGGACGCTCGCGCTCGAGCGACTTCAGGTAGCGGCTCTCCTGGGCCCGAGTTTCCTTGGCGCTCCACCCTCGTTCGGTCCCGAACAGCGAGGAGACGGCGCGATCGGCGCCCCCGTCGCGGTCGGTCAGAGCCAGCCGGATGCGACGGGCCATGAAATCCTCCAGATCGATCGCCATCTCTGCGCGGATCGCATAGAGGGCCTCCGCGGCGACATGCGTCGGCTCGTCCGCGATCGGCGTCGCAAGGCCCGTCTCCTCCACCAGATCGAGAACCGCGAGAGCCCGGTCGCCGTAGCGCCGGACGAGCGCAGGAGCGAGCCCGGGATCGAGCCGAAGCCGCTCCGCTCGTCCCGTCGCTGTGGCGGTGAGCACGTCGAGGCGGCCGCAACCGAGGCGAAGGCGCCGGGTGCGCGAGCGCGGCCCGGGGCCCATACCCCGAATCGCCGTGTCGAGCGCGTCCGCCGCCATACGCCTCCACGTCGTGAGTTTGCCTCCGGTGATCCCGACGACGCCCGGCGCGAGCTCGTAGACGAGATGCCGGCGTGACAGATCCGCGGTTGTGCCGCCCTGTCCTGCAACCAGCGGTCGCAGCCCGGCGAAGGCCCCCACCACCTGTGCGGTGGTCAGATCAAGGTCGAAAGACGCATTGACCGCGTCGAGACAGTAGGCGTAGTCGCTCGCATCGACCGACGCGGAGTCGAGGTCGCCCGAGTGCGGTGTGTCGGTCGTGCCGACGAGAACGCACCCCTGCCACGGGATGACGAACAGCATGCGCCGGCGGTCGACATCGGGGATGAGGGCCGCGGCGTCCGACACGGGGAGGTCGCTCTGATCGAAGACCAGATGAACGCCCTTCGAAGGTCGCAGGCGCGGACGGGCGTGGGGTTTCATCAGGCTCTCGATTCGATCGGCCCACACTCCGGCCGCGACGATCACCTTCCGGGCGCGGATCTCGAGGTCGTCGCCTCTTACCCGATCACGCACGCCGACCGTCGTCACTCCGAAACCGGGCTCGATATAGGTGACTTCGGCGTGATTGCAGACGACCGCCCCGTGTCTCACCGCGCCTACGAGCACCTCCATGACCAGACGCACGTCGTCGGTCTTGCAGTCGTAGTACAGATACCCGCCGCGAGGCGCACCTCGGAGCGCGGGGAACAGACGGATCGTTTCGTCGGCGCGCACGCGACGGTGAATGTGCAACGCCTTGAACGCCGACAGGGCATCGTAAGCCCACAGGCCCGCACCCAGCCTGGCGCGCGCCCTGCGGCCGGTCACGGGAACGACGAAGGGAACGGGCTCTACGAGATGCGGAGCGAGGCGTCTCAACAGATCCCGCTCGGCGACGGCCTCCCGCACGAGGCGGACGTCGCCGCTCTCGAGATAGCGGAGCCCACCGTGGACGAGCTTCGATTACTTCGACGAAGTTCCCGACGCGAAGTCCGAACGCTCGACGAGCCCGACGCTCAGGCCCCGGGATGCCGCGTCGAGCGCGATCCCGGCCCCCGTGATGCCGCCCCCGACGACGAGCACGTCGACCGGATCGGTGGCCGACGCGGCCAGCAGTTCGAGGGCGCGAGAGTGCGCGCCCCCACCCCTCCGTATGACCTCACAGCAGGCTCACCGCCCACCTAAAGAAGGTCGCTGCGCCGAGGACGATGAACAGCCCGGCCAGCAGAACGAGAGGACCGACCCACCAGTCCATCCCGCGTCCGAGGGGATCGGCGTCGCCCTCGGACGTGCGCCGAACGACGAGCTGCGGGCCGCCCGGCTGAGCGAAGTGGAGGTGCTCGCGCTTACCTTCAACGACGTCCGCGATCCCCTCGAGGAGGGAAATGATCTCGCCGTCGTCCACCGTTACCGTCGCTTCGGGCAGTGATTCTCCCCGCCGGTCCTCGATCTTCATTGGGTTCAATCTCCTCGCGCTATCCTGCGCGCATGCCTGCCGACCTGAGGCTGCTCGACGGTGAGCAGCGGGCGCTCGTACAGATGGTACGGGAGTTTTGTGCCGCCGAAGCTGCTCCGGCGGCCACCGGATACGAGGAGCGCTCAGAGGATCCGATAACTCTGTACCGCAAGCTTGCCGAGCTCGGGCTCACGGGCATTCCCTTTCCCGAGGAGCACGGCGGCGGGGGCCAGCCCTACTCGACGTACTTGCTCGTTATCGAAGAGATCGCGTACGCGTACCTATCGCTGGCAGTCGGCCTCTCCGTGCACACGCTGTGCGCGTTCGCAACCAACGAGTTCGGCACAGACGCTCAGCGCAAGGAAGTGCTCCAGAAACTCACGCTGGGGGAGTGGTTCGGAGCGTACTCGCTTTCCGAGCCCGCGTCGGGATCCGACGCCGCATCGCTCCGGGCGCGCGCCGAGCGCATCGACGGCGGATACCGCCTCACCGGCAACAAGGTGTTCTGCACGCGTGGTGCCGAGGCGGATGTCGTGCTGCTCATGGCCCGCACCGGGGGTGGGGGACCCGGAGGCGTCTCGGCCTTCCTGATCGAGAAGGGCACGCCCGGCTTCTCGGCCGGCAAGAAGGAGGACAAGATGGGGTGGCGGTCGTCCCCGACGTGGGCGCTGGTCCTCGACGGCGCGGAGATTCCGGACGACCGGCGGCTTGGCGACGAGGGGCAGGGGTTGGTGATCGCACTCGCGTCGCTGGACTCCGGACGACTCGGCATGGCGGCGTGCGCGACCGGACTGGCACAGGCCGCGCTCGACAGGACGCTTTCCTTCACGGGCGAACGGGAGCAGTTCGGCCGGCCGGTAGCTGCCAATGAGGGCGTGCAGTTCATGCTGGCTGACATGGCGACGCACATAGAGGCGGGTCGCAGGCTGTGCCGGCACGCCGCCGCGCTGCGCGACGCCGGCCACGACTATTCGCTGGCGGCCGCCGAGGCCAAGCTGTTCTGCACCGACGTCGCGATGCGCGTCACAACCGACGCAGTACAGCTTCACGGAGGCTACGGCTACATCACCGAGTACCCGGTCGAACGCTACATGCGGGAGGCCAAGGCGCTGCAGATCGTGGAGGGAACGAACCAGATCCAGCGATACGTGATCGGCCGCAAGCTCACGGGGGCACCCTGAGCCACGTGACTTTTCGAGGGGCGCGCTCTAGCGACGCGTGACAAACACTCAGCGGTTGGGCGCAGCGGCCGCGATGACCGGGCGATGCTCGAAGGGGGTCGACAGCACGATCGTCGAGCGGGTCGTGACCTCGAGCTTGCCCCTCAAGGCATCGAGCAGCTCCTCGAGAGCCATCGTGTCGGGGGCCCGAACGATCAGCGCGTACGAGTTGTCGCCGGCGACCGAATAGCACGACTCGACGATCGGGAACTCGGTGACCCGGCGCGCGATATCCGACGGAGACTCGGGCCTCAGGGCGAGCGAAACGAACGCCGTGATCGGGAGCCCGGCCCGGTCGAGATCGATCTCGGCCCGATAGCCGCGGATGATTCCGGCCCTCTCCAGCTTGCGCACGCGGTCGTGGACCGACGACGGGGCAAGGCCAACCCGGTCCCCGATGTGCGAGTAGGTGAGGCGTGCGTCCTCCTGCAGCGCCCGACAGATCTCCAGATCGATCCCGTCCATGCCGAATATCCTTCCGTGAATCGTATAGTTTGCCTAATGAGATTCCGTTAGGATACGACACGAGGCCCGCGAGAGCTACGACCGCCGCAGAGAGGAAGGAGCGCCGATGACGATCACACCGCAGGCGGTCGCCCGGCGCGCCCACGCGGCTCCACAGCCTTACGGGTACCCGAGTCCGAGCGCCTTCGTTGAGCCCGATCCCCGGCGGCTCCCCGGCTACCGCGACGTGACGGGGGCCGAGTGGCGGAGCCCGAAGTGGCAGCGCCAGCACACCGTCAAGTCGGTCGCCGGCCTTCTCAAGGTGTTCGGCGACGCGTGGCCGGCCGACCTCGCCGAGTCCGTGGTGCGCGACCAGCAGGAGCGGGCCACGATGTCGATGCTGATTCCGCCCCAGATGCTCAACACCATGAACGAGCGCGACCTGTGGGCCGACCCGATCCGCCGGTACATGATCCCGGCGTTAGCAGACCGTGACCCCGAGTGGCCGAGCCACCCGCTGGCCGAGCGCGACAGCCTGCACGAAGCCGACATGTGGGCCGTCGAGGGGCTTACACACAGGTACCCGACCAAGGTCCTCGCCGAGCTGCTGGCGACCTGTCCGCAGTACTGCGGACACTGCACGCGCATGGATCTGGTGGGTAACAGCACCCCGCTGGTGATCAAACAACGCTTCGAGTTGAAGCAGAAGGACCGCTACGACGCCATCATCAAGTACCTGGAGCAGACGCCGAGCGTGCGCGATGTCGTCGTCTCCGGCGGCGATATGGCGAACCTGCCGATCGCGCACCTCGAGTCTTTTGTCGGGCGTCTGCTCGACATCGAGAACATCCGCGACATCCGGCTCGCAACCAAGGGCTTGATGGGCCTCCCTCAGCACTTCCTCCAGGACGACGTGCTCTCCGGGCTCGAGCGGCTGGCGCGCAAGGCCGTCGCCAGGGGAGTCGACCTTGCCGTGCACACGCACGTCAACCACGCCAACTCACTGACGCCTCTCGTCGCCGAAGTCGTACAGAAACTGCACGACATGGGCTTCCGGGACGTGCGCAATCAGGGCGTGCTCATGCGCGGAGTCAACGACTCGCAGCAGGCCCTGCTCGACCTGTGCTTCACGCTCCTCGATCATGTCAAGGTCATGCCCTATTACTTCTACATGTGCGACATGATCCCCAACTCCGAGCACTGGCGGACGTCTGTCGCCGAGGCACAACGCTTGCAGCACGCAATCATGGGCTACCTCCCCGGCTTCGCGACGCCGCGCATCGTGTGCGACGTCCCGTTCGTTGGCAAGCGCTGGGTCCATCAGGTCGAGGACTACGACCGTGTGCGAGGGATCTCGTTCTGGACCAAGAACTACCGCACGGGAATCGAGTACGACGATCCCGAGGCCCTCGTCAGACGTTACGAGTACTACGATCCGATCGACACGCTTCCCGTAGAGGGGCAGGAGTACTGGAGGGAACGCGCCCAGAAACTGACCGCGTAGGCTGAAGAAAACAACCCGGCACGACTGACATGGGGGTGAACTGATGGCCGAGAAGTTCAAGATCACGTACTCGACGCTGTCCGCGGACAACCCGCAGATGCACAAGAACTATGAAGAGGGGATCGAGACCGCCAGGTCCTGGTTCGGCCGGGACTATCCGTTCTATGTGAACGGCGATGCCCGAACCAGCGATCGCACCGAGGAGGAGCGATCACCGATCGACAACGACATCCTCATCGGGCGTTTCTCCACGGCGACCGACGCAGACGTCGAAGATGCCGTAAAGGCCGCACAGGCTTCGTACGAAGAATGGTCCACCACGCCGTGGCGGGAACGGGTGGAGATCATGGGTCGCGCCGCCGAGCTGATCTCCGAGCGCATCTACGAGCTGTCTGCGCTCGTCGCGGTCGAGGTCGGTAAGAACCGCCTCGAGGCCCTGGGTGAGGTGGAGGAGGCCGCCGACCTCATCCGCTACTACTGCAAGCAGATGACAGCCAACGACGGCTTTGCGGTGCCCATGGAGCAGCTCTCGGACACGGAGAAGACCAAGAGCGTCCTGCGCCCCTACGGTGTGTGGGGGGTAATCAGCCCCTTCAACTTCCCGATCGCCCTATCGGGCGGCCCCGCGGGAGGTGCTCTCGTCGCCGGCAACACCGTCGTGCTCAAGCCCTCCGAGCAGGGTTACCTCATCGCACTCAAGCTCTACGAGGTCTTCAGGGATGCGGGTGTGCCGTCCGGTGCGTTTCACGTTCTCGTCGGCCCGGGCGAGACCGTGGGCAACGCCCTCGCCACGCACCCGCACGTCGACGGGCTCACGTTCACCGGGTCCTATGAAGTCGGCATGAAGATCTACAAGAACTTCGCGGTCGACTATCCGAAGCCGGTGGTAGTCGAGATGGGGGGTAAGAACCCGGCAATCGTAAGCGCCAAAGCCGACCTCGATCTCGCCGCCGACGGCGTCCTGCGGTCGGCCTACGGGTACAGCGGGCAGAAGTGCTCCGCATGTTCGCGTGTGCTCGTTCAGTCCGACGTCTACGACGACTTCGTAGCCACACTCGTCGACAAGACGAACGAGGTGAAGGTCGGCAACCCACTCGACAAAGACGTCTATATGGGTCCCGTCATCGACTCGGAGGCGGTGAAGCGCTTCGAGAACGCCGTCGAGGAGGCGAGGTCGTCGGGACGCGTACTCGCCGGTGGAGATCGGATTACCGATGGCGCCTTCGGGCGCGGCAACTTCGTGCAGCCGACCGTCGTCGAGGTTCCCACCGACTCGACCGTATGGCGCAATGAGCTGTTCGTCCCGTTCGTTGCCGTGTCGAAGGTGGATTCGCTACCAGAGGCCCTTAACGAAGCCAACAACACGCCCTACGGCCTCACAGCCGGCTTCTACTCCGAGGAGAGGGGTGAGATCGACTTCTTCCTACAGGAGATCGAGGCGGGGGTGGTGTACATCAACCGGCGCGCCGGCGCGACCACCGGCGCGTGGCCGGGGGTCCAGCCCTTCGGGGGGTGGAAAGGCTCGGGGTCCAGCGGCAAGGCAGGTGGGGGTCTCTACTACGTCCAGCTCTACATGCGGGAGCAGAGTCAGACGATCGTCGAGGGCTGACGTGCCGGCCGCGTACGACGAACTGGCCGCGGTCGTCGAACCGCGCGTCACCGGGGAGGTGCCCGGGCCGAACGCGCGCATGGCGATCGAGAGCGATCGCGAGGTGACGTCGCCGTCGCTGCCGCGTGCCTATGAGTTCGTGCCCGCGCGCGGCGCCGGAGCGGTCCTCGAGGACGTCGACGGAAACGTGTTCCTCGACTTCAATGCTGGCATCGCGGTGTGCTCGACGGGACACGCACATCCAGACGTGACCGAGGCAATTGCCGATCAGGCTGCCCGTCTCCTTCACTATTCCGCGTCCGACTTCTATCTGCCCATCTATGCCGAGATGTGCAGGCGGCTGGACTCGATCGCACCGATGTCCGGTCCGGCGAGGTCGTTTCTGACGAACTCCGGGACCGAAGCCGTCGAGGCGGCCATCAAGCTGGCCAGGTACGCCACACACCGGGGGTACGTGATCGGCTTCTTCGGCTCCTTCCACGGCCGTTCCTATGGAAGCGTCTCCGTCACCGCGTCGAGTGCGAAGTACAAGAGGGGGTTCGGCCCAATGCTTCCCGGGGTCGTCCACGCGCCCTATGCGGACTCCCTGTACTCGTACACGGACGGTGCAGACGCGTCGGGTTACATCGAGAACATCCTCTTCAAACGACTCGTGCCGCCCGACGAGGTGGCGGCGATCATCTTCGAGCCCGTGCTCGGCGAGGGCGGATATGTGGTGCCGCAGCAGGCCTGGGTTCGAGGCCTTCGCGATCTGTGCGACCAGCACGGGATACTCCTGGTCGCCGACGAGGTGCAGAGTGGCATGGGCCGCACGGGAAAGATGTGGGCGATCGAGCATTTCGAGGTCGAGCCGGACATCATCCTGTCCGGGAAGGGGATCGCCAGCGGCCTGCCGCTGGGGGCTATGACCGCCCGCTCTGAGCTGATGAAATGGGAGCCGGGCGCACACGGCTCGACGTACGGCGGCAATCCGGTCGCCTGTGCCGCGGGCCTGGTAACAATCGACCTCATCGAGAAGGAGCTGATCGCGAACGCCGACGCCGTCGGCGCTCAGCTGCGCGAGGGCCTCGCCCCGCTGACGGATCACCACGTCGTGACCGATGTGCGCGGTCTCGGGCTCATGATCGGCATCGAGTTCTCGTCGGAGGAGATCGCCGACCGAGTGGAGACCGAATGCTTCCGGAGGGGGCTCCTCGTCCTCCGGGCGGGGGACAGGGCGATCCGCATGTCTCCGCCCCTCGTGATCAACTCCGCCCAGGCGACCACCGGTCTGCGCATCTTCAGAGAGGTCGTCGGGCTAGTAAATGGGTAGCAAGGTCGCCACGATGCGCGACGCGGTCGCCGGCCTCGTGCGCGACGGCGACACAGTCGCGATCGAGGGCTTCACCCATCTCATCTGCTTCGCCGCAGGCCACGAGATTATCCGGCAGGATCGCCGCGACCTGACGCTGTGCCGGCTCACCCCCGACGTCGTGTACGACCAGATGATCGGAGCGGGAGTCGCGTCCAAGCTTGTGTTCTCGTGGCTCGGGAACCCCGGGGTGGGATCGCTCCACGCGATCCGCAGGCGGGTCGAACGCGCCGACCCCGCACCTCTCGACATCGAGGAGTACAGCCACTTCGGAATGGTGTCGCGCTACGTCGCCGGAGCCTCGGGTTTGCCGTTCATGCCGCTCCGCAGCTACTTCGCGAGCGATTTGCCCAAGGCAAACGGACGGATCGTCCCCATCGAGTCGCCCTACGGCGACGAGACCGTCTACGCGGTGCCCCCGCTGAGGCCGGATGTCGCCATCGTGCACACACAGCGGGCCGACGCCGGCGGCAACGCACAGATCTGGGGATTTCTCGGTTGCCAAAAGGAAGCCGCCTTCGCGGCCGAGCGAGTGATCGTCGTGTGCGAGGAGATCGTCGATTCGTCCGTGATCCGCGCCGACCCCAACCGCACCGTGATCCCGGGGCTGATCGTTGACGCGGTGGTCGAGGAGCCACGCGGGTGCCACCCTTCGTTCGCGCAGGGCTACTACGACCGGGACAACCGCTTCTACGTCGAATGGGACGCCGTCAGCCGCGACTCCGAGAGGCTCGAGTCATGGCTGAAGGAATGGGTGCACGGGTGCGAGTCGCATGCGGAGTACGTCGACAAGCTCGGAGAGCGCCGGTGGAAAGAGCTGACGCCGGGGGAGGCGTGGTCGGGGGCGGTCGACTACGGACATTATGGATAGTTCATACACACCCGCCGAGATGATGATCGTCGCCTCCGCGCGCCAGCTTGCCAGCGAGCACGTCTGCTTCGTGGGCATCGGCCCCCCGAATATCGCCTGCAACCTCGCGGTGCGCACGGTTGCGCCCGAGCTCGAGCTCGTCTACGAGGCGGGGGTGTTCGGATCGAACCCGCAGCGGCTGCCGCTGTCGATCGGGGACCCCACACTCATCACCGGATCCGTGGCCGTCACCAACATGTTCGAGCTCTTTGCCTATTACCTCCAACGCGGGCTCGTGGACGTCGCCTTTCTAGGCGCGTCGCAGATCGATCGCCGCGGCAACATCAACACGACCGTCATAGGCGACTACCGAAAGCCGGTGGTACGGCTGCCCGGCTCGGGAGGGGCATGCGAGATCTCGATCAACGCCCGCAAGGTGTTCGTCATCATGCCTCAGTCGTCCCGCTCCTTCGTCGAAGAGGTCGATTTCGTCACGAGCCCCGGCCACGTCGAGGGTGGGCGGCCCGAGTCGTGGCCCGGCGGGGGCCCGGAGGTCGTCGTCACGGGCCATGGTGTGCATCGCTTCGACGACTCGGGCGAGATGTACCTTGCGAGCGTGCATCCTGGAGTTACGGTCGACGAGGTGGTGGCCAACACGGGCTGGGAGCTATCGATCGCAGGCGATCTCGAGACCACCCCGCCCCCGAGCGAGCTGGAGCTGAGCCTCGTTCGCGACCGACTCGATCCCGATGGCATCTACACCCGGGGCAGATGAGCCGCGTCTTTCCGCGCGTTCTCGGCCGGAACCTTCCGATGGTAGAGCGCGGCGAAGGCGCGCTCGTGTGGGACACCGCGGGCACGCGCTACATCGACGCAGCTGGAGGCGCGATCGTCGTGGGCATCGGTCACGGGGACCGCACGGTCATCGACGCCCTCACGCGGCAAGCGAACAAAATCTCCTACACCCACGGCACCCAGTTCACCAGTGAGCCCCTCGAGGAGTATGCGGTGCAAGTCGCGCCGCTGCTACCGGTCGACGATGCGCGCATCTATCCCGTGTCGGGAGGGAGCGAAGCGGTGGAGACCGCCCTCAAAATCGCACGCGCCTATTTCGTCGCCACCGGTCGGGAGTCGCGTCACAAGGTGATCGCCCGGGCCGGTTCGTACCACGGGAACACGCGCGGGGCGCTCGACGCGTCCGGACGCGAGACGCTGCGCGCCCCATATGCGCCGTGGCTCGGACGAACTGTGCGGGTGCCGGCGGTCTACGAGTACCGGTGCACCTTCGAGGAGCACCCGATCGGCTGCGCCGACGCCCACGCCCAGCTCCTCGACAAGACAATCCGGCGTGAGGGCCCGGACACGGTGGCGTGCTTCATCGCCGAGCCGGTGGTGGGTGCGGCACTCGGGGCGGCGGTGCCGTCGCCGGGCTACTGGGATGCGATCGAGTCGGTATGTCGCGAGCATGGCGTGCTCATCATCACCGACGAGGTCATGACGGGATTCGGGCGAACGGGAACGATGTTCGCGTGCGAGCACTGGGGGGTCAGGCCCGACATCGTCGCGGCCGGCAAGGGCGCGTCGTCCGGCTACTGGCCCTTTGGGTTCGCGGCGTGCTCGAGCGAGATCTTCGAGGCTCTTTCGCGAACGGGTTTCGCGCACGGCTTCACGTATTCGCACTCGGTGGTCGGCGCGGCCGTAGCGGGGGCCGTTCTCGAGCGGCTGCGCGCCGACGATCTCGTCGCGGCCTCCCGCGAGGTGGGCGAGATGCTCCTCAAGCTGCTCGCCGAGGCCGTCGGCGAGCATCCCAACGTCGGCGACATCCGCGGCCTCGGCGCAATGATTGGGATCGAGATCGTGGCGGACCGTGGCGACAAGACCCCGTTTCCCCGCGACCGTAAGGTTACCGAGCAGCTCCTGCTCGCGGCCCACCAGCGGGGCGTCCTCCTGTACCCATCGACGGGCGGGGCAAACGGTCGCGACGGCGACGTCGTCATGCTGGGCCCACCGTTCGTGATAACCGAGGATCAGATTCAGGAGGTGGTCGCGACGCTGACCGGGGTCGTGAGCGACCTCCTGAGCCAATGAGCTCCACGCTATTCGCCGGCGGACTGGTGCGGACGCTCGACGGTGACGGGGTCGCGGATTGGGTACTTGTCGAGGATCGGGTGATCGTCGGAACCGGCCCGCGTGACGACCTTCCCGACGCCGATCGCATCATCTACCTCGACGGCATGACACTCGTCCCCGCGTTCTGCGACGGGCACGTCCACCTTCCGGCGACGGGGCTCTACGAGGCCGGGCTCGACTTCCGCGGTGAGGCCTCGGCCGCTACGATCCTCGACGCGTACCGGGGGCGCGCGGAAAAGGGGCCGTGGATGATCTTCGGGGGAAACTTCGAAGACCCCCTCGACCGTCCGCTGTCCCGTCGCGACCTCGACGCCGCGGTGGGGGAGCGCCATGCGCTTCTCGCCCGCGCCGACATGCACTCGTGCATCGTGTCGACAACGCTCCTGCGCGAGCTCGACGTCTCCGGCCTCGAGGGCGTCGATGTCGTCGACGGGGTGCCCACCGGTTACCTGCGAGAGAAGGCGGCCGCGACTGCATGGCGCTGGTTCGACGCGAACCTTCCGCGCGACCAGGCGAAGGACGCGATCAAGGCCGCGGTGCGGCGCGCCTATTCGAAGGGCGTGGGTAGCGTCAACGAGATGCACGTCGTCGAGTGGCGCGGGTGGGAATCGCTCCATGTGTTGCGCGACGTCGCCCGTGAGGTCGCCCTCGATATCCGCCCGTGCGTCGCCATTGCCGACGTCGCCGCGATCAGAGAGCTGGATCTGCCGCGTATCGGGGGCGACTGGTTCCTCGACGGTTCGTTCGGGTCGCACACGGCGTGGCTGACCGAGCCCTACGACCCGCCTCCGCCCCCGGGCTCACCGCCGGCCGGGATCGCGTACCGGACCGACCGCGAGGTGCTCGAGTTCTTCACCGCCGCGCAGACGGCCGGGTTGCAGGCGGGTGTGCACGCGATCGGCGATGCGGCGATAGAGCAAGCGATCGCAGCGTGGGAGGCCGTGGCGAATCGGGCAGGCGTCGAAGCCGTCCGCGCGCCTCGCCACCGCATCGAGCACTTCGAGTGCGCGAGCGACGATCACATCGCCCGGGCCGCCCACCTCGGTCTCGCTGCGAGCGTCCAACCTGCGTTCGACCATTACTGGGGCGGCGAAGACGGCCTCTACGCACGCCGGATGGGGTGGGAGCGAGCGTCGACCATGAACCGGTTCAAGTCGATGATCGATGCCGGGCTCGTGGTGGGGGCCGGCTCAGACTCGACCGTCACACCGCTCGATCCGTTCCTGCAGATGGCGTCCCTGCGCGCCCACCACCTGCCATCGGAAAGAATCGACGGCGTCACCGCGTTGCGTCTCCACACAGCCGGTTCTCAGGCCCTCACATGCAGCGAGCAGGAGCTCGGCACCCTCGCTCCCGGCATGGGCGCGGACATGGCATTGCTCGACCGGGATCCGGTGGAGTCCGACGTCGACTCGCTGCTCGCGTCGGAGGTCGCCGGCACGTGGGTCGGCGGGGTGCGGGTGTGGCCCCCGGAGGCGGCGGAAGGCGAGTAGCGGTGCGGCCCAACGCGTCGAGCGTTCACTTGACCCTTCATTACGTGGTCAAACGCACGCTCGACGGGAGCGCCCCTCCCGTCGCAGGCAAGTCGGCTACGCTGCTGAAGCCGCCGCCGATTCTCCAGAGATTCTCCAAAGGGGTGATTTCGTGGCCAAGAGGGTCAACGGCATCCGAGCAGTCACATACGACTGCTGGGGCACGCTACTGCGGGACCGCGATTGGGAGGGCGCCATGGAGGCACGAAGGGGCGCCCTTTCTCGTTGTCTGGACATCGACGAGGCCGCCGCGGAGGCGCTCCTCCAGGATGCGTGGGCGCGCCACGACGAGGCATGGAAGCAGGTCGAGACCTTCGGCCCCGGGCGCATGGCCGCCTACTGCCTCGAGCAGAGGGGCGTCACCGACGACGAGATCATCAAGGGTCTCACTCGCGAGTTCGAGGAGGCAAGCATGATCGCGGGGGTGGAGGCCGTTGCCGGCGCGGCCGGCACGCTGGCGGAGCTCGAGCGCGCCGGCATCCGCCGGGCTCTGATCTGCGACACGGGCTTCACTCCCGGCCGGGTGGTCCGTACGCTTCTGACCGACGCGGGCCTCATCGAGTACCTGGAGGTGCTCTGCTTCTCGGATGAGGTTGGGGTTCCGAAGCCGGGCCACGACATCTTCGCCAAAGCCCTAGCCGAACTCGGCGTTCGCCCACCTGAGGCCGTACACGTCGGAGACCTGCGGCGCACCGACATCGCCGGAGCACATGACATCGGGATGCGCTCGGCTCGATTTCGCGGCGTGCACGACGACCGCTCGGATTTTACCGAAGCAGACCTTGTAATCGACCGGCACGAACAGCTTCTCGAAGCGATTGGACTCGGCTAAAGACGCTCGGCGCGCGCCTTGATTCGCAGTTGACCGTCGTCTCGGCGACGCACGAGTCGGTCCCTTCCCCTCCGTCGGCACCGTCGGTGCCCGGGCCCCCGTCGAGGGTGTCGTTACCGGCATCTCCCGCCATGAAGTCGTCGTGGCCGCGCCCCTCGATCAGATCGTCTCCGGCCCGGCCGCGCAGCTCGTCGTCCCCGTAGCCGCCGAAGATCCCGTTGGCCGCGTCCGTTCCGGTGATCACGTCGTCGAACGTCGACCCGGTCGCTCCTTCGAACCCGACGATCGAATCGGACTCGGCTCCGGCCACGCTGTTGGCCGCCAAATCCACCTGCACACCCCCGGCCGCATCGAAGAACTCCACGAGGTCGGCCGTTCCGGCACCACCATCGAGCACGTCGACGCCGCGCCCACCCGCGATGACGTCGTCGCCGGCTCCTCCGGCCAGGGTGTCCCGCCCGCGGGCGCCGAAGAAGTCCTCGGGTCCGTCGCTTCCGGTCATGGTGTCGGCCTTACTCGTACCGAGGATGCCCTCGACCGCCGGGATCGAGTCGGCGCCCTGGCCGCGGACGCGGTCGAGACCGGTGTCGGCCACGATGCCCTCGTCCGCGGTCGCGTAGTCGACGTAGTCGAACCCGGCTCCGCCGTTCAGGAGGTCGGAGCCCGGGCCGCCGGCCATGTAGTCGCCGCCGTCCCCGGCCTTGATCCGGTCGTTGCCCGATCCGCCGAAGACGAAGTCACGGCCCGGCCCCGCGCAGATGAAGTCGCGACCTCCGAAGCCGTCGATCACGTCGCTTCCGCGCCGAGCGACGATAACGTCGGTGCCCTGCGTTCCCCGGATGCGGTTGGGGCCGTCGGTGCCCACGATCGTCGCGCGCCGGCCGAAGCACTTGGGAGCGCCCCCATTCGCGGGCTCCACGTCCAGGATGGACGGACCGATCGCCAGCGCGATCCCCACCGCCACGAGACCCCGGTTGGTGTGACGGGAAACAGTCCCGTGATGGTTGCGACGATCGGGCATCAGTAGGCGCGCGCCCAGATCGCCCGCTCGGCGCCCGGCTTCCCGCAGACCGTGCACGGCGCTCCCGGATCCTCTCGCTCGAGGGGGAGGACACGGAGGGTCGCCGCCGTGTCCTCCTTAACCTTCTGCTCGCACGAGATCTCCCCACACCAGGTTCCCTTCCAGAAGCCCAGGCGCTCGTCGATCCCGGTAACGAACGAGTCGTAGTCGTCGATGTCGTGCGTGTTCTCGTCGCGAAACACCCGCGCCTGCTCGAACAGCGCGGACTGCACGTCGAGGAGCGCGGCCGCGGCGCCGGTTACCGCGTCGGCTGTTGGCCGCACGTCCTTCGACCCGGTGACGCGGTTGGCGACGACGACCTGATCGGCCTCGACGTCCTTGGGTCCGATCTCGAATCGAAGTGGGACCCCCTTCAGTTCCCATTCGCTGAACTTGTAGCCGGGTCTGTACTGGTCCCGGTCGTCTACTCGCACCTTCACTCCATTTCCGACCAGAGCGTCACCCACCTTGTTGGCGACTCCGAGCACCGCGCCCCGCTCCTCGTCGGATCGATAGATCGGGACCACCACGACCTGGACGGGCGCCACCGCCGGGGGGAGGCGCAGCCCCTTATCGTCGCCGTGCACCATGATCGTGCCACCGACCATGCGCGTCGTGAAGCCCCACGACGTTCCCCACGGGTGATCGAGATCGCCCTTCTCGTTGAGAAACGTCACGTCGTACGCCTTTGAGAAGTTCTGCCCCAGGAAGTGCGACGTCCCGCACTGAAGAGCCTTCGCGTCCCGCATCAGGGCCTCGATCGTGTACGTGGTGTCCGCGCCCGCAAACTTCTCCGAGTCCGACTTCCGTCCGGGGATGACCGGGATTGCGAGCACGTCTTCGCACACCTCCCGGTAGACATCGAGCATGCGAAGCACTTCTTCCTGTGCTTCGAGCGCGGTCGCGTGTGCGGTGTGCCCCTCCTGCCACAGGAACTCAGACGTTCGCAGGAACAAGCGCGTGCGCAACTCCCAGCGCACGACGTTGCACCACTGGTTGTAGAGGAGTGGGAGATCGCGGTAGCTCTGGATCCACCTCCCATAGGCCTGCCAGATCGTGGTCTCAGACGTCGGCCGCACAACAAGAGGCTCCTCGAGTTCTTCGCCGCCTGCATGAGTCACAACCGCGAGCTCGGGCGAGAAGCCCTCGACATGCTCCGCTTCCCGTTCCAGCAACTTCTGGGGGATGAAGAGCGGGAAGTAGAGATTCTCGTGCCCCGTCGCCTTGAAGCGATCGTCGAGTGCTCTCTGAATCGCCTCCCATATCGCAAAGCCGTGCGGCTTGATGATCATCGTGCCCTTTGCCGGACCGTGCTCGGCCAGCCCCGCCTGTTTGACGACCTCGACGTACCAGGCCGGGAAATCTTCGCTCTGGCGGGGGAGTTTGCTCGGCGCCATCATTCGCCCACTATCTGAACCGTGATCTTTCGTTGCTGCGGCCGGTCCAGCTCAACAAGGAGCACTCTCTGCCACATTCCCAGCAGCAGCCTCCCATCCGAGGCCGGCAGCACGACCGAGGACGAACCGAGAAGGGCTTGCCGATCCTCTCGCTGGGCCGATTCCAGGCGGGAAAGCGTTGCGCGTACGTCGGTGAGCAGCCCAGACTCACGCTCGTTTACGACGAGGACGCACGAAGGCTCAGGTGCGAACACGGTGACCATGCCGTCGTTTATCCGCGACGCGCGCAACCGATCTTCTATTTCATCGGTTACATCGACGAAGTCGAGCGTACCGAGGGTAGCGGTGCTGCAATCGCTTAGGTGAGTCCGCATGATCGCCGCCATGCTACTTCGCGTCCGGTTCGGGCGATTTCGTTGACGACTTGCCCACAACATGTGGATAACCTGCGCGCATACAAGAAAGTTTCGCGTTCCGTACACTTCTTCGTCACGCGCTATTGACGCGACTTTCCGCAGTGTCTATGTTGCCGAATGTCCCAAGCAGCTAACCGGATGGCCGCAAGCTGGGGGCTCACGAAAGTGGGTCGCACCGGTAGAGGGAAGCCGACACACCCCGGTGGACTCGGCAAGGAAGCAACGGGCAGCGCAACCCGAAGCTTTCATCCCATACCGGAGCCGGCTCACCACGGTGCAGCCGGCAGCCGCAGCGGTCGAGGGGACGGGAAGCGCAGGGGTAGCGACGGCTCGCCGTCGAGGCTCCGAGTTTCCACGGGTTCGCCCGAGGGAGCAACCCGTCACCAAGCCGGGAAGTTCCGGTGGGAGGTTCGGTATCCCCGAACGAATCCACCGGACAACCGGGGGACGGGGTACGGCCGGTTCGCCGGTGTGCTCCGGTCCTACCGTCCGGCCGGCAGGTCGTCGGAAGGTTGCTTGGGACATTTTGGTCTCGGATGACCCGAGTGGCCGGAGGACAACGCTCCAATAACCGGTGCTCCGCCTAAAGCGGACGGGGACGCCCCCCAACCGGCTACCGAGCGGCCCCACCGGACACTCGGGTCGTCCCTCCTCACTGGTTCCCCCGAACCCCCTCCTTTCTTTCTTCTCCGACCGGGTTGCCCTCCGGACTCCCGGCTCTCCGTCGGGGGAACCCCGGCGGCCCAGCCCGCCTCACTGGTTCCCCCGAACCCCCTCCTTCTGAACGCTTCAATTTGCCGGCCGGCTCCTTTAGGGTTGGCCGCGGCCGGCCCTTAATGGAGCACGAAGGATGTTCGCGACCGATCACGACCCAGACGAAATCGAAGACCTCGACGAACCGCCCGACGAGCTGGACGAGGAGGAAGAGGACGAGGACCCCCTCGATGACGATGAGGAGGAAGCGGCGAGTCTCGACGAGCTGCTCGCCCAACGGGCTGCGGCGCGTCGAACCGCGGACGACGACGGGGACATCATGTCGCTCGTGTCCGAGCCCGACGATTATGTCTGGGAGCCGGTGGTGACGCGAGTGGCGCCGGCCAAACACCGCCAGGAGTTCGTCTGCAATCGTTGCCGCCTGGTGAAAGCTACGAGCCAGCTGGCGGATCCGCAGCGCGGTCTGTGCCGCGACTGCGTGTGAGCGAGTCGTCCGGCCCATCTCGACGGGATCGGGCGCGCGCCGCGCTTTCCTGCGTCGCGGGAGGCGCACTGCTGAGCCTCGCGTTCCCCGAGCCCGATCTCGCCCCCCTCGCGTGGGTGTGTGTGGCACCCCTGCTGATAGCCGTGGATGGAACCGGGCCCGCGCGCGCTCTCGGCCTCGGCTATTTGTTTGGCATCGCCTTCTTCGCACTGTTGCTGTCGTGGATAACCCTTGTCGGCTACGTTGCCTGGGTTGTCCTCGTTCTGCTGCAGGCTGCCTATCTCGGAGTGTTCGCCTCGCTCGTGGCGCTGGCCGGACGACGGATGCCGCGCCTTTGGGTGATTGCCGTGACCCCCGTCCTGTGGGTCGCCGTCGACTACCTGCGGGCCACTTTCCCGGTGGGGGGGTTCACGTGGGGCCAGCTCGCGCAGAGCCAGCACGATCTCCGCTGGTTGCTGCGGCCGGCCGCCCTCGGGGGAGGGTGGGCTGTCACCTTCCTGCTCGTTGTCGTCAACGCGACCATTGCGTGGGCGTGGCTGCGGTACAGGGCCGGTGACCGGCGGGGACCGGCGGTCGCGCTGGTCGGAGCCGCCGTCGCCCTCGCGGCGCCCCTCCTGTTGCCGCGCCGGGACGCAACCGGGCCGCCCCTCGACGTCGCGATTGTCCAGGGCAACCTGCCGCGCGACTTCCAGGGCAGCTTCTTCGACAAGAATCTCGAGATACTCGACAACCACGTGCGCCTAACCGAGAGGCTGGCCGCGAACCCGCCGGACCTGGTGGTGTGGCCGGAGAGCTCGGTGGGGGAGGACCTCGAGGAGGTCCCCGAGATGCGCCGCGGTGTCGCCCGGGCGGCGCGCGCCGTCGGCGCGCCGCTGATCGTGGGGGGCAACCTCGACGCCGGACCCGACCATTACCGGGTCATGGCTTTCGAGATCGACCCCATCGGACGGATAGCCGACCGCTACCAGAAGACGCACCTCGTCCCGTTCGGCGAGTACGTCCCCGCCCGCTCCCTGTTCGAGTGGATCCCGATGCTCGAGCAGGTCCCGCGCGACGCGATCGCGGCGGACGAGCCCGCCGTCTTCGACGTCGCCGGGGGCCCGGTGGCCCCGGTCATATCGTTCGAGGGCGACTTTGGTTCCCTTGTAAGGGAACGAATGGACGCGGGGGGTCGCCTCCTGGTGGTCGCGACCAACACCTCGACGTGGGGGGAGTCGTGGGCCAGCGCCCAGCATGTGGCATTCAGCCAGTTGCGGGCGGCGGAGAACGGCGTGTGGGTCGCCCACGGAGCACTCAACGGGATCTCGGCCTTCGTCGACCCCGAGGGACGCGTGGTGTCTGCAACGCCTTTGTGGGAGTCGAGCGTTCTTCGGGGCACGATCCGCTTCGCCGAGGACATCACTTTCTACGCCCGGGCCGGTGACTGGCTGCCTCTCGGCTGCGTGGGACTCACGGTGTTCGGGTCGGTGCTCTTCGCAGCGAGCGGCGTTCGCCGCCGGAGGACGTTGGTGTGAACGCGTCCTCTCGGGCCGTCGTCGTGCTGCCGACCTACAACGAGCGCGGTCACATCACGGAGGTGATCGACCGGCTGATCGCGGCCGTAGGTCCGGAGGTAGATGTGATGGTCGTCGACGACGGCTCGCCGGATAGGACGGCCGATGCCGTGAGGGCTCACCCTGCCTACGATCGCATCACCCTTCTCGAACGGCCCTCGAAGCTGGGCCTCGCAAGCGCCTATCTCGACGCCTTCGGACGGGCCCTCGACGCCGACTACGCGGCCATCGTCCAGATAGACGCGGATCTGTCGCACGATCCCGCAGATGTCCCGCGGTTGCTCGAGGCCCTGGACGACGCCGATCTGGTGATCGGCTCGCGCTACGTCCCAGGAGGCCGGATCGAGAACTGGAGCAACCTGCGTCGGGCTCTGTCCCGGGCCGGCAACCTCTACGCCCGCGCGTGGTGCGGCTGGGCGCTGCGCGATGCGACGAGCGGCCTGCGCGCATTCAAGGCCGGCGCAATTCGCGCCGCCGAGTTCGCCGGGGTCACCAGCGAGGGGTATGCGTTCCAGATCGAGATGGCGTACCGGGTAGCGAGGGCCGGCGGGGTTGTTCGCGAGATCCCGATCACGTTCGTCGAGCGCCACAAGGGGAAGTCCAAGCTGAGCAGGGGGATTGTGCTGGAGGCACTGGTCCGGGTGCCCGGATGGGGCCTCCGCTACCGGTTCACGCGCGGCGCGGGCTAGCGGCCCTCACCTCATCGACGAAGCGCTCGATAGCCCTTACGTGGGAGCCCCTCCAGTAGACCTTGTCGCACCCCTCGCACAACCAGTATTCGTCGTAATGAGTCCGGGTCGCGGGCGTAAGCCGGTGCTCGACCGCCGACGCCGCGACCGGATGAAGGGTGCTGTTGCAATTCGCACAGCGTGACAGGGGAGCCACGGAGTCGAAGAGATCGAATCTCTCGATCACCTCCACCACCTGCGATCGGGGGACTCGTTCGCGAACGAAGTACCCGTGCGTCAGAGCTCGGTGTTTGAGCGCGCCGACATCGCGCGTCAGAAGCACCCGCCGTTCGGCCACCGATATGGCCACGAGCTCGGCGTCGGAGAGATCCTTCGGGTACTTCGCATCGAAGCCGAGCAGTCGCAGATACCGAGCGAGCCCCCCGAGGTTCGCGTCGACGACGAATCTCGGGTGACGCAGGGGGGCCGGCCGGAGCCGGGTCACCGGCGAGACGTCGAAACTCTCGAACATCGGGTAGATCGAGAGCCGGTCACCGGGGCTGATGCGATGCAAGAACGAGACCGACTCGTCGTTCACGAGGACGACGTCGACTTCCGTGTGCGGCACACCGAGCGCCTCGACGGCGTCCTTGACAGTGGCCCCGAAAGCGAAGTCGGCCTCGAATGTCGTGTACCGGCGATCGCCCGGCAGGAAGTCGTTCAACTCGGCATAGAAGCGGAATTGCGCGGCGCCGCCCTTCATGGGCAACTAAGGCTGGCGAGAGTGGCTATCTGTGTGGGCTTGCAGGCCGGCTGCGAGGGCGTCGATCCGCGCGTCTAGACGAGCTGCGAGGGCATCGATCCGCGCATCTAGACGAGCTGCGAGGGCATCGATCTGCGAGTTGATCGAATCGATCTTTGCAGCGAGGAACCAGAAGTTCCCGAAGAGGGTCGCGGCCAGCAGCCCGATCGCCGTCCATGCCACCTGCTCCATTGTCATCCACCTCCAGTCTAGAACCATGGGCCTGGAAGAGCAGTACCACTGGGGTGCGACACACAATGCGGCAGAATAGGGTCGGAGGCACACGAAAGGGGCTAACGCCGATGCCGAATATCGACGACTATCGCTTCGGTCACATCGTCATCGACGGCCTAGAACACACGCGCGATGTGATCGTGCTCCCGGATCGTGTCGTAGACAACTGGTGGCGGGTGGACGGCCATTCGCTCGTGATCGAAGATCTCGCAGATGTCCTCGACGACCTTCCCGAGCGCCTGGTGGTTGGAACCGGCGCGTACGGACGGATGGAGCCTGACCCCAACGCCCTCAACGAATTGAGGAGCCGGGGGATCGAGATTGAAGTGCTCGAGACGGCAGAGGCGGTGCGCCGATACTCGGCCCTCGACGCCGCGGCGACCGCAGCCGCGCTGCATCTAACCTGTTGAGCCCCGGGCTGGCTTGAAGACGCTCGCGCGATCCAAACGCCCGCTCCGGAAGCCACCTCGGGAATCGACCTTCGGGCCCGGACCCGATATCCCATAATTGCGATTATGTCTACTTAGCCCCGCAGACGCCCCTCCCCCTCGTCGCCGGCGTCGCCACCTTTGTCTTCTACTACCGGCGGCGCTCGTCCCCCGATCCCAACGCGACTCCGCCGATCTGGCGCGCCGGAATCGC
This sequence comes from Actinomycetota bacterium, assembly GCA_050694175.1. Taxonomy (GTDB): domain Bacteria; phylum Actinomycetota; class CADDZG01; order CADDZG01; family WHSQ01; genus JBOGXA01. The sequence continues at coordinate 167,600 of JBOGXA010000002.1, forward strand.
CTTCGCGGCCGTGTTCGCCGGGCAGCTCGCAGTCCTGGGGATCATCGACTGGTTCGCAGGCTGAAGGGCTTACACGCCGGCCGGCCAGTGCTCGACCGTGACCTCGGGCATTGGGAAGTCCTTCGGATTCCCGGTGACCAGTGCCGCCCCCACTCCCACCGCTGCGGCGGCCACCAGGCAGTCCGCCTGACTGAGAGTGGTCCCGCGGACCGCGAAGTCCCGCCTCCAGGTACCCGCCAACTCACCCTCACGACGGCCGAGCGGGGCGACGCGGAGCCCATCGAGCAGAGAGCGCGCCCGATCCTCTTCTTCGGGGCGCAGCCCTCTGGTGACCTCCTCGACGTTGATCGCGCACACGAACGGGGCCTCGCGCGATCGCCGGAGAGCGAGCAGACGCTGCGCGGCCGCGCGCCCCCGCAGCGCATCGATCAGGACGGTCGTGTCCAAGAGTAGGGACATGCCGGGGCCCGCTACCCCACTCTTCGTGAATCGCCGTGGCGCTGCGCTCGGACCCATGACGCCGGGTCCTCGTCCCATTCATGGCCCTCGTCGTCGATGGTTCCTATGGCGGCCTCGATGTCGTCCCAGCGACGCTCATCGTCAAGGGCACGCCGGACACTGGCGGCGATGAACGCACTGCGGCGGCGCCGGCCCACCCGGCGGTCGAGCTCGCGCACGAGCACGTCATCGAGGCTTATGTGTAAACGCATGGCCACATCTTAGCACACAGCACTCGGGCCACATTCGAACCTGGCGCACGCACGTCGTGTTGAACGCGGCCATCCGTGTAATTGCCCTTCCCGGGCCCCGGCATCCGTGAGCGCGACGAGCGGGGGCCAGAGGTGCGCTAGTTGCCTTTGTGGTCCCCGTGCTCGAAGGCCCGCACCGCCCTCTTCGCCGCCGGAGGGACCCGCCCGCTCTCGTCGGAGACCAGGAACAGTCCTGCCATCCCGATGTCCGAGTGGCTCTGGATGTGACAGTGGTACATCCACGCGCCCGGCCCGACGTGTTCGCCGGCAACCACCTGAAAACCAAACGAGTCTCCCGGGCCCTGGGTCTTGTTGTCGATGACCTGTGCCGTGTTGTCCGGGCCCTCGAGCAGGCCCGTTCGGTTGTCGACCCATCTGTGCCCGTGAAGATGGAAGGTGTGCATGAGCTCGCCGTGGGTGATGATGATGAACTCGACTCGCTCCCCCACCGTCGCCCGGATCGTCGGCGTACCAGGTGCGCGCTTCAAGTTGAACGTGATGTTGTGCATGACGAGTTGCCTCTTTCGATCAGGCAACGGATCACCCGGGCGCCTGACGATGAGCGCACCGTAGAGGCCGCGGTCGATCCCTCCCGTGCCGTGCTCGGTGCCCAGGCAGTGATCGTGGTAATGCCAGTAGCCCGCGCTCCCCGGATCAAACGTGCCGTCCGGGCGCGGCCCGGGCCCGTGCGTGCTGATGACATACGTGCGGGATTTACCCGGTTGCACGCACGAGTTGTTGAGGCGCGATCCGTCGCTTGCGACCGTGTAATCGAGGCCGTGAGGGTGGAAGCTCAGTTTCTGCTTCGTGTTGTTGACGAGAACGACCGCGAGGCACTCGCCCTCGGTCATTTCGAGGATCGGGCCCGGGATCCGCCCTTTGCCGGGGTCGCGTGAATAGCCGATCTCGTAGCTATTGGGGCGTTTGTACTCCGCGTAGAGGGTCTCGGTGCGATCCGGGCTGTCGCACGCCTGCGGGCGCGGCGCGACCCGTGGGCTCGCTGTAGTCGGAACCGAGCCGAGCGCGACAAGCCCCACCATCACCGCAACCAGCGCCGCCTTAAATCTCATTCGAATCTCAATAGAACCATGACCCCGATGTGTACACCACCAACCCGAGCGTCGCGAGTGCCGTGAAGCAAACGAGTACCGCCTCGTGCCGGAGCGGACGACGCGCGGTCGTGGCCGCGAGCAGGACGAGGCCCGGGAAGAAAGTCAGCAAGATGCGCGGCACGCTCAGATACCACACGCTCGTCATCAGCGCGGCCAGGAGCCCACCCATGTACACCGCGTACCCCCACTCGCGGCGCGCGAGGGCCCACACGACGAACACGATGCCCGCGGCCACGCCTATCAGCTCGCCCATGAATGCGAGTTGGAAGTTAGGCTCGAGACGCGACCCGAATGCCGCTTCCCACGTCGTCGCGAGTGCCTCCCATGGCCACGTCAACCGGCGGTCCCAGCCCTCGCGCTGGTCTATAAAGAATTGGAATGCGTTGCCCTCGGCGCGTGCCATGTAGGCGCCGTAGGCGACGAGCGGCGACACTGCGACCCCAAGGGCGATCCCTCCCGTCCGGAGGTACCGCCTCATCGGCCGGTTCCGGCGCAGGAACTCGATCACGAGGCCCACGACCAAGAAGATCCCCGCCGCTCGCGTTGCGACCGCGAGCGCGGCGGGGATCGACGCGGCCAGCGGCCGGTTGCGGCGCACGTAGTAGAAGGCCGGGACGGCCCCTGCGAGAAACAGGGCCTCGCTGTAGGGGACGACGAGGAAGACCGCGGTCGGGAACAGCACGAGATACAGAACGGCCCGGCGGCCCGCTCCCCCGCCGGCTTCGTCTTCGGCGAGCCGGTACAGGTAGCCCGCCGCAACGATCGTCGCGGCCGTCGATATCAGCATCCCGCCGACCACGGGCTGCACGCCCACCCAGTCGAGCGCTCGGATCAGAAGCGGGAACGCGGGAAAAAACGCGGCCGCGTTTGGATCGGTGCGCGGGTCCGTGTAACCGTAGGTCGCGATTTCAACGAAGTGGCGGACATCCCAGTTGTCCCATAGATCGAGGAACGGCTCGGGTGTTCCCCCCTGCGTGGTGGTCAGCCAGCTGGCCGCGTACGCGACCACGAAGAACGCCACCCGCACCCCGATGACGATGGCTGTGACCTGCATCCACCGCGACCGTCTCCGGCCCGTGAGTTCGACGGGAGCCCGTGCAACCACCGAGCGCGGCGCGCTGCGCGCGGTTGCGCGCATGCTCTACTCCGCGGTCCAGCGCACTCGCAGGGAGCGCGCGGCGCGCGCCTCGTCGGGCCTGCGGACGGGCGTCGTCGTCGGAGCATCGTGAAGGAGATCTGGGTCCTCGCGCGCCTCCTCGGCGATCTGGTTCAACGCCAACGCGAGTCCGTCGATGGTCTCTCTGGATTCGGTTTCCGTTGGCTCCACCATCATCGCTTCGTCGACGTTGAGCGGGAAATACACGGTCGGCGGGTGATACCCGAGGTCGATGAGTCGCTTGGCCACGTCCATGGCCCGCACCCCGTACTTCTTGAGCGGTTTGGCCGTCGCCACGAACTCGTGCATGCACGTTCCCCCAAATGCAGCCGGGAATGCATCGGCAACGAGCGTCCGGAGGTAGTTGGCGTTGAGGACGGCTCGCTCCGCTATCCGCTGTAAACCCTCGGGCCCGTTGGAGCGCAGGTACGCGTACGCGCGCACGTTGATGCCGAAGTTGCCGTGGAAGGAGTGGATCCGCCCGATCGCGTCGGGCCGGTCGTAGTCCCAGCGCCACACCTCGGCCCCCTCGTCGAACGCGAGCACGGGCGCCGGCAGGAAGCGCTCCAATCGCTCGGTCACCGCCAGGGGTCCCGAGCCCGGACCCCCTCCCCCATGGGGCGTGGCAAAAGTCTTGTGCAGGTTCATGTGCACGATGTCGAAGCCCATGTCCCCGGGGCGCACGACACCGACGATCGAGTTGAAGTTCGCGCCGTCGTAGTAGAGAAGTCCTCCGACCTCGTGGACCGCCGACGCCATCTCCTCGATGTCGCGCTCGAACAGCCCGAGAGTGTTTGGGTTCGTCAGCATCAGCCCGGCGACGTCGTCGTCCAGCACCGAGCGCAGGGCATCGACGTCGACGAGACCTCGCTTGTCGCTGCGGACTTCCTCGGCCTGGTAGCCGGCGAGGGTGACGCTGGCCGGGTTCGTCCCGTGGGCGGAGTCCGGGATGATCACGCGCCGGCGGGCATCCCCGTTCGCCGTGTGGTGGGCGCGCATGATCAGCAGGCCGGTCAGCTCGCCCTGGGCCCCCGCCGCCGGTTGGAAGGTGAGCCGCGCCATTCCCGTCGCCTCGCAGAGCGCCCGCTCGAGCGCCCCGAGAAGCTCGAGAGCACCTCCCACCAGGTCGTCGGGCGCCATGGGGTGCAGGCGCGCGAACCCCGGCAGCGCGGCAGCGTCCTCAGAGACCTTGGGGTTGTACTTCATCGTGCACGAGCCGAGCGGATAGGCACCGACGTCGATCGCCCAGTTGCGCTGCGACAGGCGTGTGAAGTGCTGCACGAGGTCGCGTTCGCTCACCTCGGGCAGACGCGGCGGTGTGGTCCGGCGCAGATCCTGCGGGATGAGCTCGTCGAGCGGAGGCGCGTCCACGTGGGCGTCCGGCAGCGAGTAGGCCCGCCGGCCCGGCCGCGACCGCTCGAAGATCAGCGGGAACCCGTCGGTGCGCGTGCCCGCCGACGCCTCCAGTGGTCTACCCGTCATGTTCTCTTGTCCTTCCACGGACACTGCCCCGCGATCGCCCGAGGGAATCCCAACTCCGCCCTTGCCGGAGGCATGGCGAATCGCCTCATCTCTCCGCCAGCTCCTTCTCGATTGCTTCGCACAGGCCAAGGATGTCGTCCTCGGTGCGACACTCGGTCACCGCGATCAGGACCGAATCGTCGAGATCGTCGAACCACCTGCCGAGAGGCGGGCCCACGAGATAGCCGCGCCGGGCGAGCGCGGACGTGAGCTCGGCCCCCGGGATCGGCGTCGTCAGCACGAACTCCTTGATCCGGGGGCCCGGGAACCGGACCCGGCAACCCGGAATCTGACCCAGCCGGTCGGCTGCGAACGCGGTCCGGCGCACGCACACCTCGCCCAGGTGGGCGAGCCCGGCCGGGCCCAGCCACGACAGGTGCACCGCCGCGGCGATGGCCATGAGCGTCTGGTTGGTGCACACATTCGAGGTCGCCTTCGCACGCCGGATGTGCTGCTCGCGCGCCTGCAGCGTCAGCACGTAAGCCCGGCGGCCGTCGGCGTCGACCGTCTCCCCGGCGATGCGGCCCGGCACCTGTCTGACGAAATCGAGCCTCGTCGCGAACAGGCCGACGTACGGTCCCCCGTAGGACAGCGCGTTACCGAGCGTCGCGCCCTCGCCCACCGCGATGTCGGCCCCGAGCTCCCCCGGCGGCTCGAGCACTCCCATCGCAATCGGATCGGCGACGGCGATCGCGAGCGCGCCGGAATCGTGGGCCCGGGCGGCCGCGGCGGCAACGTCCTCGATGGCCCCGAAGAAGTTGGGAGACCCGACCACGAGCGCGGCCGCATTCGACGCATCAACCCCGGTCCAGTCGATGCGTCCGTCGTCGCCGTATCCGGCGACGGTCACCGCCATCCCTAATGCTGAGGTATAGGTCTTAAGAACCGCCAGGTAGTGAGGGTGCACGGTCGCCCCCACGACCACCCGGTCGCGGCGGGTCGTCCGGGCGGCCAGGTTGACCGCCTCGGTGAGGGCGCTGGCGCCGTCGTACAGCGATGCGTTTGCGACCTCGAGCCCGTACAGCTCGCACACGAGGGTCTGGAACTCGAAGATCGCCTGCAATACCCCCTGCGAGAGCTCGGGCTGATAGGGCGTGTAGGAGGTGGAGAACTCGGAGCGCCCCGCGAGCGCGCGCACAACGGCCGGCACATAGTGGTCGTACGCTCCCCCGCCCGCGAAACACACGAGGTCGTGCGCGCCGCGTGACCGAGCCGCCAGTGCGCCGAGGTGATCCATGAGTTCCGGCTCGCTGAGCGCCGGCGGCACCTCGAGCGATCGCGTAAGCCGCAGTGCCGAGGGAACCGGCTCGAACAGCTCGTCGATGGCGGAGAGGCCGAGGACGCCGAGCATGGCGGCGTCGTCGTCGGGCGTGTGCGGCACAAAATCCACTGCCCGGCTATCCCCTTATCACCTTGTATACAAGTCCTCTAATCGTCAATGCTTGTAGAAGGGCGGCTTCACGATATCGCCTTCGATGCGCCGGCCGCGCGCCTCGACCTCGACCGCGGCTCCCACCTCCGGCACCGACCCCGCGGGCGCGTACGCGAGCGCGATCCCGGTGCCGAGCGACGGCGAATGGTTCCCGCTGCACACCTCGCCGACACGATCGTCCCCGGCCCACACCGCGTGCCCTTGCCGCGGCACCCCCCGGCCCCGGCATCGAATCCCGAAGAGCTTTCGCGCCGGCCCGGCCGCGCGCACCTCCTCGAGCGCGGCCTTGCCCCGAAAGTCCGTGTCCCACGCAACTACCCACCCGAGCCCGGCCTCGAGCGGATTCGTGGCCCGGTCGAGCTCGTGGCCGTAGAGCGCGTAGCCCATCTCCAGCCGCAACGTGTCGCGCGCCCCGAGTCCCGCGGGACGGGCTCCGAGATCGACCATCGCGGTCCACGCCTGAGATGCGGTCGCAGCCGGAGCGTACAGCTCGAAACCGCGCTCCCCCGTGTAGCCCGTGCGGGCCACTATCCCCCGTTCTCCGAACACGTCGAGTGTGCCGAACGAGTGCAGGCGCAGGTCGGTTGCGCCGCTCGCCGGGAACGCCTTTTCGAACACCTCGAACGACGCCGGGCCCTGCAGCGCAAGGATGGCCCAGCGATCCCAGCAATCGGTCACGTCGCCGCCCGATGTCTCGATGGCGGCGGCCACGGCCGCGACGTTGGCCGCGTTCGGCACGACCATCCACTCGTCGTCGGAGATGCGGTAGACGAACACATCGTCCAGGCAGCCGCCGTCGTCGGCGAGAACGAGCGAGTAGGTGGCACGCCCCGGCTCGAGCGCCAGGACGTCGGCAGTGAGAGCGTGTTGCAGGGCCGGCCCTGCGCCCGAGCCCTCGAGCACCAGCTTGCCGAGGTGCGACACGTCGAACAGCCCGACGTGGCTGCGAACTGCCCGGTGCTCGGCAACCACGCCCTCGTACTGGAGCGGCATCTCCCAGCCCGAGAAGTCCGTGAGGCGCGCGCCGAGGGCGCGATGGACGTCTAAGAGCGGAGTCTGTCTCCGGTCGCCACGCGCTTCGCCCGATGCATCCACATCCCGACGATAGGACACATCAGCCGGCGAGGGCGGGGCCCAGGAACGGCGGTTCGGCTCCGTCGGGAGCGTCATCCGGGCCGCCCACAGGGGCCGGCCGTTCTCCGCTCTGGTCGGTTGCAAGCAGCGCCTTCTGCGAGGGCTCCTCGAGCCCGTACTTCACCAGGAGGTTCAGATAGTCGCGCTGGTACAGGACCTTGCAGCGGACATCCGGGTACAGGGCCATCAGTCGCCGCACCTTGCGGTTCTTCTTCGTGACGAGCTTCTGGTTGAGGGTTGTGATCTCGATGTAGAGATCGAATTCGGGGAGATAGAAGTCGGGGGTGAAGCGCTGAGTCGGGTTGCCGTCGCGGTCCCATTCGATGTCGAAGCTGGTGGGCTCGTAGTCCCAGTCGATCTGATAGAAGTCGAGCAGCTTTGCGAACTGCCGCTCGCTGTTGTGCGCGAAGTCGACGACCTCGTGGTCGAGCGGAAGCGGAGCTCCCATCCCGTCTTCCGAGATAACCGGCTCCCCTCGGATCAGCTCCGCCGGGAGGGGAGCCGCGCCCCTCCGCTGCGGGCCCTGCTCGGTGCCGCGGCGGCACCGGTGCCCGCCGGCTCGGCCTCGTCCGGCGCGGGACGCAGCTCGCGAAGCGTTCCGGCAAGCTGGTCGCGCACCTTGCCCACGGCAACGACCGCGCCGAGCACTCCTTGGCCCGACCTCAGCAGGTCGATCACCTGTTGATCGTTAGTGCACGCGTATACGCCCGAGCCGTCGGCCACGATCGTCACCTGGGACCAGTTGTCGTCGAGGTTGTCACGCACGTAGTCGATCGCCTGGCGCACTTTCTGCAGGCTGGCGCCCGCGTCCGTGAGGCTCTTGATGACCTTTAGCTGCAGCAGGTCGTTGAACGAGTAAAGCCGCTGGCTCCCCGATCCCGTGGCCGCTTGCAGCGACGGGTTCACGAGCCCGGTGCGCGTCCAGTAGTCGAGCTGCCGGTACGTGATCCCGACGATCTTGCATGTCTGTGGACCTCTGTAGCCCTCTTCCACCTCGTGTCCTCTCTTGCCCCGGAGCCGCGACCGATCCAATGCCGGCGCGGGAAGTACAAGGACGTAGTTACGCTGGTGAAAAGCGTCGCACGGGGGCGCGCGCCTGTCAACGGAACCTGTGGAAAACCTGGTGGGGACCTTCGGGGGGCCCGGCCTAGCCGCCCCCTGCGAAGTCCTCGGGTGTGACCTGGTCCAGGAACTCCCGGAACTTCTCGACCTCGGCCTCGTCGTCGTCGCGCAGCTCGATGCCGGCCTGCTCGAGGACCTCCTCGGCGGCAAAAATCGGAGCGCTTATCCGCACGGCGAGGGCGATCGCGTCGCTGGGGCGGGATGAGACCTCGGTGACTTTTCCGTTGTTCGTCATCCGGATGACCGCAAAGAATGTCTGCTCCACGAGCTCCGAGATCAGGATCCGCTCGACGTTGATGTCGCTCTCGGTGAGGATGTCGCGCAGGAGATCGTGGGTCATCGGACGGGGGGTCTCGATCCCCTGCAACGCAAACGCGATGGCCGTCGCCTCCACCGCACCGATCCAGATCGGAAGGTACCGATCGCCGTCAGTTTCCTTGAGCAAGACAATCGGCTGGTTCGAAGGGAGCTCCACCCGGACCCCCACAAGCGACACCTCTCTCATGAGGCGAGGCTAACACCTCCGCTTTCCTAGCCCGCCTCGCCGCGCGCCTCGAACAGGCCCGGAACCAGCAGGTTCGGATCGTTGGCGAGACGCGCCAGATCGCGCACCGCGAGGATGTCGGGAACGTTGCGATAACGACCCTGGAAATCGAGTCCATAACCGACGACGAAGACGTCGGGGATCTCGAAGCCGCGGTGCTCGAGCGCGACCGGAACGATGCGTCGCACCGACTTGTCCAGCAACGTGACCGCGCGCAGCGAACCGGGGCCGCGTTCCCCCAGCGCTCGGCGCAGATATGTGAGCGTGAGGCCCGTATCCACGATGTCCTCGACGATGACGACGTCTCGTCCCCCGATGTCTTGCTCGAGGTCCTTAACGATGCGGACGATGCCCGACTGAGGGGCGGCCGCGTCGTACGAGGAGATCGACATGAAATCGACCTCTACGTCGACCGTCATGGCGCGCAGGAGGTCGGCGAGGAACAGCGTCGATCCCTTGAGGACGCCGATCAGTATCGGCGGTGCGGTGCCGTTCGTGTAATGCGCCGATACCTCAGTCCCGAGCGCACGCGTTCGATCCGCAAGCTGGTCGCGGCCGAGCAGCACCTCCGCTGGCAGGGCCCCGTCGGACGTCGGCACCGGGTCGTTCACGACCGGCCCATCAGGCCTGCGACTCCCCCGACCATTGCCAGCAGCGCATCGACGATCCACGGAGTCCCGCCGTCGCTCGCCACGTCGCGTGCGGCGACCGCGGCCACCCGTCCGACGGGACGTCCCCGGTGCACCACGACGACGTCGCCCATTCGCTCACCGCGCACCACACCGCCGCGACCGGGGGCCGGTTCGAGCACGAACTCGACGTCCGATCGTTCGTAGGGGCCGCGCACCGTGCCGTCCGCGACGACCGCGGTCCCGGATCCATCGATCGCGATGAACCCCCCCACAACCGCGCCGGCGCGCAGCAGCACCGTGCGGGCGAGCCGGGCGAAGCCGTAGTCGAGCAGCAGCCGGGTATCCGCGGTGGCGTCGGCCGAGTCCATCGCCACCGAGATCAGGAGCCGGCCGCGGCGGTGCGCCGCCCCGACCAGCACGTTGCCGGCGCCCAGCGTATAACCGGTCTTGACCCCGACTGCACCACGGTAACTCTCCAGTAGAGCATTACGGTTTACGACCGCGATTGATCCGCCCCGGCCCGGGATCGTCGTTGCAGGCGTCGCGACGATCTCCGCCAGCGCCGGATGCTCCACCACCGCGGCCGCGATCGTGGCGAGGTCGCGGGCCGTCGAGTAATGGCCCGGCTCATCGAGCCCATGTGCGGTGACGAAAGCCGTGCGCTCGGCGCCGAGTTCCGCCGCGTACTCGTTCATATCGGAAACGAACACGGCCTCGCTCCCCTCGACATGCTCGGCGAGGGCGACGGCCGCGTCGTTGGACGACGACAGCAGCAGCGCGTACAGGAGGCCCTCGACCGTGTACGTCTCCCCCGCCTCGAGGCCGAGCCCTCCGCCCCCGGTCGCGGCCGCGGCGGCCGACACGGACACCGTGTCGGCGAGGCCGGCCCGGTCGACGACGAGCAGGGCGGTGACCATCTTGGTCGTGCTCGCCATCGGAAGGCGGGCATCCGGGCGCCGGGCGAACAGCACCCGGTCTCCCTCGTCGACGACGATGCACGCCCCGCAGGTGACTTCGGGGGGGCGGGGGGCGCCTCCCGCAGGGCCGCCGACGAGGATGACGGCCGCGGAGACGGCAACTAGTAGCCTTGTCGACAAGTAGATCAGCGGACGGATCTCAGCTCAGCTCTCGCATTTGCGCCCGCAGGACGCCCTCCCTGAGCTGGCGGGACAGCTGTATCAGCTCGCGCATCGAGCGCGCGGCCTCGCGCTGGCCCTCGGGGTCGCGCTTGGCCGCGACCGGACTCACGATCTGCTGGAAGAAGCTCGTCTCCCGCTCGGCGAACTGCCGGTACATGCGCAGGTGCCGGGGCTCGACGCCGTACCCGAAGAACTTCAGCGCCGCCGTGGCGACGAGGAGGTCGTCCTCGTTGTAGGCCTCGCCGTCCTTGGGCGCGATCACCCCGAACTCTTCGAGGCCCTTCAGCTGACCGTCCGATAGCCCGGCCGCCGAGCACAGCTCTTTGCGGGACATCTGGACCCCGGTCGGGGCGGTCGCCCGGCCTTTTTCGGGCGCACCCTTGGCCGGCGCGGCCGGTTCGGCGGGAAACGCTCCGCCGTTCGCGTCGACCTCGTCGAGCCGTTCCCGGATCACCTTGAGCGGCAGGAAGTGGTCCCGCTGCAGCTGGAGGATGTAGCGGAGACGTGCGACGTCGGCGTCGTAGAACTTGCGGTAGCCCGACGGCGTCCGCTCGGGGTTAATCAGGCCCTCGGCCTCGAGGAACCGGATCTTCGAGATGGAGACATCGGGGAAGTCGGCCCTGACGGTCTCCAGGACCTCGCCGATGCTGAGGTAATCGCGTGATCGCGACAGGGGCATGTCTATCCTCCGGTCAGGAAGACCAGCTTGAACTTGCCGATCTGGAGCTCGTCGCCGGAGCGGAGATCGGCTTCCTCGACTCGCTCGCGGTTGACGTAGGTGCCGTTCAGGCTGCCGACGTCGCTGAGGCCGAACGTGGTGTCGGACCGGTGGATCTCGGCGTGCCGCCGCGACACGGTGATGTCGTCCAGGAAGATGTCTGAGTCCGGGTGCCGGCCGATCCTGACCACGTCGGAGTCCAGGAAGTACTTGCTGCCGGCGTTGGGCCCCCGCTTCACGACGAGGACGCCGCGCCCCCCCTCGAGCTCATCGGGCAAGATATGGATCTCTTCTTCGAGCTCGGACTCGAGCTCGGCGGGAGCGAAGGTGATCGTCGTGTCCGAGCCGCCCGACTCCGCGAGGGCAGCCCCGCACGACGAGCAGAAGTTGGCGCCGTCGGGGTTCTTGTGGCCGCAGTTGGTGCAATACATGACGGGCTTGACCCTATAGCAGAGCTTTAGGGTTGGTCAACGGTCATTCTTCGATGAGCTTCTTATAGGCGTCCGCCGTCAGAAGCTCATCGACGGACCCCCGGGTCGCCTCGATCGCCACCAGCCAGCCCTTGCCGTACGGGTCGTCGTTGATCAGCTCGGGGTTCTCCTCCACCTCCGAGTTCTTGGCCAGCACCTTTCCCGAGATCGGGCTGTAGATGTCGGACACGGATTTAGTCGACTCCACCTCCCCCAGCGGCTGCCCGGCCTCGACCTCGGTGCCTGGATCCGGTAGGCCGACGAACACGACGTCGCCGAGCTGGTCCTGCGCGTAGTCGGTGATGCCCACCACTATGCGCCCGTCCTCGCTGCGAGCCCATTCGTGCTCGCTCGTATAACGAAGTTCACCGGGAACGTCGCTCACCCACCGGCTCCTTTCCTCTTGTTCCCTCCGACGGGGGTGCCGTTCGGCTCCCCTATCTTTTCTTCTCGAAGGTCTACTTGTCTACAAAGACACTTGCCTATTCGTCGACTCCCTCCGAGACGACCCGCCCTACCATAGCGGTGAAGCGCTCGGCCAGCTCGGCGGCTCCGGCGACCGTGGGCGCCTCGGCCCAGACCCGGCACATCGGTTCGTCGGGGTACGGCACCACGAGCGCCCACGAGTCGCCGTAATCGACCTTGACGCCGTCGATGAGCACGAGGCGCCCGTCGCCGGCGAGCTCCGGCATGCGCCGCATGACCGCGCCCTTGAGGTGCCACGGGGTCGGCACGTCGCGCGCCGCGATATGAACGTCGGGAAGACCATCGACGAGCTCGGACAGCGGTCGCTCGGCAATCGCCACCATCTCGAGCGCTTTGCAGAACGTCATCACGCCGTCGGGAGCCGGCATGAAGTCGGGCCAGAGGAGCGTCCCGGACGCGTTGCCGGCGAAGCCGACCCCGGGCTCAGACGCGACCGCCATGAGCGACGTCAACGACGTCGGGGTCCACCGCAGCCTCGCCCCCGCGGCCTCGGCGATGCGCCCGCACTCCGACGATGCCGACACCGGCACGGCCACGTCGCCCGCGCCCCGGCTCACCTCGTGGCTCAGGAACGCCAGAAGCGCCCGGCCGTCGCCCACCGCCCGGCCCCGGTCGTCGACCAGATGGGCCACTTCGCCCCCCGGCTCGATGAGGATCCCCAGGTCGGAACCCGAGTTGCGTACGTGCTCGCGCAGCCTTTGGACGAGCCCGGCGAGGTCCTCGGGACTCAGCGCCGGTCGGTGCTCGTCCGTGTAGGCGTTGACGGCCAGCAGGTCGCAGCCGAGCCGGCCCATGATGGACGGGCCGACGAGGCTCACCGGCCCGAACGCGTAGTCGACGACGACCTTGAACTCGGCCCTCCGCACCGCATCGATGTCGACCGCGCGGAGCACCCCCGACACGTACTGCTCGGGCGCATGGGCGGGGAACTCCAGCTCGCCGAGCCCGCGGGGGCCGGGGCGCCGGTACTCCTCGCGGAAGAACACCCGTTCGATCCTGCGTTGGCCGCCCTCGGAGAGGTCGCCGCCGTCGGGATCGAAGAGGCGGATCTCGACGATCTCGGGGTTGTCGGACGACGTCTGCACGCTGACCCCACCGGAGGCCTGACGGCTGCCGACGGTGAAGCGCGTGAGCGATGCCGGCGTGAGCTCGAGGTCGTGGCAGTTGACCCCGGCCGCGTTCAGCCCGGCGATGACGGCCCGCTTCATGGTCCGCGCCGCCCTGCTCGCGTCGCGCCCGGTGATCACTGTGCTCCCCCGCTTGAGGGTGCTTCCGTACGCCATGCCCAGCCGCACGGCCACAACCGGGGTGAGCCCGACGTTAACGAGACCCGAGACCCCGCGCGACCCGAACAGCCCGCGCGTCGCCCGTTGCTCATGGATGACGCTCTGCGTCACGATCGCCCCCGCCTCGACCACGCGCGATGGGTAAACCTTGACTCCAGGGTTGATCAGAGCGCCCGGCCCCACCGTGACCTCGTCGCCGAGGACGCCGCCCTCCTCGATCGCCGCGCCGCGCCCGAGGTTTGCCTGCCGGCCGAGCACGCCGCCCCGCACCTGCGCCAACGGCCCGACGTGGGCCATGTCCATCACCACGCCCCCGACGATGCGAGCGTCGTCTCGCACGAGGACGTTGTCACCGACGACCGCGTGGGGGCCCACGATGGCCCCGCCGCCGACGCGCGTGTAGTCGCCGATCACTGTCGGTCCCTCGACGCGGGCGGTCGGGTCGACCTCGACTCCCTCGCCGACCCACACGCGGGGGCGGAACTCGAAACCCGGGATGTCGATCGCAAGGTGACCCGAGAGCGCGTCTTTCTGGGCCTGCAGGAACGAGTCGGTGTTCCCGACGTCGGTCCAGTACGCGTCGGTGACGAAGCCGAACAACGGCAGCCCCTTGTCGAGCACAAGCGGGAACAGCTCGGATGAGAAGTCGTACGGCTGCCCCGGCGGAATGAGATCGAGTACCTCGGGCTCCAGCACATAGATACCGGTGTTGATCGTGTCCGAGAACACCTGACCCCAGCTTGGTTTTTCGAGGAACCGTTCGACGTGTCCGCCCGAGTCGGTCATGACGATGCCGAACTCGAGGGGGTCCGCCATTCGCTTGAGGACGAGCGTGGCCGCCGCCCCCTTGGCGCGATGGAAGGCCACGACCTCCTCCAGGTCGACGTCCGTGAGCGCATCCCCCGAGATCACGAGAAACGTGCCGGGCAGGAACTCGCGCGCGTTCAGGACGGATCCCGCGGTGCCAAGTGGCTCCTCCTCGACGGAGTAGGTCAACGAGATCCCCGCGTCGGTCCCGTCTCCGAAGTAGTTGCTGATAACCGACGCGAGGAACTGCACTGTGGCGGTGACCTCCGTGAAGCCATGCCTCGTTAGCAGGCCGATGATGTGCTCCATGAGCGGTCGGTTGGCGACCGGCAACATCGGCTTGGGCATGTTGTTCGTGAGGGGCCGGAGTCGGGACCCCTCTCCCCCGGCCATGATCACGGCGTGCATGGGCTGAGTCATGTCTGCGCTCCTCGATCTCCAAGACTCCGCAAGCGCTGCGCTATCTCCCGTCCGTATAGAACCGTTGCGGCATAGTAGAGAACAGCTCCCAGGATCGTGAACGCGGTGCCGACGTCGCCGGCGATGGTCCGTCCCGCCCAGCTCGTCTCCGAGTAAGCCAGGCAGGTGAGCCCAAACATCAGGGCGGCCGTGGCGCACTTACCCACGAAGTTCACCGGAATGCGTTCCATCCCCCGCCGCTCGAGCAATGGGAAGAGCGTCAAGACGGCGACGTCGCGGATGATTATCACGAGGGCGAGAACGAGCGACAGAGCCCCGGTTGCGACCAGCGCGACCGCGAGGGCCACGATGAGCACCCGGTCGGCCAAAGGGTCGAGCAGCTTGCCCAACTCGGTGATCTGTCCCGTGCGACGTGCGATGTAGCCGTCGAAGAAATCGGTCCATGCCCCCACCGCATACAGGATGACTGCGGCTTCTTCATGGCCCGAGACGAACAACCCGATGAACACCGGCACGGACGCGAGCCGCAGCGCGGACAGAAGATTGGGGATGGTGGCCAGTCGCCGTCCGGCCGTCGAGGAGTCGGTCCTCGAGGTCTCCACGTCTCCTGTTCCACATCCCCTTAGTTCGATTGCAACCCGACGACCACTCGGTCGGGACGGCCGGATTTGAACCGGCGACCCCTGGTC
Source organism: Actinomycetota bacterium (assembly GCA_050694175.1). Taxonomy (GTDB): domain Bacteria; phylum Actinomycetota; class CADDZG01; order CADDZG01; family WHSQ01; genus JBOGXA01. The sequence continues at coordinate 183,017 of JBOGXA010000002.1, forward strand.
CCCCAGACCAGTGCGCTAACCAAGCTGCGCCACGTCCCGGAGACCGCCCATGATACCGGCGGGTCGGCTCGACCCTCCCCGTGTTCAGGGCGCGTCGACTTGGGGACAAGGGGACTTACTTACTTATCGCCAAGTCGCCGGGGCGGCTCCCCCGTGCGCCGCGTGCCGACCCGGAAAGTCGGGTTGAGCCACGTCAAAGGGGTTTTCTTAAACCGCATTGTCGTCGCTGGGCGGGCCCACAGGCGGTTGAGAATTGCGTTTTGGCCGGGCCCGGCCGCCCCGGGCCCAGAGTCATTGCGCGTTTCCCACCCGGAGCTTATCCGGGTGTGCAGCTAACTCTCAACTTTATCTCTAGTCTTTCTCCGTGGGCGCAACACGACCGGGCTCCCGGTGAACGGTTCCACCCCCCGGACCTGGTTCTCGATGTACCTCAGATAGTTCGCTTCCACGCGCCCGCTCGCGAACAGCACGAACGTCGGAGGACCCACCGACGCCTGGACCGAGTAGAGGACCCGCACGCCGCGGCCCCCGGTTCGTGGATGGGGGCGCCGCTCCTGGGCATCACGCACGATTCGGTTGACCTCGGGGGTCGGGAGCCGGCGGCGGTGGGAGGCGACGGCCTCCTCGATCGCGGGCAGGATGCGCTCGATCCCCCGCCGCGTGACCGCGGACGTCCGCACGACGCTCGCCCACGGGAGGAACCTGAGACGGTCCTTGACGTCGCGCTCGAGGCGAGCGCGATCGACCTCGTCGTCGCCCGCCAGCAGATCCCACTTGTTGAGCACGATCACGCACGCGCGCCCCGCCTCGACGATGGCCTCGGCGATGCGCTGGTCGTGACCGGTGACCCCCTCGGAGATGTCGATCACAAGTACGGCCACGTCCACCCGAGTGAGCGTCTGCCGGGACCTCAGGAACCCGAAGTACTCGATCGGATCCTTGATCTGGACCTGGCGTCGCATGCCGGCGGTGTCGACGATGCGTAGCGCCCGCTCGTCGTCGACCCGCAGATAGGAGTCGACCGGGTCCCGCGTCGTGCCGGGGGCGGCGTCGACGAGAGCCCGCTCCTCCTTCAACAACGCGTTCAGCACCGACGACTTGCCGACGTTGGGGCGTCCCACGATCGCGGTGGCCGCCCACCCCCCGGCGCCGGCGGAGCTCGTCTCCGGAAGCATCGCCACCAGTGCGTCGAGGAAGTCCCCCGAGCCGCGGCCGTGCAGGGCAGACAGCGCGTGGACATCGCCGAGGCCCAGCCGGAAGAAGGGGGCCGCGTCCGGTTCGTCGCGCCCGTCGTCGACTTTGTTGGCGGCCACGAGGACGGGCTTTGCTCCCTTCCGCAACTGATCCGCCACGACGAGGTCGTCCTCGAGCGGGCCAGCGACCACGTCGACCACAAGCACGACGACGTCGGCAGCCTCGATCGCGAGCTGCGCCTGCTCGCCCACGCGCGCCTCGAGGCCCTCGGCGCCCGGCTCGAGTCCGCCGGTGTCGAAGATCTCAAAGGTGCGCCCGGCCCATTCCGCGACAAACGCGCGCCGGTCGCGCGTCACTCCCGGCGTCTCCTCGACGATCGCCTCGCGCCGGCCGATGATCCGGTTTACGAGCGACGACTTGCCGACGTTAGGCCGGCCCACGACGGCCACCACCGGAAGATCGCCGTTCCCGCCGGTCATCGCGCGCGCCTCTGCTCGACGAGATCGACCACGGCGTCGATGGCCTCGGCCTCGCTCATGTCGGTGGTATCGATGGTCACCGCGTCGGGGGCTGCCTGCAGGGGGGATTCCGCCCGCGACGAGTCGGCGGCGTCGCGGGCGGCGATCTCGGAGCGGATGCGGTCGTATTCCTCCCCGTTCTCGGAGAGACCGAGCTGGCTGCACCGACGGCGGGCCCGCTCGTCTATCGACGCGGTCAGAAACACCTTCACGGCCGCGTCCGGCGCGATCACCGTCCCGATGTCCCGGCCCTCTATCACCACGTCCCTGGCCGCCGCGAGGGCCCGCTGGCGCGCCGCCATGTTGGCGCGCACTCGTGGCTGCGCAGAGATCGTGCTCACGATGGCGGTTACAGCGGCCGAGCGAATGCGCTGCGAGACATCCGACCCGTCGATGACCACCCTGTCCCCGTTCACGTCGAGGGCGATGCCTTCCACCACGCGCGCGACCTCGTCGGCGGCGTCGGGCGCCACCCCGCGATCGAGGATCGCCACGGCGGCCGCCCGGTACATGGCCCCCGTGTCGAGGTAGCCGAAGCCCAGCCGCCGCGCTGCGCCGCGCGCAATGCTGCTCTTGCCGGCGCCGGCCGGCCCGTCGATGGCGACGATCACAACGCCTCCCCCATCACGCACGCCGCTGGGCACTCGCGAGGACGTCGAGGAAGTCGGGGAACGATGTGTTCACGCAGCTCCATCCCTTGACGCGGACGTTGTCGTTCGCCACTAGCGCGGCAATCGCGAACGCCATCGCGACGCGGTGGTCCCCGCGCGAATCGATCTCGCCTCTGGAGAACTCGGCCCCGCCGGCGATGCGCAGCCCGTCGGCCAGCTCTTCGACATCCGCCCCGAGAGCTCGCAGCCCGGCCGCGACCGCGCTGATGCGATCGGACTCCTTCACGCGCAACTCGGCCGCGCCGGTGATCTCGGTGGTGCCGGTTGCCTTCGCCGCCGCGACCGCGAGGATCGGGATCTCGTCGATGAGACCGGGCACGGCGTCCTGCGATATCGCCACCCCGTGTAGGCCCGCCGCGCGCACGCGCAGGTCTCCGAACGGCTCGCCCCCGGATTCTCCGGTCACCGACCAGTCGAGGTCCGCGCCCATGGATCGGAGGACGTCGAGCGCGCCCGTGCGGGTGGGGTTGAGGCCGACGCCGGTGATGGTCAGGTCCGACCCCGGCACGAGGGCGGCGGCAACAGCCAGGAACATCGCCGCCGACAGGTCGCCCGGCACGCGGAAGTCGAGGGTCGCGGGTCGCGCCCCGCCCGTCACCGACAGCTCCCGCCCGGCGCGCGTCACCTCGACACCCGCCGCGGCCAGCATGCGCTCGGTGTGATCCCGGCTGGGGGCCGCTTCGACCACGGTCGTCGTGCCGTCCGCGTGCAGCCCGGCAAGGAGGACCGCCGTCGTGACCTGCGCGCTGGCCACCTGCATATCGATGCGCCGGCCCCCGAGTCCCCCGCCGTGAACGACGAGCGGCGCCAGTTCCCCGCCCCTCCGCCCGTCGATCGTCGCCCCCATCGACCGCAGCGGCTCCACCACCCGCAGCATCGGGCGGCGCCGCACCGACGCATCGCCCGTGAGTACCGCCATGCCGTCGATCGCTGCGCACACCCCGAGGACGGTCCGCAGCGCGGTCCCGGAGTTGCCCGCGTCGAGGACGATCTCGGGCTCGTGCAGGGCCTTACCCTCAACTTCTACTTGAGATTTAGTCTCATCGAGTACCACCTCGGCCCCGAGGGCGCGCATCATGGCCGCGGTGGCGGCGACGTCCTCCCCCACATTCACGCCGGCGACACGCGAGTGCCCGGATGCGAGCGCTCCCAGGATCACGGCCCGGTGCGATATGGACTTGTCCCCGGGCACCTCGATCGCGCCTCGCAGGGGCCGGCCGGCGGCGCGCCGGTCGAGGGTGCGCCGGGACCGCATCAGAGCCTCCCTCTGAGCGATGACCACCCGACCCGCGCCGGCTTTCCCCATCCCCACGGCGCGACGCGAGATCGGTCCCCATGCCTACTTGTCTTCTTGTCTTCTTGTCTATAAGTCATCACTCGATCACGCCTCGCTCCACGACGTAGCCCAGGTCGGTAAGCGCCCGGGCGAGCTTTTCGGCCTGGTCCCGGCCCGCCACCACGAGCTCCAGGCGGCCGCTGCCGCCCTCGGTCGAATGGAAGATCTCGATGTCCTCGAGGTTGGCGCCGAGCTGTCCGGCCGCCGTAGTGACCTCGGCCAGAACCCCGGGGCGGTCGGGGATCAGCATCGTCAGCGCCACCGGCTCGCCGCCGTAGTCGGGCTTGGCGAACACTTCGATGCGGGCGGTGCGGGCGTCGTTCAGCCACTCCCGCAGGTCGTCCCAGCGCGCCCCCTCGAGCATGGCCGCGACTGCGTCCAGCTCCCCACCCAGCCCTTGCAGCCCCTGAAGCACCGCGGTCCGATTGGAGTGCAGGATGGCGACCCACAGGTCGGGGTTGCTCGCGGCGATGCGGGTCACGTCCCGAAAACCTCCGGCCGCCAGGCTCAGAAGGGCGTCCCCCTCCCCCGACGCGGTCGCGAGGCCGACGAGGGCGCTGGCCACGAGCTGCGGCACGTGGCTGAGCCGTGCCAGCAGCGCATCGTGGGCCGCGGGGTCCAGTGCAACCGGCTTCGCCCCGAGTCCTCCGACCATCTCGGCCACCCGCGAGTAGGCGTGCGACGACGTCGTTTCGGTCGGTGTGAGGATCCAGGGAGCGCCTTCGAAGAGGCGCCCGTCGGCGGCCTCGATACCGTGCAGTTCCGAGCCCGCCATCGGGTGCCCGCCCACGAACCGGCCACCACAAGCGGCCTCCCCCGCGGCGACGACCCGACCCTTCGCGCTGCCGACGTCGGTCACGACCGCTCCCGGTTCGACCGCGGTTTTAAGCGCATCGCAGATCCCAGGTATCTGGTCGACGGGCACGGCCAGCACGATCAGGTTTGCTCCCGCAGCCGCCTCCTCAGGGCTCCCGGCGACGTCGGTGACCGCATCGCGGCCGCGCGCTCTGTCGACCACTCCGGGGGCCGCGTCGAATCCGACGACCGCCACGTCGGGGTCGGTCGCGCGCACCCCCAACGCAATCGATCCTCCGATGAGGCCCGTTCCTATGATCGCCATACGGTCACCCAACAGTAAATCTCTCCTTGACCCTTATCTATCTATTCCGGCAGGTCGGTTCTCAGCTGGCGGGCGTCACGCAGATACACGTGCCGGAGCTCCGATCGCTCGCGCTCCGTGTGGACGTGCATCAGGACGCGAACGCACCGCCCCACCGCCCCCGCGACCTCGATCTCAGTGGCGCACAGGAGCGGGATATCCGAGATGCCCACCACACGCCCGGCGGCGGCCGGGAACTCCGCGGTCAGGTCCGGGGTTGCGGTGAACACGACGCTCACGATGTCGTCGTGGGCGATGCCGTTGCGGGCGATCATCTCCCCCAGCAGCTCCGCGGTCGCCGCGACTATCTCGTCGCTGGTGTCGGCGGCGGCCGTGATCGCTCCGCGCACGGCGCGGACGCTAGTGGAAGAACGATTAGTCGACATAGTGACTAGTTCCCTTACCAACAAGTCGTGACGGATCGCCCACGGCTCTCGCGGTGTGAGCGTCCGCTGAGCTGCTCGGTTGCCGCCCGCGACTCCATTGTCTACATATCCCCATATCTCCTAGTTCCCGAAGGCGACTCAGGCGACAAGTCTCTTTATCCATCTGTCTATCCATCTCCGCCCACCGCCCGGTAAAGTTCCCGGACCTCCTCCGGCGACAGTCGCCGCACGCCGCCCGGCTTGAGCCGACCGAGGCCGAGGGGGCCGATCTGGGTTCGCACTAGGCGTGCCACGCGGCAGCCCACCGCCTCGAACATCCGGCGCACCTGGCGGTTGCGCCCCTCGCGGATCGTGATCTCGACGAGGGCCCCGCCGGGGACTCGGTCCACGAGGTGGACGGCGGCGGGCGCGGTCCGGCCATCCTCGAGCTCGATGCCTTGAGCAAGGCGTTTGAGATCGCTCTCCCCCACGCGCCCCCGGACCTCGACGAGATACGTCTTGGGCACCTCGAAGCCGGGATGCGACAGACGCTGGGTGAGCACTCCGTCGTTGCACAGGATCAGCGCCCCCTCGGTGCCGATATCGAGCCGTCCCACCGGCCACACCCTGCGGCCCGCGTCGACGAGATCGACGACCGCGGGCCGGCCGGCCTCGTCGGCCGCAGTCGTCACGACGCCCTCCGGCTTGTTGACGAGGTAATAGACGAGCCCCGGATCAACCGACACGATAGAACCATCAACTTCAACTTTATCCTTAGAGAGATGGACGCGGCGGCCGAGTTCGGCGACCCGCCCGTTCACCCGCACCCGGCCGGCGGCGATGAGCTCCTCCGCCGCTCGCCGCGATCCGAACCCCGCGCGCGCCAGCACCTTCTGGAGGCGCTCCCCCGTTTCGGCCGGTTGCTCGCGGACGTGGTTACCCATGCCGGAATTCAATCAGGCATTGGGACTGAGCCTGGCCTCCATCTCCTCGACCGCCTCCGTGTCGGGCATGAAGTCACGGAGCGGAGGGAGATCCTCGAGGCTCCGTAGCCCCATCTTCTCGAGGAACTCGTCGCTGACCGCAAACAGCACGGGCGCTCCCGGCCCCGAGTCACGACCGACGTCGCGTATGAGGCCCCTCTGTTCGAGGGTGCGGACGACGCCGTCTGAATCGATGCCCCGGATCTCGGCGATCTGGGCCCGTGACAGCGGTCCCCGGTAGGCGATGATCGCCAGGACCTCCAGCGCCGGCCCGGTCATGCGACCCCGGGAGTGGCGGCCCACGAACCGCTCGAGCCACGGAGCGCATTCGAGGTCGGTGTACAGGCGCCACCCCCCCGCTACCTCGCGCAGCGCCCATCCCCGGTCTCCGGCCTCGAACTCGCGAGACAGGGCGGCCAGGATCTCCTCGACCTCCCCGACGGGGCGCTCCAACACTTCGCCCAGGACCCGTGCCGGCACGGGTTCGTCGGCGAGTAGCAGGATCGACTCGATGACCTTGCGATCCGCGACGCTCATTTAACGCCCTCCCCCTGTGCGGTGTACTCCTCCGCGTCGGCTATGACCTCGTCGACGCTTGCTTCGCCGGTCCACGACGCCCGGATGTCGCCGAATCGATCGACCTGATCGATGGCGACGGCTCCAGCCTTGAACAGTTCCAGCAGAGCGAGAAAGCGAACGACGATCTCGATCTTGTCCAGCTGCCGCCCGCAGAGGGATTCGAACGAGGTGGGTGTTCCCGAGGCGAGCCGCTCGGCCATCTCGACGATCGCGTCTCGTACGGATGCAACGATCGGCGCCACGTGCGAAGTGTCAAGCTCGGGTTCAGGCTTCGGAGCGAGCACCAGCTCAGCGGCTCGGCGGAGGTCATCGAGACCGACGTGGGCGAGCAGATCGGGGGCGAGATTCACGAATTGGGGCTCGAGGGTCACGTCGCGGGGTAACCATGCCTCCCCCCGCTTGAGACCGACGCCCAGATACATCCCCGCTTCGCGATAGGTGGCGCACTCGACGAGGCGCGCAAGAAGCAGATCCCGCTCCTCGAGCAGGGCGGCCTCGACCTCGTCAGCTCGCCGCGACGGCAGCAGGCGCGCCGACTTCAGCTCCAGGAGCGTGGCCGCCACCACCAGGAACCCGGTCGCGGTCTCGAGATCGACTATGTCGACATCGGCGATGGCCGCGAGGTACTCCTCGGTGATCCGGGCCAGCGAGACGTCGTAGATGTCCACCCGCTGGCGCGTGATGAGGTGCAGGAGCAGATCGATCGGCCCCTCGAACACCTCCAGCCTCACCTCGTAAGCCATGCGACCTTTCCTGACCACAAGTCTACTTGTCGACAACCGCGCCCCGTCCGTCCGGGCCCGGCCCGCAGCGTAACTCCCGCTCGGGCCTCGGCCACGGTTTTGGGGCCGCCCCTCGTTTTCGTCGTAGGCCCTTGATAACTTCGCACTATGGAAGCGCAAGCGTGGACCGCGATCGGCCTCCTCGCCGCGACCCTCCTCGGGTCCCTCTATTACCTCGGGAATCGGATCGATTCCCTCGGGGCGAGACTCGATTCCCGTATCGATTCGGTGGGGGCCAAGCTCGATTCGCGCATCGATTCCCTCGGGGCGAGACTCGATTCCCGCATCGACGGCCTCTCCGGCCGGATCGACGCCCTCGCCGTTCAGGTCGAGGATCAGGGTAGGCAACTCGGATCACAGATCTACGAGCTCGCCGTCAAGCTCGACGATCACCTGAGGCGCCACGCGAGCTGACAAAACCGCAGCTTCTCGACATCCTCCGCCAGATCGGCTGGGCCGATCTCCATCCCGGCCTCGCTAACAGAATCGCCCGGCCCTCAGCGACGGGTGCCCAGGCCGACCGCCTCCCAGACGTCCCGCATCGTGGCCTCGGCCACCAACTCGGCCCGCTCGGCTCCCCGGGTCAGCAACTTGTCCGTCTCGGCCGGGTCGGCCATCAGCTCCGCATAGCGCTTCCGGAACGGGGTGAAGTGTTCGATCAGGGCGTCGGCCAGGGACGATTTGAACTGCGCGTAGCCCCCCTCTGAAAAGCGGCTCTCGAGCTCGGGAACGGTGGTCCCCTCCACCACAGAGTAGATGGTGAGGAGGTTGCTCACGGCCGGCTTGTCGGCCCGAGCCACGACGTCGCGACCCGAGTCGGTGACGGCCGACCTGATCTTCTTGGCGATGACATCGGGCGCGTCCGTCAGATTGACGACCGAGTTCGGACGGCTCGCCGACTTGCTCATCTTCTGGGCCGGGTCGTCGAGGGCCATGATGCGGGCCCCCTTCTCGGGGATCCATGGCTCGGGGACCACGAAGACCTCCCGCAGGCTCGAATTGAAGCGGATCGCCAGGTCTCTCATGAGCTCGATGTGCTGACGCTGGTCCTCGCCCACCGGCACCCCGTGGGCCCGGTACAGGAGGACGTCGGCCGCCTGCAGCACCGGGTAGGTGAACAGCCCGACCCCGACGGACTCGGCCTCGCCCTTCGACTTCTCCTTGAACTGGATCATGCGGCGGAGCTCGCCCATCCGAGCCTGGCACATCAGGACCCAGGCCAGCTCAGCGTGCTGGGCGACGTCGGACTGACGGAACAGCACCGACCGCTCGGGGTCCACCCCGCAGGCGACCAGGCTCGCGGCCATCTCGAGCGTGTCCCGCTCGAGGCCGGCCGGGTCCCACGGCAGCGTCATGGCATGAAGATCCACGATGCAGTAGAAGGCCTCGTGCGGATCCTGCAGCGCCACCCAGTTCCTGAACGCGCCCAGGTAGTTACCGAGATGTGGACTCCCCGTCGGCTGGACGCCGCTGAAGACCCTCTTCTTGGACGAAGCCCGGCCCGGCTCCCGGCTATGCTTAAGGCTCTGGTTCAGGGTTAGCTCCTTAGCTATCTTCCGATCCGATCCGGCGACAGCAACGGTCGCCCCCTAGAATACCGGCCGTGATCGAGATCCTTCGAGAAGATCCGCTGGCTTTTGTCCTCCTCGCCGTCGCCCTCATCGGGGCCATCTCCATGCACGAGTACGCCCATGCCCTCGCCGCTGACCTTCAGGGCGATCGGTTGCCCCGGGCCATGGGCCGGCTGACGCCCAACCCGGCTCGCCACCTCGACCCCCTCGGGACCCTGTGTCTCTTCCTGGTGGGGTTCGGTTGGGGCAAGCCGGTCGAGTTCAGGCCCCAGGCATTGTCCTCGAGGCGCTTCGGCGCCGCCCTCGTAGCCCTCGCGGGGCCCATGATGAACCTGATCTTGGCCGCGCTGGCCGCGTTCATGTACGTCGGGCTCGGGACGCCCAGCTCCTCGGAGACACTTGGACTGTTCATCCTGCTCTTCTTCTCGATCAACCTGCTGCTGGCCGTCTTCAACCTCATTCCCCTGCCTCCGCTGGACGGGTCCCGCCTCCTGACGATCTTCCTGCCCCCCAGCCGGCAGAAGATCATCTTCTGGATGGACAAGTACGGCTTCCTGGTTCTCCTGGCGCTCGTCTTCTTCGGGGGCCTGAGCTTTCTCGACCCGATCATCGAGGCGGTTGGAAGGTTCCTACTCGACATCGCCGGGGCGTGAGACCGTTCCCTGTCCGCCAAACCCGCAGGTCAGGCCCAAGAACCCACATGTAGACAGATAGATACGGCTCCTTGACTACTTGTCGACTTATATCCGAGACCCATTCCCTCGTCCCCCGGTCGAAAGCTCCCTTGCCAACATAGCCTCGCGCAGGCCGCGGTTCCCCGCGCCGCTCCGTGTCCCGGCACCCCGTTGCCCATTGAGACCCCGCGTGGGGCGGTCGAGCCCCTAACACAACGACCCCCCTCCCGCGATCCTCGGCCTCCCTCCGCCCCAGTCGGCAAACGAGCCGCCATCCAGGTCGGAGATCGCCCTCGAGCCACCTTCCACCCACATCGAAACCCCTCATCGAGAAATGCTGTGTCAGGTCGCGCTTGTGCCATCCGTCTCATGCAAGGCACCCAGCTCGATGCGCGTAACAGCAACCTTCTACCTGAGCTTTATACAGCTGTCTTCCCCCGCTTCTTATTTCCAACCCGTCGCCTCCGAGCTTCAGCTCTCTTCCGATGTGGATCAGTTGACCCGGATGCCTGGCGGCAAGCCATCCCGTCCCCTCTCCTCTTCCTCCCTCTTCGACTACTCGCGCACGACTCCGCTGCCCTATCTGGGATCCCCACAGGCCCACATATCCACGTATCAACTTCCCACTATGATGACTTATCTATAAGGGAACAAACCTTATTTCCCCAGGCAGAGGCTCCCTATAACCCGGCAACTCCTGGTTCACTACTCCCCTAATACCCTTGTCTACTAGTCAATATTTCGCTTCCCGCTACTCCCACTCAACCGAGTCTTCCCGACTCCAGTCCTCTCGATCCCGAGTCCCGATTGCCGGCGATCGCTCAGTCGCTCGTTGTCAAACTTATCCCCTCCTCGAGCTGGCAGGCAGCTCCCGGAAGCGAACATCGCTATTGCCCCGACGGGTACCACTCGCCAGCCTCAGCGCCGGGGCCATAACTATAAACATATGCTTGACGCTTATAGCTCACGCCAAAGATCCGAATGGTGGTTACCTCTCAGGGAGATGTTCGTCGGCTCGGATCTCCGCTCTGCGCTCGTCGCCACCACCCTGCACCCCATCCCCGAACCAATCCCCCCGTCTCTGCGGCACCAACACCTTTGAACCCGGAGAGGCCGTGACTACCGAGGAGAGACGCGCGACATTCAGGGTGCGGGCGCAAGCAAAGCCTCAATGCGACACCCTGGGACCGAGGAAGGGCGACACCCTGGGACCCAGGAAGGGGCGAGCAATTCCGGATCCCTCCGCCGCCCCCTGGATTTCACTCGCTTGACTAGAGACCAGTGCAAGACTATGGTTCAACTTAATGGTTAGCTTTGGTCCGCAGTCACTCGTACGTGCCCCCGCCAGCCTCCGGAACTCGTTGGTGTGGTCCGCGAAGGCGGCGGCCGCTCGATCTCTCTCACCTACGTCCCGCTCCGCTCGCATCCCTCCTTCCCCGCGTGGCGTCAGGTCGCTCCAGGTAGTCGCTTATGACTTACGGAGAGTGAATTAGGCCTCTTATAGATTTATCAATCTATTTATAAGGTGATCAGTGGATTCCACCGATTCTCCCTGGTGAAGCGCCCTTGTCAGGCGAGGGTGCTCTGGTGATAAGTGCCCTTATACGGAAGGGTACTTATCGACTTATATCTCACAGCCTGCCACCATGTGCCTTCCTTGACTTACCGTGACGCACGAACAGAGTCCCCCCTGGATCGTCAGTCCCTGCCAACTTGAACCGTAGCCCAGGGGTGCCCGACTACCTCGTGGGGATCCGTGGGCCGGCGAACAGCCAAAACTCACCCTCTAGTAGAAGATTACAATTGCGCCCGAGATCGCGATTCAACCCGAGCCCCGCTACGAGAGATCTCTCCCCTACTCGCCGAGATTTCTGAGCAAGACCCAATCCTCGGCCCTGGCCTCGAAGTCCTCCAGCACGTAGGCGAGGGCAGCTCTCACGATCTTGCCCCGGTCGGCGGCAACCCCGTAGTCGGCCCGCAACGCCAGCCGCCTTCTCGAGAGCCATGAGGTCATCGCGCGTGCAATAGAAGGTCACCTTCTCCTCGTGGCGGGGCGGCTTCTTGGTCCCCACGTCCGCCTCGTTCTCGGAGCGACTTGTAGCTTTGGTGACTTGGCTAAATGCAACCCGCTTGGGCCGAGGACTCGAGGACTCACACTGGACCCATCCGGCGCCCTGGGATCTCACTCCCTTGACCGCGGGCGGGGACAAGGCTATAGTTCAACTTAATGGTTAGCCCCGTCCGCAGTCACTGGCACGCGCCCCTGTCGGCCTCCGGAGCTCGTTGGCGGTGGTCCGCGAAGGGGGGCTGGCGGACGATCGATCTCTCTCACCTACGTCCCGCTCCACTCGCATCGCTTCCTCCCCCGCGTGGCGTCAGACCACTCGAGGTAGTCGCCTATGATTCACGGAAAGTCGATTAGCCTTCTTATAGATCTATTTATAAGGCGATCAGTAGACTCCACCGATTTTTCCTGGTTAAACGGTTGTGCCAGCGGGAGTTCTCTGGTGATAAGTGCCCTTATAGGGAAAGCTACTTGTTGACTTATATCTCACCAGCCAGCCGCCCCGTGCCTTCCTTGACTTACCGTGACGGCACGAACAGAGTCCCCTCTGGATCGTCCAGTCCGTGCCAACTTGAACCGTAGCCCAGGGTGCCCAGCTCCTCGTGGGATCCGTGGACCGTCGGACAGAGCGAAACTCACCCTCTAGTAGAAGGTTACAATTGTGCCGAGATCGCGATTGAACCCGGAGCCCGGTTGGGAGATCTCTCCCCTACTCGCCGAGATTTCTGAGCAAGACCGAATCCTCGGCCCTGGCCTCAAAGTCCTCCAGCACGTAGGCGAGGGCAGCTCTCACGATCTTGCCCCGGTCGGCGGCAACCCCATAGTCGGCCCGCAACGCCAGCCGGGCCTTCTCGAGGGTCATCAAGTCATCGCGCGTGCAATAGAAGGTCACCTTCTCCTCGTGGCGGGGGGTCTTCTTAGGCCCCGGATCCACCTCGCTCTTGGAGGCGACTTGTAGCTTTGGCGACTTGGCTACTTGTTGACTTTGGGTCTCCCTGTCACGGGCCTCGCGGCCCCTCTCGGAACTGGTCCTTCTGAAGAGCTCATCCGCTCCGGGCAGACTGGCGCGGCGCGACACGAGTCATCACCTCCTCGGCAAGCTGGCGGTACGCCAACGCCCCGGGGGACGTCGGTGCGTAGGACAGGATCGGCTCCCCTATCACGGGGGCCTCTGCGAAACGAATGGTCTTGCGGATAACAGTCTCGAAAACCTTGGTACCGAACGCCTCCCGGACCCGGCCCAGGACCTCCCGGCCGTGAAGCGTCCGGCCGTCGTACATCGTCGCCAGGATCCCGTCGATGTGAAGTCGAGGGTTGAGGCGCTCCTTGACCCGATCGATCGAGTCCAGCAACAGGGCCATGCCCCGCAGGGCGTAGTACTCGCACTCCAGCGGGACGATGACGCCGTCGGCCGCCGTTAGTGCATTGATCGTGAGCAGGCCGAGCGACGGCGGGCAGTCGATAAGGATGAAGTCGTACTTTACCCTTAGGGGCGCCAGGACTCTCAGGAGCGTTTGCTCCCGGGCGACCTCCTGGACGAGCATGAGCTCGGCGGCCGCCAGGTCGATGTTCGAAGGCAGCAACTCGAGCCCGGGGATGTTGGTCTTGAGAATCACGTCCTCGACCGACGTCGACCGGTCGAGCAGTGCGTTGTAGATCGACAGCTCAACCGACCCGGGTTCGTAGCCGAGTCCGAGGGCGCACCCGCCCTGGGGGTCGAAATCGACGATCAGCACCCTCTGGCCGAGATCGGCGAGAGCCGCCCCCAGGGTGACCGTAGTGGTTGTCTTGCCGACACCGCCCTTCTGGTTGGCGAAGGCGATGATGCGGCCCGCCCGGCCCTCGTCGTCGGCGAGGGCCCCGATGACCTGCTCGGTGGCGGTGATACCGCCGGCCTCGGGCTCCGAGACGGCCGACGGGGTCGCCTCAGATGAGGGCGCGTCGGATTCGACTGCTCGTTCCGCTACAGGATTGCTTTGCCCCACGCGGCCTCCCGAAGTTCGACAAAGACACTTGTCTACAAATCACTTTGTAGGCCGGTGACATTACATGACGAACGCTCACCGCACAAGAGGATCATCTGTCACAGAGGGTGCGGGGCCAACCCGAGGGCTCAGTGAGGGTCCCGTGGGGGGTGGTCACGCAAGCGGGTCGATCACCTCGAGGAACGAGTACCGGTGAAAATCCGTGTCCCGTGTAACGATCCGTCTGATCCCGTGCTCTCTCATCAGCGCCGCGATGTGAGCGTGGTGGAATGCGTTTCCCTCGAGCTGCGGCATCTCGTCCAGGAGTTCCGCGAGCACCCCAAGGTGCCGGCCTGTCTCGCCGAGAACGCGCAGGCCGGGCGCCGCCAGCAACGCATTTATGAACGACCACGCCTGGGAGGCGGTAAAAGGGGTAGCAAACACATCCGGATGAGTGGTCACCCGGAGGAATTCGTAAAGGATTCCCCAGGTGACGTGCCACGGCTCAGTTCTGGCCCGCCAGCCCTCGACCAGAGGCCAGCAGGCGGCATGCTCCGGGGCATCGGCATTGGCCGCGTAGACGAGCACATTTGTGTCGGCGACGAACACCTACCGGCCGCCCATCGCCCGGTACAGAGCGTCCCGGTTGGAGACGTCAACCCGTGGGCGCCCACCAGGGAATCGCGGAAGAGATGGTAGCTCCTGAACCGAAACCTCATCGGCCAGAAGCCTTCTCAGGGCAGCCTCGACCAGCTCGGACATCGTGACGCCGCGGCGGGCCGCCTCCTGCTTGAGTTGGGACATGACCGACGCGGGGATGTTAAGAGTCGTTTTCATACGGCTTACCATACCAACGATATGGAAATATGGCTGCCTGACCGAAGGCCCCTCGAACCGGATCGTCCCGTGTCTTCGTCCGCTGCGACCGGCTTGCGCTCCAACTGATACACCTCCTGCATATCCACCGCTGAGCTTCGGAAGTCTGCGACAAGGAGCCCAACGGTCCCTCTCAGAGGAGGTGGTCATGGGCTTCATCGGCGGAGATCTACGGGAAAGCTTCATCGGCA
>JBOGXA010000003.1:0-181496 GCA_050694175.1 Actinomycetota bacterium
GCGCCGTCGAGCGCGCCAAACGGCGCCGCGCCGCCCTTCGAGCTCTCGTCGCGGCGGTCGCGGCGGCGTCGGTGTGGGGGTTCTTTTGGTCGCCACTGTTCTCCGTGAGGGGCGTCAAGGTGGTTGGAGGCGATCACACGACCGCCGCCGAGATCGCGGCCGCGGCCGGCATCGACTCGGAAGACAACGTCCTGCTCGTGTCAACCGGTGAGATCGCAAGCCGGGCCCGGAGCCTCCCGTGGGTTAAGAGCGCAGATGTCGATCGCATGCTTCCGGGGACCATCAGGGTGCGGATAACCGAACGGCGCCCGTCGCTGGTGCTGTCGTGCCAGACGGGGGAGTGGACCCTTGATAAGGAGGGCCGCGTCCTGGCGACGGGGGCGGCGAGGAGGGATCTGCCCGTGCTCGCCGGCGTCGGGGTGGAGGCGGTCCGCCCCGGGATGTTCTTGCGCACCCGGGAGGCGAAGGCTGCGCTCCGGGTGTACGCGCATCTTCCGCGCCCCGTGCGGCGGGAGGTCGTCGCGATCTTCGCCCCCACGCTCGAGCGCATCACCCTCTTGTTGCGAGACCACATGCTCGTGCGTTACGGCGCGCCCGAGAACCTCGCGGCCAAGAACAATCTCGTCGGCGTCCTCCGCGCCCGCCTGCGAGCCCGGGGAGCCGCGGCCACCTACATCGACGTGCGGGTGCCGAGCACGCCGGCGATCGGTGGCGAGCGCCCCGCGCGCTGACACATACCGCGCTTCGCTCTGCGTCCGCCCTTGACGCGCGGGGCCCACCTCGCTATATTCCTCAACCGTAACTACAGGTTGACATAACTATAACTCTCAAGTTGAGGGTGATCCTCCCGTTGTTGTGCCGTGACCAGGGAAAACGCCACGGGAGCCGGGGGTGCTGCAAAGCCTTCGAGCCGTGCTTGAGGGATGGAGAGGAGGTCGCCATGGCGACGGGACCGCAGAACTATCTCGCGGTGATCAAGGTGGTCGGGATCGGCGGCGGGGGCGTCAACGCCGTCAACCGGATGATCGACGTTGGTTTGAAAGGCGTCGAGTTCATCGCCGTCAACACCGACGCGCAGGCACTGTTGATGTCGGACGCGGACGTGAAGCTCGACATCGGCCGCGAGCTCACCCGCGGGCTCGGCGCGGGCGCCGATCCGGAGATCGGCCGCCAGGCGGCCGAAGAGCACAGAGGTGAGATCGAAGAGGTGCTGAAGGGCTCCGACATGATCTTCATCACCGCCGGGAAGGGCGGCGGGACGGGGACCGGCGGCGCACCTGTTGTTGCAGAGATCGCGAAGTCGATCGGCGCGCTCACCATCGGAGTGGTGACGCGCCCGTTTGCCTTCGAGGGCAGGCAGCGCGCGGTCAAGGCGGAGCAGGGCATCGCCAACCTGAAAGAAAAGGTGGACACCCTCATCGTCATCCCCAACGATCGCTTGCTCGATGTCGGCGACGCAACGACGTCCGTGCTCGAAGCATTCCGGATGGCAGACGAGGTGCTGCTCCAAGGAGTGCAGGGCATAACCGATCTGATCACGACGCCGGGCCTCATCAACCTCGACTTCGCCGACGTCAAGGCAGTCATGACGGATGCGGGGTCGTCGTTGATGGGCATCGGTCAGGCGCGGGGAGAGAACCGTGCCGCGGAGGCTGCTCAATCGGCGATCTCATCGCCACTCCTGGAGGCATCCATCGACGGTGCCCGCGGGGTGCTCCTGAACATCGCCGGGGGGTCGGATCTCGGTCTGTTCGAGGTGAACGAAGCGGCCGGAATAATCGCCAAGGCAGCCCATCCCGACGCCAACATCATCTTCGGGGCGGTCGTCGACGACACGCTTGGCGACGAGGTGCGTGTCACGGTTATCGCCGCCGGCTTCGATCGCTGGGGACAGCGCGAGGCGGAGGATCTGGTGAAGCCAGAAGAGGAGATCTTCTCGATCCCGGTAGCCGAGGATGATTCCCTGTTCGGGAGCCCGGAGCCGCGTGAGAAAGAGCGGCTGGTGTTCGACGCGGAAGACGATCTCGACGTGCCGTCGTTCCTGAGAAACGAGTAGCTCCTTTCTCCTCCGCGGGCGTCGTGGGGGAGACTGGAGGCATGGAGTTCACTCCCCGGCTCACCGCCGCGGGCGCCGCCGGCGTCCGGTTGCGCGTCGATCCGGGCGCGGCCGAGCGGGGGGTCCTGGTCGCCTTCAGCGATCGGCGGGGCGGGGTGAGCGAGCCTCCTTACGATCGCCTGAATCTGGCGTTGCGTGTGGGGGATCAACCGGAACCGGTCTCGCGAAACCGGGCCCTCGTGGCGCGCGCCGCGGGCTTCGATGCCGACCGGCTCGTTCTTACCCGTCAGGTCCACGGGGCGGAGCTCGTCACGGCCCGCGCCGGCGACGAGGGTGTGCTCGGCGAAGCCGACGGTCTCCTCGCGCGTGGCCCGGGGCCGGTCCTCGGCATCCTGACCGCGGACTGCGCTCCGGTCGTTCTCGCCGGCGCGGCCGGGATCGCGGTCGTCCACGCGGGCTGGCGCGGGGTGGTGGCCGGCGCCGTCGAAGCGGGGGTGGACGCGGTGGGGCCGCTGTGGGGAGCGTGGATCGGACCGTCGATCCACTCGTGTTGCTATGAGGTGGGAGACGAGGTGGTCGCGGCGTTCGAGCGACGGGGCTTGCCGGTCCCCGTCCCGGGGCGCGTCGATCCCGCGCGCGCTGCGGCCCACATCTTGAGGTCGCGGGGAGTGCCAAACGTTTTTGTCAGCGACGAGTGCACCCACTGCAACCCGACCCATTTCTCGCATCGCCGTGACGGTGTAACCGGCCGGCAGGGAGCGTTCGTGGCGCTGCTGGAGGCGGGGTGACCGCGCGCGACGTCGTCGATCGTGCCGCGCTCGCCGGGCGACTGGAGAAGGTCGTTACCCGCATGCGTGCGGCCGCGGAGCGCGCCGGGCGGGATCCCGCGGCGGTGACGCTCGTCGCGGTCTCTAAGGCCTTTCCCTCCGACGTGATCCTCGAGGGAATCGGTGCCGGGCTGACGGACTTCGGTGAGAACCGCGCCCAGGAACTAAGGGCCAAAGTGGCGACGATCGATGCCCGCGCGCGCTGGCATTTCGTCGGGCATCTGCAGACCAACAAGGTACGCCACGTGGTTGGCTCGGTGGCTCTGGTTCATTCGGTCGATCGATCCGGAGTCGCTGAAGCGATCGCGCGTCGCGCGCGCTCACTCGGCATCGTTCAGGAGGTGCTCATCGAAGTCAACGTCGCGGGTGAGCGAACGAAGTATGGCGTTGCACCAGACGAGGCGGTGGCGCTGGCGACGGATGCGGACGCGCTGGACGGCGTCCGCGTCCGCGGCCTGATGACGATGCCGCCGCCGGCGCGGGATCCCGAGCAGGTGCGGTCTAACTTCCGCACCGTGGCAGAGCTGCACCGCATAGTCCTGCAAAGGGTTCCGAGGGCGGGCGAGCTGTCGATGGGGATGTCGGGCGATTTCGATGTTGCCATCGAGGAGGGGGCAACCATCGTGCGCGTGGGCGAAGCGATCTTCGGACCGCGGCGCTGACGACGATCGAGCGTCCGGCACATCCCTTGTGCCCACGATCAGAGGGGATATCCTCTGCCCATGGCCGGCATCTGGAGAAAGACCCTGATCTATCTCGGCCTGGTGGAGGACGAGGAATACGAGGATTATGGCTACGACGACCTCGAGTCGGATGAGCCGGCGCCGCGCCGTTCCCGTCGGGGGGAGGCCGATCACCAGGTAGCTCGACGCGAGGCGGTGGTGCGCGCGATGCCGGGGGCGGGCGCGACCGGGCCCCGCTTCCACCTCGTTCACCCCAGCTCTTTCAACGACGCGCAGGAAGTGGGCGACAAGTTCCGTGAGGGACATTCGGTGCTGATGAACCTGCAAGCCGTGGAGCCGGAGTTGGCTCGGCGCCTCGTCGATTTCGCGAGCGGTCTTGCCTACGGGCTGTCCGGGTCGATGCAGCCTGTGGCCGAGAAGGTATTTCTGATCACTCCGTCGGGGGTGCAGGTATCCGCCGAAGAGCGTCGTCGGCTCCTCGAAGAGCGTGGCTTCTTCAACCAGGCGTAACCCCCGACCATGTTAGACGTCGTCTGCATCGCGCTGAGCGTCTACACGTTCATCCTTCTCATCCGCGTGATCCTGTCGTGGGTCCAGGCATTCGGCGGGCGCATTCCTCCAGCCCTCGATCCGGTGGTGCGGGTGGTCTACGACCTCACGGAGCCCGTGCTCGGTTTGTTCAGGAGGTACATCCCCCCCGTCGGCATGTTCGACCTCTCCATCCTGGTGGTCTTCATCGTGATGGCGATATTCCGTTCGGCCATCGGCTGCTAAGAGCTTGCATTGCCCGGCCGGTCACAAAGCCGTGACCTGGTGGGCCGGTCTGCGATACTGGTCGCCATGGAGGTGTCGGCGCGCACCATTCAAGAAAAGCAGTTCCACGATCAGTGGAAGGGCTACAACCGGATGGAGGTCGACGACTTCTTGGATCGCGTCGCGGAATCGGTGGACCGGCTCACCCGCGAGAACACCGACCTGCGTGAGCGCATTGCCGAGCTGGACCAGGCCGTTGCCGGAAGCCGGGACACCGAGGAGATGCTCAAGAAGACGCTGGTGACCGCGCAGCGCGCCGCCGAGGAGGCGATAGCGAAAGCAAAGGCCAAGGCCGAGGAGCTGATCAACGAAGCCGAGCAGCGCGTCAGACAAACCGAATCCGAGACCAAAGAGCGCATAACCGCAGCGGAGACCGAGTCGCGCCGACTTGCTGCGTCGGCCGATGCCGACGCGCGCCGCAAGGTGACCGAGGCGGAGTCGGCCGCGCGCCGGATGCTGGCCGACGCGGAGCGCGATTCGGACGCACGCCGGCGCGAGCTCGAGGCACACGTCGCCAAGTTGCACGCCTACGAGGTTGACATCAAGCAACGTTTGAAGGCCTTTCTGCAGCAGCAGACGCGCGCTCTCGAAGCTCTAACCGAGGCGCCCGCTCCGGCGGTCGGTCCGGCACCCGCGGCGACCCCCAGGGAGATGAACCGGGGAGCGCGAGTCGACGAACCGGGCGACGAGGTACGCGAGACGACTCCTCCATGGGGCGCGGGGGCGGGCGCATTCGGAGGACCCCAGTCCCCCGAGTACGCGGACGATGAGGGCGAAGAGTCCGACGAGGAGGATGCCGAGGGGGGATGGGAACCCGCCGCAGCCGGGGCGGGGGAAGGTGACGGCGAGGGCGAAAGTGTGTTCGAAGTCCCCGATGAGGGCGACGACGAAGACGCCGAGGACGTCCACCGGCGAGGCGTGCGCGATCTCTTCTTCCGCCATCAGGGCTAGTTCCGGCCCCGCGTGACGACCCTGCTGGGCGGATCGCTCCTCCTGATCGTCCTGGCGGCGACCTCAATCGTGCTGGGCTGGGCCAACTCCCAGGCGTTGCTGATCTATGTCTCCATCGCCGCCTCGGCGGGGGTGGCGATCTGCCTGGCCGTCGCCTACAACCGGAGCCGCGCCGAGCTCGACGGGGCTCGATCGCGGGGGCGGCGGCGGTCGGCTCCCCGGCGGGGGTGATCCCCCGGCCCGACGCGCCCCCACCGGTCCTCGGTCTTCTCGGAAGGGAGGACTGAGTACTTTTGTGTATTTATCGGGCTCGCCTTGCCCCCGACACTTTCTGGCGGGAGCACTCGATCGAAAAGGGAATCGGCAGGTGGCTCGGTGAAGATCCTCGTGGTAGACGACGACGCCTCCGTGCGCAGGCTTCTCAGGGTTGCACTATCCCTGGAGGAAGAGGTCGTGGAGGTGCGGGAGGCGATCGGCGGTGCCGACGCGCTCGAGGTGTGCACCGATTTCAAACCCGACGTGATCTTCCTCGACTACTGGATGCCGGGGATGGACGGCCGGGCGACGGCGGCCGGCCTTAGGGATATCTACCCGGACGCTCGCATCGTGGTGTTCTCGGGCGTCGTGGAGACCAAGCCGGAGTGGGCCGACGCCCACGTCGTCAAGGGCCGCACGGCCGTGGTCGACAGGCTTATCGACCTCGCCCGCTCGAGCCCGCGCGTCAAAGGTTCACCCGACCGCCAGTAAGAGTCCTAACGCTCGGGCGATGTCAGCCGGCGCGCCGGAGCGCCAGCGCAACCGTTCCGCCCTCCACATCCACCTCTCCCGAGGTCGCGTCCCCGGGGACGTCGGAGCCGCGGTGCACCGTTGTCGCCAGGACCTCTCCCGCGATCCAGTCGAGGTGGGGGCCCAGGGCGACACCGTCCCCGGGCGCCGTCAGCCACAGCTCGATGCGGTCCTCGACGGCGAGGCCCGATGACTTGCGGAGGTCCTGCACCGCGCGCACGATCTCGCGTGCGATGCCCTCGGCGATGAGCTCGTCGCTCAGCTGCACGTCCATCGCGACGCCGTAGGGGCCGTCCTGTGCGAGCGCAAATCCTTCACGCCCCTCGACCCGGATGTCGAGTTCGTCCTCGGACAGTTCGACCGTATCCCCACCGGCCTCGACCGTGACCGTGCCCGACGACTGGAGGGCGTCGACGAGCGTGTGCGCATCGGCGCTCGCCAGCGACCTCGCGACCTCCTTCACCCGCGGCCCAAGGCGCGGGCCGAGCGCCTTGAAGTTCGGTTTCACCGTGTACGAGACGAGCTCATCGAGCCCGTGGGCCGTCTCGATGGACTTGACGTTGAGTTCGTCGGCCATGATGTCCTCGAAGCCGGTGAAGTCCGCGATCTCCGTCCTGGGCAGAACGACCAGCGCGCGCGGCAACGGCTGACGGACGCGCACGCCGGCGTCGACCCGCGCGGAGCGGCCGAGTGACACCAGCCGTCGAACGAGCTCCATGCGCCTCCTCAATTCGCCGTCGGCGCGCGCGGCGTCGGGCTCGGGCCAGTCGGCGAGGTGCACGGAATCGGGCGCCGAGGAGTCGAGCCGGGTTAGGTTGGAGAAGATCTCATCGGCTACGAATGGAGTGAACGGCGCGATCAACTGCGCCGTCGCGACCAGGCATTCCCACAGCGTCCGGAACGCGGCGCGCGTGTCGGTATCGGCGCCCGATCGCCAGAAGCGCCTGCGGCACCGGCGCACATACCAGTTGGACAGATCGTCGACGAACCGTTCGACCCGACGGCCGGCGCGCGTCGCGTCGAAGGCTTCAAGCGCCTCGGTCGCGCCCCGGATCGTGTCGTCGAGCTCGGCGAGTACCCACCGGTCCATCTCGGACCGCTCGTCGACCGGGATGTCGTGCTCGGTCGGATCGAACGACTCGAGCGCTGCGTAGGTGACCCAGAAGGAGTATGTGTTCCACAGGGTCATAAGGTGCCGTCTGAGGACGTCCTCGATGATCTCCAGCGAGACGCGGCGCGCCGACCACGCGCTGCCCGCGGTGAGCATGTACCAGCGCAGCGCGTCCGCACCCTCGGCCTCGAGCACTGTCCACGGGTCGATTACGTTGCCCAGCGACTTCGACATCTTTCGCCCCCTGGCGTCGAGGATCAACCCGAGCACCACGCAGTTGCGAAAAGAGTTCTGCCCCCGAACGAGGGTTGCAATGGCCAGCAGCGAGTAGAACCAGCCGCGCGTTTGATCGACGGCTTCGGAAATGAAGTCTGCGGGGAATCGCTTCTCGAAGACGTCTTCGTTCTCGAATGGGTAGTGCCACTGGGCGAAGGGCATGGCACCCGAGTCGAACCACGCGTCGATGACGCTCGTGACGCGCGCCGCTTGCTTTCCGCATTCGGGACACGCGATCGTGATCTCGTCGACATACGGGCGGTGAGGATCGAACCCGTTCAGGTGGCGGCCCGCCAGCTCGGCGAGCTGCTCGAACGAGCCGACGCAGGTGGAGTGGCCGGCCTCGCATCGCCAGATCGGCAGCGGGGTTCCCCAGTAGCGGTCTCGCGACAACGACCAGTCGACGTTGTTTGCCAGCCAGTCTCCGAAGCGCCCGTATTTGATGGTCGGCGGATACCAGTGGGTGTCTTCGTTGGACGCCTGAAGCTGAGACCGGGTCTTGGAGGTGCGGATGTACCAGTCCTTGCGTGCGTAATAAAGGAGAGGTGTCCCGCACCGCCAGCAGTGCGGATACGAGTGCTCGTACGTTTCGGATCTCCACAGACGGCCGGCTTCCTCCAGGTCTGCGACAACCTTCGAGTCGGCATCCTTGAACCACATGCCGGCGAAGTCCCCGGCCCCGCTCGCGACATGGCCGGTCCCGTCGATGATCTGAACAATGGGCAGGTCATCGCGCTTGGCGACCGCCATGTCGTCCTCCCCGTAGGGAGCAAGATGGACGATCCCGGTCCCCTCGTCGGTGGAGACAAAGTCCCCAAGCTGCACGCGATGGCCCCGCTCGCCCGATTCGACGAACCGAAACGGTGGCGAGTACCTGCGTCCTTCCAGGTCCGCCCCGCGCACGACGGCGTCGATGCGCGCGTCGGCCCCGAAGATGGGGGCGACGCGCTCTTCGGCGAGGAGAAGGAAACGGCCGGGCTCGAGAGGGTCGGCCACCTTCGCGTATGCGATATCCGGCCCGACCGCCGCCGCCATATTGGCCAGGAGGGTCCACGGCGTCGTCGTCCAGACGAGCAATGACGTGTCCGGCTCATCGTCCATCGGAAAGCGGACGTAGACGGACGGGTCCGTCACCGTCTGATATGCGCCCACGTAGTGCTGTTCGTGGGACGAGAGCGACGTCTCGCAGCGGGGACAGTAGGGGACGACTTTGAAGTCCTCCTCCAGAAGCCCTTTGTCCCATATCTCCTTGAGGAGCGCCCACACGCTCTCGACGTACTCGGGCGTCATGGTCCAGTAGGCGTCGCCGAGATCGAGCCAGAATGCGATGCGATCGGTTAGTGCTTCCCAATCGTCCACGTATCGCTGCACGGACTCGCGGCACCTGCGGACGAACTCCTCGATGCCGACCGTCTCCTCGATCTCGCGCTTGGCCGTTATCCCGAGCTCCTTCTCGACGCCGATTTCGACGGGCAGGCCGTGGCAGTCCCAGCCTCCCTTTCGGTGCACGTAGTGACCGCGCATGGTCTGATATCTGCAGAAGAGGTCCTTGAATGTGCGGGCCACCACGTGGTGGATGCCCGGCACCCCGTTGGCGGTCGGCGGCCCTTCGTAGAAGACCCATTCCGGCCGGCCCTTCCTGCCCTCGAGAGAGCGCCGGTAGACGTCGTTGTCCGCCCACGACCGAAGGATTTCGAGCTCCATCGACGGCCAGGAGACCTGCGGTGGCACCGGTTTGTAGAGCGGTTCGGTCATGTCCAAAGGGTAGCCTGTGGGCGCTCGTGGACCTTCCTTCATATGTCGTCGCGTCCGAATCGGGCACGATCGTTGTCGCATTCGTGCAGCCCGGCGCGGCGCGAGACGCGATCGCCGGCGTGCACGGGGCCGCGCTCAAGATCAGGGTGAAGGAGCCACCCGTCGACGGTCGCGCCAACCGGGCAGTGGAGAGGCTGCTCGCTTCTCTACTCGATGTCCGCCCGGCCGAGGTCACGGTCGTCTCGGGTGTGTCGAGCCGTGCCAAGAGGGTTGAGATCCGGGGGCGGGACCCCGCCCAAGTGGCCCGAAAGCTGGAGGTCGCCGCCGGAGCGTGACGCGAAATGCCACGGGTGTCTTTCCTCCGGAATGGAGTGTGCTATGTTCCCCGGCCCATGAGCCCCGCTAAGAAGACCACTTCCCGAAAAACGAGCGCCAAGAAACCCACAGCGAAGCGGGCGGGTCGGTCGACGAATACGTCGAAGGGTCGGGGCAACCCGCGGGCCACGAAGAAGAAGAAGAAGTCGAACGTGAGAAAGTCGACACCGAAGAAGTCGGCTCGCAAAGCCACCGCGCGCAAGAGCACCGGCAAGAAGGCCTCGGCCAAGAAGTCCGTTGCGAAAAAGAACGCGACTCGGAAGACCCCCACCCCCAGGAAGCCGGCCGCCACAAAGAAGACGACCGCTCGAAAGACGCCGGTCAGGACGTCGGCATCGAAGCCGCCCGCACGGTCGACCCGCCCGTCGCCGGGCCCGGGGGTCAGGGCGGGGACTCGCAAGGTGCGGCCGGCGAAGCTCGATGCCGCGTCCCTGAAGCAGATCCGGGCGACTCTCGAGTCCGAGCGCGCCGAGCTCCAGCGCCGTCAGCAGGAATTGGAGCAGGACTCGTTCGAGGGCACGGGTTCCGATCTCACCGGGGACACGGGGATCGACGATGACTTTGCAGATGCCGGGACCGCGACCTTTGACCGTGAGCGCGACCTGTCGATCCAGAACAACATCCGCGACCTCATCGATCAGATCAGCCGCGCCCTCGCGCGCATCGACGAAGGCACCTACGGCACCTGCGAGCGGTGCGGGCGACCGATCGACGCGGCGCGGCTCAAGGCGCTTCCGCACGCACTGCTGTGCATGGACTGCAAGCGCCGCGAGGAGCGAGCCCGCTAAGCCAACCCGGTCGAGTCATGCAATGCCCCCGGTGACGTAACGTCAGGCCATGGCCGCCACCGACTCGACGCGCGACGCCTCCTCCGAGGCCGCGGAGCCGCGCTCGCCGGGCACCTACGGCCTGCTGCTAACCGTCGCCGCGGTCGTCGTGATCCTCGACCAGATCACGAAGAGCCTCGCGATGGACCGGCTAGCGGGGGGTCGCTCGATCGATGTTATCGAAGGAGTCCTGACGCTGCGACTGACGCTCAACTCCGGCGGCGCCTTCGGGCTCGGTCAGGGGTTCCCGCTGTTCTTCTTAGGCGCAACGATCGTCATCGTCGTCCTCATCCTTGTGTGGGTGAGGACGCTCGACGACCTGAGCCTTGCCGTGCCTCTCGGGATGGTGCTGGGAGGAGGCATAGGAAACGCCCTCGATCGCCTCCTGCGCGACACGGACGGGCGGGTAGTGGACTTCGTCGACCTTCACGTGTGGCCCGTCTTTAATGTCGCCGACGCCTCGATCACGCTGGGCGTGGTGGGAATCATGTGGGTCACGGTTCGCTCGGGCCGGGCCGGCGCGTCCTGATGCTGAGGTTCCGGCCTCATCCCGATGAGGTCGGCCGCCGCGTCGACGTCGTCGTGGCGGCCCGGACCGGGGCCACGCGCACGCTCGTCCAGCGCGCCCTCCGGGGTGGAGACGTGACCGTGGGGGGCCGGGAGGTGCGCCCGAGCCATCGCCTCGAAACCGGCGAGCTGGTCGCCGGGGACCTCCCAGAGCCGGTGCTGACCCCTCCGGCCGCGGAGGAGATTCCGCTTGCCGTCCGCTACTCGGACGACCGGGTGTTGGTCGTCTCGAAGCCCCCCGGGCTGGTCGTGCATCCGGCCCGCGGCCACGAGGCCGGCACGCTCGTCAATGCGCTGCTGGGGCTCGGGGGGCCCCTCGCCGGGCGGGGCTCCACGCGGCCCGGGATCGTGCACCGGCTCGATAAAGGAACGTCCGGTCTCCTGCTGGTGGCCCGCGACGACGGCGCCCAGGCGGCGCTCGTCGCCGCCTTGCGGGCCCGGCGCGTCGAGCGCCGCTACCTCACCCTCGTTCGGGGGCGGCCGAGCCCGCCGTCCGGGACGATCGACGCGCCGGTCGGCCGGCATCCGGTACGCCGCCGGCTCATGGCAGTCGTGGCGGAGGGGCGGCCCGCGGTCACGCACTACCGCGTTCTCGAAGCGAACGAGGAGGCCTCGCTCCTGGACGTGGTGCTCGAGACCGGCCGGACCCATCAAATAAGGGTCCATCTCGGCCATCTCGGCCACCCTGTGATGGGCGACGCCACTTACGGAGGCCGCTCGGAGCTGTCGATGCGCCTCAGCCTCGACCGCCCCTTCCTGCATGCGTGGCGCCTGGCCTTTCCGCACCCCGACGACGGGCGGACGGTCGAGGTGACCGACGAGCTGGCTCCCGATCTCGCGGCCGCCTGCGTCCTCGCAGGCTTCGAGGTGCCCGCCTTTGTCCACAACTTGCGGGACTTGTGATCCACAGGCCACCTCGGGCAAGGTGGCGATGCCCACTTTGCGGTGCTTGACAGCGCCATTGCCGCAGGTCAGGGAAATGGCCTTGCAAGGGCCTCCCTCCCGGGTGTAGGTAAACAAAGTACACCTTTGTAATTCGCGGAGGCGAGAGGCGGCCGTCGGCTTGAGCTTCGTTCACCTGCACGCACATACCGAGTACTCGATGCTCGACGGCGCGAGCCGGGTTCCCGACCTCTTCGAGGCGGCGGCGGCCCACGGCATGCCCGCGTGCGCGATCACCGACCACGGCGTCATGTACGGGGCCCTCGAGTTCTATCGGAGCGGAACGAAGACCGGGGTCAAGCCCATCCTGGGCATGGAGGGCTATCTCTTCGGAGGGGATCGCCGCACGAAGCCCCCCCAGAAGGAGAACATCGAGAAGACGTATCACCTCACTCTCCTGGCGGCCGACAACACCGGCTATCGCAACCTCGTGAAGCTCTCGACGCGGGCGTGGCTTGAGGGCTACCACTATCAGCCGCGCGCCGACTGGGAGATCCTCGCGGAGCACGCCGAGGGGGTCGTCTGTCTGTCCGGGTGCCTCAGCGCCGAGATCCCGAAGCTCATCATCGCCGGGGACCGCGCGGGGGCCCGGCGGGTGGTCTCCCAGTATCGGGAGCTCTTCGGCGATCGCTTCTATCTCGAGCTCCAGGACCATGGCATGCCGATCCAAAAGCCTCTCAACGACGAGCTCGTCGCGATCGGAAAGGAGATGGGGATCGGCTGGGTGGCGACGAACGACTCTCACTACACAGCCAAGGAAGATGCGGCCGGCCATGAGGTCCTCTTGTGCATCAACACAGGGAGTGAGTTGTCAGACCCCGCTCGCTTCAAATTCGACTCGGACGAGTTCTACCTCAAGTCACCCGAAGAGATGGCGGCCGGGTTCGCCGCGTGGCCGGGGGCGTGCGAGGCGACCCTCGAGGTTGCAGAACGCTGCAACGTGAACATCGACTTCGGGCAGCTGCTCCTTCCGCGCTATGAGGTCCCTCCGGGCGAAACCCTCGAGTCGCACCTCCGCACCCTCGTTCTGAAGGGCCTTCGGACCCGGTACGGACAGCCTCCCCCGGAAGCGGCGGAACGCGCCGAATACGAGCTGAAGGTCATCGGGGATATGGGCTTCGACGGCTACTTCCTGGTGGTGCAGGACTTCGTGAACTGGGCGAAGTCACAAGGTGTGAGGGTGGGGCCGGGCCGGGGGAGCGCCGCTGGGTCGGTCGTCTCCTACACGCTTGGCATTACGGAGCTCGACCCGTTGCGCTACGACCTGATGTTCGAGCGATTCCTAAACCCCGAGCGCGTGGCAATGCCGGACATCGATATCGACTTCGACGAGCGCCGGCGCGGCGATGTGATCCGTTACGTGCAGGACAAGTACGGGTCCGACCACGTCGCCCAGATCGTCACCTACGGCACGATCAAGGGAAAGCAGGCGATAAAGGACGCGGCACGGGTGCTCGGCTTCCCCTACGCGGAGGGCGACCGCCTGACCAAGATGTATCCGTCTCTGATCATGGGGCGAGACGCCGGCCTCCAGGACGCTCTCGAAACCTCGCCCGAGCTGCGGGATGCATATGAAGCGGGGGGCGCGGCGAAAGAGATCATCGACACCGCGCTAAAGGTCGAGAACCTCAAGCGATCGGCGGGCATTCACGCGGCCGGGGTGGTCATCGGGCGCGATGCGCTCGTCGAACACGTTCCTCTCAAGCGAGGAGATCACGGCGAGGTCGTGACGCAGTTCGACATGAACGGTGTCGAGGCGCTCGGGCTCTTGAAGATGGACTTCCTCGGGTTGCGCAATCTGACCGTCATCGAGCTGACGCGCGACTACGTGAAGACCAACAAGGACGTTGAGGTCGACGTCGACGACCTCGAGCTCGACGATCCGCAGGTCTACGAGATGCTCCAGCGGGGCGACTCCGACGGGGTGTTCCAGCTGGAGTCCGAAGGCATGCGCCGGTTGCTGTTTCAGCTCAAGCCCGACCGCTTCGAGCAGATCATGGCCCTCATCGCGCTCTACCGGCCGGGTCCGATGGACCAGATTCCCGCCTACATCGAGCGCAAGAACGACCGCTCGAAGGTGATCTACCTCCACCCGGCTCTCGAGGACATCACCGGCGAGACCTACGGGATCCTCGTCTACCAGGAGCAGATCGTTCTGCTTCTGCAGAGGCTTGCGGGATACAGCCCGGGCCAAGCCGACCTCGTGCGCAAGGCGATCGGCAAGAAGAACCGGGCCATCATGGCCGCCGAGCAGCCGCGCTTCATCGAGGGCTGCCTGAAGACCGGGATCGGCGAGAACGATGCGAAGGGGTTGTGGTCACTGATCCAACCCTTTGCCGACTACTCGTTCAATCGCGCCCACAGCGCCTCGTACGCTTACATCGCGTATCAGACCGCCTGGCTCAAAGCCCACTACCCGGTCGAGTACATGGCGGCGCTACTGACGTCGGTGAAAGACCGAAAAGACGACAAACCCAAATACCTGCACATGGCGCGCAAGATGGGCATCGACGTCCTTCTCCCCGACGTGAACACTTCTGAACGCGACTTCACCCCGATCGACAATACGGCTCCGCCGAGGGCGGTAGGCGCCGCGACTACGCCGCGGGGCACAGTTGGCTCCATCCGCTTCGGGCTGTCGGCGATAAGGGGAGTCGGTGAGAGCGTCGTGACGAAGATCATCGAAGCCCGGACGCACAAAGGCCCGTTCGAATCCTTCGTCGATTTCTGCAGCAAGGTCGACTACATCTGTCTCAACAAGAAAACCGTAGAGGCGTTGATCAAAGCAGGTGCCTTCGAGTCGTTGGGCCACACCCGCAAGGGCCTGCTGGATGTCTTCGAGAATGTGTGCCAGGAAGTAGTCAACCGGCGCAAGCAGGAAGAGGCCGGCCAGTTCTCCCTGTTCGCAGGTGGAGCCGAGGTGCAGAGCGGGCGCGCCCCCGAGCATTTCATCCCGCTCGACGAGCATCCCCGCGAGATTCTCCTCGCACACGAAAAGGAGATGCTGGGGCTGTTCGTGTCGGATCACCCGCTATTGGGCGTCGAGGGGCTGTTGAGCCGCATGACCGATGCGCAGATCTCCGCTCTCGCCGAACGTCCGCAGGGCGAGGTGCTCACGGTGGGCGGGATGGTGGCGGGGATCACCAGGAAGGTCACGCGTCGGGGAGACATCATGCTGCTCGTATACCTCGAGGATCTCTCGGGGGCCGGGGTCGAGGTCATCGTTTTCCCCAAGGTCGCCGACCAATGCGCGGCGATGCTCCGGCCCGACGCCATCCTGTTGATCAAGGGGCGCACAGACCGGGATGCCAGGGACGACTCGGTCAAGCTGGTGGGCTTGGAAATCCACGAGCCCCGGCTCGGCGACGACCAACCTGTGGTCATCAAGCTGCCCGCGGATTCCTGCACTCACCACACCGTGGGGCAGCTAAAAGATGTGCTGACCAGCCACCCGGGTGCGACGCGCGTGTTCCTTCATCTCGGGGACGGCCACAAGACGACCGTTCTGCGGCTGGGCAGCGAGTTCTGGGTGGATACGTCCAATGGCCTCCACGCCGAGCTGAAGGCGCTGCTGGGCCCGGGCGCTCTGTCCGAGATCTAGCCCACCGGCCCGCCCGCCCTCCCGGCGGGGCAGGGCCGACCCCTTGCCTCAGGTCGCCACGCGACTCCGTTCACCACTCGACGCGGGGCCACGCGCGCGCTCAGGATGGGGGATGCCCTGTCACCGCTGCGGCCGGGTTCAGACAGATCCCGTTAAAGGCGCCCCTCCGTGGGCGCGCGGCGTGGTCGCCGGTGAGCAGATCCTGTTGTGCCCGGACTGCCAGCGCGGCGACCCGGCGTGGCCGGAGCGACTGGACCGGTGCGCCGCGTGCGGGAGCACCCGGCTGTCCGTCGTCCTCGGCTCTACGGTCTGCCGCGAGTGCGGCCACGACCAGCCGGCGTAGCCCCAATCGGCAAGAACCTGTGCGCGCCCAGACACGATCTCGAAGAGGCAGCGCGCAGAGTTGGGAGGGCCCAGACGCTTCGGGGCCACGGCAACGGCATTAACCTCTGGGCATGCTGGAGATCATCGACGGTCGGGATCAGCTGACGCCCGTGCATATTGAGCGTCCTCGGCCCGCCGGTCCGGGCGCGGATCCGGTCGCAACCGTCGATGCCATTCTGGGAGAGGTGAGGCTGCGCGGAGACGCAGCCGTGATCGAGTACACGGAGAAGTTCGACGGCCCCCGGCTCGACCCCGCAGACCTCCGCGTCGACGAGGCCACGATCCTCAAGGCTCGATCCCTCGTCCGCCCTGAACTGGTTGTCGCGCTCGAAGTGGCGGCCGAGAGGTTGCGGAGGACGAGCGAGCGTCAGCTCCCGCGCACGTGGATCGACCGGTCCGGCGACGAACTGATCGGAGAGCTCGTGCGGCCGCTGCGCAGGGTGGGTGCCTACGTTCCCGGGGGGCGGGCCGCGTATCCCTCGAGCGTGGTCATGGCCGTGGTCCCGGCCCAGGTCGCCGGGGTCGAGGCGACCGCCGTTTGCTCGCCTCCGGGGCCCGGCGGTGAGATAGCCGAGCCCGTCCTCGCTGCCTGCGCCGTCCTCGAGGTCACCGAAGTGTACCGGGTGGGAGGGGCGCAGGCCGTGGCCGGCCTCGCGTACGGGACCGAAACGATCCGGCCCGTCGACAAGATAGTCGGGCCCGGCAACATCTTCGTGACCCTGGCGAAGCGCGCCGTTGCGGGATGGGTGGGCGTCGATTCCGAAGCGGGACCGACCGAAATAGCGATCGTTGCGGACGACAGCGCATCGGCAGACGTCGTCGCCGCCGACCTCGTCGCGCAGGCCGAGCACGGGCCGCTCGGCACGCACGTCTTGATCACGTGGTCCGAGGACCTCGCCGAGCGCGTGATGGCTGCTCTCGAGCGTCACGTCATGATGCACGAGCGCACCGAAGACATTGAGAACGCGCTCATAGAGGGAGGTGCCGCGGTGCTCGTTCGCGACGTCGACCACGCTCTCCTAACCGCCAACGCCCTTGCCCCGGAACACCTGGAATTGATCTTCGATGGGGCAGCCGACGTGCTCGATTCGATCCAGAACGCGGGGGCGGTGTTCGTCGGTGCCGATTCTCCGGTGCCGGTGGGCGACTACGTCGCCGGTACGAACCACGTTCTTCCAAGCGGGGGGACCGCCCGCTTCGCATCGGGTCTCGGGGTCGCGGACTTCGTCAAAAGGATCTACGTGAATGAGATCGAGCGGAGCGCGCTCGAGCGCCTTGCCCCCCACGTCGACGCGTTCGCAGAGGCAGAGGGTTTGCACGGGCACGCCCGCGCCGTGCACGCGCGGCTTAACCGCCGTGTCCTGTGACGATGAGCTTCGAGCTTCCGTTGACGGTGCGGGCGGATATCGCGGACCTGGCCCCATATCGGTCGCCGCAGCAACCGGCCCGTTACCGGATGAACACGAACGAGTCGCCCTACCCACCGCCGGCCGGGCTCCTCGACGAGGTCTTCGGGGAAGTGAGAGGCGCCGCCCTCAACCGGTATCCGGATCACAGAGCGCGCGCGCTGGTCGAGGCCGTGTCCCATCACGTCTCGTGGCCGGTAGACGGGGTCGCCGTGGCCAACGGCTCGAACGAGGTGTTGCTCCACCTCTTCCTCGCGTTCGGCGGTCCGGGACGGCGGGCCCTGGTCTTCGAGCCCACTTACTCCCTTCACTCCACGATCGCCCGCATGACCGGGACCGAGGTGATCGCCGCGCGTCGCCGCGATGACTTCCGAATCGACTCTGAGGCCGGCCCTCATGCCGTCCGTGCCGCCGCTCCGGACATTGTTGTGGTGTGCTCTCCGAACAACCCCACGGGGGGCTGCGAGGAACTCGAGGTGGTGGAGGCTCTTCTGGCCGCGGCTCCGGGGCTTGTGCTCGTCGACGAGGCCTACGTCGAGTTCGCCGGGGCCGCGCGCGATCTTCAGCGACTCCTCGACGCGCACCGGAACCTAGTCATCGTCAAGACACTCTCCAAGGCCTGGCGCCTCGCGGGAGTGAGGCTCGGCTACATGCTCGCCGCAACGGAGATCGTCGCCGAGATCGCCCGCGTTCGTCTTCCGTATCACCTGTCAACGTTCAGCCAGGCCATCGGGACCGCGGCCCTGCGGCGCGCGGACGATGCCCTCAAACACGTTCGCGCCATCACGGCGCAGCGCGATCGGATCACGCGCGGGCTCGACGAGCTGGGAGCTGAGACCTTTGACTCCCACGCCAATTTCGTGCTGTTCCGCGTCGCCGGCGCCCGCCGCGTGTGGACCGCGCTCCTCGCCGATGGTGTGCTCGTTCGGGATTACTCGGAAACGGATGGCCTGCGCGACTGCCTGAGGGTTACGGCCGGGACGTCGGAGGAAACGGATGCGTTTCTCAGCGGGATGAAAGGAGCCCTTCCCCGTGGGTGACAGGGCCGCGTCCGTCGATCGCACCACCCGCGAAACGACTGTGCAAGTCGCGGTGGACCTCGATGGAGGAGACGTGACCGCAGAGACCGGTGTTCCGTTCTTCGATCACATGCTCGACCAGCTCGGCCGCCACGCGCGCGTGGGTCTCCGGATCGTGTCGTCCGGAGATCTCGAGATCGACGCTCACCACACGGTGGAGGACACGGGGCTCGCCCTGGGGGAGGCTCTTGCCAGGGCACTCGGTGACAAACGCGGAATCAACCGCTACGGCGACGCGCTCGTCCCAATGGAGGAGTCCCTCGCGCAAGTGGCGCTTGACATCTCCGGGCGTCCGCTGCTCGTCTACGACGCGGCCATCCCCGCGGCCAGCATCGGCGCATTCGAGACGGCGCTTACCGAAGAGTTCTTGATTGCGCTGGCTCGGAGCGGAGGGCTGACGCTGCACGTGAAGTTGCTGGCCGCTACCAACGCGCACCATGCCGTCGAGGCGATCTTCAAGGCCGTGGCGCGCGCACTCGGCGACGCGGTCGCCCGCGACTCGAGGACCGGGGACGACATCCCCTCGACCAAGGGTGTTCTCTGATGCGAGTGGCCATCCTGGATCTCGGCATGGGAAACCTGCACAGCGTGGCGAAAGCACTCGCGGCGGCCGGAGCCGACGTGGCGGTCGTACCCGGCCCCCTCGGCATGAGCGGGTATGACGGGCTGTGCGTGCCCGGTCAGGGGAGCTTTTCCCGGTGCGTGAGTCGACTATCGGACACCGGGACCGACGACGCGGTGCGGGATTGGATCGCGCGCGACCGCCCCTATCTCGGCATCTGTTTGGGGATGCAGGTGCTGTTCGGGGAGAGCGACGAATCGGGGCCCGGCGTCCCCGAGCCGACGCCGGTGAACGGGCTGGGTGTGCTGAACGGCCGAGTATCCCGGTTGCCGTCGACCGTCACGGTGCCGCACATGGGGTGGAACACGGTAGTGAGGCGAAACAGCCCGCCCGACTACTTTTACTTCGACCATTCGTACGCATGCCATCCGTCCGACACCGCAACGGTGCACGGCTGGTGTGAGCACGGCGACCGCTTCGCCGCGTGGGTGCACCGGGACTCCGTCCACGCGGTTCAATTCCACCCCGAAAAAAGCGGGCGCGCCGGCATCGCGCTGTTGAGGGCGTGGGTGGATGAGGAGGCCTCGTCAGAGGCCGTCCCGAGGATGGTGGACCAGTGAGCTTCACAGTGTTCCCTGCCGTGGACATCTCGGACGGCCGCTGCGTGAGGCTTCTTCAGGGCCGCTTTGGAACCGAAACCGTCTACTCGGACGATCCGGTTGACGTCGCCATCGGCTTCTCGCGCGCCGGCGCACGCTGGCTCCACATCGTCGACCTCGACGGCGCGAAGACCGGCCTGCCGCAGAATCGCGAGCTGGTGCTGGAGGTGGTGAAGAAAGCGTCCTGCCCCGTGCAGGCGGGAGGAGGGCTGCGAAGCGCGGACGATGTCACCGAGCTGCTCGCTGCGGGCGCGAACCGGGTGGTGCTCGGGACGGTCGCCCTCGAGGACCGTGCCGAGATGCGCCGGGTGTGTGCACGCTTCGGGGAGCGAATCGCCGTGTCGCTCGACGTCCGGGGTGACGAACTCACAGGTCATGGCTGGACGGTTGGGACGGGACTACCGGTCGTCGAGGCGGCCCAGATCTTCGAGGCCGCGGGCGCGGCGATGTTCGTCTATACAGACGTCGGGCGCGACGGCATGATGGCGGGCCCGGATCTCGCAGGTCTGCGCCGGCTGCTCGAGGTCACCTCGCTACCGGTCGTTGCATCGGGAGGGATCGCGTCGCTGGACGACCTGCGGACGGTCGCGTACATGCACGGCGAGGGTGTAACGGGGGCGGTAGTCGGCCGTGCCCTCTACGAGCACAAGTTCGGCATCGTCGAAGCCCAGCACGCGGCCGACACCGCGGCGTCCGGGCGCTATCAGCCCCCCCTGGTCGAGGGGCAGTGACGCTGGCCCGGCGCGTTGTGCCCTGCCTCGACGTCGACGGGGGCCGGGTGGTCAAGGGGGTGAGGTTCGTCGATTTGAGGGATGCGGGCGACCCCGTCGAAATGGCCGCTGTATATGAGGGAGCCGGCGCAGACGAGATCGTGTTCCTCGACATCACCGCGTCCGCAGAGGGACGAACGACCATGCTCGATGTGGCCACTCGCACCGCCGAGCAGGTCTTCATCCCGTTGACGGTCGGCGGCGGCGTGGCGAGCGCGGATCACGTGCGAGCGCTCTTGCGCGCGGGCGCCGACAAAGTTGCCATCAACACCGCGGCAGTTCGTCACCGCGAGCTCATAGGTGAGGCCGCAGCGGAGTTTGGTTCGCAGGCGATCGTCGCTGCAATAGATGCGCGTAAGACGGCGGCCGGCTGGGAGGTGTGGATCGAGGGAGGGCGAACTCCCACCGGGCGGGACGCGGTCGCGTGGGCGGCGGAGGCGTGCGAGCGTGGCGCGGGCGAGATCCTGATTACGTCGATGGATGCGGACGGGACGACCGGAGGTTATGACCTAGAACTTACGCGGGCGGTGGCGGACTCCGTGTCGGTTCCGGTCATCGCTTCCGGAGGTGCCGGCCACCCGAGTCATCTTGCCGATGCGGTCGATCCCGAGCGCGGCCGCGCGCAGGCCGCGCTCGCGGCGTCCGTGTTCCATTTCGGAACGTTCTCGGTGATGGAGGCGAAACAAGCAATCGCGGAGCGCGGCTTGCCCGTTAGGATTCCGCAGCCATGACGACTTTCCTCCTCCACGATAATGCCGGCCGGAGTCCCGAAATGCGTCACGAGATCGCCGAGCCGATCATGGATCCGATCACCTTCATCGAGCACGACGGCCGCCGCATCGTCGTCGGGACATGGCTCGAAAAGCAAGTCTTCGAGATGCGCGAGGACGTGGCCGACGAGTTCTGGGACGCCGGCGACCTGGGCAGCGAGGAGCTGATCCGGGACCGTAACTTCCCCGAGCATCTGATCAACTCCGAGATCGTCAGGAGGGCCCTCGAGCGTGCGGGGGCCAAGAGCGTAGTCATTCCGCCGACGTTCAGGGTGCTCGTCGCCGACTACCTGCGAGGCGAGGGCATCGAGGTCGTGGTCGATACCGAATCGTGGGAGTCCCGCCGGCGCCGCAAGGCGCCGTGGGAGATCGAGGGCATCGAACGCGCCCAGCGGGCGGCCGAGACGGCAATGCTCGTGGCCGCGCGGCTGCTCAGAGAAGCGGAGCCGGCTTCGGGGGGACGGCTCCGCTTCGAGGGGGAGATTCTTACCGCCGAGTTCATCCGCGAGTTGATGGCCGACGCGCTCGTATCTCAGGGGGCCGAGTGCGAGGAGATCATCGTCCACTCAGGGGACGCGTTCACCGGCGGGCACGAGATCGGGATCGGGCCGATCCTTCCCGACCGGTCATGCATCATCGATTGCTTTCCACGCGACCGGCGTACGGGCTGTCACTCGGACATGACCCGCACTTTCGTTCCCGGGCAGGCATCTGACGAGATGGTGCGGCTTCACAAGCACTGTCTCGAGGCGCTTGAGATCGCGCGCGACGCGATCAAGCCGGGCCGGGACGATGCACATCAGCGCGTGGTCGACTACTTCCACTCGCAGGGATTGCCCACTCGCGATCATTACACCGGCGAGGGGCCGCTTCTCGAGGGGTTCCCGCATTCCTTGGGTCACGGGGTAGGGCTTGAGGTTCACGAGAAGCCGTGGCTCGGCCGGCGGCCGGACGCGGTCGTCGAGGGTGATGTTGTCGCCATCGAGCCCGGGCTCTATTTCAAGGGCGTCGGAGGCGTTCGCCTCGAGGACACGGTGGTCGTCACGGACGGTGGAATTGAGTACATAACCGATCCCTTTCCCTACGAACTCGAGCCGTGACCGGCTTACCGGACGATCTCGTCTTTGGGGACGATGGGCTGGCGCCGGTAATCGTTCAGGACGCCCGCTCCAAAGAGGTGCTGATGCTGGCATACGCGGATCGAGAGGCGGTTCGCAGGACGCTCGAATCGAGGACGACCTGGTTCTGGAGCCGCTCGCGGCGCGAGTACTGGAACAAGGGAGCGACATCGGGCAACACTCAGGAGGTCGTGGAGATGAGGTTTGACTGCGACGCCGACGCCCTGCTCGTGCTCGTGGACCCGAAGGGGCCGGCCTGCCACACGGGCGAGCGCTCCTGCTTCTTCAGGTCGCTCCCGCACCCGAGTTGAACGTCGCCCCCGACTTCTCGACCTTCGCTTCGCTCGCTGCTCGGTACCCGGTGGTGCCAGTGTGGCGCGAAATTCTTGCCGATTTCCATACACCGGTGGGCGCAATTATGCGGCTTGATCCCCGCCCGGATGGCTTCCTCCTCGAAAGCGTCGAGGGTGGTGAGCGCTGGGCCCGGTACTCCTTTCTGGGGGTCGACGCAGCGGGGATCGTCACCGCGAAGGATGGCCGGGTCGCCGTTCGCGGCTACGTTCCCAACCGACCCGCGCCCGACGAACCCCCGCTCGCTTACGTGAAACGTTTGCTTGGCGCTCTCCGGGCCCCCCGCGTCGAGGGACTCCCCCCGCTGCACGGTGGAGCCGTCGGCTACATCGGATACGACTGCGTGCGTGAGCTCGAGAATCTTCCCGCCCCTCCGCCCGATGACATCGGCCTGCCCGATCTCGCCCTGATGCTTACGCGCACCCTGGTCGTCTTCGATCACTTCTCCCAGCGCGCGTTCGTCATCTCGAACGCGTTCGCGGGGTCGGATGCGCGCGCCGACTACGAGGCTGCCGCGGCGAGATGCGACGAGATTGTCGGTCTGCTCTCCGAACCGGTGAGCGCCACCGCCACCGAGCTGACGTTGCCGGAAGACGTGAGCTTCTCGTCGGCGGTAGACGACTCCGAGTTCTGCCGGTGGGTCGAAGTTGCCAAAGAGCATGTCTACGCAGGGGATGTGTTTCAGGTCGTGCCGTCGCGCCGCTTCGAGGCGCCGATGAGTGCCTCCGCGCTGAGCGCGTACCGCGTGCTCAGAACGACCAATCCGTCGCCGTACATGTACTTCCTGCGATGGGGGCCGGGCGAGTCCCATCCTGCCTTCGAAATGGCCGGCTCGTCACCCGAACCGCTCGTGCGAGTAACCGGCGATCTGATCGTCACCCGGCCCATTGCAGGCACGCGTCGGCGCGGTGAGACCGAAGAGGAAGACGCCGCTCTTGCCGATGAGTTGCTTGCCGACGCCAAGGAGCGCGCCGAGCACGTGATGCTGGTCGACCTCGCACGCAACGACGTCGGCCGCGTCGCGCGCTACGGGACCGTGTCCGTCGACGAGCTGATGGTGATCGAGCGCTACTCCCACGTCATGCACATCGTGTCGAGCGTTAGTGGACGGCTGGCCGCGGGCGTCACCGGTTTCGATGCTCTGCTTGCTTGCTTTCCGGCCGGCACGGTTTCGGGAGCGCCAAAGGTGAGGGCGATGGAGATCATCAACTCGCTGGAGCACTCCCGGCGAGGTCCCTATGCGGGGGCGGTCGGCTACTTCGATTTCTCGGGAGACCTCGACACCTGCATCACGATCAGAACGATCGTCGCCAGCGGGGAGCGCGCCTACGTGCAGGCGGGGGCCGGGGTAGTGGCCGATTCGGTTCCCGAGGGCGAGGCCGACGAGACCCGCCGCAAGGCGGAGGGGATGTTGAGGGCGGTCGCGGCCGCAGCCGCTCTTGAGGGCAGGGGCTGATCGTGGTTATTCGGGGGGAGCCAGGTCGCGCTCTGCTTCGGCTGCCGTCAGGCTCAACGTCACCTGATCTTGAGTAATGGTCGCGACTGCGTCGGCAGGCGCGTAGACGTTGTCCTTGAGCATGCCCGGGTTGATCACGATGCCGGAGAAGATGTCTTTCTCGAGGTCGGCGACCACTTCGTCGACGGCCCCGATCTCCTCTCCGTCGGAGGAATAGACGGTCGTACCCTTCTCGAGCGCCGGCCAGGCGATGGGGGTTTCGCTCACGACCGCGGATACTAGTGCCCGTGCACCCCAGATGGACCATGTTTGTTGCGCTCGCAATGGTCAGCGCGTGCGTGGCGACGACGGATCCTCCCGCGCTCGAGGGTTCCGGACCCGCCGAGATCCGCGACGAAGTCGTCGGCCGCCACGGCCGCGAGTTCGACGGAGAGCTGGCCGATAGGAAGGCCGGGTCGCAGGGCGAGCAGGCGGCCTCTTTCTATATCCTCGGGCACCTCCAGCAGGCGGGCTATGTGGTGCGCCTCGACGGGGTGCCGGTCGGGAACCTCGTGCGATCGACGAACCTCATGGCGCTGCCGCCAGGCGAAGGCGACCCCGAGGTCGTGGTCGCAGTCCCTTACGACACGGGAAGCGGGCTCGCAGTGGGGGTGTTCCTCGAGCTGGCGCGCGCTCTCCATGCCGCGACCGCCGAGCACTCGGTGGAATTCGTCGCGCTGGGGGCCGAGGGCACGGGCGGCGATGGCCGCGAGCTCGGCTCTCGTCGCCTGATCAAGGTGCTCAACGACGAGGGTGTGGACCCTCTGATCATCACTCTGTCGGCGTCCGGTGGCGAGTTCTTCGCAGAAGGGGACGAGGAGGTCGCCGAGCCGCTTCGCGACCTCGCGCGCGCACGCGGTCTGAGGGCGGTCCTCGTCCACGGGCCACCTGAGGTGCACCGGCCCACCATCTTCGAACGGGCCGGGTTCGATCACGTGCGAGTGGGTGGCCCCCCCGCGGGAGTGGGCGCGGTGCTTCTCGAGCACCTCTCCTCGGCGGGCGACTAACCTCGACCCATGTCGTATCTGGAAGACCTGGTGACCGGGGCGCGCCGGCGAGCCGCCGACCTGGGCGATTCGATCGGAGTGGACGAGCTCGCCGACCGAGCAGCCGGGGCGGCCGCTCCCCGCGGCTTTGCCGCCGCGCTCAGGAGTGATCACCCCGCGCTCATCGCCGAGATCAAACGCGCCACGCCGCGGGGGGAACTCAACCCGGATCTCGACGCGGCCGAGCTGGCGGACCTCTATGCACGCGGCGGCGCGAGCGCCATCTCCGTCCTGACCGAGCCCGACTACTTCAAGGGCTCAATGGACGATCTGGTTGCCGCCCGGCCCTGCGGCCTCCCCGTGGTGCGCAAGGACTTCATCGTCGACGAGATCCAGATCCTCGAAGCGAGGGCCGCGGGCGCCGATGCCGTCCTGGCCATCGTTCGAATCCTCGGCGACGAGTTCGAAACGATTCTCGAATCGGCGGCAGCCACGGGCATGGACGCCCTCGTCGAGGTGCACGACGAGACCGACCTGGCCCGCGCCGTCGATGCGGGTGCGTCACTCATCGGCGTCAATCACCGCGACCTGGCCACCTTCGAGGTCGACCCTGATCGGACCGCCAAGCTCGTCCCGCTGATGCCCGGCGGAGCCACCGTCGTTGCCCTCTCCGCTGTAAGGGGGAGAGCCGATGTGGAACGGCTGATCGACGCGGGGGCGCATGCCGTGTTGGTGGGGGAGGCGTTGGTCACCGCGCCCGATCCGGTCGCGAAGATCCGGGAGCTGCTGAAGAGGTGAGCGACGCCTATGAGCCGGTAGTCAACCCCACCGGCCGCTTCGGCGAGTTCGGAGGCCGCTACGTGCCCGAGGCGCTGATGGGCGCCCTCGACGAGCTGGAGAAAGCGTGGGAATCGGCGCGCGCCGACGCGAGTTTCCTCATCGAGCTTGACGGCTTGAGGGCCGCCGTGATCGGCCGACCCACGCCTCTCTATGAGGCCACGCGGCTGTCGGAGCATGTGGGAGCGCGGGTGTTCCTGAAGCGAGAGGATCTCGCCCACACCGGCGCGCACAAGATCAACAACACCGTCGGACAGGCATTACTCGCCCGGCGGATGGGCAAGTCCCGCATGATCGCCGAGACCGGAGCCGGACAGCACGGAGTCGCTACGGCGACGGCCGCCGCTTACTTCGGGTTGACTTGTGTCGTCTACATGGGCGCGACGGACATGCGTCGCCAGCACCTCAACGTCGTCCGGATGAGGATGCTGGGGGCCGAGGTGGTGCCGGTGGAGGCCGGAACGGCGACTCTCAAGGACGCGATCAACGAGGCTTTGCGCGACTGGGTCACCAACGTCGAGGACACCCATTACGTGATCGGCTCTGTGGTCGGCCCTCATCCGTACCCGGAGCTCGTCGCGTGGCTGCAGTCTGTGATCGGAGTGGAGGCGCGCGCTCAGGTGCTGGAGGCGACCGGGCGTCTCCCCGCCGAGGTCGTGGCTTGCGTCGGCGGGGGCAGCAACGCGGTCGGTCTTTTCAGGGCTTTTTACCGCGACGAAGACGTGCGTCTGGTCGGGGTCGAGGCCGCCGGGACCGGACTCGACAAGGCCCACGGAGCTTCGGTAACGGCCGGCACGCCGGGTGTCCTGCATGGCGCGCGCAGTCTCGTGCTCCAGGACGACGGAGGTCTCATCGCGGCCGCCCATTCGATCTCGGCCGGGCTCGACTATCCGGGCGTGGGTCCCGAGCACGCGTGGCTGGCGGCGACGGGCCGGGCTCGCTACGAGGCCGTGACCGACAACGCCGCAGTGGCGGCCTTCCGAACGCTGGCCGACACCGAGGGCATCCTCCCGGCGCTGGAGCCGGCGCACGCGCTGGCTTACGTGATCGGGTCCGTGGGAGCCTCCGAGCTCGTGCTCATCGGTCTGTCGGGTCGCGGGGACAAGGACGTTGCCACGATCGCCGACGAACTCGCCCGGTGACCATGTTGTTGGATCACCTGCGCGCCGCGCAGGTGGGGGGCCGGAAGCTGGTGATCCCGTACGTGGTCGGAGGGATCCCCGACCCGGCATCGTTTCCCGCCGCGCTGGCAGCGGTGGCGGCGTGCGCCGACGCGGTCGAGGTGGGGCTCCCGTACTCGGATCCGCTCATGGACGGGCCTGTCATCGCCTCGGCCGCTCGGCGCGCGATCGCAGCCGGGGTCGGACCCCTCGACGTCCTTGCCATGGCGGCGATCGACGGTCCCCCGCGCCTCGCCATGACCTATTACAACCCCATCCACCATGCGGGAGAAAAGGAGTTCTGCGCCCGCGCCGCGGACGCCGGCTTCGCCGGTCTCATCGTCCCGGACCTCCCGCTCGAGGAGTCGGGCTCGCTGCGGGCCGCCGCCGCGGAGCGGAACCTCGCGTGGGTGCCGCTCGTTGCTCCCACTTCGCCGGCCGGGCGCGTGGAGGCGATCGCCGGGACCGCGACTGGATTCGTCTATGCGGTCTC
Source organism: Actinomycetota bacterium (assembly GCA_050694175.1). GTDB lineage: Bacteria > Actinomycetota > CADDZG01 > CADDZG01 > WHSQ01 > JBOGXA01. The sequence goes on from JBOGXA010000003.1 coordinate 27,641, forward strand.
GACTCTTGGGGTCACCGGGGCCCGGGCCGCGCTGTCGGAGCGAGCGGCGAGCGTGGTCGCCGCCTGCCGGGCCTCAACCGACCTCCCAGTCGTGGTGGGAATCGGCATCTCGACTGCGGGGCAGGCGGTCGAGGCGTGCTCGTTCGCGGACGGCGTGGTCGTGGGAAGCGCCGTCGTTCGCATCCTGCTCGAGGACGGGATCGAGGCGGCCGGCCGCTGGGTCGCGGGCGTCCGAGAAGCGCTCGATACCGCCGCCGGGTGAGCTCGGGGTACGCGGCATTTAGGCAGAAATGACTACGCGTTTGGCCTTGGGTGTCTGGAAATCCAGGCCGATATCAGAGGCAAATGCGATGCTGACTCCGAGGGAGAGACAAATGCGGCAAATCCAGGTTCAGAAGGGTCGCACCCCCCGGCCGTGACCCCGGCTTAAGACGGACGGACGGTTCGCCCGGCTCTGTGGAGCCGGGCGTTTTTCGTGCCTGGAGCCCCGGGCAAGATCGTCCGACTCCCACAAGAATCGCAGTCCCATCGCCAACCGAAGCCAAACAAAGTCCACCGAAGTTCGTCGCAGGCCACGGTTACGATTCGAACATGTGTTCGGATGTGAAGCCACTCCTGTGAGGCGGACGGCCGAATTCCTCGAAGCGAAGCGGTGGGTCGACTGGGGCCTGAACGACTGCCAGATCAGCCGCTTGATGGGCATCTCGCGTGGGACGATCCGCGACTGGCGGGCGGGCAAGGTCAGGCCATGGAGTGGCGGAGGGTTTACGTCGGAATCGACGACTGCCCACGTTGTCACGGTGCAGCCCTTGACGCGGCTTGGTACGCGTATTTATTCGGCTTGTACCTGGGCGATGGATGCCTTGCGGAGCACGCGCGCGGGGTTTTCAGGCTGCGCATCGTGTTGGATGAGCGCTATTTGGGGATCATCTCTGAATGTGCGACGGCCATCGGCTCGGTGCGACCGTCAAAGCGAGACCGGGTTACCTTTACCCAAAACCTCGGTTGCATAGAGGTGTCGGCCTTTTGGAAGCACTGGCCCTACCTCTTTCCGCAGCATGGAAGAGGCCCGAAACACACGCGGGTTATCAAGCTTCGGGCGTGGCAACAACAGATCGTCCATCAGTATCCCGACCGCCTTCTGCGAGGCCTTATCCACTCGGATGGGTGGCGCGGGGACAACATTGTGAAAGGCAAGCCTTACCCCCGATATCAGTTCACCAATGCTTCTTCTGACATTCGAAAGATCTTCTGCGATGCTTGTGACCGGTTCGGCGTGAGATGGCGACGGATGAATGAGAGAAACATCTCGATCGCCCGTGCCCCCGATGTCGCCAAGCTCGATTGTGTAGTCGGGCGCAAGATGTGACAGCTCGCTAGACTTTGAGACACCTCAAGCCGGGATGGCGAAATGTCGGAAAACGCGATGGTCTCAAACACCATTGGGCTTCGGCCCTTGCGGGTTCGAGTCCCGCTCCCGGCACGAAGCGGGGCGTAGCAGCAGCTGCCCCGCCCTCCCCGGCCCAGTAAATTCCACCCTTCCGTAAGGAATCTCGCCGCCCTATACTTGCCGCCCCCATGCAAGTCGAGAAGAGCCTTTCCGAGCTCTCCGCCCGCCTCAACCGGGCGCGGGAGGAGCTGCGCATCGTCGAAGAGCAGCTCCTGTTCCAGATGGACGTCCTCGAGGAGGCGAAGACTCGCATGCTCGTGTCCGAGACCCCGCTCGCCGATCGCGCCTACCGCATCGCCCGCGACGACTTCGAGCGGCTCGAGCGGCAGCGCGCGACCGCAAGCACCGAGATAACGGCCCTTCAGCACGAGCAGGACCGGCTCCTGGACCGCATGCTCAACGCCGGATGACCTCCGGCCCCCACCCGCCCCCCGACCCGCTCCCCAAGGTTCTGATCGCCGAGGACGAGGCGATCATCAGGCTCGACCTCAAAGAGATGCTGGAGGAAGAGGGCTACACGGTCGTTGGAGAGGCTGCGGACGGTGATGCCGCGATCCGGCTGGCCGCCGAGCGCGATCCCGATCTCGTCATCATGGACATCAAGATGCCCGGCCTCGACGGGCTGAGCGCGGCCGAGCGGATCGTGGACGAAGGGCGGGCCGCGGTCCTCATTCTCACCGCTTTCTCGCAGCGGGACCTGGTGCGGCGCGCCGCCGAGGCGGGGGCCATGGGCTACCTGGTCAAGCCGTTTCAGAAGTCGGACTTGGTTCCGGCAATCGAGATAGCGATCGCCCGTCACGCAGAGCTGGCTGCCGTGCGTAGCGAGACCGAGTCGATCGCGGAGCAGCTCGAGACCCGCAAGGTGGTGGACCGGGCCAAGGGCCGGCTCATGGACGAGGAGGGGATGACCGAGGCCCAGGCGTTCCGTCACATCCAGAAACGGGCGATGGACGAGCGGCGCAGGATGCGGGATGTGGCCGAGGACGTTCTCACTCCCACCAACCAATAACCGGGCCCGGATTGCGACTCCGGTAGTAGTCGGAGGGGCGCTTGGCGGGGCCTCGCCGAAAAGAGTATTTGGATTTCGGTGCTTCCCTAGGTAAGATAGGCGCCGCTTCGGGCCTGACATCGTGCTTCCCAGGGCTGTGGGGGCGCGTCGGGCCCGGCAAGGGGTTCGTCGGTATCGTTGTTCGTAAGGGGGATACATGAAGAAGTCCAAGTGGCTGCACATCCTGGCGATGCTTGCTGCCGTAATGCTCGTGGCCGCCGCCTGCGCCGAAGATGAGGGCGACGGCAACGGGGGTACAGGTGGGGACGACCCGACGGAGGTCTGCGACGCGGACGAGTTCGGCTGCGTCGAGATCGCCGAGGGCGATCCGCTCGTGCTCGGAACTCTGCTCGTGACCTCCGGTGAGAACGCCAGCCTCGGGCTCGACAGCCAGCACGGTGTCGAGATCGCGGTCGACCAGCGCGGTGGAGAGATCATGGGCCACCCGGTCGAGCGGGAGGACCAGGACGACCAGTGCGCCCCAGAAGGTGGGCAGGCCGGCGGTCAGGCCCTTGCATCCAACGACCAGGTCGTGGCCGTGATCGGCACGAGCTGCTCGAGCGCGGGTGTCCCGGCTGCGGAGATCCTGAGCGAAGAGGGCATCGTCCTGATCTCGCCGTCGAACACGGCCCCGGATCTGACCGATCCGGCGACGCACCAGCCCTTCTACCTCCGCACGGCGCACAACGACAAGATCCAGGGCGAGGCCATGGCGCTGTTCGCCAGCGAAGAGCTGCAGGTCACGCAGGCCGCGACCATCCACGATGGTTCGGTATACGCCGAGGGTCTTGCGAACGCGTTCACGGAATCGTTCACGGCGGAAGGTGGCGAGGTCGTTGCGGAAGAGGCGGTCAGCGTCGGAGACCGCGACATGAAGCCGGTGCTCAACAGCATCGCGACCCAGGCGCCCGAGCTGATCTACTACCCGGTGTTCATCCCCGAGGGCGCCGCCATTACGCAGCAGGCCCGCGAGGTCGGCGAGATTTCCGACACAGACCTGGCAGGGGCCGACGGTATGTTCAGCCCCGACTGGATCAAGGCCGCGGGTGACGCCTCGGAGGGTGTCTACCTCTCCGGTCCGGACCTCGAGTTCGAGGGCGGCGAGTACGACGAGTTCCTATCTGCCTACGAGGAGGCGTTCGGCGAGCCGACCTCTGTCTTCCACGCCCACGCGTACGACGCGACCAACATGGTGCTCGACGCGATCGAGGCGGTGGCGATCGAGGACGGCGGTTCGCTGTTCATCCCGCGCACCGCTCTCAAAGATGAGCTGTTCTCCACCTCGGGCTTCGAAGGGCTCCTCGGATCGCTGACCTGCAACGAGACCGGCGACTGCAACCCGGATGCCACGATCTCGGTCAGCGTTGTCGAGAACGGCGATTTCAGCCGCATCTGGCCATAGATCGCCTGGGTTGATTTGGTAGTTTGCTGCGGGCGGGTCGGTTGGCCCGCCCGCAGTTTCGGCTCTCGGGTATAGATAGGCGTCGTCGGATCGAGCGGGGGGATAGACCAGCGATTGGCCACTGAAGCAACCGCACCCACCAGGCTCGGGCTCGGCGCGCGACTTCCGGTTCGCGCCATCGTTTTGACCCTCCTGAGCGTGATTTTGGTGGTTCTGGCCGTGCTGGGGACTTACCAGACCCTGAAGGCGGATCTCTTCTCCGGAGCGCAATGGCGCAATCTGGTCGTGTTGGGGATCGCCCAGGGAAGCCTGTACGCGCTTATTGCCATGGGCTACACGCTCGTCTACGGCATCCTGTTCATGATCAACTTCGCCCACGGCGAAGTGTTCATGGCAGGCGCGTTCACCAGCTTCTTCGTTGCCCGGACGTTGAACCGATCTGGCTTCCTCGACCACAGTGGGCTGTCGATGGTGCTTTCTATCGCGTTGTTGTTACTTGTCTCTTGTGGCGTGTCTGTGATCGTGGCGGTTCTCCTCGAACGGATCGCGTACCGGCCTCTGCGCGGCGCCCCCAGGCTGGTCCCGTTGATCACCGCAATCGGCGCATCCCTTTTCCTCCAATACACCTTCCGCGGGATGTACGGCTCGCAGGTGCAGGGGTACCCACGCCCCGACGGACTCGGAGGGAACTGGAACGTGCCGTTTCTGAGCCTGTTCGGGATGTGCCTGGTCGGGGCCCTCGTGCTGCTGGCCATCGGCTTCTACAAGATGAATGCGCGCAAGGGATCGGAGGAGTCGGGGTCCCGAATCGGACTGATCGTGCTAATCGTATCGGGCGTTGCGTCCGCCGTCCTCGCCGTCGTCTTCTTCTTCGTGACGGACATCACGAGCTTCATCACGGACATCCCGGTGCTCAAGTCGCAGGTGTTTGCGATCGTCGCGGCCCTGCTCCTGGTTGTGGGGCTGTTCATCTTCATCACGCGCACGAGGGCGGGTCGCTCGATGCGAGCCGTGGGCGAGGACAAGGAGATCTCATCGCTCATGGGCATCGATGTCGACCGCGTCATAGTGATGACATTCGTGATCGGCGGCGCGCTGGCCGGTGCGGCGGGCGTTCTGTGGGCGTTCGTCGTCGGCCAGGTCGGGGCGTTCATGGGGTTCATCCCCGGTATCAAGGCGTTCACCGCCGCAGTCCTCGGCGGGATCGGCAACGTCGTGGGCGCGGCCTTGGGCGGGCTCATGCTGGGTGTGCTCGAAAGCGTGGGGCCGTTCCTGCTGCTCACCGGCCTCGATATCCCCGGCATCAACCAGCTCAAGGATGCGATCGCGTTCACCGTCCTCGTCATCGTGCTGATCTTCCGGCCCGGGGGCATCCTCGGCTCCGCGGAGGAGGAGAGGGCCTAGATGGCAAGGGAGGCGGCCGTGCGAGCCCTGCTGGTGCGGGCCACCAAGGCCGGACTCGTCGGGGGCGGCGTCATCGTGTACGTGTCCATCGTGGGCCTCCTGCAGGCTCTCGAAGAGCGGGACTTTATCTACCCGATCCTGACGCTCGCGCCGGCGCTCATCCTGTTGATCAACATCCTGTCCGGGTACGCGGCCTCGCGCCCGCTGCGCGTGCGCCCGGGCGAGCCGGAGCCACCCCCACCCCCGCTGGGGCACGGCCTGCTCGCGGGAATGGTGGGCGGCCTGGTGAGCGGGGCGCTGCCCGCGTTTCTGCTGGTGATCGGCGACGCGATCAACCTCCGGGAGGTGCTCGTCGCGGTCAACCCGACGCTTCTGGAGATCCTGGCGTGGAGCCAGGGCGTCGCGGTCGGCGCCCTCATTCTCGTCGGAGTCGGCGCGTTGCTCGGTCTCATCGGCGGCGCGGTGCATCTGCTGTCGGCTCGGGACCGCAGGCCGTTCATGGTCGGCCTGACGGCGGTGGCGATCGCCAGCATGGCGTCGTCGGTTGTCGAAGAAGTCCTCGATAACTTCGGGGACCAGCTCGCGGACTTCGGGGACAACATCGGCCTCAATCTGAACCTTGTGTTCTTCGACAACACGAACTGGCTGTATGTCAGCGATGGCCTGTCCATCGAACCTCCGTTCTTCGCGGCGGTGGTCATCTTTCTCATCGCCTTCGGAATCACGTTCTGGCGCGCGCGCACACCCGAGGCCGCCGGCGAGCGCCCGCGCAGGACGTCCGCCGAGCAGCGAGAGGTCCTGAAGTGGGTGGGACGCGTGCTCCTGGCGGTATTTCTTTTCGTGGTTCCATACCTCGTGGGAAGTTCCCACACCAACACGCTGTTGACGGTGGGGATCTACGTTCTGCTGGGGCTCGGGCTGAACATCGTCGTCGGCTACGCGGGATTGCTCGACCTCGGCTACGTTGCCTTCTTCGCCATCGGCGCCTACGCGACGGCCGTCTTGATCTCTCCGGACTCGTTCCTGGCTTCGGGCGGGGAGGGCTTCACGAACTTCTGGATCGCCCTTCCGCTGGTTGTGATCATCTCGACGATCTCCGGCCTGTTGATCGGCGCGCCCGTCCTGCGATTGCGCGGGGACTACCTCGCGATCGTCACGCTTGGATTCGGGGAGATCGTCCGGATCCTGGTCCAGGCTCCGGCGTTCAAGACATGGACCGGCGGTTCGCAGGGCATAACCCAGGTCCCCGAACCACGGATCGCCGAGGGGGTTCCCGTGTTCGGAGGATTCGCGTTCGACAGCGTCGAGACGCTCTACTACCTCATTTTGGTTTGTGTCATCGCGTTTATCTTCATCTCGTATCGGTTGCAGGACTCTCGCATCGGGCGATCGTGGATCGCCATGCGCGAGGACGAACAGGTGGCGGAGGCAATGGGCATCAGCATCATCAAGACCAAGCTGCTCGCGTTCGCCATGGGCGCGGCAGTGGGCTCTTTCTCCGGAATGTTCATCTCCGTTCAGATAGGGTCTGTCTTTCCGCAGTCGCTCACGATCATCGTGTCCGTCACGGTGCTGGCTCTGCTCGTGCTCGGGGGAATGGGCAGCATCCCCGGCGTCATTATCGGGTCGTTCGTTCTCGTCGGACTTCCAGAGCTCCTCCGAGAGTTCGACGAATTCCGGTTGCACCTATACGGCGGGATCCTGGTTGCGATCATGATCCTGCGGCCCGAGGGCTTGATCCCCAGCGCTCGCCGGCGACTCGAATTGCACGAAGAGGAAGAAGAGCAGTTGCAATACGAGCGAAGACATGCCGAGGACGTCGAACCCGGCGCACCCGTCGTGGTTGCCGCGCAGCCCAAGGACATGACGTGAGCCTCCTCGAACTCGAACGGCTCACGAAGCACTTCGGGGGCGTCAAGGCGGTTCAAGAGGTCGATCTCGTCGTGAACGAGGGTGAGATCGTGAGCGTCATCGGCCCCAACGGCGCCGGTAAGACGACTCTGTTCAACGTGGTGACCGGTTTCTACGAGCCGACGGACGGCAAGGTCAGCTTCGACAGCCAGAACATCACCGGGCTGAAACCCAACCAGGTAACCGCGGTCGGCATAGCGCGAACGTTCCAGCAAGTCCGGCTGTTCAAGAACATGACGGTGTTGGAGAACGTCATGGTCGGTCAGCATCCGCGGACGAAGGCGGGCATCACCGGGGCGATCCTTCGGATGCCGGGGACCCGGGCGGAAGAGAAGAGAATCGCCAAACGCTCCGAGGAACTCCTGAGGTTTTTCGGGGATCGGTTCCCCCGCCGCATCCACGGAGAGCTGGCGGCCGGATTGTCCTACGCGGATCGGAGACGGCTCGAGATCGCGCGCGCTCTCGCGTCGGAGCCGAAGCTGCTGCTGCTCGACGAGCCGGCCGCGGGCATGAACCCGAAGGAGACCGAAGGTCTGACCGCCCTGATCGGACGTCTGCGCGACGAACTGCAGATCACGGTCGTAGTCATCGAACACGACATGCGCGTCGTAAAGGGAGTATCCGATCGCGTGGCTGCCCTCGATTACGGCGAGAAGATCGCCGAGGGCAAGTATCAGGAAGTGGCAAGCAATCAACAGGTGATCGAGGCATACCTCGGCAAGCAACACGAAGACACCGGCGGGCCTCGGGGCAGCCAAGAGGGAACGCGCGCGACATGACACAGGCCCTACTGGAACTCAAAGAAGTCGACACCAACTACGGCCCGGTCGAAGTGCTGCGAGACGTATCACTCGATATCAACGATGGCGAGATCGTCTGCCTGCTCGGCCCGAACGCGGCCGGCAAGACGACCACCCTGAAGACCATCTTGGGAATGGTGCCGCCCGTCAAAGGTCAGATCCACCTCGACGGCAAGCGAATCGACGGGCTCAACACGACCGAGGTCGTGGCGCGCGGCGTCACGATGGTCCCCGAGGGTCGCCGTCTCTTCGCGCGCATGACGGTCAAGGAGAACCTCGAGATCGGCGCCCTGCTCCGCACCGACAAGGAGGAGATCACTAGGGACTACGACCGCGTCCTCGACCTCTTCCCGCGCCTCAGGGAGCGTCTCACGCAGAAGGCCGGGAGCATGTCCGGCGGCGAGCAGCAGATGCTGGCCATGGGGCGCGCACTGATGGCGGACCCGAAGGTTCTGCTGATGGATGAACCGTCGATGGGGTTGGCCCCCGTTCTCGTCGAACAGGTCTTCGAGATCATCAAGGAGATCAACTCGCAGGGGACCACAGTGTTCCTCGTTGAGCAGAACGCCAGCATGGCTCTCGAGATCGCCGACCGGGGCTACGTTCTGCAGACCGGAGAGGTGGTCCTCTCCGACACGGCCGAGAACCTGCTTGCCAACGACGAGGTCAAGGAGGCGTATCTCGGCGGGCACTGAGGAAAGCGTCCCGTTCCTCGGGCCGGAGCGGCTGGCACGGCTCCTGTCGATGACCGAAGCGGTAGACGCGCTGGAATCGGTCTTCAAGTCGGCCGGCGACGCGATCGTGCCCCCGCGATCACATGTCGAGCTCCATGACGGAACATTGTTGTTGATGCCGGCTGCGAGCTCCGTGGGGGCCGGAGTCAAGCTCGTGACGGTGAACCCGGCAAACCCCCCGCGCGGGCTTCCCCTGATCAACGGCGTCTACGTGCTCTTCGCTGCGAAGACGCTCCAGCCGGTCGCGGTGATCGACGGTGCCGCGCTCACGGGGTTGCGAACCGCAGCCGTGTCGGGCCTTGCCACCCGATTTCTGGCGCGGCCGGACGCGCGCCGGCTGGTGATCTTCGGCGCCGGTGTACAGGCGACCGCGCACCTCGAGGCAATGACCGCGGTACGCCCAATCGAAAACGTGACCGTCGTGTCGCGCACGGAGGCGCGCGCCGAGACTCTGGCGGATCGAGCGCGGGCCCAAGGCTTGACCGCAAGGGTGGGGGAGCCGGCCGCGGTTGCCGGCGCGGACATCGTGTGCACCTGCACGACGACCGGAGAGCCGCTCTTCGACGGCTCGTTGCTGACTCCCGGAGCACACATCAATGCCGTCGGTGCGTTCGAGCCTCACACTCGCGAGCTGGACGACGCTACGGTCGGCCGTGCCAGGATCGTGGTCGAGGACAGAGGTGCCGCGCTGACGGAAGCGGGCGATGTCCTCATCCCGATCGAATCGGGCGCCATCTCGAAGGATCAGATCGTTGCAGACCTCCGCGAAACGGTCGCGGGGGCTAACGTGCGCACGGACGTTACGGACATAACAGTCTTCAAATCGGTCGGCCTCGCACTCGAGGATCTGGCTGTGGCAGCGGCCGCCGTCGTCGCGCATGTAGCAGGCTTGTCGGACGACCCCGATAGGATCACGCGATGACCGTAGTCGACGTTGCGGTCGTCGGGGCCGGGATCGCGGGAGCTGCGGCCAGCAGATCGCTCGCATCCGCCGGGCGATCGGTCGTCACCTTCGAGCAGTTCGAAATCGGCCACCAGCGCGGTTCCAGTCACGGAACGTCGCGCATCTTCCGTCTCTCCTACGACCAACCCCGGTTCGTCGCCATGGCAATGGAGGCGCTGCCGCTCTGGAGGGAGATCGAGGAGCAGACCGGTCGCACGCTGCTGACGATCGGCGGCGGACTCGACTCCGGCGCCAGGGTTGATGCTCACGCGCGCGCTCTCGAAGCGTGCGGCGCGCGCTATGAGGTCATGAGCGGCGGCGACGCGAGCAGAAGGTGGCCTCAGGTCGACCTCCCCGCGGATCGCTCGGCTCTATGGCACCCGGACGCCGGCATCGTCCACGCCGATGTCGCGCTCCGGACGTTTATCCAGCTGGCCGTCGATGCCGGCACAGAGCTACGAGAGGGAGAGAGGGTTACGCACCTCGAAGTCTCGAAAGGCCGGGTGGCGATCACCACTAACGGCGACACCTACAGCGCCGCGGTCGTGGTGGTCACGGCCGGGGCATGGGCGAAGTCGTTGCTGGCACAGGTTGGAATCGACTTGCCCGTAACCGCGACGCGCGAAACCGTGGCCTATTTCTCGATCAATGATGCCCGCGGCCTCCCGACGCTGGTCGACTGGGAAGATCCGCCTCTCTTTGGCCTGTCGGCCCCCGGTACCGGCCTGAAGGCCGGCCTGCACCATGCCGGCCCGGTCGCCGACCCGAATGAGAACGGGCGCGCCGACGACGGCTCCGTGGCCCACATCGCCGAGTGGGTGGGGCGGCGCTATCCGAAGGCCGACCCGGCACCCGTCCTAACGGAGACGTGCCTCTACACGAACACAGAAGACGAAGGGTTCATATTCGAGAGACACGGGCCGATCGTCGTCGGCTCGGCATGCAGCGGACACGGGTTCAAGTTCGGACCTCTGCACGGCCGGCGGCTGGCCGAACTCGTCATTAAGGAAAGCTGACCGCGACAAAAGAGCCGTTGATGGTCGCGGTCATGTCATTTCTCAGGAGCTTGTAGGAATCGCCCACGACGACTACCGGCAGGACCGATCCATAGAGCTCGCGAGCGACGAGCGCGCCGAGGGAGATGATTGAGTCGGGGGAGCCGAGGATGATGCCCGCCGGTGAAGTGCCGGCGCGCACGGCCTCCGCAACGATGCTGCTCGATGAGCTCGACCCGCGTCCCGAGGGCATGACGACGATGTGGCCGCTCAGAACCCGTCCGCGCTGGGGATGGTTGCGATCGACCACCCTCCCCGAGGTGGGATCGAACCCGCCCCAGAAACTGAGAGGTTCGTCGAGGACGACGACGGTTCCGGTGGCCGACCCGTCGATCATCGCCCGGCCCTCAAGCCCAGAGCGAGTCATCTCTCCACACGCGGCCCATCGACGCCGAGCGCACGCACTCGGCCAGGCTTCCGAACGCCACGTCGACGCCGAGGTTGCCGGGCGCATACCACGCCCACTTGGCCGAGTTCGTCATGACCACGCCGTCCCCGCACCTGAGGATCGGGGTGATGTACGTGCACGTGTCGGTCACGATCTGCCACCCCGTGGCCTCGCAGGAGCGCGCCGAGGCTCCTGCTTTCTCGAGGACGTCACGGCCCGTCGAGATGTAGAGCTCGACGCCGGGGGCCGGTGAGAAGCCGTCGAGCATCGATGCGAGTCGTTTGAACTCGGCGGCGGAAAAGTGCGGCGTCCCGACGCTCACAGCGCACAGCTTCGTTTCCGTCGTGCTGGTCAGTTCGTCGCGGGCAGCTGCGAGCGCGCCCGGAGTCACCTCGACCGTCGGCACGGACGTCCTTCCGGCCAGTGCCTCTTCGAGAGTGTGTGCCTCCGGGGTGACGCCCACAGCGTGGAACATGGCGACCGCTCCCGACGAGGCCGCGGCCGCTCCCAGCGCCTTGAGCCGGTCCTCGTCGACCGCCGCCGGCAGTCCGTCGATGATCGGCACCAGATCGCCGCTCCGAGCCCCGACCAAGTGGCCGAGCACCGGGTAGAAGACGTCCTCAGCGAGCAGTCGGTCCGGGATGCCCGCGATCCGAAAGACGATGCCCCCGGCCCGGTTCTCGCTCCGATGCAGGCCCGCGTCGGGCACGCGGCCGGTGATCGCGGCACAGATGTCGATGAAGTCTCCGTAGCGGTCGGTCCGCGCCCCGAGGACGGAGTTGGCAAACACGATCGCGTTGGACTCGGCCCACGCGACGTGCCGGCCGAGGCCGGGACGCTCGGGAAGCTGATAGGGAGCGCACGTCCAGGTCGGCCGGCAGCCCATGCCCACATATAGATCCATCAGGCGGCGAGCGGCCCGGCCCGTCCGCGCGTCGCCCTTATAGAGGCCGGGATGCAGGAGGTCGAGGGCGCCGACGTTGAGGGTCGTGGGTACGGCGACCCGGGCCCGGCCTCCGGCCAGCCGCTCCGCGAAATCGAGCCCGGCGCGCCCGTGATAGAGACAGCCGTCGATGTGGGCTCCGTCGATGTCGATCAGCTGCCGGGCCCCGGTCATGGAGGCCGCCTCCACGATGATGCTCATCGCCAGCCGGGCCGCCTCTCCGCCGTCTCCGGCGAGCAGCGCCCGGTCGGATGAGCTCAGGGCCGGCACCTCCACGGCCAAAACCCTAGTCGCCCGGGGCGAAAACCGAGCAATTGAGGCTTGCCCTTGGGTAGCATCCCGTGACAAGGTTCGACGGGTGTAGTAGGCGGGGGCTTAATAGACTGCTACGCGCGATCGTGCTCGGCCGACAGACCCGCGGGAGGGAACGAATGAGAACCGGGAGCAGGCGTCGATTGCTCACACTGGTCGCGGTGCTGGGGGCGCTGGCCATGACCCTTGCAGCCTGCGGCAGCGAGGAAGATGACAACGGCACGACGGGCGGCGGCGGGCCCGAGGAGCCGCAGTTCGAGACGCTTGAAGAGGGCGTCCTCCAAGTTGGTTCATGTCTCGACTACAGACCCTTCGAATACTTCGAGAAAGGCTCTGAGGAGCCGACCGGCTTCGACGTCGAGCTGACGGAAGCGATAGCAGAACAGCTCGGGTTGGAGGTCGAGTGGGTGCGCGCCGACTTTGACACAATCTTCACCGCGGTGGACGCCGGCCAGTTCGACATGGTGGCGGCGGCCTCGACGATCACTCCGGAGCGCGAAGAGACCGTCGACTTCTCGGACCCCTACTACAACGCTCGCCAAGCGCTGTCCGTTCAAAGCGGGGACCCGGGATCGACCGATGAGCTAGGCGACGGCAACACGGTGGGTGTGCAGAAGGGCACAACCGGCGCCGCGTGGGCGAAGGACAACCTCGAGCCCAACGGCGTCACAATCAAGACATACACGGCCGTCACCGACGCCTTCACGGACCTCGAGGCGGGGTCTGTCGACGGAATTATCAACGACGAGCCGTCCTCGGCGGCCGAGATCGAGAACCGGCCCGGTCTGGAGATCGTGGAATCGATCGACACGGACGAGAACTACGGGTTCGCGTTCTCGAAGGACAACCCCGACCTGACTCTTGCCGTCAACGATGCGCTCCAGGCGGTCATCGACGACGGCACCTATCAGCAGATATTCGAGAAGTACTTCCCGGGCACCGCGTTGCCGGAGGAGTTTGCGCCGTCTGAGTAATGCCGAGGGCCGGCCCGCTGCAGAGCGAGCGCCGGCCGTTGGGATTGGGGGGCAATGTGGCCGAAGCCGTAGCCGATAAGTCCGGCGTTCCGGCAGCGCGGACCGGCCCTCCCGACATACGCGGGGGAACCGCTCCACTTCCGGCGGGGGTGTTTGCCGCGGGGGCCGCAGCCCTCGTGTCGGTGCTCGGTGGCCTCATCGCGATCCAGATCTATTACAACCTGACAGAGCGGCCTCTGAGTGCCGAATGCAGGGAGGAGCTCGTTCGCGGTACGAGGAACGAACTCGTTCAGGGCTCGGAAGGCGTCTGCAACATAGTCACCGGTCTCAAGTCCCCTGCCCAGACCACGGCGACGACGATCGCCGCGTTGCTTGGCGTCGCAGCGATCGCAGTCGGGTTCTCGCAGTATCGCCGGATGACGAGCAAGCGGATGCGCGAGCAGTGCATCTCCGGCGCGGTCCTGGGCGTCCAAGCTGTCGCCATTGCAGGCATTCTTCTCTGGTTCCGGGAGGGGTTCCCGTACAGCTTCACGCGCAACTTCTTCAATCTCGAGGTCCTGCAGGGTACGATCGATGGCTTCGTCCGCGGCGCCAAGAACACGATCGTCCTGGCGTTCGTGGGGGAGATTGGGGGCATCGTCGTCGGACTGGTCCTGGCGGTCTTGGCGATCTCCCATCGTAGGGTCGTTCGCGCGCCGGCGCGCGTCTACATCAACTTCTTTCGCGGCACACCGCTGATATGGCAGCTATCGTTCTTCTACTTCGCTTTCCTGCTCGGGTTCCAACTCGACATCGGAGCGTTCACCGCGGCTCTGATCGTGTTCAGCCTCAACACAGGGGCTTACGCAGCAGAGGTCTTCCGTGCCGGCATCCAGTCGATTGAGAGAGGACAAATGGAGGCCGCGCGGTCCCTGGGGATGTCGTACCCGCAAGCCATGCGCTACGCGATCGTTCCTCAAGCTGTGCGCCGGGTGATACCCCCGCTGATGAACGAGTTCGTCATCCTCATCAAGGATACGTCGCTTATCGTCGTCCTCGGGCTGGCAATCACCGAGTACGACATCTACACGTTCGCGCGCAGCGGGCAATCCGCGACCGGGAACGCGACGTTCTTCGTGGCAGCGGCAATAGGCTATCTGGTGGTGACCCTGCCACTGATACGAGTGGTCACCGCGGTGGAGACCCGGCTTCGCAGTGGGCTCACCGGCATAGTAGGGGCGGGAGGATGAAGGCAGACGGCCCGCTCGTAAGACTCGAGAACGTCCACAAATGGTTCGGGGACAACCACGTTTTGCGCGGCATTGACCTCGCGGTCGAGAAAGAGACGGTTCTCGTCATCATTGGGCCGTCCGGCTCCGGTAAGTCAACGCTCCTGCGCACCATCAACATGCTCGAGGAACCCACTGAGGGCAAGGTCTTCTTCGACGGACAGGAGATAACCGACATCCGCACCAACCTCAACAAGGTCCGGACACACATCGGGATCGTGTTCCAAGCCTTCAACCTGTTCCCCCACATGAGTGCCAAGACCAACATCACTGTCGCTCTGCGCAAGATCCTGGGCATGAGCGAAAAGGAAGCCGACCAGCGGGCGAGACAGGAACTGCAGCACGTGGGACTGGCCGAGAAGGTGGACAGCTACCCGTCACAGCTATCCGGAGGGCAGCAGCAAAGAGTGGCCATCGCGCGGGCGCTCGCAATGAGGCCCAAGCTGATGCTGTTCGACGAGGTGACTTCCGCGCTCGACCCCGAGCTCGTCAAGGAGGTTCTCGACACGATGAAGCGTCTGGCCGATGAAGGCATGACCATGGTGATCGTGACCCACGAGATGGGCTTCGCGCGAGAGGTGGGAACCCGTCTCCTCTTCACCGACGGCGGCAAGATTATCGAGGACGGTCCGCCCAAGGAGATCTTCGCCAACCCGACCGACGAACGCTGCAAGTCGTTCTTGTCACACGTTCTGTGATCCGCGCCCTCGCCCACTTTCCCGTCCTTTACATCGCGCTTCTTTTCACTCTCACCGGCTGCTCGTCGGAACCGGCCTCGGATAGAGGCTCGAAGGTCACGGTCTTGCCCCGAGCGACGACCGGGCCCTACGTGAGCGTGGCCGTCGACAATCATTTCCACGACATCCATCCCGAAGACGACATCGAAATAGCGGCCGACAGGCCCTTTGTGGTCAAGAACCAGGGCAACAACCTCCACAACGTCTCGATTGTCGGAACCGATGTGAGAAAAGACATCAGGCCGGGGAAGGTGCTCCGCACGCCGCCCCTCGGTGAGTTCCTCGAAACCGGCGAGACCTACGACGTGATCTGCCGGTTCCACGACTCTCAGGGCATGACCGGCCAGTTCACGGTCGTCGAGTAGCGCGGCACCAGTGAAGCGGCCGGTCGCGCCGGATCGCATAGGGGACATGGCGAAAGAGGCCGCCGACTTGGCCGCGCTCGCGGGCGTCGTGGCTTCGTGTCGTGCGTGCCCGCGGCTCGTCGAGTGGCGCGAGCGGGTGGCTCGGGAGAAGCGTGCCTCGTTCGCCGCCGAGGATTACTGGGGACGTCCGGTTCCCGGCTTCGGCGACCCCGGGGCTCGGGTGCTCGTGGTCGGGCTCGCTCCTGCGGCTCACGGTGGCAACCGCACCGGCCGCATCTTCACCGGCGATAGGTCCGGAGACTTCTTGTTCGCGTCCATGTACAGGTGTGGCCTCGCAAACCAGCCCGAATCCACAGGTCGCGACGACGGCCTGGCCCTGCAGGGCGCGTATGTGACGGCCGCGGTTCGGTGTGCTCCGCCCGGCAACAAGCCGGACCCCGACGAACGGGATCGGTGCCATCCGTACCTCGTGCGCGAGCTGGATCTGCTGACGGGTGTGCGCGTGATCGTGAGCCTGGGCTCGTTCGCGTGGGGCTCGGTCGTGCGCGCGCACCTGACACGCGGCGGCGATCCCGTGCGGCCCACACCTCGCTTCGGACACGCCGCGACCGTGGACCTTGGAACACTCACCGTGATCGGTTGCTACCACCCCAGCCAGCAGAACACGTTCACCGGAAAGCTGACCGAGTCGATGATGGACGACGTGTTCACGCTGGCCCGACGCATCGCAGAGATCTGACGCGTCATCGAGCGTGAGTTTGGCGCTCTATGCGCGCTCGAAACTCACGGTCGATGGCTCAGGCGGCGGTCCCCTCGAACATCGCCTCGAGCCGGGCGACCTCGGCAACCGGTGCTATGCGGACGAAGTCGGAGCCCGCGGCCGGCCATTCGTCCAGGATTCGTCTAGCTACCGGGGAACCGGTGGCATCCGCGTGTAACTCGATCACGCGGCGCAGCGAGGTCAGCTGCGCGGTCGTCGGAGCGAAAGCCGCCACGAGCTGGTCGTTGAGCCGGTGGCCGATGGTGTTCTGAGGATCGAATGCGTAGGCCTCGCCTCCGCTCATACCCGCGCCGAAATTGATACCCGTGGGACCGAGTATCACGACCGCGCCCGCCGTCATGTACTCGCAGGCGTGGTCGCCCGTGCCCTCGACCACTGCAACCGCGCCGGAGTTGCGGACGGCGAATCGTTCGCCGGCCGCTCCGGCGACGAAGAGCCGGCCCCCGGTCGCGCCGTACAGCGCTGTATTGCCGATCAGGACTGGATCCCCGGCGTCGTCTGCCGGCGGTCTGATCGCGACGCGCCCGCCCGCCATGCCCTTGCACACGTAATCGTTGGCCTCGCCCGTGAGAACCAGCTCTATTCCGTCCGACAGCCATGCGCCGAACGACTGCCCGGCGGACCCCTCGAAGGTGATGCGCGCCCGCCCCCCGGGGCGCGACGGCCCCACGCCCCGCGCAAGCGCGCATCCGAGTCGAGTCCCCACACTCCGATCCGCCGTTGTCATCCGGTAGGAGAGGTCGATTCGCCGCCCATGTCTCAGCGCGTCGACTGCTTCCCGGTAGAGGCGATCGCCGAGATCGGAGATCGGTCGGGGGATGCTCGCGGCGGGGGAGTATCCCGCGGCGGTCCCGGATGAACGCAGCACCTCCGACAGGTCACACGCGTCGGCGCGCGCGTCGCCGGTGAGCCTTTGTTCGACCAGGTCCGTGCGGCCGATCGCATCATCGAGACGGTGCAGCCCGAGCGCCGCCAGGTGGGTGCGTACTTCTTCGGCCACCAGCAGGAGGTAGCCCGCGACCATCTCGGGCGTTCCCGCAAAGCGGGCGCGCAGCTTGGTGTCTTGAGTTGCGATCCCCACTGGACACGTGTTCCGGTGGCAGGTTCGCACGAGGATGCAACCCTGCGCGATGAGCGCGGCGGTGCCGAACGAGTACTCATCTGCTCCCAGCAACGCGGCCATGATCACGTCGCGGCCGGTCTTCATCCCACCATCGACCCGAAGCCGGACGCGTTCCCTCAACCCGTTCTCGGCGAGCTCTCTGTGGACGTCCACAACACCCAGCTCCCACGGCAGACCTGCGTTCTTGATCGACGACAGTGGGCTCGCGCCGGTCCCGCCGTCCCCACCCGAGATATGGATCACGTCGGCCAGGCCCTTGGCGACTCCCGCGGCGATCGTTCCGATGCCTTCGGAGGCGACGAGCTTGACGGATACGGCTGCTTCCGGGCTCGCCTGCTTCAGATCGAAGATCAGTTGAGCCAGGTCTTCGATCGAGTAGATGTCGTGGTGCGGCGGCGGAGATATGAGCGGCACTCCGGGGACGGTGTGTCGCAGGCGTGCGATCTCCGTCGACACCTTTACCCCGGGGAGCTGTCCGCCCTCGCCGGGCTTGGAACCCTGAGCCATCTTTATCTGGATCTCGCGCGCGTGGGCAAGGTATTCGGGAGTGACGCCGAAGCGGCCCGAGGCGACCTGCTTGATCGCGCAATTGCGGTGGTCGCGATAGCGCTCGGGAGCCTCGCCACCCTCACCCGAGTTGGCCGCACCGTCGATCATGCTCAATGCAATCGCCAGGGTCTCGTGCGCTTCCGCGCTCAGGGCGCCGTGAGACATCGCGCCCGTCGAGAAACGGCGCGCAATGTCGCTGGCGGATTCGACCTCGTCGATCGCGACCGCGGTTTCGGAGCAACGCAGGTCGAGAAGGTCGCGCGGCTCCCTCGGCGGGCCGGTATGGCACAGCTCGACGAACCGGCGGTAGGCGTCGGCATCCCCCCGGACGGCTCGCTGCAGGTGGTGGGCTGCGGCCACTTCGGCTCCGCTGGGATCGTCGGCAACGCTCGACTGGAGCGCCGAGACGACCTCCGGGTTGAAGCCGTGGTGCTCACCTCCGCTCCGGAACTTCACGACCCCCGTGTTGATCAGCCGCGGAGGCCGCGACCAGGCGTCGGAGTGCCGGTTGATCACGTCGGCGCCCAATTCGACGAACGACAAGCCGCCGATGGGCGAGCTCACTCCCGTAAAGCAAAGGTCGATCACGTCGCGACCGATTCCCACAGCCTCGATTACCTGCGCGCACCGATACGAGTCGAGAGCGGAGATGCCCATCTTCGCCATCACCTTGAGCACGCCGTCCTCCACCGCGGCGACGAAGCGACGCTGCCCGTCGCCGGCTGGCACGTCGTCACCGAGGCGCGCCGTCGATGCGAGTTCCCACACCGTTTCGAGGGCGAGCCGGGGACAGACCGCATCCGCACCATTCGTCAGCAGGCAGGCGACGTGGTGAGCGTCGCGGGCGTCGTCGCAATCGACTACCACGCCAGCCCGAGCCCGGAGCTCCTCGGCTATGAGCCGGTGGTGGACGGCACCGGCCGCCAGAGCTGAGGGCACGGCGCAGCGATCGGGCCCAGCGCCGCGGTCGGAGACGATCACGAACGAGGCGCCGTTCCGGACCGCGGCGGCCGCACACCCCGCGGCGCGCTCGCACGCAAGCTCGAGCGCGTCAGGCCCGTCTGCGACGTCGAAGGTGGCGTCGACGACGTAGGCTCCGGCCGCCTCGAGGTCGGCAATCGCGCTCGGGAACAGAAGGAACGACTCGTACTCGTGCACCACGCCGGTGCCCGGACCCGTCCCCAGCAGGGGGGTCCGTCGGCCGAGGCGCGTGGTCACGGACATCACGTGGCGCTCGCGGAGGTGATCGATGGGCGGGTTCGTCACCTGCGCGAAGCGTTGCTTGAGGAACGAAAAGACAACGCGCGGCCATCGCGCCAGCGGAGGCTGGGGTGTGTCGTCGCCCATGGAGGATGTCGGCTCCGCACCGGAAGTGGCCATCGGCCGCAGCACGACGGTGATCTCCTCCCTCGTATAGCCGGCCGCCACGCGCCGGGCGGTGAGGCCGTCCCGACCGGCATCGACCGGATCGCCCGTCGAGCACGCCTTCACTGCTCCGGCAACCCAGTGGGCGAAAGGTGCCGATGCTGCGAGGCGGCTCGTGAGCCGATCGCTCCACAGGATCCCTCCGGCGGCCGGATCGACCGAGAACATCTGACCCGGTCCGAGGCGCCTCCGCAATACGGGGCCGTGCCCACCCGTTGCTACCGCGCCGGCCTCAGATGCGCATCCGACGAAACCGTCGTCGCACACCGCTATCCGAAGCGGCCTGAGGCCGTTGCGATCGAGCGCGGCGTTGACGCTGGCTCCATCGGAGAAGACGAGTCCGGCGGGACCGTCCCACGGCTCCATCAAGCATGCGTGGTAGTGGAAGAACGCCCGCTGGTCATCGGGCATCGTCGAAGTGTTCTCCCACGCCGGCGGCACGAGCATCGTCGCCGCGTGCCGGATGTCGCGTCCCCCGCGCGCAAGGAGCTCGAGTGCTTCATCGAGGATGCCCGAATCTGAGTTGCGCTCATCCACCAGCGGGCGGAGAAGTTCCGGGGGTGCAATGTCGTCGGCCCCCAAGGACCCGAGCCGCGCCTTCATCAAGGCGACGTTGCCGCGGATGGTATTGATCTCACCGTTGTGCGCGACGAAGCGGAACGGCTGCGCGCGTTCCCACGTCGGTGTGGTGTTCGTCGAGTAGCGCTGGTGGAAGATTGCGAACCACGCTGCGCAGCGTTCGTCGAGGAGGTCGGGATAGAACGCGCCGAGTTGATCCGCCGCGCACAAGGCCTTGTAGGTGACGGTGGCAAATGACATCGACACGACGTAGACGCCGGCACCGGACCGCTCGATGCGGCGGCGGGCGCGCCAGCACCTGCGTTCGGCCGCGGCGAGATCCTCGCCGGCCGGGGCAGCCAGGACCGCCTGTTCGATCGCGGGCGCAGTGGCCTGGGCGCGTTCTCCCAGCGCGTCGACGGCGACCGGTACCGGTCGCCACCTTGTAACCCGGAGGCCTTCGGTCATGCAGGCCTCCGCGACTGCATTGCGATCTGAGGTGGAGGCATCGGCCTCGAAGAACAGCATTGCCAGGCCTTGGGGGGGGCCGAGGCCGATCACATCGCGGGGGATCGGCAGCAGCAGGCCCGCTCCGTCACCGGTCCGAGAATCGGCCGCGACCGCGCCCCTGTGCTTTACCCGGCATAAGCCCTCCAGGGCCGCGACGACGATCGACCGCGCCGGGCGGCCCTCGGCGTCGGCCACGAAGCCGATTCCGCACGCATCTCTCTCACCGTGGCCGGTTCGGGAGGACGACAGCAGAAGATCCCCTTTCGGGGGCGCGAAAAAGGCGCCCCGCTCATCTCGCAGAGCGCCGTTGCTCGTCCGACTTGGTCGCGGGAACGTACCGAAGCCCGTCCCCGTTGTCAACGATCGGTTCCCAGCCAGTGAGACCGTTGTTGGGTGCCCGAAGCGGCCGCGTCGGGCCTCCGAAAGAGTCACGTTCGGGATCCCCAGGGGAAAAGAGCCGAGGTCGCCCCTATCATGGGTGCTCATCCACACCCCAATCGCCGAACAACGGGAGGACCGTAGACATGGGTTGGTCGCGCAACATCGAAGACGCAATGAACGCACAGCTCGGATTCGAGCTCGGCTCCGCCTACACGTATCTCTCTATGGCCGCGTACTGCGAGGCCGAGAGCCTGCCCGGATTCGCCCACTGGATGAAGCTCCAGTACCACGAGGAGCTCGAGCATGCCGAGAGGTTCTTCACGTTCATCATCGACCGTGGTGGACGTGTACGGCTCGAGGGGATCGACAAGCCAAAAACAGATTTCGCGACGCCTCTCGAGATCTTCGAGTCCTCGCTCGAGAACGAACGATCGGTCACCGAGGCGATCAACGAGTTGTACACGCTCACGACAAAAGAGCAGGACTATGCGAGTCAGGCGTTCCTGAACTGGTTCGTCACCGAGCAGGTAGAAGAAGAGAAGATGGTCACGGAGATAATCGACGCGCTGAAACGCGCGGGGCAGACCGGAGAGGCTCTTCTGCTGCTCGACCGCGAGCTGGGACGCCGCCCGCCCGAGAAAGGCTAACCGCAGAGAGGTCGAGCGTTCACCTGACCACGTTATGGATGGTGGTATGCACGCTCGACGTGTTTTACGCGGGCAGCACCCATAGGTTGTCGGCGAGGCGCGCGCCGAGGGCGACGCGGGCGCCGTCGACTTCGAGAGTGCAGGTGCCGTCGGGAGCGATCTCCACGAGCGTCAGGTCACGTCCCGGCAGTAGGTTGTGGCGCTCGAGATACTCGAGCACCTCGTGGTCGAGCTCGACGTCCTCTAACAGGCGCACCAGACGTCCGCCCCGCCCGGGCTCCAGTGCCCCGACCGGCTCGAGGTCCGACCACGGGATGGACGACTCTGTGCCCGGAATTGGATTGCCGTGAGGGCACGTGAACTCGCCCTCTAGCTTGGACAGGATCGCCTCCTCGACCTGAGGAGTCATCACCTTTTCCCAGTCTTCGGCCTGTTCGTGGCAGAGGTGCCACGGGATCCCGAGAATGTCGACGAGCATGCGCTCGGCCAGCCGGTGGCGGCGAACGAGCGTTTCGGCCAACGCCCTCCCGGCATCGGTGAGGGAGATCTCACGGGTCTGTGACACCGCCAGGTACCCTTCGGCAACGAGGCGCTTGATCCCTTCCGAGACCGTGGCCGGAGCGAGCCCGAGGCGCTCGCTTATGCGCGCCTGCAGGATGCGCTGGTTCTCTTCTTCGAGCTCGTAAACGGCCTCGAGATACTCCTTTAGTGCAGGGTTCAGGCCGCGCACGTCGACCGAAGGGCTCGCCATGTACCGGATTGTAAGCTGAATCAAAATGCCGCCCCCCAAGTCATCGACTCGCTCACGGCCGCTCAAGGTGCTCATCCTCGATGGGCACTCTTTGGCTTTTCGCGCTTTTTACGCGCTCCCCGAGGACCTGCAAACGACCGATGGGACGCACACGAACGCCGTCTACGGATTCACCGCGATGCTCATCAAGTTGCTGCAGGAAGAGAAGCCCGACTACATCACGTGCTGCTTCGACAAAGGCGGTCCGTTGCAGCGCTCCGAGCAATTCGCCGATTACAAGGCGACGCGCACTGAGGCCCCCCAGACTTTTTCGCCACAGCTCCCCCTCATAAGAGAGGTGCTGCGGGTCCTGAGAATCCCCGTTTTCGAGCTCGCCGGGCACGAGGCGGACGACATCATCTCGTTTCTCGCGAAACGTGCTGCGGGTGAGGCGCAGGTGAGGATAGTGACGGGTGATCGCGATTTCTTTCAGCTCGTGGGGGGGTCGATCCGGGTGCTCTACAACCGCCGAGGCATCTCCGACATCGTCGAGATGGATGCCAAAGCGGTCGAAGCAAGATACGGAGTCCCCCCGTCAAAGTACGTGGAACTCAAAGCGCTGGAGGGGGACACATCCGACAACCTCCCGGGAGTCCCCGGCGTGGGTACCAAGACGGCGGCAAAGCTGATCCAGAAGTACGGGAGCGCCGAGGAGGTCGTTGCCCACGCCGAGGAGCAGACCCCGAAGCTCGCCCAGAATCTCGCCGCACATGCCGAACAGGTCGGAATAAACAAGGAGCTGTCGACGCTCGTGGAGGTCCCACTGGACGATGTCGGGATGGACGACCTGAAGATGGGGGCGTGGGACCTCGACGAGGTGCGCGACCTGTTCACCTCCCTCGAATTCAGGACGCTTCTCGAACGTTTGATGTCCGATCTCCCGGAGGCGGCGGAGGGAGAAGGAGAACCCTTCGAGCTGGAAGTGCGGATGGCGACCCGTCCCGCCGAGCTCGCCGAGCTCGCGACCGAGCTCGACGGTATGGACGAGATATCGATCGACGCATCGCCCGTCTCGCCGCGGGGCGCACCCCGGTGGGTGGCCTTCTCGTGGGGCGACGGCGCGGTTGCCTATGTCCCGGTTGGCCCCACCGGCGTAACCCCAGGGGAATTCGTAGCGGCGATGCGGGGCATCCTGGAGAACAAAGGGGTGCAGAAGATCGTTCACGGGGGGCGCGAGGCGCTGCTCACCCTGGCCGCGGCGGGGATCGAACTGCGCGGCCTCCGACTCGACACGCACATTGCCGCTTACCTCCTCGATCCCGGCGCGACGGGGTACTCGCTCGAGGAGATCGCACGTAAGTACACGGGCCGCGAGCTCAAATCGGTGGCCGAAGCGGAGCGTGGCGAGCCGGACGCGCAGGCGACCCTGGATCTCGAGGGCGCGGGCCCCGAGCATGAGGCCGAGCAGGGGAGCCTAAGGGCGCTGGCCGTGGGTGAGGTGGCGATCGCGGTCGAGCCCGAACTTCAGCGGCTTGGCATGACCGACCTCTACAGGAACGTCGAGCATCCGCTCATCCCGGTGCTGGCCCGCATGGAGCGGCTCGGGGTGGCCATCGACCTCGACTATCTCGCCGAGATGGCCCGCGACCTCGACAAGCGGATAGGGGAGCTCGAGGCAGAGTGTTACGAGCTGGCGGGAGAGCACATCAACCTCGGGTCCCCGTCGCAGCTGCGCATCCTCCTCTACGACAAGCTCGGTCTGAAGACCACGCGCCGCACCAAGACGGGACTCTCGACCGACGCGCGCGCGCTCCAGCAGCTCGTCGGCCAGCACCCCTTCGTCGGTAAGCTCCTCGATTACCGCGAGCTGGCGAAGCTAAAGAACACCTACGTCGACGCGCTGCCCCCGCTCGTCGACCCGCGCGACGGCCGTCTCCACACGACCTACGACCAGACCGTCGCATCCACGGGCAGGTTGTCGAGCACCAATCCGAACCTCATGAACATCCCCATCCGGACGGACATCGGGCGGCAGATCCGGCGCGCGTTCATCCCGGCCGACGGCTACGTCCTCATGTCGATCGACTATTCGCAGATCGAACTGCGGGTGATGACGCATCTGTCTGAGGACCCGATCCTGATCGAGGTGTTCAGGAAGAACGAGGACGTGCATGCTGCGACCGCGTCTCGCGTGTTCGGAGTCGATCCGAAAGAACTTACGGTCAAGCAGCGCTCCGTCGCCAAGATGATCAACTACGGCCTCGCCTACGGAATGGGGGCTCCGGGCCTGGCCGACCGCTTGAACGTCAAGGTATCCGAGGCGCAGGACATCATGGACTCGTACTTCGAGCAGTTCGGCGGGGTGAAGGAATTCCTCGACGAGGTCGTAACCAAGGCTTATGCAGACGGCTTCACGACGACGATGTTCGGCCGCAGGCGCTATCTGCCGGAGCTGGGAAGCGGCAACCCCCGGGTGCGGGCCATCGGGGAGCGGCAGGCGCTCAACGCCCCGATCCAGGGCTCTGCCGCGGACATCATGAAGCTGGCGATGATCAACGTCGACCGTTCGCTGATGGGATCGGACCTGGGCGCTCGCATGATCCTGACCGTGCACGACGAGCTCGTCTTCGAGGTGCCGGGATCCGAGCGTCACGCCGCTGGAGATCTCGTGACCCATGAAATGGCCTTCGTGTGCGACATGAAGGTGCCGCTGGAAGTCGACATCTCGTTCGGCGACACCTGGGCCGACGCCAAGGACTGACTCTGGCCAGGCGGTCGCCCCGGCTCGTAGAGTTAGGGAGATCACCCGATTGACCCGAAGGGGGAAGGTGTGACCTTTAGGAGTCCGCATCCAGATGTCGGGATCCCCGAGGTCCCCCTGACCGAGTTCCTTTTCCAGAGGGCAAGTGAGTACGGTGACAAACCTGCCCTCGTCGATGGGCCCAGCGGGCGGACGATCACCTACGCGCATCTGCAGGCAATGGTCGGAGCTCTCGCCGGGGGCCTCAGCGCGCGGGGGTTTGGCAAAGGAGACGTATTCGCGATCTTCATGCCCAACCTGCCGGAATACGCGGTCGCGTTCCACGGAGTTGTCGCTGCGGGCGGAACGAATACGACGATCAACCCCCTCTACACGGCCGAGGAGCTCGCGTTCCAGCTCGACGACGCGGGCGCAATGTACTTGCTGACCATCCCGCAGTTCCTCGACAGGGCCCTCGAAGCGGCGCGCCAGACGGCCGTCAAAGAGGTGTTCGTGCTCGGGGGAGGGGATCCCAACTCCGCCCTCGGCGGAGCCGCTGCGGAGGGGGCGACGCCGTTTGCATCTCTTCTCGAATCGGGGGCCGGCACGCCGCGGCCCGACATCGATGTTCACGAGGACCTCGTCGTGCTTCCCTACTCGAGCGGCACGACGGGTATGCCCAAGGGCGTGATGCTGACCCACCACAACCTTGTGGCTAACGTCTGTCAGGCGGAAGCAGTGATCAGGGTTGACGAAGACGACACCCTGATAGGGATCCTGCCGTTCTTCCATATCTACGGCATGACCGTCATCATGAACAGTGCTCTCCATTGCGGAGCGACGGTGGTGACGTTGCCGCGCTTCGAACTCGACGCCTTTCTCGGAACGATGCAGGAACATCGGATTACGCGCGCGTATCTCGTGCCCCCGATCGTTCTTGCACTTGCAAAGCATCCCCTGGTCGAGGACTACGACCTGTCCTCGTTGAAGTTCATCCTGTCGGGCGCGGCTCCACTCGGAGCCGATCTCGCCGCCGAATGCTCCGACCGGCTGGAGTGCTTGGTCGTACAGGGCTACGGCCTCACGGAGACAAGCCCCGTGACCCATGCGACACCCGACGATCCCGCCCGCAACAAGCCCGGGTCAATAGGACCCCCGCTTCCCAACACCGAGTGCAAGGTCGTCGACCCGGTCGGCGGCACCGAACTAGGGCCGAACGAGCAGGGCGAAGTATGGATCCGGGGCCCGCAGGTCATGCGCGGTTACCTCAACAATCCGGACGCAACGGCAGCAACGATCGACTCCGATGGATGGCTGCATTCGGGCGACATCGGCTACGCAGACGAGGACTCCTACTTCTTCATCGTTGATCGACTCAAGGAGCTCATCAAGTACAAGGGGTATCAGGTGGCCCCCGCCGAGCTCGAGGCAATCCTTTTGACCCATCCGGCCGTCAGCGATGCTGCAGTCATTCCGAGCCCGGACGAGGAGACGGGCGAGGTGCCCAAGGCGTTCGTGGTCTTGGGCGGCGCCGCGTCCCCCGACGAGATCATGGAGTTCGTCGCCGGTAAGGTCGCACCCCAGAAGAAGATCCGCCTCCTCGAGGTCGTCGATGAGATCCCGAAGTCGCCGTCCGGCAAGATCCTTCGTCGCGTACTGGTCGAGCGAGAACGGGCCGGTTGACGGGCCGCACGGCGAGTCCGACCATTAAGGCATGGACAGAGGACGCCTGTACCGCTCGCGTACCGACCGCCAGATCGGAGGGGTCTGCGGAGGGCTTGCTGAATACTTCGACATCGATGTGACCCTTGTGCGAGTGGCGTTTGTCGTCGCCGCGTTCACGAGCATCGGGTTGCTCGCTTACATCGTCCTGTGGATAGCGGTTCCGGAGGGGACCCCCGATGAGATCGCCCCACCCCCGTCCTCTGCCGCCGTGAAGATTGCCGAGGAGCGCTACGCACGCGGTGAGATCAGCGCCGACGAGCTCGTCCGCATCCGCGCCGACTTGGAGGGACGCTCGTGATCGAGGTGCTCGCCGATCATTTCTGGCACGGCGGGTTCCACTGGTTCTGGCTGTTAGGGCTACTGCAGCCAATTCTCTGGATCGCGCTGATCGCTCTGCTGGTGAGGGTGTTGAGAAACCGGTCCCCGCGAATGGAACCGTCGGCGGCGCTCACCATCCTGGAGGAGCGGTACGCGCGCGGTGAGATAGGCCGAGACGAGTTCCTGGAACGGCGCTCGGTGCTTCACGCGAGGGTCCCGCCGAGCTAGCGGGGCTCGGAAACCCTAGTGATTTGAGTGGGCCGGGAGCACTAGAGTCTGCGGTGTCGGGAATCGATTGGATAGGAGGGGTCGAATGCGCAAGATGGCCATCGTGCTCGTGGCGCTCGGCCTGATCCTGGGCGCGTGCGGCGTGGAGGAGGGCACATCCGACGGTGGCGGGGACGCCGCTCGTAATCAATGCGACGCCTCGAACCCACCCACGCTCGAGAGCGGCGTGTTGACCGTCGCGACGGACAAACCGGCCTTCCCGCCGTGGTTCGAGGGATCGCCCAAGGACTACTCGGGCTACGAGGGCGAGCTGGCGAGCGAGATCGCCGAGCGCATGAACCTGGACATCGAATGGGTCGTCGAGCCGTTCAACAAGTCCTATGCACCCGGCGAAAAGGATTACGACTTCGACATTAACCAGATCTCGATCACTCCTGAACGCGAGCAGGCGGTTGACTTCAGTGACGGCTACTTCACCAACAATCAGGGTGTTCTGGCAATGGAGGGTTTGCCGATCGCGGACGTGAGCACGGTCGAAGGGCTGGCCGGCTACCGGCTCGGATCGCAGGTGGGGACGACCGGTCTCGACTTCATCAATGAAGTAGTCCGACCGTCGAGTCAACCTCGCATCTTCGATACGACCAACGACGCCAAGTCAGCGCTCGAGAGCGGACAGATCGATGCCCTCGTCACGGACGTTGTGACAACCGTGTACCTGCGGGATTTCGAGATCAAGGGCTCGGAGGTGGTCGGTCAGTACCCCTCCCAGGAGCAGTTTGGGATGCTGTTCGAACAGGGCAATCAACTACGGGCTTGCGTCAACGATGTGCTTGCGGACATAAGGTCGGACGGCACACTGGAGGAACTCCAGGCCGAATGGCTGCAGCAGTACCTGTCGGTGCCGATCCTGGAGGAGTGACGGCGAGCGACGCGCGGTGAGCGCGGTCAGCAGTGGCCCCAGCCGGGATCTTGATCCCGGCGCGCTCCCGCCGGCCCAGCCCTCAGAGTCGACACGTGGGTCCCGCATGCTTGGGCGCAGAGCGGTACTCATATCGACGGCCAGCACCCTCGTTTTCTTTGCGCTGATCGTCGTCTTCGTGGCACTGGCACCGGGAAGCGACATTGTCGGCGAGCGTTTCTTCGATTGGGCCCACATCCGGCGGTCGTTTGTCGGGACCGTGACGACTCCGTCGGTGCTCGGAGCGTTTTGGTTGAACGTCAAGATGTTCATGATCGCCGAGGCGATGATCCTCGTCTTCGCCCTGGTCATTGCCATCGTCCGCGGCCTTCCCGGCCCCGTTTTCTTTCCTCTTCGAGCCATCGCCATTGGATATACGGACTTGTTCCGGGGCGTCCCTTTGATACTGGTGCTGTATCTGATCGGGTTCGGCATACCGGGTCTGGGACTGACCTATTTTTCCGGACGTGATGCCGTTGTCTACGGGATCGCCGCCCTGGTCCTCGTCTACTCGGCGTACGTCGCCGAGGTGTACAGGGCCGGAATCGACTCAGTTCACGAGAGCCAGAATGCCGCTGCGCGATCGCTTGGGCTGTCGCGCTGGCAATCGTTGCGGTTCGTCCTCCTTCCCCAGGCAATCAGGCGTGTCATTCCGCCTTTGCTTAACGATTTCATCGGTCTGCAGAAGGACACGGCGCTCATTTCGGTCCTCGGACCGATCGAGGCGGCCAGAGCAGCCCAGATCTACGGGTCGTCACAGTTCAACTACGCGAGCTATGTGGTGGCGGCATTCCTCTTCGTCGTGATCACGATCCCTCTGGCTCGTCTCACGGACTATCTGATAGCGCGCGATCGACGGCGGCGGCAGGCTGGTGCAGTCCTGTGATCGCGGACGGCACAGCTCTCGCTCTCGAATCCGTCCACAAATCATTCGGCGCGGTCGAGGTGTTGAAGGGAATCGATCTCTCAGTTGCGCCTCACGAAGTCATCTGTCTGATCGGCGCATCCGGTTCCGGCAAGTCCACGCTCCTTAGATGCGTGAATCTGGTCGAGCCGGTCGACTCGGGCCGCATTCTCGTCTACGGCGAAGAGATCACCGCGAAAGGCGTCGATGTAGACCGCATCCGGCGGCGGATCGGAATTGTGTTTCAGGCTTTCAATCTCTTCCCTCACATGACCGTTCTGCGAAACATCACGCTGGCGCCCCGCGAGGCTCTCAAGTTGGACAAGTCGGAGGCGGAAGAGAGGGCCCGCGGACTCCTGTCTCGTTTCGGCCTGGTCGACAAGGCGGACGACTACCCAGACCGGCTCTCGGGCGGCCAGCAGCAACGCGTTGCGATCATCCGGGCCCTCGCAATGCGCCCGAGCGTTCTGTTGCTGGACGAAGTGACGAGTGCGCTCGACCCGGAGCTCGTTGCGGAGGTCCTCAGCCTCATCCGGGAGCTGGCGGCCGATGGAATGACCATGCTGATAGCGACGCACGAGATGGGCTTCGCCCGCGACATAGCCGATCGAGTGTGCTTCATCGACGATGGAGTCATATCGGAGCAGGGGACCGCGGAGCAGATTTTTACAGCACCCCGGCACGACAGAACGCGGCAGTTTCTTCAGAGGATCATCGAAGCAGGCCGCCTGTAGAGGAGCGGGGCCGATCCCGCGGGACCGAGGCCGGTTGTGAAGTTGTGCTCGCAGGGGCGGCCCCCGTATACTCGTGCGGCCCTGGCTTCCAGGGACTTTCGTTCGAGGAGGACTCCAACTTAGATGGCAGAGCAAGGCGGCGCTGCGCAAGCGCCGGAAGCAGAGATCGCCGGGCGACCCGGATCGGACGAGGCGACAATCCCCGACGGCCGGGGCGGCGTGATCACCAGAACCGCACCCGCAACTTCCGGCGAGACCTATGCCGGTGGGACCATCGTCGAAAACGATGTCGGCGATTCGCAAGAAGAACTCATGGCCGCAATCGAGGCCACGATCAAACCCTTCGACGAGGGCGACATCGTCGGGGGGATGGTCGTCAAGATCGACAAGGACGAAGTCTTACTGGACATCGGATACAAATCCGAAGGTGTAATCCCCTTGCGGGAACTGTCCATCAGAAACGATGTCGACCCCAGCGATGTGGTTAGCGTCGGTGACGAGGTCGAAGCCCTGGTCCTCCAGAAAGAGGATGCCGACGGACGTCTCATCCTGTCCAAGAAACGCGCCCAGTACGAGCGCGCGTGGGGGCGAATCGAGGAGATCAAGAACGGCGACGGAACGGTTACGGGCCCAGTCATCGAAGTTGTCAAGGGCGGCCTCATCCTCGACATCGGCTTGCGCGGGTTCCTGCCCGCATCGCTGGTTGAGATGAGACGTGTGCGCGACTTGCAGCCCTATGTCGGCAAGGACCTGGAGTGCCGGATCATCGAACTCGATAAGAACCGCAACAATGTCGTTCTCTCGCGCCGTAAATTCCTAGAAGAATCCCAGGCCGAACAGCGCCATGAGTTCCTGACGTCTTTGCAGAAGGGCGAAATCAGGACCGGCGCAGTCTCGTCGATCGTGAACTTCGGAGCGTTCGTCGACCTCGGTGGGGTCGACGGCCTCGTGCACGTGTCGGAGCTGTCGTGGAAGCACGTTGATCATCCGAGTGAAGTTGTCGAGGTGGGACAGGAGGTCCAGGTCGAGGTCCTCGACGTGGACTTAGAGCGCGAGCGAGTGTCGCTGTCGTTGAAGGCCACCCAGG
The DNA here is from genome assembly GCA_050694175.1 of Actinomycetota bacterium. Classification (GTDB taxonomy): domain Bacteria; phylum Actinomycetota; class CADDZG01; order CADDZG01; family WHSQ01; genus JBOGXA01. The sequence goes on from JBOGXA010000003.1 coordinate 58,773, forward strand.
AGGATCCGTGGCGGCAGTTCGCGCGCACCCACAATGTCGGCGACGTCATCGAAGGTCGCGTCACGAAACTCGTCCCGTTCGGAGCGTTCGTGGAGCTAGACGAGGCAATCGAAGGGCTCGTGCACATCTCCGAGCTTGCGCAACATCACGTCGAGAAATCCGAGGACGAGGTGCACGTGCACGACCGCGTTCCGGTGAAGATCATCGACATCGATTTGGACCGCCGCCGCATCAGCCTGTCTCGCAAGCAGGCGCTGCGAGAAACGGCCCCGGAAGCGCCGGTTCCCGAGACCGCGACGGCTCCGGCCGAGATGGAGCTTGAGCCCGAGATGGAGCTCGAAGCACGCGCCGCGTCGGAGGATGTCGGCGTTCCCACCGAGGACACAAGCCAGCGGCCCGAGAGCGAGGCCGAGATCGCGTCCGCGGCCGAATCCGCGCCCGAGATAGCGCTCGAACCCCTCGCCCCGGAGGCGGTAGGGGATGCCGGCGACGCCGGAGCAGCCGCGCCGCCCGAGGAGAAAGAGGAGGCGGAGGCCGTCGCCCACATGGCGGGGGACACTCCTCCCGAGGCCGGCGAGGGCATGACCGCGGTGGAGGGCGACGGGCGCGACCTCGAGGAGCGTCTGCTCGAGGAGGAACCCGAGGGAATTGCCCCCGCCGCCGGAGGCGGGGCGGGTACCGCTCCCGGCGGAGCCGTGCCCGAGGCCGCCGTGGCCGCCGCGACCGAGGACGAAGGCCCCGTCGGGGAGGCCGAAGCCGCCGAGTCGGGAGCCGAGGTGCTCGAGCCGGGCGACGAGGGCGACGAAGAATCCATCGAGTCGATAGTCCAGGACCTCAAGCGCGAGCGGGGTCAGTCCTAACCTCCCGGCATGGCGGGGCAGGGATGTTTGTCGTCGGCTTGACCGGAGGAATTGGTTCGGGCAAGTCCACACTGGCCGCACTGCTGGCGGAGCGCGGCGCTCATGTGGTCGACGCCGATCTGCTTGGCCGCGACGCCCTCAGACCCGGGCAGCCGGCATGGCACTCGGTCGTGGCTCAGTTCGGTGACGAGATCCTTGTTCCCGGCTCCATGGAGATAGACCGCAAGCGCCTCGCCGCGATCGTCTTCAGCAATCGAGAACGGTTGGCCGCGCTCAATGCAATCGTCCACCCGGTGATCTTCAAGGGCATTGCCGACTCGCTCGAGCGCCTGCGAGGAAGCGATGCCATCGTTGTGCTCGACGCCGCGCTCATCCTCGAAACCCGACTGCGTGCCGTGGTAAACGCAATCGTGGTGGTGGACACGAACGATGAGAACCGGCGACGCCGGTTGATTCGTACACGCGGCATGTCGATTGCCGACATGCAGTCGCGTATGAGCGCTCAGTCCACGCGCGACGAGCTGCTCGAAGCAGCGACCACTGTGGTGCGCAACGACGGCACCGTGGAGGACCTGGCCGTGGAAGCAGATCGCGTGTGGGCGGAGTTGTGCAGGCTGAAGGAAAAAGGAACCGCTTCGGGCGAGGCGGGAGCCGGCTCAGGGGTGGCCGAATCTTGATCGACGTGGTCTTCTTCGATGCTGGGGAGACGATCCTGCATCCGCATCCGTCGTTCCCCGAGCTGTTCTCAACGGTGTGCAGGGAGCACGGGTTCGACGTCGAGCCCGACGACGTCGCCCCGGTTCTCTACGGGATGATTCGCAACTTCGCCGGCACCGCTCGGGAAGCGCGCGTCGAAACGCCCTCTCTTTCCGCCGAGGACTCCTATCGGTTCTGGACCTATCTCTACGCGCGGTGCCTACAAGAGCTGCGGATCGCCGACGAAACTCTCCCGGCCGAGCTCTACAAGGTCTTCTCCGACGTCTCCACTTACAGACTCTTCGACGATGTCCTTCCTGTCTTCAAGCAGCTTGCGGACGACGGCTTCAGGCTGGGATTGATCTCGAACTTCGAGGGGTGGCTCGAGGAGCTGCTCGTCGAGCTCGAGGTGGGGCACATCTTCGATATCTCGATCATCTCCGGGCTGGAGGGGGTCGAGAAACCGGATCCGGAGATCTTTGAGCTCGCACTCGCGCGGGCCGACGCGGCCGCGCATGCGACGGTCCACGTCGGGGATTCGTTGCACATGGATGTCGAGCCCGCGTCGGCGGTGGGGATCAACGCCGTGCTGCTGGACCGCTCGGGACGCCATCCCGACGTCGATGCCCCCACGATCCGGTCGCTGAGCGAACTGCCAGGGGTCGTCGCGGCACTCTGAGAAACCTGCTCTACGATTGCGTGAGAAGGAGCCGCCGGGCCCGAGGGCGAAACCTCAAGCATGGGCCGAGCGCACGACGAGCTGGGTGCGGTCCGGGGCCGGCGCGCCGACCTCCTCAGGCTTGCTGAGAGCGACGGGAAGGCAGGCCCTGTGGGCGATCCGGGCATGGATTACGACGAACTGGCGGCGCTCTACCGGATCGCGGGTCTGGGGGCCCATCGCGAGGGGGAACGCCAGGTCGTCGACGAGGCCCTGCGACTGCTCATGGATGTCGTTGCCTGCGAGCGCCCTCTGCTGTTCCTCCACGCCGGCGATTCCGATCACATGCGGGTCTATTCGTTGACCGGAGAAGCCGGCCGCATCTCGATGTCGGAACCGTCGATAGTGCGGCGCATTTTCCACTCGGGACAGGGTGAGATCGTTAACGATGTCGTTGCCGACCCCGACTCGAATCCAGGACTGGGCGAGTGGTTTGACGCCGACCAGCTTGCGGCCGCGCCGCTCGACGTTGGGAATCAGAGGCTCGGAGTGATGGTCGCGATGGGGTCCAAGAGGGGGGCCTTCGCCGCCAACGATTTGCGGATGCTGACGCTTCTCGCCGACCGCGCCGCGCTGTCCGTCGAAAACGCACAGCTTCGCTCGTCTATGGAGCGGCAGGGCCAAGAGCTAACTGGACTGCACCGACTGTCGCGGTTGCTCGCATCGGCCGACACGGTCGATTACGCGATCGGGGAGTCGGTCCGAATCGTGGCCGACCTCCTCGACTGCGAGAAGTCCGCCATCCTCTTGTACGACGAAGCCACCGACAGTCTCAACGCCCACCCGTCGACCATGGGGATGTCGGAGCAGGAAATCGAGGGACTCAAGATCCCCCTGGCCGAGCCGTCCTTGGCCGGAACGGTGTTCCGGACCGACACCCCGCTCGTCTCGAACGCCGCCGCTGCCGACGCGTGGGTGGGGGAGGAGTACCGCGACCTCCTCGGCATGATGACCGTGATGGTGGTCCCGCTGACGTCGGGCCCGGAGCCCTTGGGCGTGCTTCAAGCGGTAAACGCCCGCAAGGGTGAGTTCGACGACAACGACCTGCGCTTTACGACGCTGCTGGGGGTGCGGATTGCGAGCGTCATCGAAGCGAGTCGGTCGCGAGAGCGAGAGCGCGCGCTGTTGCACAAGCTGCGGGAGGCCGATCGCACGAAGACCGAGTTCGTCTCGATGCTCGCCCACGAGCTGAAGGGCCCGATGACGACGATCAAGGGATTCGGGCGAGCCCTCCACGATTCGTGGGAAGAGCTCCCCGAAGCCCGCCGCAGCCACTTCCTCGACATCGTGACAAAGGAGATCGAGCGCCTATCGAGGCTCGTCAACGACCTGCTTGATATGTCGAGGATGGAAGCCGGAACGCAGCGCTACGAACTCGAGCCGATTGCATTGGACGAGCTCATCCACAACATGCTTGCCGTGCACACATCGTTGAGAGCGGTTCATTTGGTCGAGGCAGACATCCCGGACCCCCTGCCGAAGGTGCTGGGCGACAGGGACCGCATCGGGCAAGTGCTCCTCAACTTGCTGACCAACGCCAACCGGTACTCGCCCGAAGGAACGACGATCACGGTCTCGGCACGCTCCGGAGAGGACGACGACGAGACGGTCCTGGTGAGCGTCGCCGACGAGGGCATCGGGATCGCCCCCGTCGACCAGGAACGCGTGTTCTCGAAGTTCGTGATGCTTCCCAAGCCCTCGTGGGTCAAGAAAGGGACCGGCCTTGGGCTGTTCATCACCAAAGGGATAGTCGAGGCGCACGGGGGCCGGATCTGGGTTGACTCCGAACCCGGGGCGGGTTCCACGTTCCATTTCACGCTGCGCACCGTCGCGGACTCCTCCTAGACGCGGCCGGATAGTCTTGTGAGATGGCCGACATCATCTATATGTCCGCGCTCGAGCAGGCCGCGCTCGTCCGCAACAGTGAGATCTCACCCGTTGAGCTCGTCACCGAGTATCTGAATCGCATCGATAAGTTCGACGATCAGATCAATGCCTTCGTCACCGTGGTAGGCGACGGGGCGCTCGAAGCCGCCCGCCGGGCCGAGGAAGAAGTCGCCGCCGGGGGCAACCTGCCGCCGTTTCATGGAGTGCCCATTACCATCAAGGACCTCAACCCGACCGCCGGCATCAAAACCACGTTCTCCTCTAAGGCATTCGCAGACTTCGTTCCCGATTTCGATGCTCACACCGTGCGGAGGATCAAAGAGGCCGGGTTCATATCGCTGGGCAAGACGAACGCGCCCGAGTTCGGGACGTTTCCTGTTACCGAGTCGGAGTTGAACGGGATCTGCCGGAACCCGTGGGATACCGGCCGCACGCCGGGCGGCTCGAGCGGAGGAGCCGCGGCTGCAGTTGCGGCCGGTATGTGCCCGGCGGCGCAGGGTAACGACGGCGGTGGATCGCTTCGCATACCCGCTTCCTGTTGCGGCTTGTTCGGGCTGAAGCCCGCGCGCGGGCGGGTGTCGTGGGGGCCCGCTTTCGGGGAGTTCGTCGCGGGGCTCGCGACGGATGGTCCCATCGCCCGCACGGTCGCCGATGCCGCCGCCCTGCTCGATGTGATGGCCGGTTACGAGACGGGCGACCCCTACTGGGCCGCTCCTCCCGCCCGCCCGTTTCTCAACGAAGCCGGTGCGCCCGTATCCGGTCTGCGCGTCGGGGTCACTACCTCCTCCCCAACTGGCGCTCCGGTCGACCCGGCGTGCGTCGCCGCGGTGGAGGACGCATCAACCCTGCTCGAGTCGCTCGGTCATCATCTCGAGGAGGCGACACCCGACTGGGTCGATCCCGACATCGTCCAGCATTTCATGGCCGTGTGGCAGACGATCCCCGTCTACAGCGGCATGACCGACGGCGCCGAGCTCGAGCCCATTAATCGGGAGTTCCTCGAAATGGCGTCGCAGACAAACGTCGCGACCTATGTGCGTGCGCAGGTAGCCATCCACGCCATGGCGCGCCGCGTCGTCGCATTCTGGGACGACTACGACCTCCTTCTTAGCCCGACCCTTGCCCTTCCGCCGGTTCCGGTCGGGTGGATCTTCGAGGAAGAGGACCCCGGCATGCAATTCGCGCGCGCGGCATTTTTCACTCCGTTCACGCCGGTCGCGAACATCACCGGGCAGCCCGCCGCTTCCCTGCCGACGTACTGGAGCGACGACGGTTTGCCCATTGGAGTCCAGTTAATGGGGAGGCCCGCCGATGAGGCGACCCTGATCCGCGTGTCGGCCCAGGTCGAAGAGGCCCGCCCGTGGGCCGACCGCCGGCCCCCCGATCTCTAGCCGGCGGACTCATGAAGCGCGCCGCCGCGTGGCTGCTCAGGGCGCTCGCTCGCCCCTTCGATCTGCTCCGGGGGCCGGCCGTCGTGGAGTCGTTGCTTCGAGCGCTCACGCGCACATCGCCGCTCACGGCGACCGAGGTGGCCGCCGGGCGTGAGGTGCTGGGCGCCGACGCGGTGGAGTGGGACCGTGTGGTCGTCGCGAACGGCGGCCTACTGCGGCTCGCGTTCCGCGTCAACGGGAGCCGGGCGTTCACGACGTTCCACACGATCAATCTGCCGGAGTCGGGCACCCACACGCGCACGAACGTCGACATCATCGTCCACGAGCTCGTTCATGTCCTGCAGTTCGAACGCGTCGGCAGTCGCTACGCGGGCGAAGCCCTCGGAGCGCAGGAGGGGGCCGGCTACGGGTACGGGGGCCCGGACGGCTTGCGCCGGGACCGGGCCGCGGGGCTGAAGCTCGCCGATTTCAACCGGGAGCAGCAGGGCCAGATTGCCCAGGACTACTTCACGCTGCGGCAGCGGGGCGGCGACACATCCGCCTACGACCCATTCATCGCCGACCTCCGGGCCGGCGACGTCTGACGGTGCCCGCCGTTCTGTTACGCATTTTCGGCGGCGCGTGATCCTAAAGGCGTAACAGAAGGACTTTGTGGCCGGGGTTCGTTGTCGGAGGCCGTCGCTACACTGCCCACATGCCCCCGTTCAAGGTCGAGGCCGACTTCGCCCCGGCCGGGGATCAGCCTCGCGCGGTCGCCGGCCTGGGCGAGCGCGTCCTGTCCGGCGAGCGATTCTCGACCCTGCTCGGAGCCACGGGCACGGGGAAGACCGCGACAATCGCCTGGGCCCTCGAACAGATCCAGAAGCCGACCCTGGTGATGGCCCCCAACAAGTCGCTTGCTGCCCAGCTCTGCAACGAGTTCAAGCAGTTCTTCCCCACCAATGCCGTCGAGTACTTCGTCTCCTACTACGACTACTACCAGCCCGAGGCGTACGTGCCCTCGACCGACACTTACATCGAAAAGGACTCGTCGATCAACGATGAGATCGAACGACTCAGGCACGCGTCGACGAGCGCTCTCCTCCAGCGCGACGACGTGCTCATAGTGGCAAGCGTCTCGGCAATCTTTGGCCTGGGCTCGCCCGAGGAGTATCTCAACCAGGTAGTGAGCGTGGCGCGTGGCGGGAGGGCGGATCGAGACTTCATCATCCAGAGACTCGTCGATATCCAATACGAACGCAACGATGTGAACTTCGTGCGCGGCAAGTTCCGGGTGCGGGGGGACACGATCGAGATCTTCCCGGCCTACGAGGAGCGGGCCGTGCGCATCGAACTCTTCGGCGATGAGGTCGATCGCATCATCGAGCTCGACCCGGTCACGGGAGAGATAACACACGAGCTCGATCACGTCACCGTCTACCCTGCGTCGCATTACGTTGCATCGCAGGAACGGATGCAGCGCGCCATCGTGGCGATCGAGCACGAGCTCGAGGACCAGCTCAAGCTGTTCGAGGGCCAGAGCAAGCTGCTGGAGGCCCAGCGGCTCAGGATGCGAACGAACTACGACCTCGAGATGATGCGCGAGGTCGGCTTCTGCAACGGGATCGAGAACTACGCTCGCCACATCGAGGCGCGAGGAGCTGGGAGCCGTCCGAACACGCTTCTCGACTACTTCCCCGACGATTTCCTCGTGGTCCTCGACGAGTCCCACGTCACGGTCCCGCAGCTGAACGGGATGTACGAGGGCGACCGTAGCCGGAAGGAGACTCTCGTCGAGCACGGATTCAGGCTGCCGAGCGCACTCGACAACCGTCCGCTCCGGTTCGATGAGTTCCTCGAAGTCACGAAGCAGATCGTGCTCATGAGCGCGACCCCGGGGCCGTTCGAGCTCCGCGTCGGCGGTGCTCCCGTCGAGCAACTGGTGCGGCCGACGGGCCTGGTGGACCCGGAGGTAGTGGTTCGGCCGACCAGGGGCCAGATCGACGATCTCATGGAAGAGATCAGGAAACGAACTGAGGTCGGTGGACGCGTGCTGGTCACGACGCTTACGAAGAAGATGGCGGAGGACCTCACCGATTACCTGCTCGAGTCGGGAGTACGAGTTCGCTATCTCCACTCCGACATCGACACGGTGCAGCGCATCGAGATCCTGCGCGATCTCAGACTCGGCGAGTTCGACGTGCTCGTGGGGATCAATCTGCTGCGCGAGGGCCTGGACCTCCCGGAGGTGTCGCTTGTGGCCATCCTCGACGCCGATAAGGAGGGCTACCTGCGGTCGCAGACCTCGCTGATCCAAACGATTGGACGGGCGGCCCGCAACGTCGAAGGGCAGGTGCTCATGTACGCCGACGAGGTCACGGATTCGATGCGGCATGCGATCAACGAAACGCAGCGCCGGCGCCAGATCCAGCTCGAATTCAACGCCACGCACGGAATCGATCCGCAGACGATCCGCAAGGCGGTGAGCGACATTCTCGTTGCCGGGCTGGGCCGGCGAAAAGACGCTACGGTGCCCGACAGGTCGCGCAGTCGTCGGCATGCTCCCGTGGGCGGCAGCCCCGACGATCTCCGCCGCCTCATCCTCCAGCTCGAGGAGGAGATGCACCAGGCGGCAGAGGACCTCCGGTTCGAGTACGCGGCGCGCATCCGGGACGAGATCGGCGATCTCCGGCGCGAGCTTCGGGACGTCTCGTAGCCCCGGCCGGCCCCGTCGACAGGGCGCACAGTTACAGCATGTGTAACCCAGCGCTCGCTCGAGCCGGACGAGTCGTTACATCAGGTCGCGGATCGCCTCGAAGCACCGATCGAGGTCGGCTTCGTTGTTGAAGAAGTGGGGAGAGATCCTCAGCGCGTCGCCGCGTTGATCGAGGACGACATCGCGTTCGAACAGCGCGTGCAGCAGTCTCTCGGCCCCGGCCCGGCCTCCGGGGACGCGCACGCGCACCAATCCACCGCGCTGGTCGTCTCGCCGCGGCGAGAGAAGCTCGAGCCCGGACTCGTCGGCGCGATCGATGATTCCCCGCGTCAGCTCCTGGTTGCGGGCGCGGATCGCGTCGACCCCGACCTCGAGCATGATCTCCATGCCGCCCGCCGCCGTCCACGCCTGGGGCAGCGCGTAGGTCCCGGTTTCGAACCTGCGTGCGGTGGGCAGGAGCCGCAGGCGGCTGCGGTCGAAATCGAACGGGTCCACGGTTCCGAACCACCCGACGACGCGCGGCTCCATCTCCTCGACGAGGTCGCGCCGGCAATAGAGAAAGGCGATGCCCTGACCTCCACAGAGCCACTTGAGAGCCCCGGACACTAAGAAGTCGATGCCCAGCGCGTGGACGTCGAGGGGCACGATCCCGGTTCCATGGAAGTCGTCGACCACCACGTATGCGCCCGCCGAGTGCGCGGCATCGACGACCGGAGGCAGGTCCATGATCCATGAGGACTCGAACAGGACCCGATTCGTGTTGACGATCGCGGTCTGCTCGTCGACGCGGCCGACCAACTCGCCGGTCTCGATGCGGATGCCGTCGGGGGTCGGGACGACGTCGAGTTTTGCCCCCGTCCGCTCCTGCGCCCTCCACACGTAGTGGTTCGTGGGGAAGTCAAGAGCCGACAGAACGACCTTGGGGCGGATCGAGAAGTCGAGGCACGAGGCGATCGCCGAGAGGCCCGCCGACACCGACGGCACGACGGCGACCTCGTCGGGGTCGGCGCCGATGAGGGCCGCGAACTGCTCCCGGCAGCGCTCGAGCCTGGGGAGGCCGTGGTCGAGCCAGAGCTCCTCGGGGCCGAGCCTGGCCCACAGGTCGAGGTGCTCCTCGGCGCCGGCCCGGCTGCGGCGCGACAGGGGGCCGAGCGACGCCGAGATGAGATAGGTGCGCCGCCCGACGACAGGGAATTCGGCTCGATACGGGGAGAGGTCGGGCACGGGGGAAGCGTAGCGCGGGGGCCGGGCGCCCTACCCGGCGTGACGCTCGATGTGGGCGTGAAGGAGGGCGGCCAGCGAGTCGATCCGGGCGTCGAGGCGGTCCGCAAGCCCGTCCATCCGGGCGGCCAAGCCGTCGATTCTGGCCCCGAGGTAGAAGAACACCCCGAACATCCCGAACACGGCCACCGCGAGCACCGCGAGTGCCGCCCATGCAACCTGGACCATCGTCATTGTCCTTACCTTAGTCAGCCTGTCTCCCTCATGGTAGTCAGGGGGTGTGACACAACCGGCCCGGTGAAAAGCGGGAAGGGAAGTTACACGCGCGTCGTTTAGCATCGAGCCGATGGCCGTTCCACTCCATGGGGCGTCCGGGCGGCTGGTCGTCCGGGGCGCCCGCGAGCACAACCTGAAGAACATCCACCTCGAGCTGCCCCGCGACTCCCTGATCGTCTTCACCGGGATCTCGGGCTCGGGGAAATCGTCGCTGGCCTTCGACACCATCTACGCGGAGGGACAGCGCCGCTATGTCGAATCCTTGTCCGCGTACGCGCGCCAGTTCCTGGGCCAGATGGACAAGCCCGATGTCGATTTCATCGAGGGCCTGTCACCGGCCATCTCCATAGACCAGAAGTCGGCCCCCAAGAACCCTCGCTCGACCGTCGGGACCATCACCGAGATCTACGACTATTTGCGCCTGCTGTTTGCTCGCATCGGACGGCCCCACTGTCACAAGTGCGGGCGGGCGATCGCCCGCCAGACGCCCGAGCAGATCGTCGATCAGGTCCTGGGACTTCCGCACGACACGCGCTTTCAGGTGCTGGCCCCCATTGTCCGCAGCCGTAAGGGCGAGTTCGCCAATCTGTTCGAAGACCTCACCCGGCGCGGCTTCGCACGCGCTCGGGTCGACGGAGAGGCCCGTGACCTGTCCGAGAAGATTCGTCTCGACCGTTACTACCAGCACGACATCGACGTCATCGTCGATCGGCTGGTCATCAAGGAGGGCATCGAATCGCGCCTGACCGATTCGATCGAGACCGCTCTGAAGCTCGCGGAAGGGGTCGCCGCAATCGACCTGGTCGATGATCAGTCCGACGACATCCTCTTCTCGCAGAACTTCGCATGCACGTTCTGCGGCATCTCTTTCGACGAACTGGCACCGCGCAACTTCTCGTTCAACTCTCCATACGGCGCCTGCGAGCGCTGTGATGGATTAGGAGTGCACCTCGAGGTCGATCCCGATCTCGTCATTCCCGATCCCGACTTGTCGCTGGAGGAGGGCGCGATCGCGCCGTGGTCGGGGCGGACTCTCGAATACTTCGACCGGCTGCTCGGCTCGGCGGCGCAAACCTTTGGTTTCCGAACGGACGTGCCCTTCAGAAAGATGTCTAAACGCGCGCGCGAGATCCTGCTGTACGGATCTGACGACGAAGAGATCCACGTCCGCTACCGGAACCGGTTCGGACGCATCCGCGCGTATTGGACTGTCTTCGAGGGCGTCATCACCTGGCTAGAGCGGCGTCGTGCCGAAACGGACTCCGACTACGCGCGCGAGCGCTACGAGCAGTATTTCCGAGAAGTGCCCTGTCCGGCGTGTAAAGGAGCGCGGTTGAGACCGGAATCGCTCGCGGTGACGCTGGGGGGAAGGAACATCCACGAGGTGTGCGAGCTGTGCATCGACGCGGTGGACGATTTCATGAAGAAACTGGAGCTGGACGATCGCGAGACGTACATCGCCGAGCGAGTGCTAAAGGAGATCCATGCTCGACTGGGCTTCCTGCTCGATGTGGGCCTCGACTACCTGACGCTGGCGCGCGGATCGGCGACCCTCGCCGGAGGCGAAGCGCAGCGCATCCGGCTCGCGACGCAGATCGGGTCGGGACTGGTCGGGGTCCTGTACGTTCTGGACGAGCCCTCGATCGGGCTGCACCAGAAGGACAACCATCGCCTCATCGAGACACTGCTGCGGCTACGGGACCTCGGCAACATGCTCATCGTGGTCGAGCACGATGAGAACACGATTCGATCTGCCGACCATGTCGTTGACATAGGGCCTGGGGCCGGGGATCGGGGCGGCGAGATCGTCTACGCGGGCCGGCTCGACGGACTCCTCGACCATCCCAACTCGATCACCGGCGACTACCTGGCGCGGCGCAGGACGATCCCGGTGCCGGACTCCCGCCGACCGGGCACAGGCGACGTCATCGAGATCAAGGGAGCGCGCCAGCACAACCTGCAGAACATCGATGTTCCGTTCCCGTTGGGATGCTTCGTCACCGTTACCGGGGTCTCGGGGTCGGGCAAGTCCACTCTCGTAAACGAGATCCTCTATCGAGCGGTCCATCAGAAACTCAACCGGATGGCGCGGATGGTGCCGGGGAAGCACCGGAGGATCACCGGCATTGGATCGATCGACAAGGTGATCGACATCGATCAGTCACCCATAGGTAGGACGCCGAGGTCCAACCCCGCCACCTATACGGGAGTCTTCGACCACGTCCGCAAGCTCTTTGCCAAGACACCGGATGCACGTCGGCGCGGCTATCAGCCTGGGCGGTTCTCCTTCAATGTGCGGGGCGGTCGGTGCGAGGCGTGTGCTGGAGACGGGACGATCAAGATTGAGATGCACTTCCTTCCCGATGTGTACGTGCCGTGTGAGGTGTGCAAGGGGAAGCGCTATAACCGTGAGACGCTCGAGGTGCGTTACAAAGGAGTGAACATCTCCGAGGTGCTCGAGATGAGCGTCATCGAAGCGTGCGACTTCTTTGCGAATATCCCGCCGATCGCCCGACACATGAACACCTTGCGCGATGTGGGCCTGGGCTATATCAAGCTTGGGCAGCCCGCTCCGACTCTGTCCGGGGGAGAGGCGCAGCGTGTGAAGCTCGCGAGCGAGCTATCGAAGCGATCGACGGGCAGAACCCTGTACATCCTCGACGAGCCCACGACGGGGCTGCATTTCGACGACATCTCCAAGTTGCTGGGGGTGCTCCACCGGCTGGTGGATGTGGGGAACACGGTGATAGTGATCGAGCACAACCTCGACGTCATCAAGACCGCCGACCACATCATCGATCTGGGCCCGGAGGGCGGCGCGGGCGGAGGCCGGGTCGTGGCGCAGGGAACGCCCGAGGAGGTCGCCGCCACACGGGGCTCGTACACCGGTGAGTTCCTGGCGGCGCTGTTCGGCGATGGAATCCGGCCGATGGAGGCCCGGGCCGCTCAGTAGCCGGTTCCATCGAGGCGCCCCGTCGACGCGATCCGTCCGAGCCAGCGCGCACTTGGTTTCGGCGACCGCCGCTGCGTGGCGCGATCGACGGCGACGAGCCCGAAGGTCGGCCGGTAGCCGAGCGCCCATTCGAAATTGTCCAGCGCCGACCAGTAGAAGTAGCCGCGGACGTCGATCCCGTCGTCGAGGCATCGGCGGACGCCGTGCAGAGCGGTAGTGACGTATGCGATCCTGCGACCGTCGTCGCCGGTGGCGATACCGTTCTCGGTCACGACGACCGGGACCCCGTTTGTGTGCCTCCACGCGCGGCGGATGGTTGGTTCGAGCGCCTGCGGATAGAACTCGTAGCCCATGAGTGTGGTCTCGGCCCCCGGTTCGGGCCCGAGCTCACCGGAGGGGCCGATACGTGCCCGGGTGTAGGTCTGCACCCCGATGAAGTCGTCGCCGCGAGCCGCCTCCAGGAAGAGGTCTTCCATCGACGCGCGGATCCGCTCCAGCTCGTCTTCGCCCCCGTCGACGGGCTGGTAGTCGGTCATGGCAAGCGTGATTCCCACCGGCGCGTCCCCCGGGCCGCCCTTTATCGCCTCGATCGCCTTGCGGTGCGCGGTCACGAACACGTCGTTGGCGGCGAGCCTCGCCGAGGGATCGCGGCACCCCGGCGGGAAAGCACCGGTCAGATACCCGAACGTCGCGACGATGTTGGGCTCGTTGATCGTGCACGCAATCGATATGAGATCGCCAAGATGAGCGCAGGCGCGTTCGCAGAAACGAGCGAACAGATCAGCCGTGCCGGGCTCCGTCCAGCCGCCGCCGGCGGATACCCAGCGGGGAGTGGTGAAGTGATGGAAGGTCACGACCGGGTCGAGCCCCCGCTCATGACACTCACCGAGCATGCGCCGGTAGTGCTCCAGCGCGGCGCGTGAGAATTCGCGGTTTTCCGGCTCGATGCGCGACCACTCGATGGAGAAGCGGTAGGCACCGAAGCCCAGGTCGGCGATCAGGCCGATGTCGGACGGATACAGGTGGTAGTGATCGCAGGCATCACCGGACGGCTCGGCGCAGCGTGACTCCGAATTGTGTTCCCACGCCCACCAGTCGTTGTTCCAGTTCCCGCCCTCGACCTGATGGGCGGCCGTCGCCGTTCCCCAAATGAACTCCGCCGGAAATGGGAGCGCCACATCGACATCGTACGAGGGGCAGGATGCCTCGGCTATATCACTCGATCGGCCTGGACAGGGTCCGGCTCCGCCCGTCCGATGAAGCGAGGTTCGGCGCCTTCCACAATCTCCCGGAGCTGGTCGACGAGGGCGTCGCGGTCGATTTTGATGCCGTGTCGGGAGAAGACTTTCCTGTAGTCGGGGAAACGCGTGACCAGATCGATGGCGACATTCTCGAAGGCGTGGCGGGCGATTCGCTCGCGCGACGCGTAGTCCATCAAGTTGAAGACGAACAGATGCTCGTCGTCGGCGCGCGGTTCGATGAGGATGATATCGACGTCGGGACGCGAGCCGGCGATGATTTCGATCTCCTTCTCGAGCTGCGCTTGAGCCATGATCCGAAACGTCTGGGCGGCAATGTGAGGAAAGCCCTTCTGGGCCAGATGGTGTGACGGCAGGCCTGTTGCCGAGGGAAGCAGGTGACGCACGTCGTGCATGTAAGGAACCAGCGGATTAATGCACACGATGAGCGTGGCGCCGTGCGCAATCGCGATGTCGATGTTGGTCGTCGATCGGAGACCACCGTCCATGAAGTCGTGTCCGCCGACCGTGCGCGGGGCGTACAGGAGAGGAATCGCCGTGGACGCGGCAGCAGCCTCGGAGATCGCCGCGCTCGGTGCTCCCTTGGCTCCGAAGACGACGCGCCGGGCGGTATCGAGGTCGGTGGCGGTGACGAGCAATTTTGATCTCGTCTTGCCGAACTCGTTCGAGCGGCCCTGCTCTTCGAGGATCGCGCGCAGATAGCGTTCGGTTCCGTCGGTCGTGTAGAGGGCCGGCGGAAGGCCCTCGGCAAGCGCACCGAGGCCATCGATGAGGCGGGTCGAGAACGGGTGCCCGGCGTACCTGCGCAGCGCACCGAGGACGCCGAACGGCCACCGGATCACGGATCGGAGGAGCCCACGACGATCGGGCCGCATGATCTCATCGGCGCCGATACCCGGGAACGCGGCCGATCCGTGGTTGAGATTGGCTCGAATCAGCTCAGCCGCAGGGATGCCGTTCGCAAGGCAGGCGGCGATGACGGCGCCCGCGGACGTCCCGATGTAGAGATCGAACTCCGTGGTGCGAAGGTCGGGACCGACGGCGTCGAGGGCGTTCAGGACTCCGAGGTGGTATGCGGCCCCCGTTATGCCGCCCCCGCCGAGCACCAGCGCCGTCCGGCGCCCCGAGGCCGTCCGGGCGCCTCCGGTGCCCGTGCGCGGCCTTCTGTGGCCCCGCGGCGAGGCCGCTGAGAGATGGATTACCGAGCCCATCAGGGCAACCCTATCCCCGGCACCGAACGGTTCGTCGGCCATTCGCCGTGGTGGTGCGTCGCTATCATGTGACGCCGGGGCGGTTAGCTCAGCGGGAGAGCGCTGTCTTCACACGGCAGAAGTCACTGGTTCGATCCCAGTACCGCCCACGACTAAACCCGCGGATAAATGAGTACGGCCTTCCACGGCTCGACCGGGGTCGCAGCCGGTGCGGGTCGCTCGTTTACCGCCCCCGAAAGGCATTGGGGCGCTCAACGTTCTTGCGGGGGGAACAGACAAGTCCCAGGTACCATCGGCAGTTCGCTCTTCGGGAAGAGTCCCGAGGGGCAGACAGAATGCGAGGTGAGCGAGTGTTTCGATCCAGGCTCGTAAGCGCAGCGCTCTCGGTCGCCGTCATCGGTGGCCTGGCTGCGTGCGGCAACGGAGGCGACACCGTGGCTGCCGAGGACTATGCAGCGGACGTCTGCGGGGCCGTGAAGGACTACACGGACACTGTCTCGGAGCGTGTGAGCGAGATTCAAAGCGAGGCCCCGGAAGACCCCGAGGCGGGCAAAGAGGTGCTGACGAACTTCCTGGGCGACATGGTCGGAGACACCGACACCCTTATCAGCGAGGTCGAAGACGCCGGTGTCCCGGACGTCGATAACGGCGAGGAGATTGCGGACGATGTTCGCTCGGCTCTCGGGCAGGTCAAGTCCATCCTCGAGGACGCCCAATCGCAGATCGAGGATCTTCCAACCGACGACCCACAGGCGTTTGCCGAGGGAACGCAGGAGATAGGGACCTCGCTGCAGGAGTCGGGCCAGGAGGTTCAGTCCGGGCTCGAAGGGCTTCAGAGCTCCGAGCTCGAGGAGGCCTCGCAGGACATCGAGGTCTGTCAGGAGATCCAAGCCGGTTTTGCGCCCTAGGCGCCTGCGCGGATGAGGTCGGCGACGTCTGGGAGTCTGCCGGGAACAATCGCCGTGAGGCTCACATGGGTTGGACGGCGTTAGGGCAGGAGGTCGTGATCCTGCGTGCTTTCAAGCTTGCGCTTGGAGCCACCGTAGTGGCCGCGGGGGTCGCGTGCTCCGGGAGCGACGAGCTACCAGGGGCATCGACTCGAGGCGCCGAGCGGGTCCCCGATGCGGCCCTCAGCCCCGGGGAGCCCTATCCGTACTCGACGCCTGCGCCGGCTCGGACGCCCACCCCGATCGACGGGCTCTACACGCGCACAATAACGGTCGCCCAGGCGGGCGGACGGCCCGTCGCCTGCCGCCGCTGCGCCCCGTACCGCCGGGACGCCGGTCGGTCGACCATTACCTTCGAGGAGGGCAGGTACTTCGTGCGGTTCAGGCCTGCGGCCCCGGGCCGGCTCTGCTCCGAATGCCTCCGGCCCCCACCCTTCTCCGCGACCGGCCACTACCGGGTGTCGGGAGACCGCCTGAGACTCTTCAACGATCCCAACTGCATCGACGTCACCGGTGTCTACACATGGGCGCTCGACGCCGACACCATGGCGCTTCATGAGGTCGAGGACTCGTGCCCCTACGGCCGCCTGCGGGCCAAGTTCCTGACCGCGACGGCGTGGTGGGCGCGCTAGATCCTCAGGGAGGCTTCCTCAAAATACGTACCCCGGCGGGTGAACCTATCCCCCGTTCGGGGCAAGGACGGCGCCTAACCTGCCGATAAACGCGTAGACGCAGTCAACGAAACTATCGGCGAGGACGTGGACGAAATCGACTCGAGTGCCCAGACCGCTCTCGCTGCCGGGCCGCGCTTCGGCGACGAGTTCTTCCGCGCGCTGGTCGAAAAGGGGCATTCCGCACTGGTCATTGTCGATCCGGATGCAGCGATCACTTACGTCTCACCCACCATGGTCGACCTTGCTGGCTATGGCCCGAACGAGCTGATCGGCAGGGTCGGCTTCGACTTCGTTGCCACCGAGAGCCTTGCCGTTGCTGCGGAGCACTTCAACCGCGTGGCCGCGACCCTCGGCTACTCCGAAACATTCGAAGTGCGCGGCTGGCACAAGGACGGTCAGAAGAGATGGTTCGAGATCACGTTGACCAACATGCTCGACGACCCGGACATCCGGGGGATGGTCGCCACCTTCTACGACGTCACCCAGCGCAGAGACGCCGAGGCGCGCCTCCGCGACGCGGAAGAGAAGTTCCGCCGCCTCGTCGAGGACGTTCCGGCCGTCGTTTATGTGTCCGAGCTGGGCGAAGAGGGCGCGTGGCACTACGTCAGCCCGCAGGTCGAGGGGATGCTTCGCATCTCGAACGAGGAGTGGATGGACAACCCGCGTGCGTGGATCGACGCCATCCACCCCGACGACAGGCAGCGGGTCATGGAGGAGGAGGCCGCGGCACTGGACATGGAAGTCGGGGACACGATCGCGTCCGAGTACCGGATCGTTGTTGGCAACGGGCATGAGTTCTGGGTGCGTGACGAATATCGTTTGTTGACCTCACCTCACGACGGTCCGTGCCTCGTCCGCGGGGTGATTACCGATATCTCTGCCCGCAAGCATCTCGAGGAACAGCTGCGTCAAAGTCAAAAGATGGATGCGATCGGGCAGCTCGCAGGTGGGATCGCCCATGACTTCAACAATCTCCTGCTCATAGTGCAGAACAGCGCCCGGTTCATTGCAGAGGATCTCGAAGACGACGATACAAAGAAGGAGGACGTTGAGGAGATCATCAAAGCGGGGGAGCGCGCCGGAGCATTGATCCGTCAGCTGCTCACGTTCAGTCGGAAAGAGATAGTCCGTCCTCAGGTCATTCGTATGAACGAGGTCGTGAGCGACATCGAGAAGCTTCTGCGACGGACGATTGGTGAGAATATCCATCTCGAGCTGAAACTCGACACGAACGCCGGATACATCACCATCGATCGTACGCAACTGGAGCAAGTCATCATCAACCTCGCGGTGAACTCCAAAGACGCGATGCCCCGGGGCGGTCGGATGCGAATCGAGACGAGAGTCGCCGACCGATCCGAGGTCGGGAGGACCCTAACGGCAACGAACGGGCGCTCCTATGTGGCGCTCTCGGTGACCGATACCGGTGAGGGAATGAGCGTTGAGGTTCGTGAGCGCGCGTTCGAACCGTTCTTCACGACGAAGCCCCGCGGACAGGGGACCGGCCTGGGGCTCGCGACGGTGTTCGGTGTGGTTCAGGCGACCGGGGGAGGGATCGAGATCGATTCTGCTTCGGGCCAGGGCACTACGGTCACGGCCTACTTCCCCCGCGGAGAAGACGGCCTCACTTCCGACGGCAACAGTCGAGCGGAAGAGGGCTATCACGGCGGAGCGGGCCGGACGGTTCTCGTCGTCGAGGACGAAGCGGCCGTGCGCAGGCTTGTCGAGCGGATCCTGGTGCGCAGCGGCTTCGAGGTGCTCGTCGCCGAGTCCGGTATGGAGGCTCTAGACATGATTGCCGGGCATGATGGAAAGCTCGACCTGCTCCTCACCGACGTCGTGATGCCGCGCATGTCGGGCAAGGAGCTCGTGACGCGCCTTCACGAAGCCGGCTACCAGATGCCAACGCTGTTCATGTCTGGCTATACGGACCAAATCATCACTCGCGACGGAGAGCTGTCGGGAGACGAGGATCTCATTCTGAAGCCGTTCGATACGGCAACCCTGCTGGCGAAGATCTCGGCGACTCTGCGCGCGGCTTGAGACGCGCCGGGGCGCCGACTTGCTTTGCACCCGATCGTGGTAGCCATCCAAGCGATCGCTGGCACCGATGAGTAGACCGGTGTGTAGGCCCGGCGAGAACGGGTACTAATAGCTCGACGAGTTAATCCGATTAGAGGGGGTCAACTCAATGGCATCCGTTGAGAAGTCGATCGATGTAAGCGTTCCGGTGCAAGTTGCATACAACCAGTGGACTCAGTTCGAGGAGTTCCCCAGGTTCATGGAGGGAGTAAGAGAGGTGCGTCAGATCGACGACACCACCCTTCATTGGAGGGCGGAGATCGGGGGTCAGGAGCGGCAGTGGAAGGCGAACATCGCCGAGCAGATCCCCGACGAGCGAATCGCGTGGGCCGGTGAGGGCGAGCCGTCCAATGCCGGGGTTGTTACATTTCATCGTCTCGACGACACGACGACACGCATCATGCTCCAGATGGAGTACGAGCCGTCGGATCTCAAGGAGAAGGCGGGGAGCGCGCTCGGCATCATCGGCCGGCGCATCCAGGGTGATCTCGAGCGGTTCAGGGAGTTCATCGAAACCCACGGCCAGGAAACCGGTGCGTGGAGAGGCACGGTCGAGCAGGACCGCATTCGTTAGGACGGGGGTGAACTCAAAAGGCCGAGCCGGGTCCTTCGGGGGCCCGGTTTGCGCGTGCGGCCACCCTCCATAAGTCGCAGGGCGCGAGTAGGCTGCCGACATGGCCGATCGGTTGCGACCCAGACGAGGGGAGCGGCGGCCGTCCGGACCACCGGGCCCGCCCGACTCACGTCAAAGAGCAATCACCATCGCATGGATTGTGGGTGCGATCCTACTGTTCCTTGTGTTTCAGAACCCACTCGGCGGTGGGCGCGAACAGATCAGCTTCTCGCGTGTCCTTAACCTGATCGAAAGGGGAGACGTCACGGAGGTCACGATCTCGGAGACATCCGTGTCGGGTACCTATGCGGACAGGAACGACGAGGCCCAGGAGTTCGGCGCGACGCTACCTCCGAATTATGAGACGAACGAACTGATCAGGATCCTCGAGAGGGAAGAGGTCACCTACTCCGGTGAGCAGCAAAGTCTGTGGACTGGCTTCTTGTTCGGCTGGGTGCTGCCGCTGCTGTTGATCGGCGGCCTGTACTACTTCTTCATTTTCCGAAGGCTACGCAGCCAACTTGGTCAGGGCGGCCCACTGTCCTTCGGCCGCAACAAAGCGAAGCTCTACGACCGCACCGATATGAAGACGACGTTCAAGGATGTCGCGGGTGTGGACGAGGTCGAGACCGAGCTCGTCGAGCTCGTCGATTACCTGAAAACGCCCCAGAAGTTCAAGGCGGTGGGCGCGCGCATCCCGAAGGGGGTACTGCTGGTCGGCCCCCCGGGGACCGGTAAGACGCTGCTCGCGAGGGCGGTTGCCGGAGAGGCGGGGGTGCCGTTCTTCTACATCTCCGCGTCTGAGTTCGTCGAGCTGTTCGTGGGGCTGGGAGCGGCGAGGGTCCGAGATCTGTTCCAGCAAGCGCGGGATCGTGCTCCGGCGATCGTGTTCATCGATGAGATCGACTCCATTGGGCAGGCGCGTTCGGGGGCGGCGGGAAACCAGCTTGGCGCTCATCAGGAGCAGGAGCAGACACTGCAGCAACTCCTCACGGAGATGGACGGTTTCGAACCGAACAGCGGCGTCATCATCGTTGCCGCGTCGAACCGCCCCGAGGTCCTAGATCAGGCGCTGCTCCGACCCGGGAGGTTCGACCGTCAGATCGTCGTGAACCTGCCCGATATCCGCGGGCGGGAGGAGATCCTGCAGATCCACGCGCGCGACGTCAAGCTTGCCGAGGACGCCGATCTGAAGGTCCTCGCCCGAAGGACGCCGGGATTCTCGGGAGCGCAGCTGGCCAATGTCATCAACGAGGGTGCACTCCTCGCCGCGCGCCGAGGCAAAGACCGGGTCGAGATGCGCGACCTCGAGGAGGCAATCGATCGGGTCGTCGCCGGTCTCGAGCGGCGCTCGCAAGTCCTGACCGACAAAGAGAGACGACTCGTCGCCTACCACGAGCTGGGCCATGCCATTGTTGCTTTGTTCGTGGATCATGCCGATCCGGTTCACCGTGTCTCGATTATTCCGCGAGGGATCGGTGCCCTCGGCTACACGCAGCAGCTGCCGGACGAGGAGCGGTATCTCATGTCCGAACCGGAATTGCGCGATCGAATCGCCGTGCTCCTCGGCGGCCGCTCGGCGGAGGAGATCGTGTTCGGTTTTGCCACGACCGGCGCCCAGGACGATCTCAAGAAGGCCACCGAGATCGCGCGCCGGATGGTCATGGAGTTCGGGATGTCCGAGAAAGTGGGCCCTATCAACATCGCCGACTCGGGCCCCCGCTTCCTTTCGCCCGTCCTGCGTCGGGGCGAGAGCGTCTCGGAGGAGACCGAGGTGGCGATCGACCGGGAGGTGAAGGCGCTACTCACCGGCGCGCACGAGCGGGCTCGCAGGATCGTCGTCGACCACCGCGGCGACCTCGACGCGCTGGCGACGGATCTGCTCGAAAAGGAGAGTCTCGACCGGAGAGACCTCGAGCGCTATTTCGACGGTGCGGGTAGGACGACCGTGAGCATCACGTCTCCGGGGGCGCCGGAGACGTCCTAGTGATCTCGGGAGGCCGGTTTCCGGACCCCCCCAGTTCTCGATAGGCGTGCGCGGTGCGCTGTACCGACGTGAGGGCACCGAGCACGGCAACCGCAGCCAGTCCTATGGAGACGGCATCGAACAGGGCTCCAGCAATCAGGATGAGCATTCGAACATCGCGTGTCCCGATGCCCTCCGGGCAATCGATTCCGAGGGACGCCGCTCGCGCCCGCGCGTAGCTGGGCAGGAAGCCACCGGCCAGGGCGAGCAGGGCCAGGGCGCCGTACCGATCGAGGTCGGAGAAAGCCAGCCCGATGATGAGGGCGGCGTCCGTCCAGCGATCCAGAACACTGTCGAGCAGGGCCCCCCGGCGCGATGTCTTCCCGGTGAGGCGGGCGAGGTCGCCGTCGACGCAATCGGTTAGCGAACCGGCGAAGGTGAGGACGACGCCGAGCGCGTAGGCAGAGCGAGCGAAGGATGCCGCCCCCGCCAGGGACAGGGCCGCGCTCGCCAGGCTCACCTCGGTCGGGCCGATCGGGGTGCGCGCGAGGAGCGCGGCGATGGGGACCGAGATGGGCCGGTAGGCATAGTGGGTCAGGGGGTAGTTCCAGTGCATTCCCGTCCTCCTGGTGGGCGCCATACTAGCCGGGCCGCAACTTGACAACATAGCACTCAAATCTCATAATAAGAAAGACTTAGGTTTCTTACCCGGAGATGCCCCATGATCGATCCCAACAAGCTGACGCTCAAGTCGCAGGAGGGGCTGACGAGAGCCCAGCGCCTTGCCGGCGAGCTGAACCACGGCGGGATCGAACCCGCCCACCTCCTCGCTGCCCTGCTGGGGGAGCCCGAGGGGGTCGTCTACCCGCTGCTGCAGAAGGTCGGGGCATCACCCCGGTCGCTCCGCAACCGCCTGGAGGAGGCGCTGGCGCGGCCCCCACGCGTCTACGGCGGGACCGACCCACAGATGACCCCTGCGCTGCAGGGGACGGTCGAGCGCGGCTTCGCCGAGGCCGACGCACTCGGCGATGCGTACGTCTCCACGGAGCACTTGTTGCTGGCGCTGGTGGAAGGGGGCGACGACGTGGCCGCAGTTCTCAGCTCGGCCGGCGTCGATCGAGCCGCGATCCTTGCCGCCCTGAGGGAGTTACGTGGCTCGCAGCGTGTTGTGGACCAGACGCCCGAAGACAAATACCAGGCACTCGAGCGCTTCGGCAGGGATCTCACCGAAGCGGCGCGGCGCGGCTCGCTCGATCCCGTAATCGGACGCGACGACGAGATCAGGCGCGTGATCCAGGTGCTGTCGAGGCGCACTAAGAACAATCCCGTCCTGATCGGGGAGCCCGGCGTCGGCAAGACCGCGATCGTCGAGGGTCTCGCCAACCGAATCGTCGCCGGAGACGTCCCGGACTCGCTGCGTAGCAAGCGGATAGTGGCGATCGATCTGTCCCTGATGATTGCGGGATCGAAATATCGGGGAGAGTTCGAAGAGCGTCTAAAGGCAGTGCTGAAGGAAATCGCGGACTCCGAGGGCGAGATAATCACGTTCGTCGACGAACTCCACACCATCGTCGGTGCCGGCGCGGCCGAGGGAGCTATGGACGCTGGGAACATGATCAAACCGATGCTCGCACGCGGCGAGCTTCGCATGATCGGCGCTACCACCCTCGATGAATACCGCAAGCATGTCGAAAAAGACGCGGCTCTCGAGCGGCGCTTCCAGCTGGTACTCGTCGGAGAACCCGCGGTCGCGGACACGATCGCGATCCTACGCGGGTTGAAGGAGCGCTACGAGGTCCATCACGGTGTTCGGATCCAGGACGCGTCTCTGGTTGCGGCGGCTGTGCTCTCGGATCGTTACGTTACCGGCCGCTTCCTACCCGACAAGGCAATCGATCTGATCGATGAGGCTGCGTCGCGACTGCGGATCGAGATCGACTCGATGCCGACCGAAATCGACGTGCTGGACCGGAGGGCCAAGCAACTCGAGATCGAGAAGACGGCTCTCTCCAAGGAGACGGACGAAGCGTCCAAGGGCAGATTGGCCCGCATCGAGGAGGAACTCGCTCAGCTGCACGAGGATATGGACGCCATGAAGGCGCACTGGACCCAGGAAAAAGAGGCGATCGACCGGCTGCGCGCCCTCAAGGCCGACATAGAGCAGGTCCGCAGCGAAGCCGAGCGCGCCGAGCGGGACGGGGATCTCGCCCGCGCCGCGGAGCTGCGCTACGGGCGCCTCGTCGAGCTCACCAAGGACCTCGAAGCATCAAATGGGGGGCTTGCCGAGGTGCAGCGCGATCGCAAGTTCCTCAAGGAAGAGGTTGACGAGGAAGACGTTGCCGAGGTCGTGTCCCGGTGGACGTCGATCCCCGTCTCCAAGCTCATGGAAGGCGAGGTCGAGAAGCTCATTCATATGGAGGAAGGACTTCACCGGCGCGTGGTCGGTCAGGACGAAGCTGTGGCGACGGTGGCAAACGCGATTCGGCGCGCCCGCTCCGGTCTCGGCGATCCCAACCGTCCCATCGGGTCGTTCGTGTTCCTCGGTCCGACCGGCGTCGGCAAGACCGAGCTCGCACGAGCCCTGGCCGAGTTCCTATTCGACGACGAGCGCGCGATGGTCCGACTCGACATGTCGGAATACATGGAGAAGCACACGGTCAGCCGTCTCATGGGAGCCCCACCCGGTTACGTGGGCTACGACGAAGGCGGCCAGCTCACCGAGGCCGTGAGGCGCAGGCCGTATTCCGTCGTGCTTCTCGACGAGATCGAGAAGGCCCATCCCGACGTCTTCAACGTGTTGTTGCAGATCCTCGAGGACGGTCGGCTCACCGACGGGCACGGCCGCACGGTCGACTTCAAGAACACCGTTGTGATCATGACCTCGAACCTAGGATCGCAGTGGTTGCTGTCGCTCGATGAGGGCGACGACGTGATGGAAGAGAAGGTGCTCGCAACTGTCGGGGATCACTTCAAGCCCGAGTTCTTGAATCGCCTGGACGAGCTCATCGTGTTCCACCGGCTGCGTCCTGAGCACCTCTCCGACATAGTGGAGATCCAGCTAGAGGGCCTGGCCCTCCGGCTTGCCGCCAGGAGCGTGCGCATTGTTACCACCGATGCGGCAAAGAAATACCTGGCGACCAAGGGTTACGAGCCCGCGTACGGCGCGCGTCCGCTGAAGCGGCTGATCCAAAAGGAGATCGAGAACCCGTTGGCGCTGCTCCTGCTCGAAGGACGGTTCGCCGACGGCGACACGATCGAGATCGACGCGGGCGAGGGGGGATTGGTCTTTCGCAGCCCGGCCGCGGCGGCGTGAGCGTGCGCCCGGCCCCGGACGTTCCGTAGGCTCGTTCTCAAGCTAGGCGCTGGGTGTGTCACCTTTTGCTTGCCCTTTTTTCTTGCCGCGGGATGACCGGTGATCGAGCGGCCCAAGAAAGTCGAGAAATTCTTTTCGAGGGGACGAATTCGGGCCGGTTGTGTCACACCCCCTGGGTAGCGTTGGGGCATGGATCGAGACGTCCTCGCCGGCTGCAGCGCCGCCGACCTCACCGACACGGTCGGCCAACTCCACGGGCTCTCGTGCGCGGCCCACCGACACCTTCTGAGGATGGTCGCCGAGATCGACCGGCGGGAGTCGTATCGCGACGACGGAGCGGCCGACGTGGGCTCGTGGCTCACCGCCAAGCTGTCGCTATCACAGGCCACGGCGCGGGCGTGGGTCAATGTCGCCCGGGCCCTCGACGAGCTTCCCCACATCGCCTCGGAGTACGAGGCCGGCCGCCTGTCCTTCGATCAGGTCCGGGCCCTGTGCGACATCGCGACCTCCGAGTCCGACGCGGAGCTCGCCGCCTATGGGATGGGGAGCTCGGTCGCCCACCTCGAGCTCCTCGCCCGCCGGGGCCGGCGCCGCAGTGCGGCCGCCGCCACCGCCGACCACGACGCCCGCTCCCTGACGTGGTGGTGGGAGAACGGCCACACGACCATGCGACTGTCGGGGCGTCTACCCGCCGATCAGGGCGCGGTCGTCGAGACCGCCCTCGAGCGCATCATGGACACGCTCCCGCGCGACCCGACGGGTGGCTACGGCCCGCCGCGCATCCGCGCCGCCGACGCGCTTGTCGAACTCGCGTCCCAGCGCCTTGACGCCGACCATGACGCCGATCGCGCGACCGTGACCGCCCACGTCGACGTCTCCGTGCTCGCGGGCGGTGACGGCGCAGCCGAGCTCGACGGCGGTGCCGTCATCACCGCCGCAACCGCCCGCCGGCTGGCCTGCGACGCCCGCGTCCAGACCGTCGTGCACGGAGGAGACGGCACTCCCATCGGGATCGGGCGCTTGAGCCGCACGGTCCCGACGTGGCTATCCCGGCAGGTGCGCCACCGGGACCCGACGTGCCGCTTCCCCGGATGTCAGCGGACGCGGGCCACCGCCAGCCACCACATCTCCTTCTGGGGCCGGGACTCGGGTCGTACCGACCTGGACAACCTTGTGCGGCTGTGCCGCTATCACCATCGCCTCGTCCACGAGGACGGCTGGTCGGTGCGTGGCGATCCGGCCGGTGTGCTCACCTTCATCCGTCCAAATGGCACCGTTTACCCGCCGGGCCCACCGGCGCTCAGGCCCGAGGTGAGGCGGCGGCTGTTTCCCGACGACGACGAGGACGGCGACGACGGCGAGGCGGAGGCCTGCTAGTAGGGGGGCCCCAAGCCATCCGGGGCGGGGGAGCGGTATAGCCTCCTGACATATGTCCCCGGACGGTGCGTGCAGGATCGCCGTCGTTCCCCGAGCTCGGCCGGAATTAGTCGAGGCGGTCGAGGACGGAGGCGGAGAAGTTGTCAGCCCGGACGTGGCGGAGGCCGTGGTGTGGACCGACCCCGCCCATCCGGACGATCTCAAGGCCCTCCTGGAGAGCTCGCCGGCCACATGGGTTCAGTTGCCGTTTGCGGGGATCGAGGGCTTCATGGAGGCCGGAGTCATCGACGAAGCTCACACATGGACCTGCGCGAAGGGGGCGTACGGACCCGCAACCGCCGAGCACGCCCTCGCGCTGTTGCTCGCCGCGGCGAGGCGCATTCACGTCCACGCCCGGGCCCGCACGTGGGAGGGGGAGGCGGCCCGACACCCGGGGGAGCGAGCGTGGCGCCGGCTGAGCGAATCCACAATCGTGGTCGTGGGAACCGGGGGGATCGGGCACGCGCTTGCGTCCATGCTGCGGCCATTGGGGGCCATCGTGATCGGGGTCAACCGATCGGGCCTGCCCCTCGAAGGTGCCGCCCGCACGGCGACGGTTGACTCGCTTCCCGAGGTCGTTTCGGACGCGGACTTCGTGGTACTGGCGGCAGCCCTTACTGCGGAAACCAAGGGATTGTTCGGCGCCGAGATGCTGGGGCGGATGCGGCCCGACGCATGGATCGTCAACGTCGCGCGCGGCCCCCTCATCGACACCGACGCCCTGGTTGCTGCGGTGGAAGGGGGGGCCCTGGGTGGGGCGGCCCTCGACGTCACCGATCCCGAACCTCTGCCCGACGGACACCCTCTGTGGTCGCTCGACAACGTGCTGATCACACCACACGTCGCCAACACGTGGGCCATGGCGCTTCCTGAGCTTGCCGCCATGGTGCGCAGAAACGTCGGCGCGTTCCGCCGGGGCGACCGGTTGGAGGGCATGGTCGACCCCGCAGCCGGTTACTGACACGACGGGCGGCTCCCGCCATGATTTATGTCAACGTCATGGCTGAAACCGTGCTGTCCCCGTCGCCACGATCTCGAGGAGCTCGACGTGGCGGAAGGGTTTGATGAGGTAACCGCTACTTCCCTCGCGCTCGGCTCGCCGCAGAGTCGGCTCGCTCGAATGAGCCGACATCATAACCACCACCGGCGGCGGCTCGCGGTCGCGCAGCCGGCGAAGCACCTCCCACCCATCGATGCCGGGAAGGCGGATGTCGAGCAGGACGAGGTGGGGACTCTCTTGCTCGGCGACGTCGAGTCCTTTTTCGCCGTTCGCGGCCTCGAGGACCGTGTATCCATCCTCCTCGAGAACCATGCGCACAAGCACACGAATGGACGGCTCGTCGTCGATGACGAGGACCCTTGTGCTCACCGACGTCTCGGAAGCCGGACGTTGAACCTTGCTCCGGTGGGTGTTACGGCTGCGTGCCAGATCGCGCCCCCGGATGCCTCCACCAGTCCTTTGATGATCGCCAGGCCGAGACCCGACCCCCCCGCGCGCGACGCATTCGGGCCGCGCGCGAACGGGCTGAACAGATGGGGCAGCACGCTCTCTTCGACGCCGGGACCATCGTCGGTGACCGACAGGAGGACT
This sequence comes from Actinomycetota bacterium, assembly GCA_050694175.1. GTDB lineage: Bacteria > Actinomycetota > CADDZG01 > CADDZG01 > WHSQ01 > JBOGXA01. Next base: position 86,542 of record JBOGXA010000003.1, read on the forward strand.
GCGTCGTCATCCTCGTGGGCAATGACGACCACGCGCGGGCCCCCGTACCGGTAGGCGTTGGTGAGCAGATTTGACAGAACTTGTTCAAGCGACTGGGGATCGACGAAGGCGGCGGCGCCGTTGCCGACCTGCACGTCGACGAAGGTTCCGTCGGGTGGCGGAAGGGTCTTCACGATGTTCGCGGCGACGCGAGCGATCGCCACGTTCTCGGGTTTCAGGCGTAGCTGGCCCTGTTGCAATCGGGACAGATCGAGAAGGTTATTGACCAGATCCGACATGCGTCCGCCGGCAAGGCTCAGCTGCTCCATGATGGCCTGGAGCCGCTCCTCCGACAAGGTTTGCCATCTCTTCTCCAACAGTTCGATGAAGCCCACGACCGTGGTCAAGGGGGTCCGAAGCTCGTGGGCGGCGTCGGCGATGAAGCGGTCGCGGAACTCCTCCTGACGTTTCCGCTCGGTGATGTCCTGGGCGGTTCCAACCAGCTTGATCGGATCCCCGTCGGCGTCGCGCACGACGCGGCCCTGCGCGTGAACTACCACTCGCGTTCCGTCGATTCGATCGATCTTGAACTCGGTGTCGAACGGCTCCCCTTCTTCCAGGGCCCTTCGGAGGGCCTCCCGGATCCGGTCGCGGTCGTCCGGAGTGGCTCGCTCGATCATGGCGGGGTACGTGGCCGGCAAATCCTCCGGAGCGATGCCGTAGATGCGAAGAAGCTCGTCCGAACGCGTGATGGCTCCCGTACGCAGGTCCCACTCCCAGCTGCCGAGTTTGGCCAGGCGTTGGGCCGCGAGCAGCTGTTCGCGGCTCGCCCGTTCATTGTCGAGGAGCCGGGCGCGAGCGAGGGCGAGGGCGGCGAGGGTTGCCAGCGATCTCAGCATGTCGGTTTCGTCGCGCCCAAAAAACGGCGTGAACGGGCCCAGCTCGACGACGAGGAGCCCCGAGGCGAGCGGGACCTCGAGGCGCAAGCGCCGGTCGGCCGATAACTCGCCCGCGGCAGCTTCGACCTCGGCGTCGCTCAACCCGTGCGAGCCGACGACCCGGCGCGCATGGTCGATCAGGACCGCTCCCCGCGCGGCAAGCAGCTCGGACACGCGTGGCAACAAAACGGCAGCGATCTCGGACGGCGTGATTGCGTCCATCAACTCCAGCTCGGCCTCGGCGAGTTTGCGCGCCTCCGGCTTCCGCCACAGGTGGCGCACGATTGCCGGTGGCGCGAACCCGAGGAGGAAAAGGACAGCGCAGGCGATCCCGAGAAGGTCGACGGCGACCTCCGAGCGCACGGAGTTCTCGAGGGGTGATGTCAACTCGGCAACGACTAGCGTCGCGGCAAGGCCGGCCGCGCCGAGGGCCAGCACACTCATCCGTCGGCGTGCCACGGCGGGTTGATCGCGGCCCCCGCGCCACAGTCCGGCCGCAACGATGAGCGAGAGGGAGACCCACTGCACGGCTAGAAGCGCGAGAAACGCGACGAGGATCGCCGAAGGTTCGGCGGCGACGTCGAAGTTGCTAACGAGGGCGCTGGCGAGGATGGTGAGTACTGTGAGGCCGAGAGCGCCGGCGTCGACGGCGCGTGGGAGGTCCACGAATGCCGTCATGAACCGGTAGAGATAGTAGGGGAACAGGACCACCACCGCGAGCAAAGCCCTCGTCGCCCACAGTTCGGCCTGCCCCGTCAGGTCCTCCGGCAGGAGTTGACCTGCGAAAGTTGCGCCCCCGAGGATCCCGAACGTTGCGGCGAGCCATCCGGCGGCCTCGCTGCGCTGCTTGATCCATTGCCAGAGCGCGATGACACCCAAGCCGACGAAGACAACAACCTGAACGATCTCGAGAGTTGCGTGCAGTTCTTTCACCGGCCGACCTCTCGCAGGGAGGGGCAACGAGCGTATCTCACGGCCCTCGCACTGATCACGGGCTGCCGCGAAGGAAGCCTGGTACCGGGACTCCTCGGACGCCGGCGATCACCCCCAACGCGCCCAGTCCGCCGGGGTCCGCGAGGATTCCGAGCGCTTGCCGGCGTGACAGCGCGCGGAGCGCGCCGACGCCTCCGGCACGCGCGCGTTCCCGCAGCTCATCGTGAAGCGCATCGATGCCCAGTCGCTTCAGCACAGTTCGCTGCGGCAACACATCCGTCACTTCGAGGTGTTGACCGTCGAGCGCGTGTGCGACCGCCGTCCAGTTGACGTGAGACGTGATGTCTTTTGTCCCGGGGTCTGCAAGGAAGTCGTCGTCGACGCCCCGGTCCGAGTAGCACGCAAGCGTCCCAATCGCGCGGCTGGATGCTTCGCCGGCCGTCAAGCCGTAGTCGCAGACGACGAGCGCCCCCGTGCGGAGCCGGGCGGCCGCGGCCGCAACGAGAGCGTCTGCCCCGGTGGGGATCTCCGCCCGCCCGCCGGGGGGAAGGTGGACGCCGGTGCGGACTAGCCAGTCGACCAGGTCGGGCGCAGCCGCGACGGCCCGCGTCCGCAGTTCGCCGCCATCGACAACGACGACCACTTCCTGAACGCCGGCCTCGCCTCGTTCCACCAGGCGGACCGGGAGGTTGTCCAGCACCTCGTTGGCGAACACACATCCCCAGTCGATGTAGGGAACATGGTCGATCGTCGTGCTCCACGACACAGCGGCCACGTCCTCCAGACGCGCCGACTGCCGGGCTCGGAGCGCGCCCCGGGGCTCCACGAGCCGGTAGGTAAGAGCTCTACCGAAGTCTCCGGAGGCTGCGGTCAGGACCGCCGCCGCGAAGCCGCCTTCCCCAGGGCCGATCTCGACGATCTCGAAGCGTCCCGGGCGGCCACAGCTCTGCCATATCTCCTCGAATCCGCACGCCCACAGCTCCCCGAAGGCGCCGTCGATCTCGGCAGAGGTCAGGAAATGTCCTCGCCATCCCGTGCGTGGCGGACCGGTCGCGTAGTAGCCGAACTCGGGGTGATAGAGGGCGATCTCCATGAATCGTGCGACAGTCATGGGGCCGGACTCCCGGATGAGATCTGTGATCAATTCCTTCGAGCCGGTCACCGGGGTGGCCGTTTAGGAGCCGCCGGCGGCACGGCCGCCTGAGCCCTGATCGCCTCGCCGCGCATGGTCTCGTACCACTGCTTCTTCTCGGTGTGGGTGTGGACCCATCCCAGCGCGGCTTCGGTGACCCGCACGACATCCGCGTGCCGCGCGCGCTGCGAGTAGAGGGCAATCAAGCGATCGTAGGGCCCAGACGAGTCGAAGTGGGCGGCGACCGCAGACTCGTAGAGGGCGATGGCTTCGTCGATCCGGCCAACCTGCTCGAGGTTCTGTCCTCGCAGGAAGCCCTTGACGAGCTGCGCGTTGTCGGCTTCGACCATCCCGTTATGCAACCATGACCGCCGAGGCCTGCGGTCTCGCCGCCCTTGTTACGGCACAATGGGGTAGACGGATGAGCCGGCCCCACCCGTTAGGGAGTCGACGAGGAGGTATTCATGGCCCGTGGTTACGACAAGTCGCTCTATGTCCTGGCTTTCGATCATCGTGGTTCGTTCCAGAAGAAGATGTTCGGGATCGGTGGCGACCCGAGCCCCGAGCAGACCGAAACGATTGCCGATGCGAAGCGCGTCATCTACGAGGGCTGGTTGCGAGCTCTCGACGAGGGAGTGGCCAGAGATGCCGCGGGGATACTCGTCGACGAGCAGTTCGGTGGTGATGTCGCCCGCGAAGCCGCCAAGGAGGGTCTCCTGTTTGCGATGCCGGTGGAGAAGAGCGGGCAGGATGAATTCGACTTCGAGTACGGGGACGATTTCGACGCCCACATCGAGGAGTTCAACCCGACTTTCTCGAAGGTACTCGTCCGCTACAACCCCGAGGGCGACAAGACCGCGAACGAGAGGCAGCTCGGCCGGCTGAACAAGTTGTCCGACTGGCTGCACGACAACGACCGCAAATTCTTGTTCGAACTGCTCGTGCCCGCGGAGGACTCGCAGCTGGCGTCGGTGGACGGGAACGACGATCGTTACGACAGGGAGCTGCGACCAGCGCTGATGCGTACCGCCATCGAGGAGATCCGGGCGGCAGGAGTGGAGCCCGACATCTGGAAGATCGAAGGGCTTGATAAACGGTCGGACTGCGAGAAGACCGCCGCCCTAGTGCGCGCGGACGGGCGCGACGGGGTCGCGTGCGTGGTGTTGGGGCGCGGCGCGGACGACGACGCGGTCGATCACTGGCTGCGACAGGGCGCGCCGGTCGACGGCTACATCGGATTCGCGATCGGTCGTTCGATCTGGTGGGATGCGCTCAAGGGCTACATCGAGGGAGGTCTCAGGCGCGAGGATGCCGCCGCGCAGATTGCCGCCAACTACCGGCGTTTCATAGACGTCTACACGGCCGCGGAGTAGTAGCCGGGGAGAGGCGAGATGACTCGAGCGCGCATTGTGCGTGCAGTCGCCGCGCTCGCACTCATCGCGTGTGTGGCATGCGCAACCGGGCCTGCTGCGCGCCTCGCCTCATCCACTCCGCTCGGAGCCAGAACCGCCATCGACGAATTGCTCGCCCGCAGGGCGAGCGCCTGGCTCGCGCGCGATCAGAGCTCGTTCATGGCAACGACGGCGCGTACGGCCGAAGACTTCGTCGTGCGCCAGCAGCAGAGCTTCAGATGGAGCGAGGATGTCGAGTTCGGGTCTTACGAGCTGCGCGCCGATTGGGAGCGCTACGGCGACCTCGTCACAGCGACGATCCGAGACAGATACCCCGCTGCCGATGACGTGGCCGTCCTCTCCGTGGAGGAGCGCTACCGGCTGTCCGGGTTCGACCGGAAGCCGGCGGTCGAGGATTTGTACTACACGTTCGTGAACGTGCGGGGGAAGTGGCTGGTGGCCAACGACACGGACGTCGACACCCTCACCCTTTACACGGCGCGCCACCCGTGGGATTTCGACCGGCTCGAGGCCGACGAGCGAGGGAACTTCCTGGTGCTCTCGCACCCGTGCAGGAAAGGTGCGCTCTGCGGGCGCGTACCGGCGGGAGCCATAGAGCTCGCGGCGACCGCGCTCGAGCAGGTCGACGACTACTGGACCGTGGCCTGGCACCGCCGCGTTGCCGTGCTGGTGCCGCGCGACGCGGACGAGCTCGAGCGCCTGCTTCAAGTGACATTCGATGTCGACAATTTCGTCGCGTTCGCGACGTCGAGCGTCGACCCTCGAGGGGGAATCGACTACACGGGCCACCGGATCGTCTTGAACCCGCAGGCCTTCGTCGATCGACCCTCTGAATCGACATTCGAAATCTTGACGCACGAGTTGCTGCATGTGGCAACGCGTGACGCCTCGGGACCGTTCATCCCCGTGTGGGTGGAAGAAGGATTCGCCGAGCACGTTGGAACAGATGCCGATCCCCAAGCCCTGGGGTTCTTGAACGCCCGGGTGAGCGCCGGGTTGACAAAGGGCCACCTCCCCGACGACTACGAGTTCACGATCGGCGGGCGCACCGACATCTTCCTCCGCTATCAGGGGGCACTGTCGGCAGTGCGGTTCTTCATAAACAGATGGGGCCTCCATCGGTTCGTTCGCTTCTACAGATTGCTGGGACGCGTCGAGATAGCGCCGGGCACGGCGCGGTGGCATATAGAGCGCGCCTTGAAGAAGACGATCGATGTCGATCTCGACGAATTCGAGCGAGCGTGGACGGGTAGTCTGTCCTGACTATGGCTGAGGGTGCACCCGACGGCGGCCCCGACGGCTTCGCCATCGCCAAGAGAGCATCGGCCGGCGGAGCGGTGGCCATCATCGTCGATGGCCACCCACGCGACCTCGCGTTCGTTCCTCGCCGGGACCAGGCGGTGGGGGTCGTCACCGTGGCCGACGAGCTGGGCCGCGAGATCTTGCGACATTCGACGGCGCACGTGCTTGCGCAGGCGGTCCTTCGTCTCTATCCGGATGCCAAATACGCGATTGGACCCCCGATCGCGGACGGCTTCTACTACGACTTCGAAGTAGAGCGCCCGTTCACTCCCGAGGATCTCGAGCGTATCGAGACCGAGATGAAGCGGATCGTTGAGGCAAACCAGCGTTTCGAGCGTGAGGAGATCGATCACGATCGCGCTCTCGTCCTGTTCGACGACCAGCCGTACAAGAAAGAGATCATCCTGGGCGTCGCCGAGGGCGCCGAAGCCCTCGAGCAGCAGGGCGCATCCGGGGAAGTGATCTCGATTTACCGGAATACGGACCCGGTTACGGGAGAGCCCGCGTTCATCGATCTCTGTCGAGGCCCGCACATCCCCGGCACCGGGCGTATCAAGGCATTCAAGCTGCTGCGGACGGCAGGCGCGTACTGGCGAGGTGACGAAACCAAGCCCATGCTTCAGCGCATCTACGGAACGGCGTGGGAGTCGAAGGACGCGCTTGATTCCTATCTCCATCGACTGGCCGAGGCGGAGCGACGAGATCACCGCCGGCTTGGCCGGGAACTCGAATTGTTCTCGTGGCCGGAGGAGGTGGGTCCCGGTCTCACGCTGTGGCACCCGAAGGGCGCCATCGTGCGGACGACGCTCGAAGACCTCTCGCGCGCGATGCACACGGAGCGCGGTTATCAGCCCGTGTTCACTCCGCACATCGGAAAGGGCACTTTGTGGGAGACGAGCGGACATCTCGACTATTTCCGCGACAACATGTTCCCCGCGATGGAACTCGAGGGCGCCGAATACTTCGCGAAGCCGATGAATTGTCCGTTCCACGCGCTCATCTTCAGGTCGCGGACACGGTCGTACCGGGAGCTTCCTCTTCGACTGGCCGAACTGGGGACCGTCTACCGCTACGAGCGGTCGGGAACCTTGCACGGCCTGTTGCGAGTCCGCGGCTTGACCCAGGATGACTCACACATCTTCTGCCGGCCCGATCAGGTCGTGGACGAGATGCTGGGTGTCGTCGAGTTCTTTACGGCTCTCTATTCCACGGTCGGCATGAGCGCCGACGAGGTCCATTTCTCGACCAAGCCCGACAAGGCAGTGGGAACGCCCGAGCAGTGGGAGCTTGCCGAGAACGCAATCGGCCGCGCCCTCGAGAAAGCGGGGATCGAGTACCGGGTGGCGACCGGCGAGGGGACTTTCTATGGGCCGAAGATCGACATCCACGTGCGGGACGCGATCGGACGGCTATGGCAGATGTGCACGATCCAGGTCGACTTCCAGACTCCGGACAGGTTCGGTCTCGAATACGTGGACGAGCACGGCGAGCGCGTGCGGCCCGTGATGATCCACCGCGCGCTCTTTGGAGCGATAGAACGCTTCATGGGCGTGCTCGTGGAGCACTTCGCCGGTGCGTTTCCGCCGTGGCTCGCTCCCCTGCAGGCGGTCGCGATACCGATCGCCGACCGGCACGCGGCCTATGCAGAGGGCATCAGGAGGTCGCTGATCGAGCGGGGGATACGCGCCGAGGCCGATGTATCCGACAACACCCTCGGCGCCAAGATCCGGCATCACCAGCTCCAGAAGGTCCCCTACATGCTGGTCGTCGGCGACAACGAGGCATCTGCCGGGACGGTGTCGGTGCGATCGCGGTCGGGGCGAGAAACGCGCGATGTCCCGATGGCCGAGTTCGCCGATGCCCTGAGCGAGGAGATCGCCGCGCGCGTGCTCGAACCGAGCCTCTGATGCAGCGACTGTGGAGGCCCTGGAGGATGGCGTACGTGAGTAGCGCAGATAACGACGACGGGTGCGTCTTCTGCGAGGGGCTCGCGGGGAGCGACGACGCCGCCCGCATCCTGCACAAGGGGGAGCGCGTGTTCGTCATCCTCAACGCATTTCCCTACAACACCGGCCACCTGATGATCGCGCCGAACCGCCATGTCGGTGACCTCGCCGCCCTCGACTACGACGAACGTTGCGAGCTGATGGAGGTCACGACGAAGTCGATCGATGTCGTCCGCGCTGCTATGAACGCGCACGGGTTCAACATCGGTGTGAACCTTGGGCGCGTGGCGGGGGCCGGGATCCCGGGCCACGTGCACGTGCACGTCGTGCCGCGCTGGGGTGGCGACACGAACTTCATGCCGGTGACCGGCGACGCCAAGGTCCTTCCAGAGTTGATCGAGGACACCGCCGCAAAACTGCGCCCGGGCTTCGCAAACCTCTAGGCGTGGGCTTCCTCTTTGGTCGCATCGAGGATCTTCTGCGCGAGGTCGTGCGGGACCTCTTGATAGTGAGAAAAGCCCCACGAGAACGTCCCCTGGCCGCCCGTCATCGACCGCAAGTCCGTGGCGTAGTGTGTGATCTCCGCGAACGGGACCCTGGCGTTCACGATCTGACGGGCGGCCCCAATCGTGTCGATACCCTCGGGGATGCCTCGCCTCTTCTGTAAGTCGCCCATGATGTCCCCGGTGAACCCTTCGGGGACCATGACCTGAAGAGTCCAGATCGGCTCGAGCACGGTCACGCCGGCCTTTTCGATCGCGTCCTTGACTGCTGCGGAGCCCGCGAGTTGGAACGCCATGTCCGAGGAGTCCACGGTGTGGTACTTGCCGTCGTAGAGCTCGACTCTGACGTCGATCATGCGGTACCCGGTCCCCCCGCCCTTTTCCATGGCGGCCCTGACGCCCTTCTCCACGGATCCGATGAACTGGTTGGGGATCGCGCCGCCGAAGATCTTGTCGTCGAAGACGAAGCCTTCACCCCGCGCCAGCGGCTCGAACTTGACATTGCAGATCCCATATTGGCCGTGCCCGCCCGACTGCTTCACGTGGCGCCCGAGGGCGTCGGCCGCAGCTCGGATGGTGGTCCGGTACGGCACCTTGAAGGGCACCTCCTCGACCTCGACGGAGAACTTCGACTTGAGGCGGTTGAGGATGACGTCGAGATGGGCGTCTCCCATGCCCCACAGAATCGTCTGGTGGGTTTCGTCGTTGCGTTCGAGCTTCAACGAGGGGTCTTCCTCGATGAGCTTCTGCAGGCCGATCATGAGCTTGTCCTCGTCGCCCTTCGTCTTGGGAGCGATGGCTTTGGGCAGAAGCGGCTCCGGTGGCTCGATGGGTGGGAAAGTAACGGGTGCGGCTTTGTCGGCCAGTGTGTCCCCCGTGTTCGTGTGGTTGAGCTTGGCGATCGCCCCGATGTCACCGGCGGGGATCTCGGACACGACCTCCTGCGTCTTTCCGCGCATCGTGAAGACGCCTCCCACACGCTCGTCGACCTTCTTGGAAGCGTTGTGGATCGCCCCGTCGCCGCGCGCGGCTCCCGAATAGACGCGAAAGAAGCTGACGCGGCCGACATAGGGGTCCGTCATCGTCTTGAAGACGAGGGCTGAGAGCGGCACATCGGTCTTGGCCTCGCGTGTGGAACCGTCCTCGGCCTCCACCGGGGGCCGATCGAGGGGCGACGGTCCTGCGCCGACAAGCGTGTCGACCAGCCGGTCTATGCCGATCAATTTGGTGGCGGAGCCACACAGCACCGGGAAGATCGTGGCGTCGTCGATCCCGTCGTGGAGCGCTTTGACGATCTCGTCGCGCGTGATCTCGCCGCCGTCAAGGTACCGCTCGAGCAGATCGTCGTCGGTCTCTGCGACCGAGTCGAGTAGGTCGGTGCGCACCTCGTCCACGCGCGCGCGGCGATCCTCGGGGACCGGCTCCTCGCTCGGCTTCCCGTGGTCGTCGTAACCGTACGCCGCCACGTCGACGACAGAGATGATTCCCCTGAAGTCATGCTCGCGGCCGAGGGGCAGATTGAGCGGGGCGCATCCCTTGCCGAAGATGTCTCGCAACTGTTCAAGAGTGGACCGAAACGAGGAGTTCTCGCGGTCGAGCTTGTTGACGAAGATCATGCGCGGAAGCCCGAGTTCCTCCGCATGGTTCCACGCAACCTGCGTCTGGACCTCCACTCCCTCCACGCCCGAGACGACGAACACGGCGAGATCCGCGACCCGCATCGCGGCCCGCATCTCGCCGAAGAAGTCGGCGTAGCCGGGGGCGTCTAGGACGTTGATCTTGTGGTCGTCCCACTCGATTGGAGCGAGTGCGGTCGAGACTGAGATCCCCCGCCGGTGTTCTTCCTCGTCGAAGTCGCAGACGGTGTTCCCGTCGGTCGTCTTGCCCATCCGGGTGATGGCCCCCGACGCGAACAGCAGCGCCTCCGCCAGCGACGTCTTCCCCGAGCCCCCGTGGCCGACCAGCACGATGTTGCGTATGTTCTCGGTCGGATAACTCTTCACAGAGACCTCCTAGACACCTTGCGATGGTGGAAGGAGCCATCGTAGACGACAAGAGAAGTGCGACCGCCGCCGACGGCGGCGCGAGCACCGCTCCCGGCGGAGCCGAGGAAACTGTGACCGCCGCCGGAGGCGACAATTGTTCGTGCGCCGACGGCGGCGCGAGCACCGCTCCCGGCGGAGCCGAGGAGACTGCAGGATCGTGCTGAATCAAAAGATCAGATCGGGGTGGGACCGCCTGATGAAACCCATCGGGCGCTGGTTGGCGCGCGGCGGTCTGAGTCCCGACGCGGTCACGCTCGTGGGCGTGATGCTCCAGGTAGCGGCCTCGGCGCTCATCCTCCAAGGACGCTTGCTCGTGGCCGGCATCGTCGCGACCGGTGCCGGGCTGGCCGACGTCGCCGACGGGGCCGTCGCTAAGGCGTCGGGGAGGACCGGGCGGTGGGGAGCCTTCTTCGACTCATCGACAGATCGCCTCTCGGATGCGCTCCTGTTCGGGGCGCTCGTGTGGCTCTATGGAGTCGATCCCGACATCGGCTCGCACGACGAGCCGTGGGTTGCGGCGGTCGCGCTGGGGACGCTCGTCGTGTCGTTTCTCGTGTCGTACACGAAGGCGCGCGCCGAGAGCCTCGGCTACGAGTGCAACGTCGGGATCGCGGAGAGGGCCGAGCGGCTGATCATCGTGATCCTCGGATTGATTCTGGACATCGTTCCGGTCGCCCTGATCGTCCTCGCGGTGCTTGCGACCGTGACGTTGATCCAGCGGCTCGTCCATGTGCGGCGACAGGAAGACCGTGCCCTCTAGGGGACCCCGCCACCGGCCGGACGACGAAGGCCGGCTAATCCAGCTCGTCTACTACGCGTATCTCGGCCTGTCCCGGCTCGCACTCGCCCTTCCGGAGCGCGTGGCGTATGGACTCGCCCACGCTGCCGGCGGCGTGGCGGCGCGCATCTCGAAAAAGCGGGGGACCGTCGCCCAGAACATCGCCCGGATAGCCGGCGCGGAGGGCGGCCACGACGAGATCGGCGATCTCGTCGTGGCCGCGTATCGCTCCTATGCGCGCTACTGGCTCGAGACCTTCCGCCTCGTCCGTGAGGGCCCCGAGTACTTCCTCGACCGCTTCCGGGCCACCGGTGAAGAGAATCTGGACGCGGCACTGGCGCGCGGCAAAGGGGTGGTGGTCGTCGTCGGCCACCTCGGGAACTGGGACGCCGGTGGTGCATGGGTGGGGGCCCGGGGGAATCGCCTCGTTACGGTGGCCGAGGTGCTGAGACCCCGGCGCATGTTCGACTTCTTCGCCGCCCACCGTGCGGCTCTCGGAATGACGATCTTTCCCGCGCAGCGCGGTGCCATGAGCCACCTGGTGAAGGCGGCCGAGGAGGGTGCGGTCGTCGCCATACTCGGCGACCGCGACCTGAGGGGCCGCGGGCCGGAGGTGGAGTTCTTCGGGGAGCGCGTACGCATGCCGGCGGGCCCGGCCACTGTGGCGCTCAGAAGCGGTGTGCCCCTTCTCGTGGCCGGTGTCTACAGCGAGCGAAGGCACGGGGTATGGGGATGGAGCTGCGACATATCCGAGCCGGTCGAGGTACCGGCCGCGCCCGGGCCGGACGCGGTGATCGAACTCACGCAACGGGTGGCGCGCCTGCTCGAGCACTACATCGCCCTGCGGCCGGAGGAGTGGCACGTCTTCCAGCCCGTGTGGCCGTCCGACCGCACGAAACGGGCGCGCGCATGAGGGTCGCGCTCGTATGTCCGTATGCATGGGATCGGCCGGGCGGGGTGCAAAGCCACGTGTCGTCGCTTGCGAGCGCGCTGGAAAGCCGGGGACACGAGGTCGGGGTGGTGGCGCCGCGCTCGGGGGCGCGCGATAGCGAGGGCGGAGAGGGGGTTCTGTTCGCTGGACGGACGATCCCGATTCCGGCGAACGGGTCGGTAGCGTCGCTGGCGTTTGGGCCCGACGCTGCGATCGCCGTGCGCCGGGCGCTGAGCGCGCTCGATCCCGACGTGGTGCACCTTCACGAGCCGCTGATCCCGAGCCTCTCGCTGCTCGCGTTGATGCGCGCGGGGGGCCCCTCGGTGGGGACCTTCCACGCGGCGGCGCGTTCGAGCACGGGCTACCTCATCGCCCGGCCGGTTCTCGACCGGGCAATGAGGAGACTTGCAGTGCGAACGGCGGTCTCGGACGCAGCCAGGACACTGATCGCTCGCTACTTCCCCGGCGAGTACGTGCTGACCCCTAACGGCGTGGACACGAACAGGTTCGGTGCCGCAGAGTCCGCCTCGGGTCCCGGCCGCAACATCCTGTTCCTCGGGCGCATCGAACGGCGGAAGGGCCTCGAGGTCTTGATTCAGGCGATGGCGCGGCTGCCCGATCTGGGAGCAACGCTCGTCGTTGCTGGAACGGGACCGGGGGAACGGCGATGCAGGCGGCTCGCCGAGCAGCTCGGCATCCAGACACGGTGGCTCGGGCGGGTCCCCGCAGCCGAGCTCGCCGGTGTCTACAAGTCGGCTCGTGTCTACTGCGCCCCGGGCCTCGGAGGTGAGTCGTTCGGGATCGTGCTCATCGAGGCGATGGCCGCCGGGATTCCGCTCGTGTGCTCGGACCTCGACGGCTTCAGGGCCGTCGCCAAGGGGGTTGCGCGGCTCGTGCCTCCGGGCGACCCGGGCCGGCTGGCCGACGCGATCCGCGCGGTCGTCAACGACGATTCGGTGGCACGGCGAATGTCGTCCGCCGGTCTGCGCGTGGCGTCGATGTACGACTGGAACAGGCTGGTGGCGGGAGTCGAGGCCGTGTACCAGCGGGCGCTCGACCCGCTCCGGTCTCAGTAGAGTTCGGGCTCGGCGAGCGCGTAGGGTCCGACGGAGCGTTTGACTCCGTCTTCGAGCGATTCGAGGGCGAGGAGTGAGTCGACCTCGTCGACCGCAAGCGGGCGAGCCAGGCGGTTGCCCTGACCGAGGTGACAGCCGAGGGCGCGCAGGCGCTCGTGCTGGATGTCGGTCTCGATCCCTTCGGCAACAATCTGAAGTCCCAACGCTTTGCCGAGCTTGATGATCGCGTGCACCAGCTCCGAGTCGGTTGCGCCCGCCTTGAGTCCATCGACGAAGTACTTGGCGATCTTCAGGTAGTCGATGGGGAAGCGCTTGAGGTAGCCGAGGGACGAGAAACCGGTTCCGAAATCGTCGATCGCCAGCTTGACACCGATCTCCTTGAGCCCCCGTAGAGTCGAGATGGTCCCTTCCGAATCCTGCATCAGGATGTTCTCGGTTAGTTCGAGCACCATATTGGCCGGCGGTATCTCGTACTGGCGGAGCAGCGAGGCGACCTCGTCGACGAGGTCCATCTGCTGGAGGTGCCGGGGCGAGAGGTTGACGGCAATGCTGAGCGCGGGCCGCGGATGGTTGCGGCGCCATGTCCGGGTGTGTTCGCACGCGCTCTGAAAGACCCACTGGCTGATCGGAACGATCAGGCCGGTGTCCTCTGCAAGCGACACGAAATCTCCAGGGAGCAGGATGCCCCGCTTGGGATGGTGCCATCTGAGTAGGGCCTCGAAGCCGCGTATCCGGCCCGACAAGAGGTCGACGATCGGCTGGTAGCAGAGGAACAGCTCCTCGCGCTGGATGGCGCGCTGCAGCTCTCCCTTCAGCTCCATCCGGTTGAGTACCGCGGCATGCATGTCGGTTTCGAAGATCTCGTAGCAGCCCTTGCCGTGCGCCTTCGCCCTGTACATGGCCACGTCGGCGTTACGGAGGACGTCGTCGACGGACTCACGCCCCGAGGAGTTGAACGCGATGCCGATGGATGCGTGGACGAATACCTCATTGCCTTGCAGCAGGAAGGGGGATTTGAGCGCCCGCGTGATGCGCTCGGCGACGTAGATGGCTTCATCGACGCCTCGTGTGTTCTCGACGAGGACGGCGAACTCGTCACCGCCGAGGCGTGCAGCCGTATCTCCGAGCCGCAGGCACGACTGAATGCGCGCGGCGGCGTCGACCAGCAGCTCGTCGCCCGCGACGTGTCCCAGGCTGTCGTTCACGGTCTTGAAGTCGTCGAGGTCAAGGAAGAGCACTGCAATCCGCCCGCCGTCGCGCCGTTGGAGCGCGTGCTCGACCCGGTCGGTGAACAGCGTCCGGTTGGGCAGGTGGGTCAGCGGATCGTGGGTGGCCTGGTGCTTGAGCTCTTCCTTCAGCTCCTGGAGATGCTGGAGCGACTTCTCGAGCCGGCCGTTCTCCAGTGACACGCTGGCGTGGTTGGAGAGCGTCTCGAAGAGCTTGAGATCGGCGGAGTCAAAGGTGCTGACATCCCCCATGCGGTTGGCGACGACCATCACTCCGATGACGCGCGTCTCACCGTGGAGCGGACCGATCATCGCGTCCTTCACTTCGCTGTTGTCGGCGACGTACTTGTAGAGGGCCGGATCGAGGCTGTGGGGGGAGACGAGGACGGCGTGGTTGCGGGGGAACGTGGGGCTACCCGTGGCGTCGCCCCTCCCGTCGCCGACCGGGATCATGACCTCTTCCCGATCCTCGGGTCCTACTGTGGTCCGCAGCGCGTAGTCGTCCTCACCCATCGGGAAGATCGTGATCTCCGCGATCTCGGCGCGGAACATCTCACGCGCATGGGAGAGGAGCGCCACCATCGCGGTCTCGATATGGCTCGACTCGTGCAGAATCCTTGTCGCCTCATAGAGGAACTCGAGGCTCTGGTGCTTGTGGCGTTCCGAGCTGTACGCTTTGTAGGCGAGAAAGACCGTGGTCGTGGGGATCGCCATCAGCCACGCCATGCTCGGATTCGTCCACATGACGGTTGCGGCGATCAGAGCGATGCTGGTGTTCGAGGTTGCCACCACGAGCCCGGAGCCGAGGACAGACGAGAACCTGTCGAACTGCGGACGCCCTTCCGACAGCGATATCGCAACGAAGATCGCAACGACCCCCACGACCGTCGTGAAGAGAATCGCTTCAAAGGCGGACACCCAGCCACCGACCCCGAGCAGGACGGGGGGCGGGAGGAGCCAGTGGAACACGATAATCGTCAGTACCGCCTCGAGACAGAAATGGCTGACGTTGAAGACGAGCTTGAGCGGCGACTGCCGGCGATGGAAGTAGAGGGCCACCGCCGCCCCGATGAACTGCGCAATGACGAGATCGTGTGGAACCGCGAAGAAGAGCGCAAGCACAATGGGGATCTCGCTGAGGGAGAAGGAGTGGGCATCGCGCCGGAACTCGATGTGCACCACAAAGATCTCCGTGCAGCACAGCGCGATGGCGAGAACCCACCAGGGCACGACAAACGGCGCGCCCTCCAGCACTGGCATCCCCCACACGAACTCGAAGAGGAGGTAGAGGGTCGTGCAGATCAGGGCGACGTTGAGGATCCACACCCGCCCGGCGCCCGTACGCGGAGCGAACCGGCGCACGAGACGCCGGCTCACCTCACCGCGGGCAACCTCGCTCGTTGCTACTCCCATCCGGCGCTCGACCAACTGTTCTTGTCAGACCACTCGGAGTTCGACCAGCTGTTCTTGGCCCAGTCGCCGCCCGACCAGCTGTTCTTGACCCAGCCGTCGCCGGTCCAGCTCGAGCCGCTCCACGAGTTCTTCGACCATGAGTTCTTGGTCCACGACTCGCCCGACCAGCTGTTCTTCGTCCACGCCACCGGCGCCCACGTGATGGAAGCAAATGAGGTCCCGGTCCAGGTGTCGCCGGCCCACTGGGTGCCGTTGAACCTGCCGCCCGTCCACGTGATCTCGTTGATGGCTGCGCTCGCCCACGAGACGGCGTCCCACGGGTTCCCGAAGATGTCCTGCTCGCCGCGCAGCTCGACGTTGTTGGAGTCGAGCCGGTGGGAGCCGCGCGCGCCATCGAGCGTACCCAGCCCGGTGGCGGGCGCGAAGGACTGTGCCGCCCCCCACGCGGCCGGAATCGGTGCCCGGCTCGCCCTGCCGATGTCGATGAGCCCGGCGCCTTGTGCGATCGGATCGGCCCCGGACAACCGGCGCGCGGTCGACGTGAGCAGTTCCTTTACCTGGTCGGGCGACAGCGACGGACGGTGGTCCAGCAGAAGGGCGGCCGCTCCCGAGACGACCGCTGCAGCCTGTGAGGTCCCGCTGCCCTTGAAGTAGCGAGACCCGACTCGGGCGGCCGGGTACTCGACGTCACAGAGGGATCCCGGGACCCTGAGGCTCCTCACCGAGCGCCCTGGGGCGACGAGGTCGACGCGGCGGGCCGTGTTACCGACGCTGGAGTAGGAGGAGACCTCGTCGTCGTCCATGGACCGATTGCTGTTCGAGTCCACCGAGCCCACGGCGATGAGGCGGGGATTTAGCGCAGGATTGTTGAGGCCCCGGTTCCCGAAACCGCGGTTTCCGGCTGCGACGACGACGACGATGCCTTTGCGCCACGCGACCTCGGCCGCATACGAAAGAGGATCGAGAACGTACGACTGCGTGCCGTCGGTGCCGAAGCTGAGGTTGAGCACCCGGATGTTGAGTCCGTCGTCGCGGCGGTGTTTGACCACCCAGTCGATGGCGGCGATCACCTGCGAGACATCGGTCGCGCCCTCGACGTCTCCCACCTTGACGCTCACGATGCGCGCTCCAGGCGCGATGCCGACGAACTTGTCGGTGTCCCGGGCCAGCCGCGCGTCGGACACCCCTGCGTCCCGTCCGGCGATTATGCCGGCCATGTGCGAGCCATGGCCGTAGGAATCGAGGTACCTGAGCTCGGGGACCTGCGACTCAAAGGACAGATCCGGCCCGTTTACCACTTTGTCGTGGCTCGCCAGCCCCGGTACGGGCGCCACGCCCGTGTCGACCAGCGCAACGTCGATGCCTGCACCCGTGTGGCCCCGACGCCAGAGATGGGTGGCCTTGATGGTCGTGGAGATGTGGCGTAGATCACCCTGGGACGACCCGTCATCGTCATCGTCATCGTCATCGTCATCGTCATCGTCATCGTCATCGTCATCGTCATCGTCATGGAGCTCGACGCGGCCGTCGGCTACGACCGACTCAACCCCGGGCGCCGCCACTAGCTCCGGCAGCGAGTCGGCCGGGACGCGCGCGGCGAAACCGTGGATCAAGCCCAGTCGCAGTCGGACGTTGCCGCCGGCGGCGCGGACCGCGCGCTCGGCCGCGCGACCGGATCCGGGTGACTTGTGGACGATCACGTTGACGACCCGCGCAGAAGGCGACTTGATGGAGGGGTGCGCGCGGACGGCGGCCACGGGGCCTGCGATGAGCGCAACGAACAGCAGGAGCGCGGTGATGGACATCGCAAGAGTGGGCTTCTTGGAATCGTCCCAGCTGACTCCGAACATCTGCAATTCAGTTCCTCCGTCTCGGCAGCGTTGCTGCCGGTAGCTGGAATCCAACGGTTCCCACGGCCGCCTCGAGGACGACACCACGCTTGCAGCGTGGAGAGATCCCTCGGGGGATGGATCGTCCCCCGAGGGAGTTTCTTGATGGTTCCTTTGGGTGGTTTTTTCCTGGCCCGAAAGGGTTAGTCATGCAAGCGCAATCTGGCAACGGATCACTGCCATCCGGCGCTCGACCAACTGTTCTTCTCCCACTCGGAGTTCGACCAGCTGTTCTTGGCCCAGTCGCCGCCCGACCAGCTGTTCTTGACCCAGCCGTCGCCGGTCCAGCTCGAGCCGCTCCACGAGTTCTTCGACCATGAGTTCTTGGTCCACGACTCGCCCGACCAGCTGTTCTTCGTCCACGCCACCGGCGCCCACGTGATGGAAGCAAATGAGGTCCCGGTCCAGGTGTCGCCGGCCCACTGGGCGCCGTTGAACCTGCCGCCCGTCCACGTGATCTCGTTGATGGCTGCGCTCGCCCACGAGACGGCGTCCCACGGGTTCCCGAAGATGTCCTGCTCGCCGCTCAGCTCGATGCCGCCCGAGACGAGGTGGTTGGTGCCGCGGGCGCCCTCGAGGGTTCCGAGGCCGGTCGCCGGCGCGATGTTCTGGAGCGACTCGATCGCGCTCGGGGTCGGGACGGCGAGGAGATTCTTTAGATCGACGAATCCTGCTCCCTGGGCGATGGGGTCCGCGCCCGGGATCGGCTTGGCGGTCGACATCAGCAGGCGCTTGACCTGGTCCGGGGAGATGTTGGGTCGCTGGCTGAGGATGAGGGCCGCGGCGCCCGAGACGACGGCGGCGGATTGCGAGGTCCCGCTGCCCTTGAAGAAGCGGGCGCCGACGCGGGCGCCGGGGTAGTCGACGTCCGCCAGCGAACCGGGGTTGCGAAGCCCGTGTATCGATCGTCCGGGGGCGAGCAGATCAGGGTGGCGCGCGACGGTGCCGACGCTCGAGAAGCCCGAGATCGCATCGTCGGTGGTCACCTCGGTGCCGTTGGTGTCGTTCGAGCCGACCGCGATCAGGCGGGGGTTGAGCGCGGGGTTGTTGAGCGCCCGGGTGCCGAATCCCCGGTTGCCGGCGGCGACGACGACGACGATGCCCTTGCGCCACGCGACCCCGGCCGCGTACGACAGGGGATCGAGGGCGTAGTCCTGGACCCCGTCGGTGCCGAAACTGAGGTTGAGGACGCGGATATTGAGGCCGTCGTCGCGCCGGTGCTCGACGACCCAGTTGATGGCGGCGATGACCTGGGAGACATCCGTCGCACCCTCGGCGTCGCCGACCTTGACGTTCACTATCTGGGCCCCCGGGGCGATGCCGGTGAACTTGTCGTGCTGCTCGGCGAACTCTGCCGGGGCCAGGTTCGGATCCCGGCCCGCGATGATGCTCGCCATGTGTGTTCCGTGGCCGTAGGTGTCGTAGTACCTCAGATCCGGATACTGCGACTCGAACGACAGGTCGGGCCCGTTGATGATCTTGCTGGGGCCGCCCAGGCCCTCGACCGGAACGATGCCGGTGTCGATGAGCGCGACGTCCACGCCCCTGCCGTTGTGGCCCTCTGCCCAGAAGTCGTTGGCGTCGACGAACCTGGCCGTCTTGTACAGCGAGCCGACCGTCGCTTCGGGGTCGTAGCCGTCGACGTAGTGGAGCATCTCAACCCGCGCATCCGAGGTCACGGACAACACGGAGGCGGACGCCGCGAGATCGTCGACGGCGACCGCGGGGACGCGTGCGGTGAACCCGCCGATGATCGGCAGGCGGCGGCGGACGCTTCCGCCCACAGCCCGTGTGGCGCGCTCGGCGGCATGCCCGGATCCGGGTGCCTTCCGCACGATCACATCGACGCGGCGGTGTGATGGGGCGGAGGCATGAGCGGTCCGCGCCGTCAGAGGGCTCGTGGCCAACGCCGCAACGAGAGCGGCGGCGATGAGAGTGATGAGCAGTCGCGACTTCTTGGAATCGTCCCAGCTGACCCCGAGGGTCACCTTCTTGGAGTCGTCCCAACTGACCCCGAGCATCTGCATTGCGCCCTCCGTCCGTGCGTCGCGCCACGGATTCCAGGAATTGGAATCCCTCAGACGCCTAATCGTCTCCCTCGACCGGGGAACTTAATGGCCCATCTGGATGATTTTGGAAGCGCGCCGGACTAGTCAGGCGCTCGGATCGTGGGCGATGCGGGTAGCGTGGGGCCGCGATGATCGCACCGGCGAAGGCGGGACAGACGGGCGGTGAGCCCGATTGGGGGGTCGCGACCCCTGCGATCGCGCGCCTGCTGATGGTTGCAGCGACCGCGATCGTCGGCAGCGTGTGCGCCGCCGCAGGAGTTCTCGGATGGATAGTCGGCGGACCCGGTTTTGGAGCCGGGGCCGCCGGCGCGACGATCGGAGCCGTGGCCGGTGCACTGGCACTGCAACGGTCCCGCCTGCTGGCCGCGACCGGTGCCCGCGCGGTCGCTGAGGGCAACGCCCCTCGCCTGCTCAACCTCGTAGAGGGCCTCGCTGCGACCCACGGGATGGCCCGGCCCCGGGTGTTTATCTTCGACCGCCCGGATCCCAATGCGTTCGTCTGGGGCGGCCGCCGGCCGGTCGTGGCGCTGTCGCACGGAGCGGTGAGTGACTTCACGCGCACCGAGATCGAGGCGGTAGTCGCCCATTGCCTGACCAGGCTGCGGTTCGCAACCGTGCGCGGGCTGCCGGTCGCGATCCTGCTGGGCCGCTTGGCCGCGCCCGCCGGCCCCCTCGTCGGCCTCGCCGATGATGTCGCCGCGGCCGCGGTCACCCGCTACCCTCCCGCGCTGCGCTCGGCCCTGGCGAAATGCTCGCCGGCTCAGGGCCCCCACGCCCCGGCCTTCTTCGCGGCCGACTCATGGTCGCACCGCCCGACCCCCGAGCGGATCCGGGCACTGGATGACCTGTAACGGACGGCCTCAATAGCGGTCGCGGGGGTAGACGACCGCTATTGCCGGTGCCCTCCCGCGCGCCCGTGATAACGTCCCCGGTCGGACGGATCGGGCCGGCGTCGGCCCGCCGCGCCGATGCCGGGTTCCGCCTGCGCTGACGAGGGAATTCCCTCGCCGACCCCGCGACCCGTTGACCGAGGCTTGTCCGGCGCGGGGGAACTCGCTCACCCGAACGAAACACAAGGAGGCCGCACCGCGTGAGCACCAGGACCAAGGCGATGATGATCGGTGGAGGGGTGCTGGTCGCAGCCGTGGTCGCCTTCCTCGTTCTCTCGGGCCGGGCCGAGGATCTGGTGCCGGGGCTTGCTGCCGAACCCGCAACCTGCCCCCTCAGCGGCGCCGAGCCCGGCGACGAGTCCCGTCTCGAACGTCCCGCGGTCGCGGTGAAGATCGAGAACGCGGAGGTGTCGCGCCCGCTGTCGGGCCTGGAGAAGGCCGACCTCGTCTACGAGGAGCTGATCGAGGGCGGCGAGACCCGGTTCATGGCTTTCTTCCACTGCAGGGACGCGTCTAAAGCGGGACCCGTGCGCAGCGCCCGCCAGGTAGACCCTGCGATCCTCGGGGCAAAGACCAACATCCTCGCTTTCTCGGGCGCGAACTCGGCGGTCGAGGACACACTGGACGAGGCTGGGATCGTGAGCATCACGGAGAGCGAGGCCGGCGACGCTATGCAGCGCATCGCGCGCGAGGGCATCTCCTCCGAACACACTCTCTATGCCGACACATCCGCGATCCGCAAGATCGCGCGCAAGGAGTATGACGACCTGCCGGCGGACGACCTCTTCGAGTTCGGAGACCTCCAGGGTGACCCCAAAGCCGCGCGCTCGGTCTCAATCAACTTTGGTGGCGCGAGCACGATCACCTATGAATTCGTTAATGGTAAATACGAGCGAAGCCAGGACGGCGGCCCGTTCATGGCGGAGTCGGGTAAGCAGATAGCGCCGGCCAATGTCCTGATCGAAGAGCACCAGATAAGGCTGTCGAATGTTGTGGACGTGACCGGGACCCCATCGCCGATCATCGTGAACGAGACCGGAACGGGACGTGCCGTGCTGTTTCGTGATGGTCGCGTTGTCGTCGGACGGTGGTCGCGCGAAGAAGTCGGAGACGCAGTGACGTTTGAGACGAAGAGCGGTGACGCGATGGTCTTCGCACCGGGCTCGATCTGGGTCGAGCTGGTGCCAACCCCCAAGGGCGAGGTGAAAGGATCATTCGAGTATGAGAGGTAAGAGCCGGCGCGCGCTGATGGCGTGCGCGGCCGCGGCCGCGCTGGTTGCGGTGTCGTGCAACGACGATTCAAGCGGGCCGGGCCCCGACGCCTCAGCACGGGTGGCCGGAGACAAACCCGCGCCCGAGCCGAAATGCCTGAGCGGCATCGAAGCCCCCGGGGGAGTCGACCCCGCCCGTCCCGCGGTCGCCCTCAAGATCGAGAACTCGCCCTCGGCTCGTCCTCAGAGTGGGCTCGAGAACGCAGATGTCGTTTTCGAGGAACGCGTCGAGGGCGGGATTACCCGCTTCCTTGCCGTCTACCATTGCGGCGATTCATCCCATGCCGGGCCCGTGCGCAGCGCTCGGTTCGATGATCCCAAGATCGCCAAGCCTCTTACGCGGGTGCTGGTCGCGTCCGGCTCGAATGCGATCGTGGAACGAGAGGTGCGCAAGCAGAAAATGGCCTACCTCGACGAACAGTCCGTGCCGCACGGTGCATTGTTCAGGGACCCGCCGGGCTCCACCGACATCCATAGCCTGTTTGCAAACACCAAGAGGCTGCGAAAACCTGCTCTCGCGAAGAACCTCGGTGCGCCGAATCAGAACATCTTTCGATTTGGCGAGGTCGCGAGGAAGGCGAAGCGCGCGCGCGTGGTGAGAATCTTCTTCACGGAGTCGAACACAATCGAGTTCCGGTGGAAGAGAGGTTCGTGGAAGCGATCGGAGGGCGGGACCCGTTTCGTGACCGCCCGCGGGGTCCAGATCGCCGTGCCCAACGTCTTGGTGCAGCAAGTGCGTGTGGACGACTCAAAATCCATCGCCGATTCCGCGGGGTTTCCTTCACCCGATATCCGGCTGGAGAACTCGAAGGGGAAGGCTGTGCTGTTCCGGGACGGCAAGGCCATAAGGGCGACGTGGAAGATGGGCGCCGTGGGCGACGCTCCCGTATACAAGACGGTGGCCGGCGATCCGCTGCTGTTCGCGCGCGGCCCGATCTGGGTCGAGCTCGTTCCATCGCCGGCGGGTGAAGTGAAAGGGCGCTTCGACTTCCGATAGGCGGAACCCGACAGCCACATCGTCCACTCTGAATGTCCCTGCGCGCTGGTACCATCATGACGAGGGACAACCGATTCCACAGGGTGATTCGATGAAACAGACCGGAGGCAGCCGCGTAAAGCGAGGTCTCGCTGAAATGCTTAAAGGTGGCGTCATCATGGACGTCACCACCGCCGAGCAGGCAGTGATAGCAGAGGAGGCCGGTGCGGTCTCCGTGATGGCCCTCGAACGGGTTCCGGCCGACATCCGTGCCGAGGGCGGCGTCGCCCGCATGGCCGACCCGGAAAAGGTGTCCGAGATCATGGACGCCGTGTCCATACCCGTCATGGCCAAGTGCCGCATCGGCCACTTCGTCGAAGCGCAGATCCTTCAGAGCCTCGGAGTCGACTACATCGATGAGTCGGAGGTGTTGACTCCCGCAGACGAAGCGAATCACGTCGCCAAGTGGGACTTCACGGTTCCTTTTGTCTGCGGTGCGACGAACCTGGGCGAGGCGTTGCGCCGGATCGGTGAGGGTGCGGCGATGATCCGCTCGAAGGGCGAGGCGGGGACCGGGAACGTCGTCGAGGCGGTTCGCCATATGCGGTCGATCACCTCGAGTATCCGCCGGCTGACGACCCTTTCGGCAGAGGAGCTGATGCCGGCGGCCAGAGAGCTCGGCGCCCCCCACGAGCTCGTTCGCGAGGTTGCCGAGACGGGGGGGCTCCCCGTTGTTCTGTTCACCGCCGGTGGCATCGCAACCCCCGCAGACGCGGCGATGATGATGCAGCTGGGAGCCGACGGAGTCTTCGTCGGGTCCGGGATCTACAAGTCGGGAGACCCGGCGGCGCGGGCGCGCGCGATCGTCGAGGCGACCACTTACTACAACGACCCGGACATGCTTGCCAAGGTGTCGCGTGGCCTCGGCGAGCCGATGGTGGGAATAAACCTCGACGACCTCGACGAGGGGCAGAGGCTGGCCACCCGAGGGTGGTGACCACGGTCCCATGAAGGTAGGAGTGCTTGGCCTTCAGGGTGACGTGCGTGAGCACGTGAGCGCGCTGGAGGCAGCCGGTACGACGCCGACGATCATCCGTACCGCGTCTGAGCTCGCCGATGTAGGCGCCTTGGTGATCCCCGGAGGTGAGTCCACCACGATCGGAAAGCTGATGGATCGGTTCGGGCTTGTGGGTGCGGTCGTAGATCGGGCGCGCGCAGGGATGCCGGTGTACGGGACGTGTGCAGGCATGATCCTCATGGCGCGCGATGTGGTGGGACGACACGACGCGCCTCATCTCCTCCGGATCATGGATCTCACCGTGCACCGGAATGCTTACGGTCGTCAGGTCGAGTCGTTCGAAGCCGATCTCGCAGTCACCGGCATGGACGATGCTTTCCCCGCGGTTTTTATCCGGGCCCCGGTTGTGGAATCCGTCGGCCCCCGGGTTGAAGTGCTTGCGACATGGGATGAAACCCCCGTCTTGGTGCGACAGGGGCGTCTGCTCGCGTCGAGTTTCCATCCAGAGATATCGGGCGATGCACGCATCCATGAGTTGTTCGTGAGAATGGCCGAGGCCTGCTGATGTCGGGACACTCCAAATGGTCGACGATCAAGCGCAAGAAGGGCGCGGCGGATGCCCAACGCTCCAGGCTGTGGGGCAAGCTACTGCGCTTCGTTGAGGTGGCGGCTCGCGACGGCGGAGGGAACATCGATGGCAATCCGACACTGGCCACGGCCGTCGCCAAGGCAAAGGCGGCATCCGTGCCCAACGACAGCATCGAACGTGCCATCAAGCGGGGGACGGGCGAGCTTCAGGGTGAGGCCTTTGAGGAGACGTCCTACGAGGGATACGGTCCCGGCGGCGTCGCGATCCTGGTGCACTGTCTGACGAACAATCGCAACCGGGCCGCACAAGACGTGCGCGGGGCGTTTACCGGCGGAGGGGGGAAACTGGCCGAGCCCGGGTCGGTATCGTTCATGTTCGAGCCGAAAGGCATCGTCCTGGTGGCGAAGGACGGAACCGATGAGGACGAGGTCTTCCTGGTTGCCGCCGATGCCGGCGCCGACGACGTGCGCGCGAGCGAGGAATCGATCGAGGTGACGGTTGCGCCCGACGCCCTGCGAACCGTACGAAGCGCACTCGAGGATGCGGGCGTGAGGATCGAATCCGCCGAGGTCACGCAGGTGCCCAAGAGCACGGTCCGCGTGGATGGCGCCGACGCCAAGAAGCTTCTCCACCTCATCGACACTCTGGAGGAGCTCGACGACGTGCAAGACGTGTATGCGAACTTCGACATCCCCGACGACGTCCTCGAAACCGTGGCGTCCTGACTATGTCGATCGCCGACCTTCATCCCACTCTGCGACAGGTATCAGAGCACGCGGAGGAGATGAAATCGGCAGCGGTGATCGTCGACGCGGAGTGGACTCTCGTGTGGGTGTCGTCTGAGATGCAGTGGGCCATGGGCGCGGGCGAGGCCCAACTCGGCGTCGGCAGGCACCTGCTCGAGTGCTACCTGATGGATGCGTGGTGCCAGAAGATCACCGAGCAGAGTCGAATGCGGGGCTTCGTAGAAGAAGTGCCCCACATGATCCACGACACGCCCGGCGGCAAGACGCGGATCATCGAGATCATCCGCGCCCGCGCACAGGAGGGGACCTCACCCCTCGGGACGACCTTGAGTGACGAGGAACGGGAACAGATCGCGTCCGAGATCGAGAAGCTCGTCGAGCAGATGGAAGTAACTCCACCCCCGGCGATGTGGTACTCGTCTGTGGAGTGGATTCACGGTGACCTTGCCCCGCTCACCGTGAACTTCTCGGTAACCCGCCTGCACGACTATGACGGCACGTTGCGCGGCATGTTGATGCACTTCCATTCCGCGCTTCCCGGCCGCGTCCTTGCGCTCGTTGCGCGTGGCGATCAGGGAATGCTCGAGCGCATGGCCCGCCTGTTCGACCCTGGTCCGCGACAGGCGGCGATCCTGTTCAGCGATCTGCAGATGTCGGGAGCACTGTCGCGTAAACTTCCAAGCGCGGCGTACTTCCAGCTCGTGCGCGCGATCACAACTGCCATCGACGATGTCGTGATCCGCCATCGCGGAATCGTCGGCAAGCATGCAGGCGACGGCGTCTCCGCGTTCTTCCTAGCCGACGATCTCGGTTCGTCGTCGGGAGCCGCACGCGCGGCAATCGAGGCTGCCCGAGACATCGCGGTGGCCGCGCACGACTCGGCGAAAGAGATCGGGGAGGAGACCGGCTTGTTCGACAGCTCCGATTGCCTCGTGAACGTTGGCGTCCACTGGGGCGGACACCTCTTTATGGGTCAGCTCGTGACGAACGGCCGCCTCGAGGTCACGGCCCTGGGCGATCGCGTCAATGAGTGTGCGCGGATCGAGGGTAGCGCCACCGACGGTCAGGCGCTCGCGTCGAAGAGCCTGATCGAACATCTGTCCGGCGACGACGCCTCCGCTGTGGGTATCGACCCGCACGGCGTCCTGTACCGAGCCCTCGAACAGCTCCCGGGGGCCGACGCCAAGGCGGTACGAGACGCCGGGCAGCTCCCCGTAACCGTTCTGTAGCCGCAAAAAGCCGGGAAGTGTCGGAGCATTCCGTTAGGCTGGCGAACAGGCGTTCGATTGGGCGACCATGGAGGACGGATGCGCGTGCTGGGTATCGACCCGGGCCTCACACTCGGCTACGGGGTTGTGGAGCGAGAGGGGGGACGGCTGCGGGCGGTGGCGTTGGGAGTCGTCCGCACGGGTCCCGATCGACCGGCCGCCGAACGGCTGGCAGCCCTCCGGCGGGGGATTGCGGAGGTACTCGACGCCCACCGGCCGGACGCGGTCGCGGTCGAAAAAGTCTTCTTCTCCCGAAACGTGCGGACGGCCATGACGGTGGGGCAGGCGTCCGGCGTGGCGCTGGCGACGGCCGCCGAGTTCGGCGTCGACGTCGCCTCCTACACGCCCACCGAGGTCAAGCAGTCCGTCGTGGGCTTCGGCGCGGCGACCAAGCGCCAGGTGGGGGTGATGGTCGCGGCCCTACTGGGGCTCGCGGCACCCCCTCGTCCCGCCGATGCGGCCGACGCCGCGGCTCTGGCCATCTGCCACCTGAATCGAAGCGGGTTGGCCCGCTCGATCCGTGAGGCGCTTTAGTGGAGCGGCCCACGACATCTCGCCCGTTACGGCGGCCACAACAGGCCTCACCTGATGGGATGCCCTGCCGGTGATTGGGTTTCTCGACGGTCGCATCGCCGCCGTCGTCCCCGGGGGATGCTTCCTCGACGTGGGCGGAGTCGGATACCGGTTGAACTGTTCGGCGACCACATTGTCCGCGCTGCCCGAGGGCGACGAACGCATTCGCCTGTGGACCCACGTGCATGTGCGGGAGGACGCTCTGGCGCTGTTCGGCTTCGCAACAGAGGCCGAGCAGGCGATGTTCGAAGCTCTCATCGGCGTCGCCGGCGTCGGGCCCAAGGTCGCTCTCGGCGTCTGCTCGGCGTTCACACCGGACTCGTTCCGGCGCACGCTGGCGACCGACGACGGCGCCGCTATTGCAGCGGTCCCGGGGATCGGCCGCAAGACCTCGCAGAGGATCCTCGTCGACCTCAAGGAGAAGCTTGCGATCCCGGATCTTCAGGTCGTGGGGAGCGGACGGGATGCGCTGACCGGCGCACGCTCGGCTCTCGAGAACCTCGGCTATTCGCCCGGCGAGGTCAGGGCGGCTCTCGGGGAATTAGCGCCGGGCGCCGACGACCGCGTCGAGGACGTCGTCAAGTCCGCACTGAAGGTACTGGGATGAGCGGAAGGACGCGGGGATGAGCGGAAGGACACGGGGATGAGCGGAAGGACACGGGGATGAGCGAGGCCCTCGAGGTCGACGGCATGCTGACCGCCATCGCGGATCGCGCCGAGCGGGAGGCAGAGAGATCGCTGCGGCCCCGAACACTGGACGAGTTCGTCGGACAGCGCGAGTTGAAGGAACACCTCGAGATCGTCCTACAGGCGGCGAGGGAGCGAGACGAACCGGCCGGCCACCTCATTCTGAGCGGCCCCCCGGGGCTCGGCAAGACGAGCCTCGCCCACGTCGTCGCGAACGAGATGGACACGGGCTTCCGGCCGACCTCGGGGCCCGCGCTCGAGCGGGCCGGGGACCTCGCCGCAATACTCACCAACCTGGAAGAGGGCGAGGTGCTGTTCATCGACGAGATCCACCGCCTCCCCCGCCCGGTCGAAGAGATTCTGTATCCGGCGATGGAGGACTTCCAGCTGGATCTTGTCATCGGCAAGGGCCCGAGCGCGCACACGATCCGACTGGATCTGCCGCGCTTCACGCTCGTCGGGGCCACGACACGCGCCGGACTGGTGACCGGCCCACTGCGCAGCCGCTTCGAGCTCGCCGAACGTCTGGAATTCTATTCCGTCGACGATCTCGAGAGCATCGTCATGCGCGCCGCTTCGATCCTCGGTGTGAGCCTCGACGAGGACGGCGCACACGAGATCGCCCGGCGGGCCCGCGGCACTCCCCGCATCGCGAACCGGCTGTTGCGGCGTGTTCGCGACTATGCGCAGGTGCGCGCCGACGGCGCCATCGACGGCAGGATCGCTCGCGCCGGGCTCGAGCTTTTCAAGGTCGACGAGAAGGGCCTCGATCGGGTCGACCTTGCGATCCTGGACTCGCTCGTGACGAAGTTCGGAGGGGGGCCAGTCGGGCTATCGACCCTCGCGGTCGCGGTGGGGGAGGAGCCCGACACCATCGAAGACGTATACGAGCCGTACCTCATGCAACTCGGATTCATCCGCCGCACGCCGCGCGGCCGCACTGCCACCGAGTCGGCGTTCGCCCACCTCGGCGCGCCGGCCCCCTCGGGGCCCGCCGCCGCCCGCCTCTTCCGGTAGGGCCCAGCGACGATCCTCAGCGGTTGGGGGTAGGATGGGCACAGAGCCGCCGGAGCGGCTCTGTTTCGCGTGTGTATGACCTCCAGAAGGAAGTGACTAACCGTGGATGCGCTCCCGAATCTGATCTTTCTAGGCTTTCTGATCGCGCTCTTCTATTTCATGCTGATCCGCCCCCAGAAGAGGCGCGTCCAGGCCCACCGCGAGCTGCTGGAAAGCACGAGTGCCGGCGACGAGATCGTCACAATCGGAGGGCTCCACGGCCGCATCCTGCGGATAGGAGAGGACGACGTCGAGGTTGAGATCGCTCCGGGCACTGTCGTGCGCATCGTAAAGACGGCGATCGCCCGCCGCGTCACGGAGCACGATGACGCCGACGCGGGGACGACGGAGACGTCCGAGGGCGGGGAGGAGGAGCGGGCGTGAGCCCCGCGGCTGCTGCGTCGCAGCCGGAACGAGCACACGGGGCTCCGACACCCGACGAGATCAAGCCGGTAACCCCCGCGTCGACACCCGAGCCACTCGAGGAGGGGTCGTCGATCTCGCTCGCGGATGTCGAGGCTCACGAGGGTGTGCAGACCTTCCTCTCCCTTGCCGACCGGTACCTGGGCGAGCTCGGATACACGGAGCACGGTTTCCGCCACGCGGGCCTCGTGGCAAAGATCGCTTACAACGTCCTGCACCGGCTCGACTTCGACGAGCGCCTATGCGAGCTCGCTGCGATCTCCGGATACCTGCACGACATGGGCAACTTCGTCTCCCGCACCATGCATTCGCAAACTGGTGCCGCCATCACCTACGACCTGCTGCGCGACATCGGCATGTCCTTCGGAGAGATCGGCGTGGTGCTGGGGGCAATCGGCAACCACGAGGAGCAGTTCGGACAACCGGTCAATCCCCCGGGTGCGGCCCTCATCCTGGCCGATAAGTCGGACGTCCATCGGAGTCGCGTGCGGCTCACCGATCCTGCGCTGTTCGATATCCACGATCGAGTGAACCACGCGGTCGAGCACTCGTTCCTGCGCGTGGACGCGGGCGCCCGAACGACCACGCTCGAACTGACGATCGACACGGAGCTGGCCGGGGTCATGGAGTATTTCGAGATCTTCCTTTCCCGCATGGTGATGTGCCGGCGGGCGGCCGAGTTTCTCGAATGCCAGTTCAAGATCGACATAAACGGCACGAAACTGCTCTAGGGGGAGTGGTGAAGGGCTACAGGCGGTACCAGATCAGACTTGCGGTGATCGTGATCGTTGCATTCGCTGGGCTTGCGACCGTCCTGTCGTTGGGCGTGAGCCCCAGCCTGGGCCTCGATCTCAAAGGCGGCCTGAGCGTCATCCTCACTGCATCGAGCGCGGAGGGCGAGGTCGACGAAGACGTCTTGGATAAGACGGTGGAGATCATCCGCCGGCGCATCGACGCTCTGGGGGTGGCCGAGCCCGAGGTCAGCGTCGCCGGAACCAACAACGTCCTCATCCAACTGCCCGGCATCGAAGACGAACGACGGGCCCTCGAGGTCATCGGTAGCACCGCGCAGCTTACGTTCCGGCAGGTCGTGCGCCAGATCCCGCCCTCGGCGGCGGAAAAACGCAGGCCGGACGTGACGGAGGAGGTCGACTCGTCAGTCAACGACGAGACCGTCGCATACCCGTCCGCGGACGAGCCCGAGCTCCTGTACGAGCTGGAGCCGGCGCGACTGACCGGGGACGTCGTCACGAGGGCCCAACCGGTGCCTCCCCAGGGCGGGGTCGGGGGATGGTCGGTGGCTCTGGAGATGACCGGCGACGCGGCCGAAACGTGGAAGGACTTCACCTCCGACCTGGCATGCAACCGAGACGAAGGACCCGCAGGCAACCCTCCCGACAACGCGCTACTGGCGATCGTGCTCGACGGGAAGGTGGAGAGCGCCGTCCCGATGGCGGATCCGCGAACCGAGTCCGACGGTGGCATCGCGTGCGGGGACGGGATCCCAAACGGTGAGAGCCAGATCAACGTCACGAACCAGCAGGAGGCCAGGGACCTCACGCTCGTGCTTCAGACCGGCGCACTGCCGATCACGCTCGAGCAGTCCGAGGTGCTGAAGGTGTCTCCGACATTAGGCGAGGACTCGCTCGAGGCCGGTCTCCGCGCCGGGATCCTTGGACTTGCTCTCGTGATGATCTACATGGTCGTGTACTACCGCGCTCTGGGGCTCGTCGTGTGGCTGGGTCTTGCCGTCTTCACCGCCATCATCTACACGCTCATTGCGGTGCTCGGGGAGACCGCGGGCCTGTCGTTGACGCTTGCAGGCATCGCGGGGATTATCGTGTCGGTCGGCGTCACCGCCGACTCCTACATCGTGGCCTTCGAGCGACTGAAAGACGAGGCCCATTCGGGCAAGACGATGAGAGCCGCGGTCGAGCGTGGGATGACGCGGTCGTTTCGCACTATCCTCGTCGCGGACTTCGTCACCGGTGCGGCTGCGGTGATCCTCTTCTATCTGGCAGTCGGCGCGGTCAAGGGTTTCGCGTTGACGTTGGGCCTCGCCACGATCGTCGATGTCGTCGTGGCGTACTTCTTTACTCGCTCCGCCGTGCAGTTGCTCGCGCGTTCCAAGACCTTCTCAGAAGGTCGCTTTATCGGGATGAAGAAGGCGCTGGGAGTGACCGGAACATGACCGGCGTTCTGCGGCGTCTGTACCGCGGCGAAACCAACATCGACTTCATCGGTCGTCGCAGGCTGTGGTTCACGATCTCAGCGACCGTCATCGCGGGCTGCATCCTGACTCTCACAACCAGGGGACTGAACTACGGGATCGAGTTCGAAGGCGGCGTCCAGACGGATGCCCCGATACCCGCCGATGGACCCCTCGGCGATGCGAGCGACGAAGAAGTGGTCGCCGCAGTTGAAGACGCGCTGCCCGAAGGTGCCTCGGACGCGCACGTCCAGATCAGTCAGGGGGACGCGGGTCGCCGTGTCTCGGTTCAGACCAAGGAGATCGCCGATCCCGAGCGCCAGGAGCAGCTCGTTTCTGCTGTGGGGGAGGCGGTTGGCGCCGACCCCGCGGACACCAGCACGCAAAGGATCGGCAGCAAGTGGGGCGCGGAGGTTACGAACAAGGCGGTGCGAGCCCTGGTCGTGTTCGTGCTCGTGGTGCTGGTCTTCATCTCGCTGCGCTTCGAGTGGAAGATGGCCGTCGCATCCATCATCGCTCTGCTCCACGACCTGACGATCACCGCGGGGGTCTACTCGCTCGTCGGATTCGAGGTGTCCCCGTCGTCGGTCATCGCCATCCTCACCATCCTGGGTTATTCGCTCTACGACACCGTTGTGGTATTCGACAAGGTCGAGGAGGACACGGAGCTGCTCGCCGCGACCGGTCGGACCACATACCAGGACGCCGCCAACCTCGCGATGAATCAAGTCTTCATGCGATCGCTGAACACCTCGCTCGCGACCCTTCTTCCTGTCGCCGGTCTGCTGTTCGTGGGCGCCGGGCTACTCGGCGCGGAGACGCTCAAAGACCTCGCGCTTGCTCTCTTCGTGGGGCTATTGATCGGCGCGTACTCATCGATCTTTGTCGCTACGCCGATTCTGTCCGTCTGGAAGGAGCGGGAGCCCAAGTACCGGAATGTGCGCGAGCGCCTTGCCCGAGAGGCCCGGCGGGCGGAGGCTCGGGAGGTCGCTGCGGAAGTTGCGAACGAGGACGAGAGCGCCACAGCGCGCGTGCCGGCGACGGTGTCGTCGGGGCCTGCGGGGGCGGCCCGGGCTGCCACCAGACCGCGTGCCGGTTCTAAGAAAGCGAAGCGTCGAAGGAGGCGGTGACGAGATGGCCTACGAGCCCAACCACGACTGGCTGAAGGACCACATCAGGGACATACCCGATTTTCCCCAGGAGGGAATCGTCTTCAAGGACATCACCCCGCTGCTGGCCGACAAGAAGGCGTTCAGCTACACGATCGATGCGATCGCCCACCACTTCGACCGCGATGAGATCGATAAGGTCCTGGGGATCGAGGCGAGGGGCTTCATGGTCGCTGCCCCCCTCGCGTACCGCTTCACGGCGGGACTCATCCCCGTTCGCAAGAAGGGGAAGCTCCCGTGGCAGGTGGAGTCCGAGGAGTATGCGCTCGAGTATGGGACCGATCACCTGGAGATCCACAGGGATGCGATCGCCTCGGGCGAGCGGATTCTCATCGTCGACGATGTGCTGGCAACCGGCGGCACGGCCCGCGCCACGGCCAGGCTCACCGAGCGCTGCGGCGGCAAGGTCGCGGGCATTGCAACGATCATGGAGTTGTCCTTCCTGAACGGCCGGGACGCACTGTCCGGATACGAGTTCTTCTCTCTC
This sequence comes from Actinomycetota bacterium, assembly GCA_050694175.1. Lineage (GTDB taxonomy): Bacteria > Actinomycetota > CADDZG01 > CADDZG01 > WHSQ01 > JBOGXA01. The sequence continues at coordinate 119,476 of JBOGXA010000003.1, forward strand.
ATATCTTTCTAGTCGCCGTGCCGGCGGCTTGCGCCGCTCGAACTGCTCAGGATGACTAGCCTGAAGTGAGGAAATCGCCTCATCCCCCTATCCCCGCCGGTACCGGGTTCCTACGCTCCCCGTGTGGTGGTGGTTGGCAAAGGCTCGGAGAGGCGATCGCTGAAGTACATCCGGCTGGCCGCATGGCTGGCCGATCGACCTTCGGCGGTCGAGCGCTTGGTGATGTCCCTGGCCGAGATCGAGGGTTTGGTAGGCGCCTCACTCCCGCCGAACGCCCGGTTCCCCTCGTGGTGGCGAAACGACCCGCGCAGGATGCACAGCCGGGCGTGGATGACCGCCGGCTGGGAGGTCGAGGCAATGGATGCGCAGACGGGGACCATCACTTTCGCCCGGAGGACGTGACCCGCCGGGAGCGGAATTGGGCGTTACCCGTCAACCCCTCTTCTACAATGAGTTATGGGTTCGATTCCGGAGCAGCCCCACGAGGCGCAGCGCGCTCCCTCACGGGTCGTTAAAGGAGTCCTTCATCGTGTCCGGACGCCCCGCGGAAGCTCGGCGCCGGAGCTGGCCGACCTCCTCAAGACCGTGCGTGCGCGCCGCCCGAAAATCAATCCAAAACCCATAGAGCGCGCCTTCGTGATGGCCGATGCGGCCCACGCGGGTCAATTCCGCAAGTCGGGTGACGCCTTCATCACTCATCCCGTCGGCGTGGCCACCGTTCTCGCCGAGATCGGTCTCGACGAGACCACGATTGCAGCGGCGCTCCTCCACGACGCAGTGGAGGACACAGATCTCTCGCTGTCTGAGGTCGAGCGGGAGATGGGGTTCGAGATCGCATCGCTGATAGACGGCGTCACGAAGCTGGAGAAGATCCGTTTCCGCTCCCCCGAGCAGAGCCGCGCCGAAAACCTGCGAAAGATGATGGTTGCGACGGCGAAGGATGTGCGCGTTCTGCTCATCAAGATCGCCGACCGCCTCCACAACATGCGGACGCTGGCACCCCTACCGCCCGAGAAGCGCAGAATCATCGCACGCGAAACCCAGGAGATCTACGCACCCCTCGCCCACAGGCTCGGCATGTACGCGGTCAAGTGGGAGCTGGAGGATCTTGCGTTCGAGACCCTTCACCCCAAGCGGTATGCGGAGATGGCCGCATTGATTCAAGGACGTCAACCCGAGCGCGAGCGCGTCCTGGACGGCGTATGCGATCAGATCGCCGCAAAGCTGAGAGAGGTCAAGATCAAGGCGGAGGTGTCGGGGCGGCACAAGCACCTCTATTCCATCTACGAAAAGATCGTTCTGCGCGGCAAGCAGTTCGATGAGATCTTCGACCTCGTGGGCATCCGGGTCGTCTGCGAGTCGGTTCGCGATTGTTACGCCGCTCTGGGGGCCCTACACACCCTCTTCACGCCCGTTCCGGGCCGCTTCAAGGACTACATCGCAATGCCCAAGTTCAACATGTATCAGTCCCTTCACACCACTGTGATGGGGCCGCCCGGGCGGCCCATGGAAATCCAGCTCAGGACGCGCGAGATGCACAAAGCGGCCGAGTTCGGCATCGCGGCGCACTGGTTGTACAAGGAACAGCGCCGCGGCAAGGTATCCGAAGACGAGATTGCGTGGCTCCAGCGCATGATGGACTGGCAGCGTGAGTCTGCCGATCCGAAGGAGTTTCTGGAGTCGCTGAAGATCGATCTCTACTCCGACGAGATCTTTGTATTCACTCCCAAAGGAGATGTCATTGCATTACCGCGTGGAGCTACACCTCTCGACTTTGCGTACGCGATCCACACCGAGGTAGGCCACCGTACCGTGGGGGCCCGAGTCAGCGGGAGGTTGGTGGCGCTGACGCATTCCTTGAGCTCGGGCGATTCGGTCGAGATCATCACATCGAAAGGGGCGGCGACGCCATCGCGCGACTGGCTCCAGATCGTGAAGACGCCGAGGGCTCGGAACAAGATCCGGCAGTGGTTCGCTCGCGAGCGCCGCGAAGATGCCCTGGCGCAAGGGCGCGATCTGCTCGTTCATTCCATGCGCAGGCAGGGACTCCCCGTCGAGAAGATCGCCAAGTCGGACCTTCTCCAGCAAGTCGGAGAGGGCCTCAACTACCAAGACCTCGAGGCCATGCACGTTGCCATCGGCGAAGGGCACCTGTCGCCACAGTCGGTCACGACGCGTGTCTTGCGGTTACTCGAGCCGACCGAGGTGGATGAGGACGCGCCACTAGAGGAGCCCGGAACGCGCCGGCGGGTGCGTAAGGCCCGCGGAAGAGGCGTCATCGTCGAGGGATTCGATGATTTGCTCGTGCGGCTGGCGCGTTGCTGCACTCCGATGCCCGGGGACCGGATAGTTGGGTTCCTCACACGTGGACGCGGGGTATCGGTGCACCGCCACGACTGCCCGAACACCAAGGCGCTCCAGGGGATCGATGAGGGGCGAATGATCAACGTGTGGTGGGACAACCAGCAGGGTGGGACGTTCCTCGCCGCGATCCAGATCGAGGCGCTCGACCGAACCAAATTGCTGCGCGACGTGACGTCTGCGATCTCCGACGTCGGTGTCAACATCTTGACCTCGTCGACGCGCGCAGGACGTGACGGCATCGCAACGCTCACCTTCACTTTTGAGCTCGCCGACCCGAATCACCTCGAGCATGTGATCCAAAGTGTCCGTCACATCGATTCCGTGTTCGACGCATATCGCGTCGTCCCATCCGCCGCCCGCTCGTAATCGATGGAGGGGAGCCAATGGCTGGCGGCCTGGCTGATCGCCGGCTCTGTGGTCGGTGGCTGCACCTCATCGAGGGGGCCCGAGCCGGCGGACTCGCTACCGACGGCCGCGGCCGCTGCCGATGAGTTCGTGGCGGCGTGGGCGAGCGGCGACTACGAGCTCATGGTGGGTTCGTTGGCCGAGGCCACGGACTCGGAGTGGGACGCCACCGGGCTCGATCGGTGGATGCGCCGGCGGCTCGCCGCCGGCCTGGTCACCTCTTTCGAGATAGAGCGGTCCGGCGAGCCCTCGGAGACGAACTCGGCGGGGGTCGCGATCCCGATCACGATCACGCTTCAGTCCGACGCCGCTGTGGAGCCGGCGGAGGTGGCCGCCACCCTCGAGATGACGTACGACGATGATTCCGAACGGTGGCGGGCGCTGTGGGATGAGTCGTTGTTGTTCGGCGACATCGATGGGGCCCGCCGCTTTAGGGTGGCGGCGAGGTGGCCGCGCCGGGCGCCGATCCTCGATCGCAGAGGCCGTCGCATCGCGGTGGGGCCGTCCGGTTCGCGCAGATATCCCTTCGGATCTCTCGCCGGAAGCACGATCGGGCATGTCGAGCCGCTTGCGCGCGGCGACCTCGCCGACGTCGAGACGATGCACCGCCCGCAGGACCTCGTCGGTGGGTCGGGAATCGAAGAGGCTTTCGAGGACCAGCTTGCGGGGAGCCCCCAAACGAAGCTGATGGTCGTCGACGACGACGGCCGGCGGCTGACCACCCTCGGTGCGCGCAGGGCGATTCCCGGGACGAGTGTGAAAACGACGCTCGACATGGACGTGCAGCGCGCTGCGGAGGAGTCCTACGGCGGCGAGGTCGGTGGGGCGGTAGTGATGCGTCCGGCAACCGGCGACCTCATGGCGGTTGTGGACTCCGGCGCGTTCGACCCGGGTGGTTACGTGGGGGTCGGAGGGATCGAGCCATTCAACCGTGCCCTGGTGGGGCTGTACCCGCCGGGTTCGGCAATGAAGGTCGTTACGGCATCGGCCGCGCTCGACACCGGAGCGGTAACGCCCGCGACGAGGGTAACGGGACCGAAGGAATACAAGGGTGTACGCAACTTCGAGTCCGGCGAGTTCGGAAGCATCGAGTTCGCAACGGCTCTCAAGTTCAGCGTCAACACGGCATTCGCGCAGGTCGCCGAGGACCTTGGTGCCGCGCGACTGACTCGCTACGCGCGCGCATTCGGCTTCAACCAGGAGCCGGCCCTGGAGGTGGAGACGGCCGCATCCTCCTTCCCGAAGCCCGCCGACGAGGGCGACCTGCTGTGGGGCTCGATCGGCCAGGCGCAGGTCCTGGCGACACCCTTGCAGATGGCGACGGTGGCGGCGACCGTCGCCAATAGTGGCGTGCGCGTGGAGCCTCGGATCACGCTGGGCGACAAATCGGACCGAGCACGTGCCATTGGACGCGGCACCGCGCGGACAATGACGAGATTGATGGAAAACGTGGTCGTGGGGGGCACGGGATCGGCGGCTCGAATCGCGGGTGCCCGGATTGCCGGCAAGACCGGGACTGCCGAGGTCGATGTGGCGGGCAAGCGCAAGAATCACGCGTGGTTCGTGTGCTTTGCTCCCGCCGACAAACCAAAGGTGGCGATCGCGGTGGTCTCGGAATACGGGGGCATCGGCGGTGAAGTGGCGGCTCCGATCGCAGGCCGGATGCTCATTCGCGTGCTCCCGCTGGTGAGATGAGGGCGGTCGTCCAGCGGGTATCGAATGCAGAGGTACGCGTCGGCGATCGCGTGGCCGGAGCCATCGAAGGGGGTGTCGTCGTGCTTCTTGGGATCGCGCCCGAGGATGGCGCACATGAGGTGCGATGGGTGACCGACAAGGTTGCCAACCTCCGCATCTTCGCCGACAACGAGGGGAAGATGAACCGGTCGCTGCTCGACATTGCCGGCGAAGCCCTCGTCGTGTCGCAGTTCACGCTCTACGGCGACGCGCGCAGGGGTCGACGGCCGTCATTCATCCGCGCAGCACAGGGACCCGAAGCCGAACGTGTCTACGACGACGTGATCGGCGAGTTCCGTGCCCTCGGTATCAAGTGCGCAACCGGCGAGTTCGGGGCCATGATGCAGGTGTCACTTACCAACGACGGGCCCGTGACGATCCTGCTCGACTCGCAGAAGGGGATCTGAGACGCCTCAGTCCTTCAAGACCCGGCGGGCGGCGTCCATGATCGCGCTGGGTGTGAGTCCGAACTGAGCCAGTAGTTCATCCGGGGTGCCGGACGTCGCGTACATGTCGCCGAGATCGACGAACGCCATTCGGGTGGGGCGCCTCTCGGCCACGATCATCGACACGATCGATCCCAAACCACCGTAGGCCAGATGCTCCTCGGCTACGACGATTCCTTTCGTTTCGTTTGCGGCGCGCTCGATCGCTCCACCGTCTGCCGGCTTGACCGTGTGCATGTCGATCACCCGGGCCGCAACCCCCTCTTCCGCGAGGCCTTCGGCGGCATCGAGCGCCATCGCGACCATGATGCCGTTGGCAACGATCGTGACGTCGTCACCCTCCCTCATCACAGTTGCTTTGCCCGGATGCCACTCCAATCCATCCCCGTATACGAGAGGTACTGCCGGACGGCCGCACCGCAAGAATGTCGGGCCATCGCGCTCGATCATCGCGTGGGTTGCGGCCGCGGCGCTGGGCCCGTCGGCGGGAACGATCACAGTCACCCCGGGCAATGCGCACGCGAGCGCGACATCCTCGATGGCCATCTGCGAGGGCCCGTCTTCGCCTATGGAGATGCCGGCGTGCGATCCCACCAACTTCACGTTCAGGTTCGGGAACGCGACCGACATGCGGACTTGATCGAAGGCGTTCGACAAGAGAAAGGTCGAAAAGGAAGCGGCGACGGGTATCTTGCCGCTCGCAGCAAGCCCCGACGCGATGCCGATGAGGTTCGATTCCGCGATGCCGACGTTGAAGAAGCGATCGGGGTGTTTCGCTGCGAAGGCGTTGGTGTAAGTGGAGTTGTTGACGTCCCCGTCGAGGACGACGATGCGTTCGTTCGCGCCGGCCTCTACCAGCGCGTCGCCGAATGCCTCGCGCGTGGCCGGGCCCAACTCGAAATCGAGGCGCTCCAAGCCGAAGCTCACGTCGCCCCCCCTACTTCGGCAAGGGCCTTGGCTTCCTCCTCCGGAGGGATCGGTTTCCCATGCCACTTATGGGGGGCTTCCTCCAGAAGCGACACACCCTTGCCCTTGACGGTGCCGGCGATGATCGCTTGCGGTCGGCCGCTCACGCCCCGGGCCCATTCGAATGCCTGCGCGAGCTCGTCCAGCGAATGGCCGTCTACGCTCGTGACCTCGAACCCGAAGGTCCTGAGCTTGTCTTCGAGCGGCTCGAGGGACTGGATCTCGTCGACCGCGCCGGTCTGCTGGTACCCGTTGCGGTCCACTATCAGCGTGAGGTTGTCGAGCCGGTGGTTGCCGGCGTACATGGCCGCCTCCCAGATCTGACCCTGCTCGCTCTCGCCGTCGCCGACCATCACGTAGACGCGGAACGAGCGCCCGTCGAGCCTTGCGGCGAGCGCGTGACCTATGCCGATCGAGAAGCCCTGGCCGAGGGACCCCGTCGACGCCTCGACGCCGGCCAGCCGGCACATGTTGGGGTGGCCTTCGAGCGGAGAGCCGAGCTTTCGCAGGCTCATCAGGTCCTTTTCCGGGAAATAGCCGGCCGCGGCGAGTACCGCGTAGAGGCCGGGTGCTCCGTGGCCCTTGGACAGGACGAAACGATCGCGGTCGGGATCGTCGGGGTTCGCGGGATCGTACCGAAGCACACCGCCGAAATAGAGGACCGTGAGGATCTCAACCATGGATAGCGATGTTGATGGATGACCCGAGCCCGCCGCGGTCGTCGATTTGACGATGTTGATGCGCAGGCTCCTTGCCAACGCCTCGAGCTTGTCCCGATCCCTTTGCGGCGCAGCAGGCATCGACCCTCCCTGCGAGTGTGAGCAATTCGTGTCCCGTATCCAACCACACGTAGGATGACCGCCATGTCGGACAGCGCCTCCTCGGGCCCGTTCAGCGCGCCGCGCGGCACGTACGACGTGCTGCCCCCCGAGTCGCGCCGCTGGGAGGCGGCGGTGCGCGCAGCCCTCGACACCTTTGCCCGAGCCGGCTACGAACCAATCGAGACGCCGGCCTTTGAGCAGACCGAGGTATTCGAGAGGGGCGTCGGCGCGGCCAGCGAGGTCGTGACGAAGCAGATGTACACGTTCGAGGATCGCTCGGGTCGGTCGCTCACGCTGCGGCCGGAGGGCACCGCGCCGGTTGTGAGGGCCGCCATCGAGCACTTCGTCGCTCGCGGCGCGCTGTCGGGCCCCGTGCCCCTCAAGCTCGCCTACGCAGGCGCCATGTTCCGCCAGGAGCGGCCTCAAAAGGGGCGCTACCGGCAGTTCTTCCAGGTGGGCATCGAGGCGCTCGGCTCCGACTCGCCCCTTGTCGACGCCGAGGTGATCGAGATCGGAGCCCGCTATCTGCGGTCGGTCGGTGTCGACCCCCGGCTCCAAATCAACTCGATCGGCCACAACGACTCGGCGTGCCGCGCGGGCTACATCGAGGTGCTGGCCGACTTCCTGAAGGTGCACACCGGCGAGCTTGCAGAGGACGACAGAGACCGTGTTGCGACCAGCCCGCTCCGCACCTTCGACTCCAAGGAAGAGCCAACGATCGCGGTCATGAAGAATGCGCCGGTCATCTCCGACTACCTGTGCGAGGGGTGTAAAGCGCATTTCTCGTCCGTTCAGTCGCTTCTTAAGGACCTCGACATCGGCTTCGAACTCGAACCAACTCTCGTCCGGGGTCTCGATTACTACACACGAACGACTTTCGAGTACGTCGCGGGGGGACTGGGATCGCAGAACGCGGTCGGCGGCGGCGGACGGTACGACGGTCTTTCCGAAGCGCTCGGGGGGCCACCGCTGCCCGGTATCGGCTTCGCCCTGGGCATCGACCGGATCCTGCTGGCATCGACGGGTCCAGAGGTACGCCCGAGGATCGATGTCTACTTCGCGGCGGTGGGGGAGGACGCCGCGGCCGCTGCCCTGCGACTCGCGACGCGACTGCGCGCCGAGGGCACCGGCGCCGATCTCGATTTCTCCAGGAAGGGCCTCAAAGGTCAGATGAAGGACGCGGCGCGATCGGGGGCCCGATGGGCGGCGATCATCGGACCCGACGAGCTTGCGACGAACGAAGTCACACTCAGGGACCTCAGCACCGGCGAGCAGCGGCGGATCGCCTGGGGCGACCTCGTGGAGACGACGCGGCGGTGATGCGGTCGCACCGGTGCGGGGACCTCAGCACCGAGCACGTCGGGCTGACGGTGTCGCTGTGCGGCTGGGTCCACTCGCGCCGCGATCACGGGGGTGTCATTTTCATCGATCTGCGCGACATCGCCGGCCTCGTACAGGTTGTCTTCAGTCCGGACGCCTCTCTCGAGGTCCACGACGCCGCGGAGGGCCTTCGTAGCGAGTTCTGCATCCGGATCTCGGGCGAGGTCAGGGCGCGCAAGGAGGGGACCGTCAATCCGAAGCTGGAAACGGGAGCAATTGAGGTGGCGGCATCCGCGCTCGAAGTTCTGTCGGAGTCGGAGACCCCGCCCTTCCAGATCGACGAGTTCCACGATGTCGATGAGTTGCTCCGGCTCAAGTACCGGTTCCTGGACTTGCGGCGCGAGACGATGCAGCACAACCTCACGCTCCGGCATGCGATCGTGGCGTCGATCCGCCGGTTCTTCGACGCCGAAGGGTTCTTCGAGATCGAGACACCGATGCTTACACGCGCCACGCCGGAGGGGGCGCGCGATTACCTCGTCCCATCCCGGGTTCACCCCGGGCGCTTCTATGCGCTGCCGCAGTCGCCCCAGATCTTCAAGCAGCTGCTGATGGTCGCGGGTTTCGATCGCTACTACCAGATCGTCAGATGCTTTCGCGACGAGGATCTGCGCGCCGACCGTCAGCCCGACTTTACGCAACTCGACCTCGAGATGTCGTTCGTGGACGTCGAGGATGTGCTCGAAGTCACGGAGAGGATGTTCAAGCACGTGTGGCGCGAGGTTCTCGGCGTTGAGTTGAACGACTTCGTCCGCATGACGCACGCAGACGCGCTCGCGCGGTTCGGAAGCGACAAGCCCGACATCCGCTTCGGGCTCGAGCTGAAGGACCTTGGTGATGTGTTCGCAGCGACCGAGGTGAAGGTGTTCCGGAGCGCCCTCGACACGGGTGGTGCGATCAAGGGGGTCGTCGTTCCCGGCGCCGGAGGTCTCGGGCGCAAGGAGCTCGACGGGCTTGTCGAGGAGGCCAAATCGCTGGGGGCCGGGGGACTTGTGTGGATATCCGTGACGGCCGAGGGCCTCCGATCTCCACTCGACAAGTTCTTTACCGACGAGGAGCGCTCCGCTCTGCGGGTGGCGGCCGAAGCCGACGACGGCGACCTGATCCTGATCGTGGCCGACGCCGGGAGAGCTCGGGTTCACAAGGTCCTCGGCGCGTTGCGCGCGCGGCTGGCCGCGCGCTTCGAGCTCGTCCCGCCGCTGGATCGATCGGACCCGGACGCGTGGAAGTTCGTGTGGATAGTGGATTTCCCGTGGTTCGAGTTCAACGAGGACGAGAGCCGCTGGGACTTCAGCCACCACCCGTTCACGGGGATCGTCGAGGACACCGCGCATTACCTCGAGAGCGACCCCGGCCGTGTGCTGTCGAAGGCGTATGACATCACTCTCAACGGATGGGAGCTGGCGTCCGGGAGCATCCGGATCCACGACCGCGAGCTTCAGCATCGTGTGTTCGCGGCCCTCGGCATCGGGCGCGCCGAGGCGGAGGAGAAGTTCAGTTTCCTGCTCAACGCATTCCGGTACGGCCCCCCTCCACACGGAGGGATCGCCCCCGGGATCGACCGGCTGGTAGCGCTCGCCGCGGGTGAATCCAACATCCGCGAGGTCATCGCTTTCCCCAAGACCCAGACCGCGTTCGATCCTCTGACGGGCGCGCCTGCAGAGGTGGACGAATCACAGCTCCGGGCCCTGCACCTCCGTTCGACGGCCCCCCGCCCCGAACCCTCGTGAGTTTGACGGGAAATAGTCCCGTCAACTCACAAGCGTTGGTTGCGGGCCCGCCTGAGCCGGTTGGCAACGCGTTCGGGGTGCCTGCTGATCTCTCGGTCGGTGGTTTGGATGACGATCCAGCCAAGGCTGGCGAACTCGCTGATCCGGGCGCGGTCTCGTTCGAAGGCCGATCGCCCCGAATGCCACCGAAATGAGTCGACTTCCACCCCTACTCGAAGGTCCGGATAGGCGAAGTCAAGCCTGGCGAGGCCGTAGTCGGGGAGGGTGACCTCGTATTGAAAGACCGGTTCGGGAAAACCAAACCTCCGCAACCAGCGACGCACTAATGTGTCGAGAGGAGTATCTGTGGCGGCAATCGACGGCCCTCGCGCGGCGACGAGGTCCCTGAGTGTTCTCGCACCGGGAAGGCGATGAACACCCAGTTCTTCTATGCGTGCACCCATTCCCCGAAGGCTCAAATGCTCCCACCTCACTGCATGCTCCAGCGCAATGTCGAGGTTCGATTCGCTCAAGCACGCGCTGAGATCGATCAGCGTGCGCGGCAGGGTCGTCGTCGGGAGCGGACCCAGGCGCGTAACGTCGGAGGCGGACAATGTGCTGATGCGCCGAACGACGATTGTGGTCGTCACAGCGGTCATCTGGCGTGTCGTCGCGATCTCGGGAGGGGTCCAGCAGCCCCCGGGCAGGTCCCAGATCGCAGCCGCAGACTTGCGGAACGCAACGGCCCCGTTTCCGCCCCAGAGGCACGCGGCCATCAAGCGCTGTTCCTTGCTGGTCGGCGCTCCACATATCCCATATACAGAGGGCAACACGATTTCCCACCGCCGACTCTCGAGCCGGTGGGTGATCATCTCAGCGGTCATCCCGACCCCCAAGACCTGTCGGCGAGAGCACACCCCGAACTGCACCGCGGCAAGCCTGGCAACGCGGGTGTCTGGCGAATCCGCGTGAGTTTCACGGTACATATTCCCGTCAGACTCCCAAGGGTTCGACGGGGCGGGTGTGGCAGGCGTCACAATGGGCGCATGGACCTGTTCGAGAATTCGCTGGAGGACCGTTTCGGCGACTACGCGCCGCTCGCCGCTCGCATGCGGCCCCGGACCCTCGACGAGATCGTCGGCCAGGAGCATCTGCTGGGCCCCCGGCGGGCGCTGCGAGCCCTGATCGAGTCCGGCGAGCTGTCGTCCATAGTGCTGTGGGGCGCGGCCGGGACCGGTAAGACGACGTTGGCCCATGTCATCGCCCGCTCCACGGATGCACACTTCGAGCCCATGTCGGCTGTGGCTGCCGGAGTGGCCGACGTCCGCAAGCACATCCAGAGCGCCCGCGACCGGCTGGCGCAGGGGGGGCGGCGAACCGTGCTGTTCCTCGACGAGATCCATCGCTTCAACAAGGCACAGCAGGACGCGCTCCTCCCGGCGGTCGAGAACGGTTGGATCACGCTCGTCGGGGCGACGACGGAGAATCCGTCGTTCGAGGTCAACTCGCCGCTGATGTCGCGCAGTCTTCTGTTCCGCCTCGAGCCTCTAAGCGACGAGCAGCTCGTGACGATCATGAGGAGGGCGCTCGAAGAAACCGAGCGGGGGCTCGGCAACCTGGACGTGAAGGTCGACGACGATGCGGTGGGGCACATCGCCCAGGGATCCGGCGGCGACGCACGCGCCGCGCTGAACGCGCTCGAGGCGGCAGCGCTCATCGCGGCCGGTTCGGGCCGCATCGACCTGGCCGTCGCCGAGGAAGCCCTGCAGCGACGCGCCCTTCCGTACGATCGCGCCGGCGACTGGCATTACGACGTCATCTCGGCATTCATCAAGTCGATGCGCGGTTCGGACGCGAACGCGGCCGTGTACTGGCTCGCTCGTATGCTCGACGCGGGTGAGGACCCGCGTTTCATCGCCCGGCGCATGGTCATCTTCGCCTCCGAGGATGTGGGGAACGCGGATCCGACCGCGCTGCAGGTGGCCGTCGCGGCCCATCACGCACTCGAGTTCGTGGGGCTGCCCGAAGCAAAGCTCAATCTGGCGCAGGCCGCGACCTACCTCGCGATCGCGCCGAAATCGAACGCGTCACTGCTGGCGATCGCGCGCGCGGATGAAGACGTCAAGGCCGCCGGCCCCCTGCCGGTTCCGCCTCACATAAGGGATTCGCACGGAGCGGCGTCGCGGTCGATCAGAGCCGGGCGAGGCTACAAGTACCCGCACGATCACGGCGGCACGGCTCCGCCGGGAGCGGTACCCGCGCCGCCTGCGGCGGCGCGGACGGTTCCCTACGTCGAGCAGTCGTATCTTCCAGACGAGCTAAGGGAGCGGACCTATTACGAACCCCGAGCCGGACGCGAAGCCGAGCTCGCGAGCGAGCTCGAGGCCAAGGGGCACGAGCCGTCGTGATCCCTGCGCGCATCCGACCGTGGCGAGCGCCAACGACGACGGCGTAGGTCCCGGGATTCCCGCCGACCCAACCGATCGGGTCACGAAAACCCCCGACCTCGGGCTAAAGAGCCGTCAGGGAGCGGTCGAACCAACACTTGCGCGTGGACGGCTCCACGCAACCCGGCGTGAGCGGGGGAGCACAACTCAGGAGCCTTCCGCCGGAACAGCAGGCCTTCCGTTTCTTGGAGATCGCATTGTTTGCAAAGTTCACCGCGGGACTCGTAGTCGTGGCCACGGCCGTGGTCGCGGTGTCGTTCGCAATCGCGCCGGCCGAGGCCCGCGTCGACGAACCGTTTAGAGCCTTTTCTGCGGAAAGCTACTGGAACACGCCGTTATCCGCCGACGCTCCCGTCGACCCCAACTCGGATGCTTTCCTTTCGTTTCTGATCGCCGACAATGAGGCGGACTACCTGCGGCTCGTGGGCACCGACTCGACGGGTAGCTGGGGGGAGCCCATCTACTGGGCGACGCCGTCTGACCCCCTTTACAACGTCAAGCCGACCAGGTACACACTGCCCCCCGCCTTCGAGTCCGTGCGGATCCCGCGCGAGGCGCGACCTCCAAGGAACTCCGACGCCCAGATCACCATCTACGATGTCACCGCCGGCTCGGTCTACAAACTCCACAGGGCCACTTACGATTCCGCCACTGACACGTGGAGCGCCGGCGGAGGTTCGTGGTACAGCATGGCGTCGAACGGGCTGCACAGGGCGCTGTCCGAGAGCGACGACCGGCGCAACTACGGGCACCGGGGCATTCCGCCCGCGACGCACGCCGTGCGCTACGACGAAATCCGTGCGGGACGCATCAACCACGTATTGAAGATCGCGGTCAACACCGCAGGCCACGAGCATGTCTGGCCGATGACCGGCTCGGACGGCGACTCGCGAGACCCGGCTGCACTGCCCCAGGGGGCAAGGCTGCGGATCAAACCGGGCGTCGACCTCGAGGAGCTCAACCTGAGGCCCGATGCCCTTACGATCGCCCGGACCCTGCAGCGCTATGGGGCGGTCGTCGGCGACTCCTCGGGTAGCAACACCAACCTCAAAGTGGAGAACACGGTGCTCGAGGGCAAGGGCTGGTTATGGAAGGGCCGCCTCACGGCGACGTCGCTCCAGGCCATTCCATTCTCCAGGTACGAGGTCGTGCGACTGGGCTACAACCCGCCTCCCCATCGAGAGCAGGTGGTCGAGGAAGCGGACGTGCAGCGCTTCACCGTGGCTGCCGACGCATCGGTCACTCCGGCCCGGCCGCAGGCGAATCTCGGGACCCATCGTCGTCTGTACGTCGACGTCCCTCGTGCGCGAGGCCTGCTCAAGTTCCGCCTCTCCGCCCTCGACGGGCCGGTCGAGAAGGCGACTCTGCGTGTGCTCGCCACGCGCGCCGGCCCGCGGGCGACCCTCGCCCGCGTGCGAGACGTCGTGTGGCGAGAGCGTCGGGTGACATGGAGATCCGCGCCCCCACTCGGTGAAGTTGTGACTTCGACGGGCCGCCTCAGAAAGTGGCGGTGGGTGTCTGTGGACGTCACGTCCATTGTTAAGGGAAACGGGACCTACGGCTTTGCGCTCACGTCGTCACGCGGGGGGCTCCGGTTTGCGTCCGGCGAAGCCGATCTTCCCTGGCGCGCTCCCAAACTCGTCGTCGAGACGCGGTAGCTCTGCGAAGCACCCCCGTCCTCCTGACTCTTTACGCGAGATCCGAAGTTTCGAGATCGGCAGGTGCCCTTGCAGCCGGGCGGCGGCCTCTCACTTTCTTGATCGCCTGCAGTGCCTCGCGGTCCTCCTTGCTCAGACCGAACAGCAGCAGCAAGCACAGATAGGTGGTGGCGACGAGCACTGTGGCCGCGGCGGCGCTCGCAAGCCCTGAGGGCAGATCGATGAGGTGCACCGCCGCCCACGCGATCCCGGTCGATGCCACCCCGGCGACGATGGGCTTCCAGAAGTCAAAGGTGTACGGATGCAGTCCGGTGGTCCGCCACACCTGGTAGAGCCCGAGTCCGTTGTTGACCACATTCCCCGTCATCCGGGCCACGGCGGCGCCGATCAGCCCGAATGGTGGTATCAGCAGAAGGGCCAGCGCGACTTCGGTGACGATAACGATGATGTGGTTGACGAGCGTAAGGGTTCCCCTGCCCGACATCAGCAAAGTGACCGCGACAGGTCCTGTCCCGAAGCTCACGAGCATCCCGGTGGCCAGAAGAATGAGAGCAGGCTCGGCCTCCTCGAACGCCTCACCGAACAGCGCGAGGATGTCCTGCGCGAAGGCCACCTGCAGGCAGAAGAGAGGAAAGCCCAGGGCGAAGCTCCACTTGCCGATGCTCTTGAACAGGGTGCCAAACTCATGGTGGCGGCCCTGCATGAAGAGATCGCTTCCCATCGGCTTGTAGACCTGGTTCATTGCAGTGATGATCGCGGTCGGCGCGATCGCGACGCGCTGACTTGCGACGTAGGCGCCGACGCCGGAGAAGGACGCGAGCGTGCCGAGCAGGATGGGGAAGAGCTGTCCTCTGCTCGTGTCGATGATCTTGGTCCCCCACGCCGGAACGGCAAACCTCACGAGCTTGCGGCGCTCGATTGGCTTGGTCGGCCCGACTAGGCGCACCCGGCGGTTGAGCGCGCCCAACGAGACCACGAGGAGCAGCGACTCGGCGGCGAGGAGGCCGAGGAAGGCCGACAGCTCCGAGCGCGCGACGACCAGTGCGGCCGCGATGCACGCGAGCCGGAGCAGCGGCTGCAGAAGGTTGCGGATGAGCGCGTAGTCGTTTTGCTGCTTGAACGCCTGGGTCCCGAACAGCAACAGGTGCCCGAGCCCCGATATCGGGATCATGACCCCGGCTACGCGTAGCAGCGGCGCGAAGCCCGGATCGTCGAACACCGTGTGGGCGATGATCGGCGCACCGAGCGCGACGGCGCCACCCAGTAAGAGCAGCGCGGCGCCGGTCAACCGCAGCGACAGGTGCAGCGTGCGGCGCAGGCGCGGAACATCTCCGACACCTTCGTAGTACGAGCCGTGACGGAGGACGATCCAGTCGGCGCCCATGAGTCCTAGTGTCGAGAACGTCTTGGCGACGGCGAAACCGACGGCCCAGGCCCCAAAGCCGTCTGCTCCGAGGGCCCGGGCGAGCAGGATGAAGAGAACGAAATTGCCCGCGTAGCTGACCACCCCACTGGTCACCAACAGGGCCGACTGGCGCGCGAGCCGGCTCACCTCTTCGCCGTTTCGACTGTGCGTCATATCGTCATCGTGAGTGGTCGAACACCTCCTGCGCCCACAGGATCATGGCACGACGTGGAAACTCGTGGCCCAAACTATGCTGGGGCGCTTCCGGGACGGCAACGATCGGTGCGAGGATCCAGCAACTTGAGGCGCAGCCTTTCTTCGAGGGTTATCGGCCGGCTCAAGGAGCGGCGGGACGTCCCCGCTCCGCGGCTGACCGCGGGCGTCGCGCCCGGCGATGCGGTCGCGCATCCGGGAATCTTCATCATCGGCGCGCAGCGCAGCGGTACCTCCCTGCTCCGGCGGATCCTGGACTCCCATTCCCGCATCGCCAGCCCTCCCGAGTCGAAGTTCATCCAACCGCTGGCTCAGGTCCTGCACGATCGCAAGGCGATGGCGGGCTTCGAGTCGATGGGCTTTTCCCGCGACGAGGTCGCGGCCGCGATGGGCGCGTTCGCGCGCGGCTTCTTCGACCGCTATGCCGCCGCCCACGGCAAGCTCCGGTGGGCCGAGAAGACCCCCAACTACGTGGACTGCCTCGACGACATTCGGTCCCTGTTCGGCCCCCGCACGCGCTTCGTCGTTATCTTGCGGCACGGCCTCGACACCGCGTACTCGCTCGCCGACCCCCACCGCACCTATCCGGCTCTCGACGAGTACCTCGACGCCGCGGGCGGTGATCGATCGGTTGCGGGCGGCCTCTTCTGGGCGGACAAGAACCGCAAGATCGAGGCCTTTCGCGTCGCGAACCCGGAGGCGTGCTACCGGCTCCGCTACGAGGAACTGACCGCCGCACCCGAAGCCGCCCTCGAGCCCCTGTTCGAGTGGCTGGGCGAGTCGTGGGAGCCCGGGGTGATCGACTACGGGGACTTCGCCCACCATGCCGGCTACGGCGACCCAGACGTCAAGCGACGGCGGAGGATCGAGCTCAACAGCGGCAAGCATGCACACTGGCCCACCGAGGTGCAGGCGGCCGTCCGCCGCGCGTGCGGGGAGATGCTGGAGGTCCTCGGCTACGAGTGACGTTGCCCCCCTTCCGGCGCTGGCCGACTACGTGTCCGTACTGTTACCGGCGACTAGTGACGCACGTGTCGACGTCGTGGAGGCGGATGAGAGGTGGCGCCCGCCGGGTCCACGTCACGACGCCGACGTGATGCTGTGGGGCCGGGTCCCGTATCGATCTCTGCCCGCGCCGGCGCGCGCCGCGTCCCACGTCGCCTCTCGGGAGCGGGCGCTGGCCGCGTCGGAGGGGCGGGCCCCGGAGGGAATGCGCTCTCACCGAGTTCACCGTCTGGCCCCGCCGCCGGGCGCCGCGGGCGGCGTCCGCAGACGAGTCCGGGACTTCCTGTACGGAGGTGCAGTCGTCGAGTTCGTGCGGGGAGCGCGGCCGCCGCGGATCGCCGATGTGGTTGCGGCCGCGGCGGGGGTCGGTCTCGAAGAGAGGTCCCTCGGCCTCGGCGCCGACCGCGCCGCGGTCGCCCGGGCCCGCCGCGGCGGGCAGGAGTTGATCCTGCGCATGGCCCCCGCGGGCGTCGTTTCCGACCCTTCCGCCGCAGCGGACGCGCTCGTGCGCCTCGAGGCTGCAGGAGTGAGAGGGGTGCCCCGGCTCCGGGGACGAGGGCACGCCGCCGGCGCGAACTGGGCACTGGAGTCCGTCGTGGCCGGCCGGCGGCCGCGCACCATCACCGTGCGCGTCGCCGCCCAGGCCGTGTCGTTTTGCGCGTCGCTTCCTTCCACCGGGGGCCCGCCCACGGCCCTGAAAGAGGAATTGGGCACGCTCGCCGAACTGCTGCCGGAGCGGGCGGGTGACCTCGACGGAGCGTGGCACCGGCTCGCGTCGCTGAACGATGCGGCCCCGGCGGTGCTGCGCCACGGGGACTTCTGGCACGGCAACCTCCTCGTCGGCCGCGGGGGTCTCAGCGGGGTCATCGACTGGGACACGTGGCACGCGTCGTCGCTCCCCGGCATCGACGTCCTCCATCTCTTCTATGCCTGTCGGGCAACGCGCCGCGGCCGCCGGGGGTTCGGAGACGTGTGGCCGCAACGGCCGTGGCGATCCGCCGCGTTTGCGGACTTCGCCGGCCACTACTGGCAGCGCCTCGGCTTCGCGCCCGACCCGGATCTGCTTGACGTCATCGGCGTCGCGTGGTGGACGGGATGGGCCAGCCGGGTGTTGCGACGCCACCCCCGGTTGGCCCGGGACGCGAAGTGGATGCAGCACAACGTCGGGTCGGTCGTGGACGCGGTGGTGAGGTGACGGCTCCTGGGGCCCGGCCGGGCCGGCGGCGGTGCCGAGCTCTCGCCGCGGTCGTGCTTGCCGCGGCCGTGCTGGCGGGGGCATGCTCGCCGGGCGGGGGCGATGCCCGGGACGAGCGGGACACGCAGGAGGGCGCGGGTGATCGCACCCCGGCCGGGGGCGGGGACCCGCTCCCGGCCGGAGGAGTGCGCTTCGTTGTCGTCGGCGATTTCGGGACCGGAAAGGCCCCCCAGCAGGAGGTCGCGGACGCCATGTGCGAGCACCATGCGCGCGAGCCCTTCGACTTCATCGTCAGCACCGGCGACAACGTCTACCCGGACGGTGAGCCCGAAGACTTCCACGACAACTTCATAGAGCCGTACGAGTGCCTGACCGACAGAGGCGTACGGTGGCACGCGACGCTGGGGAACCACGATGCCTCCACGGACGGCGGGCAGCCACAGATCGACGATCCGGCCTTCGGCATGCCGGCGAGCTACTACACATGGCGGCTGCGCCCGATCTCGTTCGTGATGCTCGACTCCAACGAGCTCGACAATCCCGAGGTCGAGCAGATCGCGTGGATGGAGGAGCGCCTCGCCACCGCCCGCACTGCGCGGTGGACGGTTGTCGTGTTCCACGACCCCGTCTACTCCGCCGGTCAGCACGGCTCGACCCCGAGGTTCGACACGCTCCTGGCGGACAGGTTCGAGCAGCTCGGCGTCGACCTCGTCCTGAACGGTCACGATCATCTCTATGCGCGCGCACACAAGGACGGCATCGACTACGTGGTCACGGGAGGGGGAGGTGCGCCGATCGACGAATGCCTGAGCTCGGTCCCCCCGGAAGTGTCGAAGTGCATCCCCGAGCTCCACTACACGGAGGTCGAGGCCGGCCCGAAGGAGCTGACCGTGACCGCGATCGCGCCGGACGACCGGATCCTGGACCGGTTCGAGATCCGGCCGTCGTCCTGATGCGAGCCGGACGTCGCTCAGATGCGCGCCGGCGTTCAGGGGCTGGGGCGTGCGCCGTCCGCCGGCGCCGGGGGCGTCGGCGCGTCGGAGAGCGTATCGACGAACTGGAGCTCGTTGTGCACGTGGACCCTGCGGACGTGAGCGGAAACCCCGACCACCGCGCCGCTGGACTCGGTCACGACCTGCTTCGTCGTCGTCGCGACCCCTTCGGACGCGGGTCGAACCCATGGGATGGCGCTTCCGAACCCCGGGTCCTCGAATGACGACGCCCACAGATAGACCCCATCACGCCGGGGCGCGAAGACGTAGAGGCCATCGACCTCGGGCGAGAGCAACAAGGTGGGCTTGGTAACCCTTGCGGCCACCGGCACCACAGGGTGCGCGTGCCACGACGACGAGTCGTCGCTGCGTTCGAGGACCAGGATCAGAGGGTCGGTGGAGTCCGGGATGGGGGCGTCGTTGAGCGACGTCTTGACGGCGGCGAAGACGCGGTCACCGTACGCCTTGACGCTGACGTGGTCGTCGGCGCACGCAGACGAGGTCTCGGTCGGGCAGCCCCCAACCGTGGTCGCGCCCCCGTAGGCGGTCTCGAGGTTCCACGAGTCCTCCGAGATGGGAGCCTGATCGTCCCGCCATGCGAACTGAAACCGGCGCGTCACTTGGTCCGACCACAGGACCCCGATCCTCTCGGCCCCCGCGGAGCCCCACGATACGACCGCGGAGACGTCGTCCGGCTTGACCGTGTCCACCGGCAGCGGAACGTACTCGAATGCCTCGGCGTCCGACGCCTTGAACGCAACCCGAACCTCGCCCGCGTCGCTCACGAAGCTGGTCCACAGCCGCCCCAAACCGTCGACGGCGAGCGTAAGGGCCTCGGGGCTCTCGGGGCTGATGATCACGGGGAGGGCCGGGACGCCCCACCGCCCCGAGCCCTCGTAACGGAGCTGGTACAGCTTGCTCGCACGCACGTCCCCGCTCGTCGGCGAGTTCTTGGCACGTACCGCGATGCTTGCGGTCGAGGTTTCGGAATCGTAGACAGCATCGGCCTTGGCCCACGGGTCTGCGCCGGGGAGCCGGACGCGAGCTTGCCACCCACCCTCCACTAATTCGTAAAGGTACAGTCCGGGAGGCTTCCCACCCCGGAAGGTCCCGAGAACCGCCCACCAGCGGTTGTCGTCGGTGTAGAAGAGCTTGCTCTCGGTCGCTTCCGCGGTCGCGCGCTCGCTCCCTACGGTTGCCTTCCTGCCGTAGGAGAAGTCCACTGCCCCGTCGGGGAATGCGATTCGAGGAGCGGGGCGCATCTCCGGGGCGTTCGTCCCCGACGACGCGGCGGCACGGATCGACGGGGGTCGCTCGGCTCTTAGGCTCGACACCGCGACGGTAGCCGCCGCCACCGCAGGCGCAAGCAACAGCAAAGGATGTGGTCTCAAACCCATGACCTTCCCGCGGGGGGTAGAAACTGTGGCTATGATCCTGCCACAGTGGATCTCCACGAAAAACGCGTTCCTGTACCGCATCTCCTGCCCTCTACCGCCTTCATCGACTGATCAAGGACGTGCCGTGTGACTGAGCTTGTAGGCACAGGCGGCGGAGCACTCTCCGGCTCCGACCGACCTGTGTGGCGCTACGTCGTCCGCTGGTGGTGGATCATCGTCCTCGGCGGCATCGCGGGGGCGACAGTCGGCCTGGTTACGGCGTCCGATGTCCCCGTCGTCTACGAGGCCCGCTCGATCGTGTTCGCGTCGGAGAGTTCGATTCCCGCTGAGGACTTCGAGAACCTCGGAGCGTCGGCGTTCGCCACCGACACCGTGATCCAGCCGGTGATCACCGAGCTCGGGCTCGACGTGTCCGTGGAGGAGCTCCTTAGCAGCAACCAGCTTCAGGGTGCGCCCATCCGCGACACAACCGCCGTGCGCGTCATCGGGCGCGCCTCGGATCCTCGACTGGCAGCCGACCTCGTGAACACGGCCGCAGAGAGCTTTGCCAACACCGCCACGTTCAACGGCATGGGGAATTTCAGCCAGTTCGGCGATGCAGCCGTTCCCGACAGACCCCTCTCGGCTCCCACCAGGCTTTACGTGCTCGTCGGCGGGGTTGCGGGAGGTGCGGCCGTGGCGCTGCTCTTGCTGGTGCTCTACTTCTTCTACGAGCCGACGCTCACCGAGGAGGGCGCGCGCGATGCCTTCGGTGCAGACCGCTCCTACACCGGGCGTGTGCGGGTGCCTCTGACGAACATCTTGCGAAAAAGCGACAAGTCGAAGGCCGTGAAGGTTCGTCCGCACGGACTGTTGCCGGCCATCCAGCGCGCGCTCGATACGAACGAGTCACCGGACGTCAGTCGGGTGTGCCTCGTTGCCCTGGAGTCGCGCGTTGGCCGTGGGGGCCGGGCAACTGTGCTGATGAACCAGCTCGTCGCTCAACAGCAGAACGGGGCCCCGCAGCCGACCTCGGCGGGTGACGTGGTCGGTGACTCCCCACGCGAGCTCGCCGCCGGGGCGATGCAGGCGACCGGCGTGCGCTTCATGGCATCACTCAAACGATCGGATGTAGTGGTCGCTTTCGTCTCCGAGGGCGCGTCTCTCAAGCGAGTGCGGGACCTTCGCGACGAGGTGCGGATCACGCCTGCGGTGAAGCGCCGGATCGTCGTGTTCGTTAGGCGGGCTTCGCGGCGATCGCTCGCGGCGGATAATCGACGGGGATCGGTGGCCGACCAGATCTCTCTGCTGCGGCGCCCTCAGCTACGCGGATCATCACGAAGACAAGCCAGAAATACTTGAACCAGATCGCGCTCAAGAACATCTCCGCGACGAAAATCGCTATGACGGCTCCGCGGAGAGCGGGTGCGACCTGATGCATCCTCGGCCGGCGCAGGCTGATCCACTCGAGGGCCAGGGCCATGCCGAAGAAGGTTAATCCGACCACGCCCGTTTCCACGGCAAGGCTCAGATAGACGTTGTGGGCAGGGCGATCCAGGCCTACGTTCTTCTGTGCCCCGGAGAAGGCAAAAGCGTCGGTGTACGCGTGGGGGAAGTTCCCGAAACCCGCCCCGAAGGCACAGTGGAGCTCGCACGCCCGTTTGCCGACGGTCCAGATCTCGAGGCGACCAGAGCCGTCGTCCTGCGTTCTCGTGATGCGGGTCAGAGTGTCGCTCGCGATGACGCGGGCGGTCGCGCTCTGAGGGGCGAGAGCCATCACCGCGGCGCCGGCTACGAAGACGAGCGCGACCGTCCCCACGATGCCCCACGCGGTCCTGCGGGCGATTTCTCGGACGCCCGGGAGATGCCGGGCATTCGCGATCACGACGGCCACTGCGATGGTGCACGCGAGTAGTCCGCCGCGTGACCCCGTGAGGAGGATGGCGGTGCACGACAGAAGCAGGCCCGAGCCCCCAAGCACCCTCCACGACCGCGCGCTCCACCACCGTGTGCCGCCCAGCAAGAGGCGTTCGAGCGACAGCACCGCCGGCAGCAGTAGAGAGGCCGCAAGGATGTTGGGGTTTGCCTCCCGGGGATCCGAGGCCACGGACAGCCGCTGGGTGACCCCGTGCGTGGGGAGATTCTCGCCGGGCAGCAGACTCAAGGCATAGAGGCCGACGACGATGCCGCCCACGATGATGCCGACTCGCAGCGCGTCGAGGTCCGTCTCGCTCGCGGGGACGAGCGAGACGACGACCAGCAAAGCCAGCAGCGGCACCGCGAGAACCAGTTCCTCGACCGCGGAGCGGGCACTCAAGGCCCAGAAGGCGGACAACGTCGCCCACGTCAGGAACAACATCCACGCGGCCACCGGCAGCGTCGGGATCCTGCCCCGCCGGTACAGGACGACGTGGCCCACGCCCGCGAGGATCACCAGCCCGCCGAGGAGGGAGCTCAGCGTGTTGAAAGGTTCCGGGAAGGGGACCGACAATCTCACCACGCTGGCAATCGGCAGGGTGGCCGCGTACAGAGGCAGGATCGTCCGCGCCGGACGAGCGACGAAGGCCGCCAGCAGCGGCAGCGTCGCTAGTGCGGCGAGGGCGGCAACCGGCAGCGTCAAGGTGGGTCCTTCTCTTCGAACGTCTTCCTGGATCGCCTCGGCGCTCGATATCTTATGAAGAGTATGAACGACGAGGGGGCTGTCCTCGACTGGGTGCGCTTCTACGGCTTGTTCGTCGTCGTACTGATCGTACTCGGCTGCGCCGGCGGGCTCGCCTATAACAGGCTGACTTCGGGGGGCTTTGAAGCCACCTCGATCGTCCTCGAGACCTCCGGGCGCATCTCGCCGAACCGGCTCGGGCCGGTTGCGGAAGCCGTGTTCAGGACCGAGGAGGTCTACGGCCCGGCCATGCGGGAGCTGGGCCTTGATCAGTCCCCGGAGCAATTTCTCAACGAGACCGTCGACCTCCGTCCTGTGCCCGATGCCAGCGCTCTGATCGTGGTAGGTCGAGCCGACAGCCTCGAGGACGCGAAATCGATCTCGAATGCGACCGCGCGATCCCTCGAGACCGCGTTCGCCGAACGGGTTGAACTCACCAACTTCGTCGTCTTCGGCACGCCGGAGGCCGCGTCGTTGCCCGAGGGCGTCGCCCCGGCGGTTGGGGTGGTCCTCGGTGGCGCGATGGGGTTTTGGCTCGCCTTGTCGGCCGCGGTGATCCACTACTGGCGAGTGCGCCCGGTCCTGCGCTTGGAGCGCGCCCTCGGGATTACGGGTGCCGATCTGGTTCTGGTCCTCGACGGGTGGGGCCGGTGGCTGGGATTGCTGAGGGGGAGGCCGCGCGTGAAGAACAGCCCCTCCAACCGCCGCCGTTACGAACACGCCGGCGCGTCGGGGCCGACCGCCCGGGTGCCGAGGCTCGAGTCGCTGCGTCGCGCGGCCGCGGACCCGGCGCCCGCGGAAGACAGGGACCCGGACAGGGCGCGGTCCGCGGAAGCTGCGCTCGCCGCAGACGATGAGACCACGATCGTCTCCTACCCCGGCGTTTCGGAGCGGTACCTCGTGGAGGCGAGCCGCTTCGCGTCCTCTCTTGCCGGCGGTTCCAGAGGTCGCCCCTCCCTCGTATGGGTGCATTGACGCGCACTCGTCTGTCCCGACCCGAGGAAGAGGAGCCGGCAGCGGGCGGGGGCGGCGGGGCCCGGCCGAGTCGGAAGGGAGCTACGAGGCTGCCGTGAGGACGCGACGGTCGCAGCGGTCCCCGCGCCGTGTGCTCGTTGTCGGGCAAGGGCCGCCGACGAGCGGAGGGATCCCTACATTCGTCACCCGGCTGGTCGCCGACCCCGCTCTCGGAGCGGCCTTCGACATCGACTACCTCAACACGACGCCGACGGGGGAGAAGCGCCCCGGGGGCCTCACACCGGGAAACGTCCGGCAGCTCCTCTCGGACGTTCGCGGGGTGTATGTGCGTGGAGCCGGTGCCGGCATCGTGCACTTGCACCTCGCCCCCGTTCCCGTGCTGCCGCTGCTGCGCGCGCTGCTACTCGCGGCCTCGGCGCGTGCCGCAGGTGCCCGGGTCATTCTCCACGCGCATACGGGGAGGCTGCCGGCGGCGCTGCGCAGTCGCTTCTACAGGAGCCTCTTCCGCGTGGTCTGCGGCGTGGTGGAAACGCTTGTGGTCGCGTCCCGCGAGGCTGAGATCGCCGCCGGTAGGGTGTGCAACAGGGTAGTTCGCATCGAGAACGGGATCGATGTCGGGGAGCTCGACGGCCCGGTCATACAGGGCACGACTCCGCCCGTTCTGTCGTTCGTCGGCACGGTGTGTGAACGCAAGGGACTGTTGGAGCTGCGCGACGCCCTGGTCGGGCTCGGGGCCGAGCACGGCGATTGCCCGCTGCAAGTGTGGATAATCGGCGACGCGCGGCAGGAAGGCCCCGGCGTGTTCGAGCGCATGCAACGGGCGTACGCCGATGCGGGGCTGAGCGACGTCGAGTTCCTCGGCCGGCTGGATCGGGCCGAGGTGCTGGAGCGGCTACGGCGCTCGGAGATCTTCTGCCTCCCGTCACACTGGGAGGCCTTCCCCCTCTCCGTCCTGGAGGCGATGGCTGCGGGCACCGCTGTGGTCGCCAGCTCCGTCGGCGACGTTCCCGAGATGCTCGCCGACGGCGAGGCGGGGATCCTCGTCGCGCCGGGAGACTCCGGGGAGCTCAGCGCCGCGCTGGGTTCGCTGGTGACCGATCCCGACCGCCGCGGGCGGCTCGGCCGGGCGGCCCGCCGGCGCGTCCACAACCGGTACAGCTGGGGCGCGACGATCGGAGCGATCGATCACCTGTACCGGGGCATCGGGGCTCATTCGAGATAGCCGAGTCCCCGCAGGGACTGCTCGATCTGGGCTTCCTCTTCCTCCGAGTATGGGCTCGATTCCGACCGCTCGCCGGTGGAGCGATACGGCTCGGTCGTCGCAGCCGCGGCTTCGTCGCGCAACAGCTCCGTGGCAACGCGGCCGTCGAGGCCGGCGGGGACGGGGAGCCCGAGCAGATGGAACGCGGTCGGAAGCACATCAACGATGTCGACGGTCCCCTGCGAGGTGGAGGCCCGCACCGTGGGGCCCGCCGCGACCAGGATACCGTTGGTGTGGTGGTAACCCCAGGGACGGTCGCGATGGTCTGTGAGCGGACCGCGCGCGGCAAGGGTGTCGGACAGCTCGTAACGCTGGTCGCGGCAGAACGGGAACAGATGAGGGCTGCGCGTCAGGTGGGGGCCATGCACGACTTCGCGGCGGCCGACGATGCGATCGACGACCGGCCCTCCGTCGGCGGGATCCTCGAGGTCCAGCAGCCTTTCCGTCAGCTCTAGCTCCAATCGAGGCACGTCGGTGGCGTCGACGACGCCGCGTGGGAGCTCACCCCGCACGTTGATGTGAATGCCTTGCTCCGCGACATGGGACGCGAATGCACGCGACTGCTCCCAGTCGATGCCCGCCTGGACGCGCGCCTTGATGCGATGCAGCAGCGGACGCGGAACTACCCGGCGCGCCAAACGTTGGCCGGTTCCCGCGAGGACTTTGGCGCGGGTGAACCGGCTGACGGCAGGCAACCGCGTGTAGCCCCAGGAGGCCAGCAGCAGGTTGAGGTTGAGTGTCTTCTCCCAGGGCCCGAAGCCGTGATCCGACACGATGAGGAGGTTCCCATCTGGGCCCGCCCAGGTCGCAAGTTCGTCGATGGCCCGGTCAAGCTCGGCAAAGTATGCGATCGCGTGATCGCGCATCGACGCGGCCTCGGGACGCGCGTACCACTCCGAGCAGTCGACTATGTATTGGTACTGGAGGTGCTGGAGTCGATCGACGCCTTCGAACACCGCGAAGACGACGTCGACCTCGGAGTGATCCAGGAGCGCACCGAGGACCTGTCGGCGAAGGCGTTGAACGTCGATGATCCGCTCAACGATCTCGGGCCGATCCCAATCGCTTTCGTAGGACACGACGGTGTCCAGCGGGTAGCGCCGGCCGGCGATCCGACCGACGAGCTCCGTCACGCTGTGGTCGGTGGAGAAGTTGGGCCGACTCGTTTCGGTCCATCCGGCGGCCAGGCCCCCGGCGACCATGAAGCCGTTCACAGGTTCCGGCGGATAGAACATCGGGATGTTGAAGACCCCGGTGCGCAGCCCCTTCTCCCCGAGAAATCGCCACATCGGGGGTTCGTCGATCAGACCCGCGTGGGCGATCTCAACCCGCTCCTGCGGTGTACCCGCCAGGAAGCCGAATACGCCGTGCCGGCCGGGGTTCACGCCGGTAGCCATCGACACCCACGCCGGCGGCGTGTAGGTGGGAACGGTGGAGCGAAGTATCGCCCCCGTCCCGCGTTGCCGGAGTCGATGCAGCGCGGGCATCACGCCCTGTTCAAGCAACGGGTCGAGGACGCGGAAGGTCGCGCCGTCCAGGCCGACGAGCGCAAGTTTTCCCGGATTCAGCGGCATGGGTAGAGCATAGAAGAGCTGCTCGGTTTGAAGGCTATGGCGTACCTATGGTTTGTTCTCATCGTGGTTGCGCCGCATGTCTTGATAACCGACGGAGCCTCCGGCCAGGCGCGCTCGACGCTCGCGGCGGCGCGTGCGCTCGCACACGCCGGCTACGCGCCGGTAGTGACGGTGTCCGGCTCCAACTCGCTGGCCGCAGCATCGCGTTACTGCGCCCGTGCCGTTACCGTCCCTCCTGCCGGCGAGCCGGGCTATGCGGAGGCGGTCGGCGTGGAGCTGGCGAGCGACGACTACGTTTGCGTCCTTCCCTCGAGCGATGCCGCCTTGCTGGCACTGGGGTTCGACGTCGGTCATCTGCTCGATAAGAGCCGGCTACTGCAGCATGCTCGCAGGGTCGGCATACCCGTGCCGGCGCAGACGCGCTTCGAGCTGTGGGAGGAGCTAGTAGCGTCCGCCGACGATCTTGATTACCCGCTGATAGTGAAGCCGGTGGTGATGGGGCCGTCGGTGGTCGTCGCACAGGGCCCCGAGGATCTCAGGCGCGCGGGAATGCCCTTTGAGGGTCCCGTTCTGGCCCAGGAGTGGCTCGGACCTCCGCTGACGTCAGCGGCCGGAGTGGTGTGGGAGGGACGCCTTGTTGCAAGCGTGCACCAGCGCTACCTGCGGACCTGGCCACCGGCCGCAGGAGGAGCCTGCGCTGCGGTGAGCGTCGAGCGAGACGTCGCGACCGACGCCGCCGTCACAGAGCTGCTGGGGGGATTCTCCGGGCTGTTCCACGCGCAGTTCGCAGCCGGCAGACTCATCGACCTCAACCCGCGCCTCTATGGTTCGTTGCCGCTGGCGGTCAAGGCCGGCGTCAACGTTCCGGCGATCTACTGCGATCTGGTGCTCGGCCGGAGGACGGAGGCCCCGAAGCACGGGCGCCCTGGTGTCTACTACCGCTCGCTCGAAGGCGAGCTCCGCTGGGCCGCGCATCACCTGTTCGGTCGCGGGCGCTCGCCGTTACGGGCCGTCCGGGCGCTCGTCCCGCACCGCCGCGTGGCGCACGCCGTTGAATCGCTCACGGACCCGGGACCTATGCTCGCCCGCCTGCGCCACGTCGTCGGGCAGGGGAGGCACCGGCGGGATCGGCGGTCCGGCTAACGGCCGAAGGCGCGCTTTAGTCGAAGATAGCCGGGCATCGTCTTGAGCGCGAGCGATGCGATGCCGTCGCCCGCGTACAGACCGACGCGTGGAATGGCAAAGGGACCCACGGGACCGAGGTGCTTCGACGTTGTGAACGCGAGGGAGAATCCGGCGCGGCCGGCGGCACGCCGGACTCGTGCATCGTGAAGGCCTCGGGGGTAGGCAAGCAGCGAAGCGGGTCGGCCGAGCAGGTCCTCGAGCGCTTGCTTGCTGGTACGCAGGTCGCGCTCGCATTCGTCGTCCGAGAGCTCGGTGAGGTCGCTGTGGGTGTGCCCGTGCGAGCCAAACTCGACGCCCGAGTCCTGCATCTCGATGATCTCATCGACGGTGAGGGTGTCGGGCGGAGTGGAGGTGGGATCGTCGATCCAATCCACGCGCACGTCGTCGGTGAGGGTCGCACTGACGACGAACACCGTCGCCGGGATGCCATACCGCAGGAGCACGGGCAAGGCGTACTCGTACAGGTCCGTGTAGCCGTCGTCGAAGGTAACCGACAGGAGCCGGGGCCCCAGCCGGCCGCCGGCAGCAAGCCTGCGTCCCGCCTCCGCTGCGGGCACGAACCTTCGACGGCGCGCCATCCAAGCACAATGCCTCTCGAAGCGCGCGGGCGACACGGAGAGCGGCGAAGACCACCGGGGGTTCACCGCGTGGTAGGTGAGGATCGGCATCGGCACGTGTCTACCAGGAACGGAGGGCCCCGGAGCACGTGTACCGTAATCGTCCTCGCTCGCTCGTAGGACACTTAGAGGGGTAATGGCCGGCGCGCGTCTGCTCTTCATCATCGGTACGGGTCGCTGCGGTTCGACCATGACGCACGAGGTCCTGGCCCGTCATCCCGACACGGGGTTCATCTCGAACCTGGACGCCAACCTTCCTGCGCTCAACCTCAGGGGGCGCTGGAACAGCGGGTTGCTCGCGTTCACCCCCCAGGCCCTGACGCAACGGGACAGCCGCGTGGGCCCTCTCGTCAAGTTGCGGGCGCGCTTTGGGCCGGCGGAGGCGTACGCACTGTTGAACCGACATGTGTCGGCGCTGCTATCGGAATCGGTAAGGGATCTGACGGCCGGGGACGTCACCCCTCCGCTCCGCAGCCGGATGATGGACTTCTACGAGCGCCGCATCGCGGCGCAACAAAAACGCGTGTTCCTGTCGAAGTTCTCGGGCTGGCCGCGCGCCCGGTTCTTGCACGAGATCTTCGCCGACGCTCGTTTCGTACACGTCGTGCGCGACGGCCGGGGGGTTGCGGAGTCGATGATCAGACGGCCGTGGTGGCGCGGCTATATGGGCCCTCAACACTGGCAGTACGGGCCTCTGTCCGAGGAGCATGAACGTGTGTGGGTGGGGGCCGACCGCTCCTACATCGTGCTGGCCGGGCTGCAGTGGATGATGTTGATGGACGCATTTGATGCCGCGCGCGCGGCAATTCCTTCGGACCGGTGGCTGGAGGTGCGCTACGAGGACCTCGTCGCCGATGCGCGCGCTCGCTTCGGCGAGATCCTTGCCTTCGCCGGGCTCGAATCGACGCGGGCCTTCGACCGGCGGTTCGCGAAGTACCGATTCGTCCCCGAGCGCCGGGATGCCTACCGGAACCGTCTAACGCCGGACCAGCTCGACGCCTTGAACGAGATCATGGGAGAGCACCTGCGCGCGCACGGATACGACGTAGCACCTCGCTGAGTAGGCGCTCCCAGAAGCCGATCCCGTATCCGAAGTGCAGTGCCGGAAAGACGAGTGGCAGCCACTTGCGTACGTCCCGCTCCTCCAGGTTGCGGCCGGTCGATGCGGTCGCGGCCGCGACGATAGCTACGTAGGGGCCGAGCAGGATGACCGATGCTCGCGTGCGCCGAAGTAACAACACGTAGGCCAGGAGCGCGACAAAAACCGGCGGTGCCAGATGACGGGGCCTCAGCGACCGCGGGTGTAGCAGCGACACGACTGCCTTCCCCCGGCCGTAGCGACGGTACTGACGGAAGAGATCGGGGATCGATTGCCGGCAGCGCCAGGCGATCGTGAGCTCGGGATCGAACAACAGCCGGTGACCGCCGACGCGCAGCCGATGGTCCAGCTCGAAATCCTCGTTGGCCAGCAGCCGCTCGTCCCAGCCGCCGAGCTCCTTGAGCAGCGCCGTCGGGTATGCGCCGAAGGGCACGTGCTCGACGGTCTGCATGGCCGTGCCGTGGTGATAGAGGGAGCCTCCGACTCCGAACGGAGAGCCCAGCGCAGCGGCGATCGCGCGGCCGGTCGGTGTGGTGCCGACCGCGTCTTTTCGCCCTCCGACGCCACCCCACCGTCCGCTCCGTAGATGTTCGGCTGCTCGGGCGACGTAGGTGGGCGGGACGGTTGAGTGGGCGTCGACCCGTACCAGCCATCGGCCACGGGCGGCCTCGAGACCCACGTTGAGGGCCGTGGGGATCGTGCGCGCTCCGTCCCTGAGCACTCGCACGCGGTGGTCGTGGTGCGCGATCTCCTCGACGATCGAACGCGTCCGGTCGTCCGAGTCCCCGTCTACTACCAGCACCTCGAGATCGGCGTAGTCCTGCGCGAGCACCGCCTCCAGGCATGCGCGGATCGATTCTTCCTCGTTGCGCGCGGGGATCACCACCGACACGAGGTCGGTGTTGGGGTCGGGACCGTGCGACGCCGGGGCCCGGATCGCTCTTTTCGACCGAGATCGATGCATGACGTTGGACATTAGACCTCTGGGGTCGGTTGCCGCAGGGCCCCCGCGTGCTGGTCACCCCCGGGGGCGCGCTCGCCTCCTGCCCTATCTACGGGGCCGCGGGAAGGAACTCGTTGTGCCAGTACTCGTTGCGGCCGGGCTTGACGGACGACAGCACCGTGCCGGTGGTGGGGGTGATGACCTGCTTGGTGGAGGTGGGATATGTGTTCTGCGAGGCAGTCCACTTGGTGGGAGCGGCGGTGAACGAAGGTGTCGGGAAGTCGCTCTGGTACACCTTCACGCCTCCTTTGACCGTGAAGACGTACATCTCGTCGAGCTGGGGGGCAAGCAGCAGGGTGGGCTTCGTGTGGTTGCCGGCCCCCGCGGTCGTGACCGTGAACGCCTCCCAGTCCGCGGCCGCGCCCCGGCGCAGCACCACTATCAGGGGATCGGGCCCGAGGGTGAGGCCGGTCTTGATCGCGGCGTGGACCTCGCCCCCGGCCACCTTCAGGTTGATGTGGTCGTCGGCGCACGCCTTGGTTGCCGGACATCCGCCCACACCCCCGCCGTAGGCGGTCTCGGCAGGCCCGAAACCGGCCCTGGTGCCGGCATCCGGATCGGTCGCATCGGTGCGTGACGCGAAGAACATCCGCTTTGCGTTCTGATCGGACCACATCACGCCGATGCTCGTTCCGAACGACGTCACGGCGGATATGTCGTCGCTCGTCACGCCGGAGGCGAGCGTCTTGAACGTGAACGCCGTTCCTCCGGGGGAGGTGTAGCCGACCCTGATGTTGCTCCCGACCCGGTACGTGGTCCACAGCCTGCCGTGAGTGTCGCGTGCGATGGTGAGAGCCTCGGTGCCCGTGGTCGAGATCCTGGCGGGAAAGCCGTTTACTACGGTGAAGCCGGTGCCGTCATACGACAGCTTGTAGAGCAGATTCTCTCGTGGGTTGCTCACCAGCGACTTGTTATCGCGCAGGGTTACGTACAGGATCCCGCCGTCTTCGTCGAAGAGGGTGTCGGCCTTCATCCAGGGGTCGGCCGTGGGCAGGGTCAGTTGCGGCTGCCACGCATGGCCGTCGAGCCTGAAGAGCGA
Source organism: Actinomycetota bacterium (assembly GCA_050694175.1). GTDB lineage: Bacteria > Actinomycetota > CADDZG01 > CADDZG01 > WHSQ01 > JBOGXA01. The sequence continues at coordinate 151,004 of JBOGXA010000003.1, forward strand.
GACCCCTCCGCTCGCGTCGCCCAGGACCGCCCACCACCTGCCGTCCCCGGTGTAGAAGAGCTTGCTCTCGGGAGTCCGTCCCGTCGCCGGGCCACCCGCCGAGGTGACGTTGCTGTGGTGGGCGAAGTCCGCAACTCCAGACGGGGTCCACGGCTCGCGCCCGGCCGCGTACGCAGCAGTTATGCCCAACCCCACCGCAACTACGAACAAGAGCGCGGTTCGCTTGATTGTCGTCATTCCCGAGGTCCCTCCGGTATCCGCCGAAACCACAGTACCCGGAGGGTGGGCCCCCGGACTAGGTGGTCGGCGATCAAAATCGTCAACAATAAATACGGGGATGGGGCTGGGTTTCAATCCGGGGAGCATCGGATTTGAGCTAGGGTCAGCGCATGATCAAACGGCTTTTATCGGTGGCGTTCGGGGCTGCCCTGGCGCTCGAGCTCCAGCGGTGGTGGGAGAGCCGGCGGGCGCGGCTGAGTCCCGGCGCGCTCACCGGATCACTCTTGGACAAGGTGAACTCCCAACTCGAGGCTAGGCGCGCCGGCCGCTAGTCTCCCCGCAGCCCGCCCGGCGGCCGGCAGGAGTCATGGATACCCGCACGATCAGAGATAGGTTCTTTCAGTTCTTCGCCGAGCGCGACCACACTCGCGTTCCGTCGTCGTCGCTGGTCCCGAACGACCCGACCCTGCTGCTCACGAACGCCGGGATGAACCAGTTCAAGCCCTACTTCCTGGGCGAGCAGAAGCCCCCATACCCGCGCGCGATGAGCGTGCAGAAGTGCGTGCGCACTCCAGACATAGACGAGGTCGGGAGAACGAATCGCCACCTCACGTTCTTCGAGATGCTGGGCAACTTCTCGTTCGGCGACTACTACAAGGAGAAGGCGTGCCCGTGGGCGTGGGAGCTGGTGACCGAAGGCTGGGAGATCGACGCCGAGCTGCTGTGGGTGACCGTTTACGAGACGGATGATGAGGCCGCGGCCATCTGGCGAGACGAGGTAGGGGTGCGGCCCGAGCGCATCATCCGACGGGGGAAGAAGGACAACTTCTGGTCGATGGGAGTGGCGGGCCCGTGCGGACCGTGCTCGGAGGTGTACGTGGACCTCGGCGACCGGTTCGGCCCGCCCTCCGATGTCGGTCCCCGGGGCAACGAGGACCGCTACCTCGAGATCTGGAACCTCGTGTTCATGCAGAACGATTGCAACACAGCCATCGAGCCCGTGGCCGAGCTTCCGACGAAGAACATCGATACGGGGGCCGGGCTCGAGCGGCTCGCTCTCGTCAAACAGGGGGTCGGATCGATCTACGAGACCGACACGCTCGGGGGCATGGTCGAGCGGGCCGAGGAGCTAACGGGAGTCAGGTACGGGACGGAGGGTCGAACGGATTCGGCTCTGCGCATCCTTGCCGACCACGGGCGTACGCTCACCTTTCTCCTCGCCGACGGGGTGATGCCGTCCAACGAGAAGCGCGGTTACGTGCTCCGGCGACTCATGCGCAGGGCGGTCCGGCACGGGCGATTGCTCGGTCGTGAGGGACCCATCCTCACCGAGCTGATCGACTCCACCATCGAGCTGATGGGAGACGCCTACCCCGAGATCAGAACGGGTAGGGATCTCATCGCAGAGATAGCAAGCCGCGAGGAGGAGAGGTTCTCGTCCACGCTCCGACAGGGAATGTCTCTGCTCGAATCTGAGATCGACGCGTCGCGCGCCGCCCACAGATCCGCGTTGCGGGGGGATGTCGCGTTCCGGCTTCACGACACGTTCGGGTTCCCGATTGATCTCACTACGGAGATCGCAGCGGAGTCCGGTCTGACGGTGGACGTCGACGAGTTCGATTCGCTGATGCGTGCCCAGCAGGAGCGCGCCCGCGCCGCCCGGAAAGCGGAGGGCGCCGAACCGAGCGGCGAAATCCTTTCGTCGCTCGTCGAGGAGGGCGTCGCCACCGAGTTCATCGGCTACGAGCACCTGAGCACCACGGCGCGGATCATCGGTATGTCCGACGGCGCCAGCAGCGTCGTGGTGGCGGAAGAGGGAGCGAAGGTCGACATCGTCACCGACCGCACCGTGTTCTATGCGGAGGGTGGCGGTCAGGTGGGGGATCGGGGATCGGTGCGCGGCCCCAACGGGCGCGCCGAGATCGTCGACACGCGCTGGCTGGTCCCGGGTCTGATCGGCCACCGCGCGGTGATAGGAGAGGGCCACCTGAAGGTGGGAGACGAAGTGGACGCGATCGTCGACCCGGCATGGCGCATCAACAGCGAGCGAGCACACACCGCGACCCATATCGTGCACTGGATCCTGCGCGACCGCCTGGGCGGTCACGCGCGTCAAGCGGGATCCCTCGTCGAACCGGGTCGGCTGCGCTTCGACTTCACGCACTACGAAGGGCTCACAGAGGACCAGGTCGGCGACATCTCCGAGGAGCTCCAGCGGCGCGTCCTCGCCGACGATGTCACGCGCGCCTATGAGACCAGTTTCGACTTCGCGCGCTCGATTGGGGCGATGGCGATATTCGGAGAGAAGTACGGAGACTTCGTCCGTGTGGTCGAGGTGGGCGACTACTCAAAGGAGCTGTGCGGTGGAACGCATGTTCCGCACACCAGCCAGATCGGCGTCGCAGTAGTGACGTCGGAAAGCTCCGTGGGCGCGAACGTGCGGCGCGTCGAAGCGCTGGTGGGTTCCGAAGGACTCGATTACCTCCAGCGGCGCGTCGCAGTTCTCGAGAGGGCGGCGAACGCGCTGAGGACGAGCCCCGAGGAGGTTCCGGATCGCATTGAGCGTCTGCTCGCCACCCACAAAGAGATGGAGCGGAAGCTCGCCGAGGTGGAGCGGCGAAGCTCGGACGCGGATGCCGGCGCGTTGGCCGAGTCTGCGATCGACGTCGACGGGACGAGACTTGTCGTGGCGCGGCGGGACGTGGGCGTCGACGCGTTGCGGGCCCTGGCTCAGGCACTCAAAGGCAAGCTGGGGTCTGCGGTCATCGTGCTGGGCACCTCCGGGGAGGGGCGCGCGAACCTCGTGGGAGCGGTGAGCAAGGACGTCGCCGAACGGGGGATCTCGGCGCGCGATCTACTGAACGTGGGTGCTCCGTTGCTCGGCGGAGGAGCCGGGGGCAAGCCGGAGCTGGCGATTTCGGGGGGGCCACAGGCGGACCACCTCGACGACGCCATCGAGGCGGTGGCGCGCGCCGCGCGCGAGCAACTCGGTAGGAAATGATCCTGGGTATCGACTTCGGCTCCCGCCGGGTCGGGGTTGCCGTAGCCGACGGGGCCATGAGGTTTGCCCGTCCGCTCGAGGTCGTGGACGCTCACACGACGGACCCTCTAGCGCGCATTGTTCAGCTCGTCGACGAGATGGAGGTTTCTCTTGTCGTAGTTGGGCGGCCCGTGTCGCTCTCGGGGCGGTCGGGACCGGCCGTCGAGGCCCAGTCCGCATTCACGGCCGCGCTGCGGCAGAAGCTCGAGGTCGAGGTGGTCGAGCACGACGAACGATTGACCACGGTCGTGGCCGAGCAGGGCATGCGCGCGGCGGGCGCCGGCAGGGTCGCGCGCCGCGAACGTCGCGACGCGGTCGCCGCCCAGATGTTGCTGCAGGGATACCTCGACGCGGGGCGGCCGTAATTGGCGCTCACCCGCCGGGGGCGCATCATCGTTGCGCTCTCCATCCTCACCCTGATCGTGGCGGCGCCGGTCGTGGCAGGAACGGTCTATCTGCACTCGATCGGGTTCCTCGGATCGAGTGAGCCCGGGAAGAAAGTCGAGGTTCTCGTGGCCAAGGGGGCAAGCGTCAACGCGATCGCCGAGGAGCTCGAACGGGCCGGCGTTATTCGATCTTCTTTTGGGTTCAGGCTCGTCACGTTTGTGGAGGCGGGGGCCGAGGACATCCAGGCCGGCCGTTATCGGCTGCCGCAGGGGTTGACCGCGCGCGCTGCGCTCGAGGCGTTGATCGACGAAGGTCCGCTTGCGGAGGACTTCGTGGTGGTCACGTTCCCCGAGGGCTGGTGGCTCGACGAGTTCGCAGCGCGCGTAGCCGAGAACACAGACATTTTGAAAGGTGAGTTCGTGAAGATCGCGACCTCGGGAGCGGTCCGGTCCCGGTTTCAGCCACAAGGCGTTGACACACTCGAAGGGCTGCTGTTCCCTTCGACCTATCAGATCGGTAAGAAGGAAGACGCGCGCGGGGTGATCGAGAAATTGGTGCGCGAATTCGACAGGAGAATGGCCGCAATTGATCCGAGCAAAGGGCGCGCCCACGGCGTGTCGGACTACGAGGCGATAATCGTTGCGTCGATGGTCGAGGCCGAGACATTTCAGGATTCCGAGCGGGGCATGGTGGCGCGAGTGATCTACAACCGGCTCGAGGCCGGCATGCCCTTGGGTATCGATGCAACTGTTCTGTACGCACTCGGGGAACGTAAGAACGAGCTGACGGAATCCGACCTGGAGGTTGACTCGCCCTACAACACGCGCGAGGTGACCGGGTTGCCCCCGACACCGATCGGTTCTCCCGGCTCTGCCTCGCTGGAGGCGGCCCTCAACCCAGCCGACGGTGACTGGCTCTACTACGTGCTCACCGACTGCGAAGGGCATCACTCCTTCAGCGTCGACTACGACGACTTCCTGGCCGACAAGGCCACCTATCAGAGCCTCGAGTGCTGAGGTGGACGCCCCCCGCCGGGTCGCGCACTTCGCCGGCGTCCTCGGGTGGCCGCTCGAGAAAACCCTGTCGCCGACAATCCACAACGCAGCGTTTCGGAGGCTGGGGCTCGAGTGGGTGTACATGGCATGGCCCGTGCCGCCGGGGTCGCTTGCCGCCGCCGTAGGCGGCCTGCGAGCGCTCGGTGCGTCGGGCGCTAACGTCACGATGCCTCACAAGGAAGCCATCACCGAGCACCTCGACGAGCTGTCGGGGGACGGGGCCGAGATCGGGGCGATCAACACGATCCAGCGGGTCGATGACCTGCTGGTCGGCCACAACACCGATGTCGACGGTTTCTCCGAGTTCCTGATCGCAGATGTCGGAGTCGATGTGCGCGGCATGAACAGCCTCGTGCTGGGGGCCGGAGGGGCAGCGCGCGCCGTGGTCGTCGCGCTGTACCGGATGGGCGCCGCCTCGGTCACCGTGGCCGCCCGGCGAAGCGAGCGGGCCGAGGCCGTGGCCGCGATCGCGCGGGGTGGGGTGGGATGCGCGGGCGAGTGGGGCCGCCTGCCCGAGCTCGTCCGGGACGCCGGGATGGTCGTCAACGCCACGTCGCTGGGCGCCGGCGGCGAGGACCCCGCGCCCGGTATCGAGTTCCGCCCCGACCACCTCGTCGTCGACCTCGTTTACGACCCTCCGTCAACCCCACTGATCGAACGGGCCCGGGCCGCGGGAGCCGACGCGTGGAGCGGGCTCGGGATGCTGTTGCACCAGGCGGCGGCGTCGTTTCGGATGTGGACGGGGCAGGTAGCACCCCTCGAGGAAATGTCGGCGGCGGCGGTGCACGCCCTTGGAGCGAGGGGAGGGCAGCGCGGCTAAACGCACTCCGGTCGAGTGGGAGTATGGGGGCACCATGTACCTTGCACCCTGTACCTTCGGGTTCCACCCTTCGAACGGATACGCAGATCAGCGGACGGACTTACCGCTCAACTCGGATATCCACGCTGCCGAATACCTAGAACACGGGGGGTCTCGCCTGAGAGGCTCCGGCGATCCGTTAAACAATCCAGGAGGTGCTGGAAATGACCAAGGCTGATCTTCTCGCCTCGGGGCTGGATGATTTCCTGGCGGTCTCGCCAGACGTCGAGGCAGCCGCGGTCGTCAGCGCCGATGGACTTCCTATGGCGTCGGCGCTGCCGCCATATGTGGAGGAAGACCGCCTGGCCGCGATGAGCGCGGCCCTGCTGACGCTCGGTGAGCGCGCCGCGACCGGCCTCGGCAAGGGCGATCTCGCTCAGGTGTTCGTGGAGGCTGCTCAGGGATATGTCGTGCTCATGGCCGCCGGGCGCAACGCCCTTCTCGTTGCCGTCACATCGGGGAGCGCAAAGGTGGGCCTGGTCCTGTTCGAAATGCGGAAGATAGCGTCGCGGGTGACCGAGATCATGGACTCCGACGCGCCGTCCGAGACACATGCCGATGCAACGTCCGAGATCCCGGATCCGGTCGCCGATTTTGGCGACGTTCCCGCTGCTCCGGTCCGCAATGGCGCATTTCCTCCGGCTCCACCAGAGGAAATTGGGACCGTCCCCGAAGGCGATAGTCGTTCGTTCGCCGACGGCGACGCTCGCGCCGAGTCGGCGATCTCGACCTGGCATTAACGAGCATGTGGGCGGTAGAGGAAGGCTGACATGCTCAAGGGCTCACTCGAGGATTTCGCGCTATCGGACATCTGCCGGCTGCTGTCGTTCACGAAGAAGACCGGCAAACTGGAGGTCGTTCGTTCGGCCGGCGACGGGAAGGTGTTCTTCCGGGACGGCGAGGTCTACTACGCGGTGTCTTCGCTCAAGCGCGAGCCGCTCGGACAAAAACTCATTCGCTCGGGCGCGCTGACCGAGACACAGCTGCGCAAGGCGCTCGATCTCAACGCGGCAACCGGCGAGAGGGTTGGAGAGATCCTCCTCCGGGGGGGCGCCATCACAGAGCCGCAACTCATCAACGCTGTAAAGGGACAGATTGAAGACGCCGCATTCGACCTGCTGCGGTGGGAGACGGGCGAGTTCGTCTTCGAACCACACGACCGCTTCTCCGTCGAGATCCCGATCTCGGTTTCGGTGGAAAACCTCATCATGGAGGCCTCCAGGCGCACCGATGAGCTGGAGGTCGTCAGACGAAAGATCCCGTCCCTGGAGGTCATCCTGGCCGTCGCTCCGGCCCCCCCGCAGGGCGCACGCGAGATAAACATCACTCCCGACGAGTGGAGGATGCTCGTGCTGGTCGATGGTCACCGGCCCGTTGGGGAGATCCTCGAGTCGACGGGAATCGACGAGTTCACGGGCCTGCGCACCCTTTACGGGCTGATCTCTTCGGGTCTGCTCGACGTGCTCACTCTGGGCCCGGTCGGAGACACTGCGACGGAGACCCCGGCACCCCCCCCGCCCCCCGGTCGGACTCCCACCACCGAACCCACCGATTCGTACCCCACCCCCGCACGACCCATCTCTGAGGGAATCGGCGCCGAGGGAATCCCGAGCGCTGATCATGGCGGAGTCGAGCCGGAGACCGTGCGGGGGCCCCGCACCGTTGCTCCTGACGCGGGCCGGCCCGAGGTCGCAGAAGAGCCGGAAGGGTATCCGTCCGGGCCCGAGATGGGCGTGGGCCGGCGGTTCGCGGCAGACCTCGATCATGGGGAGGCGCCCGAGCCGGCACCCCTGACTCCCAACGGCCGCGTGCCCGAGGGATGGTTCGACTCCTCCGATGCCGGAGAGCCCGTTGAGGAGGGCGGACCCACTGAGACGCTGCTCACCGACCTCGTAGAGGGGGCAGACGAGGACCCCGTCGGCTCGATCGCCCCTGCGTTGGGCCGGGAGGTCGACCGCGACACGGTCGTGCGCGAGCTGGCGGGCCTATTCGGCGAGAGCGAGGACGCCCGCAAGGACGACGACGATGCCGGGCACTCCCAACCGCCCGGCGGCCGCAAGCGTGTGGAGGACGACGAGCAGATCGATCAGCAGTTGATTGGGCGGCTGATCGACGGCGTCAAGGGACTCTAGGCGCGTCGGAGATGGGCCCTCCCGAGCGCATCGTCAGAACCCATGATTCGGTCGACAACGGCTTGTCCAAACCATTGAAGATCGTCGTAACCGGACCGTTTAGCGCGGGCAAGACGACCCTCATCCGGACGATCAGCGAGGTGGCGATCGTCGGAACCGAGCGCGATGTCACGGACGAAACCAAGTCGGTGAAGGCCAGCACGACGGTGGCCATGGACTTTGGACGGATCACGTTCGCGGACGGCGCCTGTCTCTTCCTGTTCGGTACTCCCGGGCAGCGTCGCTTCGAGGTCATGTGGGAGATCCTGTCGGAGGGGATGATCGGGTTCATCGTCCTCGTCAACGCGAGCGATGGACGCTCTGCTGACGAGGCAGCCCACATCCTCGACACGTTCCGTAAATACGCGGACGTCCCCTACGTCATCGGAGTCACGCATCTGGACGAGGTGGGCGAGCCCGCGGAGGACATCATCGAGCACGTGCGGGCGCGGCTCGAAGCTCCCGAGGGTGTGCGAGTTGCCCCGTGTGACGTTCGCCGGCGCGACGACGTGAAGGCCCTCATCCTCGACGCGTTGTATGGCGTGATGGGAAGGCTCGAGGCCGCGGCCGCGACCTCGTCCCGATGATGGGGCTCCGGGCCCTTCTGCGCCGCTTGTTCCGCCGCTCGGGGCGTGGTCGGATCGCAGCTCCCGAGGAGTCGGCGCCCGTCGTCCTACCGGCTCCACCCGAGTTATGGGCGGTGGCTCACGCCCCCCCGCCGGTCCCCCCCGGGATCCGCGGGCTGGGCGGCCACCCACCCCCACCTCCGCCTCCGCCCGCGCCGGTTCCCTCACTGCCTCCTCCTCCGCCTCCGCCGCCTCCTCCGCCAGGGCCTGCGGGTGCCCGGATCAGGCTCGTACTGGCCGACGGCACGGTCGCCGAGCCGGGCGACGACCCGCAACTCCTCGACCGCATCACCTACCTGGCGGACAACCTGTTCCCCGCCAAGTCGGAGCCCCCGAAGCCCGAGTAAGCGGTCGCCCCGGCGGGGTGCGCGTGGGCGACGAAGATGAATTTTGAGGGGTTGGAGGGGCGCCGCGCGTCTCCGTAGTTTTGCGGATCGGGCCCATTTCAGTCTCTTCTGCAACCGCCGATAAAACCGTGCAGTACTCGATTCCCCGGCCGGTTAGAGAGAAGGGACTAGATGGGCGTGGTTTCGCCTGTTCGTCAGGGAACCCAGCTCGACGATCTGCTGCTGTCGCGCGGTCTGATCACCGAGGAGCAGCTCGACGAAGCTCTTCGGGTGGCGACCGAGCGCCGCCGGTCGCTGGGGCGCGTCCTGATCGAACTCGGCTACCTGAAGGAAGGCGCGCTGGTGGCGATCCTCGCCGAGCAGCTCGGCCTCGAGTTCGTCGATCTCGCCGACGCCAGCATCGATCAATCCGCAGTCGCCCTCGTCCCGGAGTCGACGGCCCGCCGCCACAACTGCATTCCAGTCCGGTTCGATGATGCCGACCGCTTGGTGCTAGCCATGGCGGACCCAGCAAATGTGGTCGCAGTCGACGACATCCGGGCCATGGCCAAGAAGGACGTCGTCACAGTAGTGGCCACCAAGTCGGACGTCGTCAACGCGATCGGACGCCTCTACCGGCTGGAGCAGGCTGCCGAAACGCTGGCCGAAGAGGCATCCGCAGAGATCGCCGACCAGGAGAGCGTCGACGTCGACGCGTCGGGTTCCGCCGAGGACGCCCCGATTATCAAGCTCGTGAACCTGCTGATCACGCAGGCGGTCAACGATCGTGCGTCCGACATCCACGTCGAGCCGGGAGAGAGGTCGCTGCGCGTCCGGTACCGAATCGACGGCGTCCTCCACGAGGTCATGACGCCGCCCAAGTCGGTCCAGTCCGGGATCACGAGCCGGCTCAAGATCATGGCCGAGATCAACATCGCCGAGCGCCGCCTGCCCCAAGACGGGCGTATCGGCGTCACCGTGCAGGGGAAACAGATCGACATCCGCGTCGCCACGCTCCCCACCGTGCACGGCGAGAAGATCGTCATGCGAATCCTCGACAAGTCGAGTGTGCTGCTGACGCTCTCCGACCTCGGGTTCCTCCCCGAGACGTTCGATCGATACGAAGAGTCGTACAAGAAGCCGTACGGATGCATTCTCGTTACCGGTCCGACCGGATCGGGGAAGTCGACCACTCTGTACGGCACTCTGAACGTCCTCAACAAGCCGCATGTCAACATCATCACGGTCGAAGATCCGGTCGAGTACCGACTCGCGGGGATCAACCAGATTCAGACCAACGTGAAGGCGGGGCTAACGTTTGCCTCGGCCCTGCGCTCGATCCTTCGAAGTGACCCCGACATCGTGCTGATCGGTGAGATCCGCGACCGGGAGACGGCCCAGATCGCGGTCGAGTCCGCCCTCACCGGTCACCTCGTTCTCTCCACTCTGCACACGAACGACGCGCCGTCTGCTCTTACCCGGCTCATCGAGATGGGGATCGAACCGTTTCTGGTCGCCTCGGCCATCGACTGCGTTCTGGCCCAGAGGCTCGCCCGGCGCCTCTGCGACAAGTGCAAGGAGGAATACGAGCCGACCGAAGAAGAGCTGACCGCGGTCCGCTTCCCATTCGACTCCGACAACGGGCTTCCGAAGATCTTCCGACCGACCGGCTGCAGTTCGTGCGGAAAAACGGGGTACAGGGGGCGGCTGGCCGTGCACGAGGTCATGACGGTCACCGAGGAGGTGGAGCGGCTGGTCGCCGAGAAGGCCTCGGCCGAGGACATCGGCCGAATGGCTCGCACCCAGGGGATGAATCCGCTGCGCGACGACGGCATGGCGAAGGTGCTCCAGGGCGTCACCTCGATCGAAGAGATCTTGCGGATCATCGTCTGACGAGCGCCCCAAAATCGTTCAACTCGGCGGCCTGCTTGCCGATATTCAGCCGAGAACAAAGGAGAGAACCGTGCCCGAAATGGACAGACAGCTCGGCGAGGTACTCGTCGAGAGTCGTTTGGTTACCGAGGAGCAGTTACAGGCCGCCGCAGCCGAGGAGGCGCGGACGGGCCATCCCGCGTGGCGGATACTGATCGACCGCGGGGAACTGTCCGAGCGCGACCTCGTGCGGGCGCGGGCTCGTCAGGTCGGCCTCGAGTTCGTGGACCTGCAGAACGAGGAGCCCCGGCCCGACGCCCTCGCCCTCGTCCCCGCGGACGTCGCCCGCCGTCAGCTTGCGCTGCCGATGCACGCCGGGCAGGAAAGCCTCGTGGTGGCGATGGCGGAGCCGCGCAACCACTTCGCAATCGACGAGCTGTCAAGGGTGAGCGGGCGCCGGATCGTTCCGGCGGCCGCCTTCCGTGCCGATATGGCCCCCGCGATCGACCGCGCCTACGCGCAGATCGAGGTGGACCGGGCCGCATCGGAACGAGAGCCCGAAGGGCCCGCAGACCCACTCTTTGCCGCGGTTCCACCCCCGCCGGCAGAGCCTGTGGAAGCCGAAGCACCCCCGGAGGGCTCTGTTGCCCATGCCGCCGCGGGGCCTGCACCTGCGGATACGACCGATCCGCCGGTGCCCGCGGACGGCCCCGCGCCGGAGCTCGAGCCCGTCGGGGTGCCGGCTGCGCCGGCGGCCGAGGGCAACGGTGTCGGGCTCGTGTCCGACGTCGTGCCGTTCGCGGCCGCCGATCTTCCGATGGTCGAGTCGCCCGAGCCGGTGAGCCCCACCGTGGAGGTGTCCTCCGAAGACCCGCAGGAGATGGAACCTAACTTCGCCGACTTCCTCCTCGGACTGATCGACAAGAGCGGATCGGACCTGCATCTGACGGCGGGGCTGCCGCCGATGGTGCGGATCAACGGCGAGCTGCAGCCGTTGCGAGGCTACAGGCGGCTTCTGCCGAAGGACCTCCAGGAGCTCGTCTACGCGATCCTTACGCAAAAGCAGCGGGAGAAGTTCGAGGAGAACCTCGAGCTCGACCTGTCGTACTCGCTTCCCGGGAAGGCCCGGTTCCGAGTGAACATCTTCCAGCAGCGCGACGCGCTCGGCGCGGTCATGCGGCTCATCCCCTTCGAGATCAGGCCGCCCGAGCAGCTGGGGATTCCCGAGTCCGTAGTGGAGTTCGCAGGCCTCAGGCGTGGTCTGGTGCTCGTCACGGGGATCACCGGTTCGGGTAAGTCGACGACCCTCGCGGCGCTGATCGACATCATCAACTCGAAGCGTCACGAACACATCATGACGGTCGAAGATCCGATCGAGTTCCTGCACCGCCACAGGAAGTCCGTCATCAATCAGCGAGAAGTCGGTACCGACACGCACTCCTTCACAAGTGCGCTCAAGCACGTCCTGCGTCAGGACCCCGACGTCATCCTCGTGGGTGAGATGCGCGACCTCGAGACGATCTCGACCGCACTCACCGCAGCCGAGACCGGTCACCTCGTGTTCGGCACGCTGCACACGCAGGACGCCCCGCAGTCGATCGACCGTGTGATCGATGTCTTCCCGCCGCACCAGCAGCAGCAGATACGCGTGCAGCTTGCGGGAACGATCGCCGGTATCGTGTCGCAGCAGCTCCTCAAGACCACAGACGGGAAGGGGCGGTGCGTCGCGGTAGAGGTGCTTGTTGCAACGCCCGCGGTGCGAAACCTCATCCGCGAAGGGAAGACACACCAGATCTACACGTCGATGCAGGCCGGAGGGAAGTTCGGCATGCAGGTCATGGACCAGCACCTCGCCCACCTCGTCAAGGCGGGCAAGATTACCTACGAAAACGCTCTCGAGCATTGCCACCGCGTCGAAGAATTCAACCGCCTCACCGGAAGGGGATAGCAGATGGCCGATTCCTACGCGTATCGGGTGCGGACCAAGGAGGGCCGCGTTCTCGAAGGCAAGATGGAGGCCGACGGCGAAGCCGCTGTAGCGTCCCGATTGCGGTCTCAGGGCTTCGTCCCCGTGCAGATCTCCAAGGAGTCGAAGGTCTCCATGAAGATGGAGATCGCCATCCTGCCGGAGAAAGTCAAACTCAAAGACCTCGCCGTCTTCTCGCGCCAGTTCGCGACGATGATCAACTCGGGTCTGTCGTTGTTGCGGGCCCTCAACATCCTGGCCGAGCAGACGGAGAACAAGCTGCTCGCCCGCACAATTGGGCTCCTGCGCGACGACGTGGAGCGGGGCTCGAGCCTGTCGGCCGCGATGTCCAAGTATCCCAAGGTCTTCTCGACGCTGTTCGTCTCGATGGTGCGCGCCGGCGAGACCGGCGGCCAGCTCGACACGGTTCTGGTACGTGTTGCCGACGGCCTCGAGGCCGACTACAAGCTGCGCCAGAAGGTGAAGGCCGCGATGACGTATCCGACCGTCGTGGCCGGCATCGCCGTCATCCTCGTAACCGTCATGCTGCTGTTCGTAGTGCCGACGTTCGCTGCGATGTTCGAGGACCTCGGCGGCGAACTCCCGCTGCCCACGCAGATATTGATGATAGTGAGCCAGAACGCCAAGTTCCTGGTGCCGGTGCTCGTCGTTCTGTCCATTGCAGGTTTCATCGGCTACCGGAAAGCGCGTGCCAACAACGCCGGATTCCGTTTGCGAGCGGATGCGGTCAAGCTGCGCGTCCCCGTATTCGGTTTGCTGTTCCAGAAGGTGGCCCTCTCCCGGTTTTCTCGCACCCTGGGGCTGTTGCTGCGAGCCGGCGTGCCCGTGCTCCAGGCCCTCGACATCGTCGGCGAGTCGACCGGCAACGAGGTCCTCGCGCGCGCGGCTCAGGACGTAAAGGAGAACGTGCGCCGGGGCGAGTCGATGGCGGCGCCGCTCGAGCGACACAAGGTGTTCCCGCCGATGGTCGTCCAGATGATCTCCGTGGGCGAGGACACCGGCGCGCTCGACGCCATGCTCGACAAGATCTCCGACTTCTACGACCAGGAAGTCGAGTCGACAACAGAATCGCTGACGTCTCTGATCGAGCCGGTGATGATCGCCGTGCTCGGCGCGGTCGTCGGATCGATGATCATCGCTTTGTACATGCCGATGTTCAAGATCTTCGACTTGATCAAGTAACCTCATGTAGCTTCATGCTTCACAGTAAGGGGTGCCGGTCACGCGGCACCCCTTGGTTTTTCCGCCACTGGGGGCTAAAGCCCTCAGTCGTTAGGCCCGATAAGACAAGCGCAAGCCGGAAACCTTGCAAGCGCAGAAAAGGCAAACCCGTCGCAAGTCGGGGGCGCAAAGCCACGAGGCCTTCGGGTCAGCCGGGCTACCTGCAGCGGGGACGGCACAACCGTCTCGATGCAGGCACGCGTATCGGTCAGACGGTTAGTTCGTGTCCCTGCCCCCGGCCTGCCAGGGACTTGAGAAGGAGGTGCTGGATGCTCCAGCGGCTTCGTGAGAAGCGGGAGAACGAGGGCGGCTTCACGCTCATCGAGCTCCTTGTCGTGATCTTGATCATCGCCATCCTGGCGGCGATCGCAATCCCGGTCTTCCTGAACCAGAGGAAGAAGGGATGGGAGGACGCATCTCGTGCGGCCCTGCGTGACGCAGCGACCGCCGAGGAGTCGTACCTCACCGAGCCGGGCGTGGCCGGTTACACAAACGTCGTCGCGGACCTCGTGGGCGTCGGCTACCGGGAGACCTCGGCCGGTACCCTGACCGTTGAGGCGGTCGACGGTGCCAACTCGTACTGCCTGCAGTTCAACCACCTACAGCTCGACGATGACTGGTACTTCGACAGCGACGTCGGCGAGCCCCGTGAGGGCACCTGCGCTTAGCAGGTCACACGGTTTCGAAGGGGAGCGGAGAGTGATCTCCGCTCCCCTTGCTTTTCCAGGGGACCGGGGGCGAGAGACCTTCAGACTCGCCGCCGGCCCGCCGATAAGACAACGACCCACCCAACCTTCGATCGAAGTGGGAGTGCTGTTGAAGCGAGAGGACGGTTTCACGCTCGTCGAGGTGCTCGGCGTGCTTGCGCTCATCGCCGTGCTGCTCGGTGTGGCCGGTGCCGCCCTGCGCGGATACTGGATCGCCCAGAACCTCGAAAAGGCCCGGGACGAGCTCGTGACGGAGATGCGCAACGCGCAGCAGCGCTCGATGTCTGAGTCGCACCCCGTCGTCTTTGGGATCAGGCTCAAGCCCGGTAGCGCCAACTGGGGCATCGTTCGTTATGACCCTCGTGAACCCGCCGGCACCCAGTGCAAGTCCGTGGGCGACCTGACGTTCAGCGGCCTCGTGCGCGTAAAGGAGGTCACCGGCTTCGACAGCTCCGGGGCCGCCGACATTGCCTGCTCGCAGGTCTACCCGAGCTACAGGTTCGCGTTCTTTTTCGCGCGAGGCAGCTCGGTGGCCGGAGACGTGACGCTTCGATCGCTTGCGAACGACAACACCAAAGAGATAGGGGTTTCAGGAATCACCGGAAGGGTGACGAGCGAATGATGCGCAGACGGTTCGGATTCGCGGACGAGGGCGGCTTCTCGATGATCGAAGTTGTTGCCGCGATGCTTGTGTTCTCCTTCGTTGCGATGGCCACCGCAGCGCTGCTCACGAGCTCCGTGCGCGGCGCGGGGGTATCGCGCAGTCTTACGGTTGGGAAGAGCATGGTGTCTCAGGCGATGGAGCGCGCCCGGGGCCTTCCGTATTTCGTCGACTACCCGACCCAGAAGAGCTACTCGAACAATCTGCCTCCGTTCCGGAAGGTCGATCTTCTTGACCTGTACTACCCGTCGTATGACGCCTCGGGCACGTATGTGACGGAATGCCCGGCCTCCAACGACCCGAACCCCGCGTGCCCCCGCGAAATGCCGGATGGGTACTCGGTCGAGTTCCGGGCACGCTTCGTAGAGCCCGTCGGGGGCGCTCAGGAGACCTACCAGACGGTTATGCCCGATCCGGCCTACAGATGGAACCCGGACCCATACACGACTATCGACGAACCCGAGTCACACATGCTCGAGTTGACGGTGATCGGGAAGTGGGAGTTCGCGGGCCGGAACCGCAGCTTCGGGATGACCAGTCTCATCGGCGATCACGAGTACGGCCAGGTAACCGTCAGCGGGTTCGGCCGAACCGACTACCTTGTTCAGGTTTCGACGGCCTATACGGACGAGTTCTCTGGTGACGAGATCGAGCTCGACGCCCAGGGTGGCTTTGCGGAGAGTCTTGTGCAGACCAAAACGGCGTCGACGTCCGACCAGTCGGTGCGCGCGGCAACTCTGGCGTTGATCGACCCGAGCCTCGAGGACAACGAGATCGCATCGGTGGAGGGCGCGGTTTCGGGACATCATGCCCCGCCCGATACCCTTCCGGCGGGAGAGACGGCTCCGGCTGCCGACCTCGTCCACCCGGACTTGGGTCCCGTGGCAGGCATAGACGGAACGCTGACCAAAGACCTCAAGGTGTCGGTATCTCAGGAGCTTCCGACTGCGGAAGGGACGTTCGCGTTCGACGCACCCACGGGCACGGAGCGACTGTTGTGGGCGTCCGCGCAAGCCGAGAACGTGATTCTTGCGCTCTTCGGCATGGACTCGAACGAAGGCATGGTCTCTTTCGAGCCGCGCGCCGGAAAGACGTTGTCGGGCGCCAGCCAGGCGGTTACCGAGTCGGTACAGAGCTTCACTCGCCGAGTCGAGACCTCGGCCAGCGCAGAGTTCGGGCGGCTCCGGCTCTTCAAGACCGATTTCATCGACGGGTCGATCACCGACTCGTTTGGAGTGACGACCTTCCCCGAGAGCGTCGTCGTGATAGACGACTTCGATGCATCTGTTAGTTGCAAGTCGACGGCCTCTGTTTCGGGACCGAACGCGGCGTCCGCGGATCGAGGCTGGTCCGCGACCTTGTACTACTGGGAGGACGACCAGAACGACGGGATCGTCCAGGGCAGCTACGAGTCGGTATCGCTGTCGAGCTCAAACAACCCCGACCCCTTAGCTTCGGTGCGGTCGGCCAACCCCCTCGTTTTCGACGGCTTGATCCCCGCAGAGGACGTGTATCTCTTCGAGAAAGCCAAGAAGGACGGATACCTCAAGAATTGGAGCAGCCTCGAGCCCGGCACCGCGAGCGTCGACCCGGACGGCCGTGTGACACAGGCGGCCATCGATGCCGCCGTCAGCATCAACACCGCAACCATGCACTCGCTGTACGAAAACTCCAGCCTATCCATCCAGATCGGCAAGCTCACGTGCGAGGCGAGTGATCAGCGATGAGAAGGCTCGACGACGAGAGAGGTTTCACCATGATCGAGCTACTAGTGGTCATGGCGGTCTTCGGGGTCGTGTCCACGACCTTCTACGCGGTCATGTTCAACGCAGTTCGATCCTCCGACAACACGGAGCAGGTGGCGCGCGTGTCGGAGGAGGCGCGTGCCGGGCTGAACCGAATGATCCGCGACACGCGCGAGGGTCAGCTGTTCGACGTGCTTAGCGCCACGTCCTACAACGTCCGGATCGACTTCGACGGGGACGGCAGCTACGAGAACCCCAACGAGGAAGGCGACTACGAGAGCATCACTTTCAAGTACAACGCCGGCAACAACACCATCGTTCTCCGGGATCCAATAAACAACGTCCAAGAGGTCCTTGTCGCCGGAGTCGAGGAGTTCAACGGGGAGCCCATTTTCAGTTACACGAGCAACGACCTTAGATATGACTGGAACGGGGACGGCGTTACGACGTCGGATGAGCTGGACGCCGCCCCCGGCTACGGGTATCCAGGCGTCAGCGGAGACGACACATCGCTTTACCAGAACGTCGAGTACCAACTCGTTGTCGTCAACGGCACCAAGGAGACGCTGCTGACGGGGCAAGCGCAGTTGAGGAATCGTCGATGAGGAGACTTGGAATGCGCAAAATCTATAACGAGAAGGGCGTTGCGATGGTGACCGTGCTGTTCGTTGCCGCGGTCTTGACCGTCGTGTCTAGTGCAGGGGCGTTCATCACTATCAACGAGCTTCGTGCCGGCACGAACGATCGGCGCGGCACGGAGGCGCTTGCCTACGCCGAGTCGGGTGTTGATCGGATGGCTCTGGAGATCAAGAAACACAGCTGGCGACGCCTCAACGAATCGGGATGCCTGTACGAGCCCATTGCCGTTCCCGAAGGAAACCTGGGCGCCGAGCGCTTCTACAACGCGTACCTAACGGTCTACGACCCGGATCTCCCCGAGGATCAGCGATTGCCAAACCTCAATGGTTGGGAGCCGGGCGATCCGTGGTCGACCGGGAACGACTCGACCGCGCTCTGTCTCTCTCACGACAACGTCCATCCCGAGACCGGGGCTCGCTTCGCGCTGACGGCGGTCGGGGAGCACCCGACGGCGAGCCGAGTCATCCGTCAGGTGGTCCGAGTCAAGGCTTCCGGCCTCCCCATCGGACTGTACGCGGATTCCGTCAACGTGCAGGGCGGTAACCCGTCCACGCTGGACATCTCGTTGGTGACACCGGGCGATGTTCAGGGCCGGGAGAAGCTAGAGTTCACCGGCTACGACCCGTACTACAAGTTGGGTCACTTCTGGGCGGGCGAGAGCATGTCCATCGCGGCCCCGGCCGCGGCCCACGCCCGAGGCACGATCTATTGCTCGAAGCAGACGTGCGGTAACGACCAGAAGGAACATCCGACCGCCCTCGAGTGCAGGCCCAACCCAGGCGGTCAATCGCAGTGGGACCAGAGCGGAGGTGGAGGATCGCTGGGGGGGTTCGCCAAGTGCGCCGCGTGGGCGGGCACACCGGCCGGCCCGCCCCCGTACTCGAGCTTCTCCGACGCGGACCTGGCGCGAGCCCGGCCCCAGCCGCAGTTCACCAACCAGGAATATGCGTACATCAAGCGAATCGCCCAGACGAGCGGCCTGTACTGCGCCATGGGGGACAACGGCTCCGGAACGTGCACGAAGCCAAGCGGGGGGTTTTCGACCAATGGGACCATCCAGGACGCCGACATCACCGGGCTCCCAAACCTCTTCTTCGCCTACTTCGAGTTCCCGAACTCGGGGGATCCGTTCTCCGTGAAGAGGACCATTACGTGGAAGGCCGGTGTCGGGCCGTGCAGTGACGACCCCAATGTGCATCGAAACGTCATCATCGTCGTCCGATACGGGAGCATCGACCTCACGGGCAAGGACGAGATCGTCGGCGCCTTCTTTGCGCCCGAAGGGCAGGCGTGGCTGCGTGGATCCGGAGGCATCGTGAAGATCCATGGAACGGTGATCGCGAAGAAGATCGACTTCGGCGGCAACGCAGAGGTCATGCTCAGCGATTGCTGGGTCCGCAACATGCCGTTGATCCTCACGAGGGTAATACCGGAGACGTGGAGTGAGGTCGATCGCTAGGGCGCGCCGCCTCGGGTCCTGCGGCAGTTCTGAGTATGGGAAAACGGGCCCCGCGCGTTGCGCGCGGGCCCGTTTCAAGTCCTAAGCAGTATCGCTTAGTTACATCGCTAGGATTCCTCAAGCCCGGGGCTGTTGACGCCGAACACAAACGAGGCCGCAAGATCCGAAACACGTCATGTGTAGCAACCGGTTGAGCGGCGCAAGTTCAGTCATCGAATCGCTAAAGGTGAGCGTTCGCGTGTCCGAAGAATCTGGTTGACCAGAGTTGTTAGCGAATGTTCTGGAAAGTGCCCGTAGGACACGGGCGTCGGTTCTCGGAACGAGGGCCGGCGAGGAAACCGCTGCGAAAGGTGAAGTGGATGGCCGTTCGTGAATTCGGAGAGCCGCTTCTGACGGTCGGCGAAGTCGCCGTGTTGATGCGGGTCTCGAACATGACGGTCTATCGACTCATCAAGTCCGGTCAGTTGGCGGCCATTCGCGTGGGCAAGAACTACCGCCTGCGTCGAGGCGACATCGAACGCTACTTGACGGACCGCGCAATCAACGTGGAGGTGAGCAGCTGATGGCATTCGGTGCCCCCGGAGTGATCGGGCTTGACATCGGGACGAGCGCCGTACGCGCGGCGTTGCTGGGTAACGGACGCGGCAAGCGATCGCTGCTGCGCTTCGGGCAAGTTGCACTGCCCCCCGGCGCGGTCAGCGGAGGAGAGATCCGCGACCCCAGCGCGGTGTCGGAGGCGATAAGCCAGCTGTGGAACCGCACGAAGTTCAAGTCCAAGAAAGCGGTGCTCGGGCTCGCGAATCAGCGAGTGGTCGTTCGTCAGATCGACATCCCCTTCATGGAGGAAAAGGAGCTGCGCGAGTCGCTCAAGTTCCAGGTCTCCGAGCACATCCCGATGTCCGTCGACGACGCGGAGCTCGACTTCCAGGTCCTCGAGGACTTCATGACCGATGACAACCAGCACATGTTGAGGATCCTCATCGTCGCCGCCGCTAGCGACATGGTCGAGTCGTTCATCAGCGTCGCGTCGGAGGCCGGTATTCACCCTGAGGCCGTCGACATCACTCCGTTCGCGGTCGCGCGGGCCGTCTCGGAGGTCGCTCGCGGCGAGCACGGAGTGGCCGGCGCAGAGGCCGTCGTCGACGTCGGCGCAGGCATCACCAATATCGTCATACACCACAACGGCGAAGCACGGTTCGTTCGGATCCTGCAGGTGGGGGGGGACGACGCGACCGGGGCGCTTGCCGAGGAGCTCGGCGTCGAGTTCGAGGAGGCCGAGGCAATGAAGTACGACCTTGGTGGTGGTGTGGGAACGGAGTCCGCCAACGAGGTTCTCAACGCCCGCGTCGACGGCCTCGTGCGCGAGATCCAGGGATCGATCGACTACTACATGTCTCAGGATGACAGTGAGCCGGTTACCTCCGTCGTCGTCACCGGCGGCGGATCGCAGACCCCCGGCTTCATCGAGCGCCTCGAGGCGGCCGTAGGCCTCCGCGTGCACACAGGCTCGACGCTGTCCGACGTGGACGTCTCGAAGTCGGGTCTCACCGAGGAGCAACTCGCCCAGGTCGAGCCCGTGGCTGCCGCAGCCGTCGGCTTAGCGATGGGAGCACTCAAATGATGCGCCGTATCGATCTTCTGCCCGCGTCGTACGCCGAACGGCGGATCCAGCGGCGCAATCTCGGGCTGGCCGTCGTGTCCGGGCTTGTCATACTCGGCCTGCTGCTTGCATGGTGGGTCATGCTGGGCGGCCAGGTCTCCGACGCGAACTCGGATCTCGATGCCGTCCAGGCTCGTAACCGTTCCCTCCAGGCCGAAATCGCCGAGCTGCAGCGCTTTGCCGACCTCCAGGCCGAGGTTCAGAGCAAGGAGGCGGCTCTTGACTCGATCATGGCCGGCGACCTTGCGTGGCCCTCACTAATGACCGAGGTCGCCATGGTTATCCCGGGTGAGGTGTGGCTGACCAACTGGGCCGCTTCGGCCGGAATGACCGAAGGCGCCACCCCGGTCGAGAGCGAGGCAGCGGAGGTACGTGTCTCGCAGAAGCCACCCGTCGGTCGCATCAGTTTCACAGGTAAGGCGCTTTCCATGCCGGGCATAGCGAAGTGGCTCATCCGTCTCGAAGGCAGCAAGTCGTTCTCCGGTGTTTGGCTCGAGAACGCGGCCAAGGCCGAAGCAGAAGAAGGAACCTCGACCGAGGTCATCGACTTCACCAACACAGTTGAGCTGAACCAGAAGGCGTTCAGCCTCCGATTCCTGCGAGGGGAAAGATGAGCGGATATCGAGCCAGGTTGACACTGGCGATCGTCGTAACGCTTGTAGTGTGCGCCGCTTTCTACATGCTCTTTGTGCGGAGCCGGCAGAGCGAGCTGGCCGATGTACGAGACAAGGTCGAGGCGGCCGAGGACGAGAACGTGAGTCTGCAAGCGCAGCTCGACGAGCTGCAGGCCCTCAAAGAGAACGCACCCAAGGCGGAGGCCCGGCTGAACGAGATCCGTGAGCTCATCCCTCAGGACGACCAGGTCGCAAACTTCATCTTCCAGGTGCAGGATGCCGCGAACCGGGCCGGGGTCGACTTCGTCACCGTCACCCCCGAGCAGCCGAAGGCCCCGATCGAGGACCCGTCGGCATCGGTCGCCCAGGTGCGTGTAACCGTGGGGGCCAAGGGAGATTACTTCGCTCTCCAGGACCTCATCCGCCGTCTCTACGACCTCGACCGTGCCGTGCGCGTCGACAACCTCGCCATGGATGCGGAGGAGGACGAGGCGTCGGGTGTGACCACGGTGACCCTATCGGCCGCCGCCCGGATCTTCTTTGAGAACCAGGGCGGACCACCTGCGGCGGCGCCGGGGAGCACCACATCGGCGCCGACTACCCAGGCGACGCCCACGAGCTGAGGAGCAGAGGGGGCACACAGATGGCTATCGGGCGGGAGGCAATGGAGATCGGCGCGGGCGGTCGCGCCGGAGCGAGGCGGGTTGCGCTGGTCGCCGGCGCGCTGGCGGTGCTCCTCGCGGCGTTGTGGTTCTTCTTCATGAAGGGCGACGACTCGAAGGTCTCACCGGTCCCGGCAAGTTCCGCGGAGTCGGCGCCGGCCACCGGGGGGGCCGACGAGAAGGACGAGCTCGCTGGTAAAGCCGATCGGGTGTCGGATAGAAAGAACATCAAGGAGGGCACGAAGGTCGCCGCGACCAGCCCGGCACCGGTCGAGAGCTTCGAGGTCTTCGCCCCCAAGGACCCCTTCGACCCGCTCGTCGCCGCCGCCGCGGAGAGCAGCTCGGGCGATGCCGGATCGGACGCCGGCGGCGGGGCCACCTCGACGGGTGACCATAGGGTGCGCCTGGCCGACCTCTTCATCGGGGCCGGCGGCAAGGAGCGGGCCCGTGTCCGGGTGGACGACGCCGTGTACCGGGTGACGGAGGGAGACGTCTTCGCCGACAGCTTCCAGCTCGTCTCGATCGACAACGGATGCGCCACCCTGCTGTTCGGAGACGACCAGTTCTCCCTCTGTGAGGGCGAAGAGATAGTCAAGTAGCTCCCCGACTCACAGTCCAACAGATCGCCTCTCCCTCCGAGAGTGGCAGGATTCGTTAGATGGGACGGCTTCGCTATCTGACCGCGGGTGAATCGCACGGCCCCGCCCTCGTCGGGATCCTCGAGGGCCTCCCCGCAGGCATCCCCGTGTCGCTGGAGTCCATCACCGGCGAGCTGGCACGCCGGCGGGCGGGGCACGGCCGCGGCCCCCGCATGCGCGTCGAGGCCGACGACTGTGAGATCGTCGCAGGAGTGCGCTCCGGGCGCACTCTCGGCAGCCCGTTCGCGGTGGTCGTCCGCAACTCCGAATACCGGGCCAAGTGGTCCCACGTCATGCCGGTCGAAGGCGCGGCCGGCGGCCGCGAGCTCACGCGTCCGCGTCCGGGCCACGCCGATCTGCCGGGGATGCTGAAGTACGACTCTGCGGACGCCCGCAACGTCCTCGAGAGAGCGAGCGCCCGGGAGACGGCCGCCCGCACCGCGATCGCGGTCCCGGCCAAGAACCTGCTGGCTCGGCTCGGGATCCGGATCGTGTCGCACATTGTTCGAATCGGGGGGGTCGCAGTGCCGGACGATGCCCCCCTGCCCGGGCCGGACGATCTCGGGGCCGTGGACGCCTCGCCCGTACGCTCGTTCGACGGCGCTGCATCGGAGGCGATGGTTGCGGCGATCGACGCAGCCGGAGCCGCGGGCGATTCGCTCGGCGGCGTCATCGAGGTTCTCGCCTACGGCCTCCCCCCCGGCCTCGGATCGCACGTCCACTGGGATCGCAAGCTCGATGGCCGGCTGGCCGGGGCCCTGATGGCAGTGCCGGCAATAAAGGGTGTGTCGTTCGGAGCTGGATTCGCGTCCGCATCGCGGCCCGGCTCCGCCGCGCACGATGAGATCGAGCCCGATCTCACGAGGGCGACGGATCGCGCCGGGGGCACGGAAGGCGGCATGACGATCGGGGGAACGCTCAGGGTCCGGGCCGCCATGAAACCCCTGTCGACCCTGAAGCAGCGGCTGCGTACGGTCGACACTTCGTCCGGCGAGCCGGCCGAGGCGTTCCAGGAGCGGACCGACGTCTGTGCGGTTCCTGCGGGTGGCGTCGTGTGCGAGGCGGTGGTCGCCCTGATCCTGGCCGACGCGGTGATGGAGAGCTTCGGCGGCGACACTCTGGCCGACGTGGTCGGAGCGCGCGACCGCTACCTCGTCCGCATCGCCGCATTCGGGGGCGGCTCGTGATCGTTCTGGTCGGGTTCATGGGATCCGGTAAATCGAGTGTGGGACGGAGCCTGGCGGCCCTGCTCGGCACGGGATTCGCCGACACCGACGAGATGGTCGAGGAGCGCGCCGGGGAGCCGATCCGGTCGATCTTCGAGCGCAGCGGGGAGGCGGCCTTCCGGGACCTCGAACGCCTCGTGGTCGCCGACGCGTTGACGGGTCCGGCCGGAGTCGTGGCGCTCGGCGGAGGCGCCGTCGAGGACACCGCGACGCGTGCCGGGCTCGCCTCCGACGACGTGAGCGTTGTCTACCTCGACGTTCCCCTGGCCACCGCGCTCGAGCGCGTGGGGGACGGAGCGGCGCGACCCATGCTCGCCCGGGGTGATCCCCAAACGCTGTACGCGGCGCGGGCAGAACTGTACGAGGCGGTCGCCGACTGCACCGTGGCGGGCGAGGTTAAGCCACCGCGGGAGCTTGCGGGCGAGATCGCCGACTCCCTCGGCCTGGGGCCACGGCGGATCCGGGTAGCGGCGGCCGCGGGCGACTACGAGGTGATCGTCGGACGCGACCTGCTGAGCCGGCTGGCCGTGTTCGTGCCCGCCGACGCCGATCCCGCCAGCGTGTTCGTCGTCACCCACCCCTCGCTCGTGAATCTCGCCGGGACCGCCGTCGAGTCGCTCGCATCGACGGGAGCACGTCTGGAGCTGCTGACGGTGCCTGAAGGAGAGGGTGCCAAGTCATTCGAGGGCGCGGTCGACCTCTACTGCCGGCTCGCCGAGGGCGCCGCGCACCGCAACGATCTCGTGGTGGGCCTGGGCGGCGGGGTCGTGACGGATCTGGCGGGTTTCGTGGCATCGACGTACAACCGCGGCATGCCGATCGTGCACGCGCCGACGACCCTGCTCGCACAGGTGGACGCGGCGATCGGCGGCAAGACCGGAGTGAACCTGTCCGGGGCCAAGAACCTGGTGGGGACCTTCCACGCGCCGGTCGCGGTCGTATGCGACGTCGACGCCCTGGCCTCACTTCCCGTCGCCGAGTTGCGATCGGGCATGGCGGAGGTTGTCAAGTACGGGTTGATAGCCGACTCATCGCTCCTCGAGATGATCACGGCGCGAGCGCAGGAGATCGTCGAGCGGGATCGCGACATCCTCATGGAGGTTGTGGCGAGGTCGGCCTCGATCAAGGCGGCGGCGGTCTCGGCCGATGAGCACGAGGCGGGGCCCCGGGCCCACCTCAACTATGGACACACGTTCGGGCACGCAATCGAAGCGGCGGCGGGCTACGAGATCCGCCATGGAGAGGCGATCTCGATCGGTATGATGGCGGCCGCTCACCTCGCCTGCGTTCTCGGTCGCATCGATGAGGACGCGGTCGCGGCACACCGCAACGCGTTGTCTGCGCTCGGGCTCCCGGTCTCGGCCGACGTCGACCTCGACCCGTTGGAACGCGTGTGGTTACGCGACAAGAAGTACGACCGCGCCGTACGCTTCGTTCTGTTGGCCGGCCTCGGACGCCCCGAGGCCCGGGTCACCGCCGAACGGGAGGACATTATCGAAGCATTGAAGAGGCTCGCATCGTGAGGGTGCTGGTCATCCACGGCCCGAACCTGAATCTCTTGGGGTCGCGGGAGATGGCGGTGTACGGATCGACGACGCTCGGCGAGGTCGACGATGCGGTCCGGGAAGAGGCGCGCGACCTCGGTGTCGAGGTTGCAATCCACCAGACCCAGCGCGAGGGAGAGATCATCGAACTGCTCCATTCCGGGATCGATTCGGTGGGCGGAGCGTTGTTGAACCCGGCTGCGTACTCGCACACGAGTCGCGCGATAGCGGACGCGATCCGCGCGGTCCCATATCCGGTGATCGAGGTGCACCTGTCGAATATCCATGCGCGGGAGGAATGGAGGCGGCGGTCGGTTACCGCCGAAGCCGCTCGCGGCATCGTTGCGGGTTTCGGTACCGGCTCCTACACGAACGCTCTGCGCGCCCTCGTCGGACTGGCGGGGGATTGATGGACCACGAGGGTCGCATCGCGAAGGTTGTCGATGCGGTGGGAGGCAAGAACGTCGACGCCCTGCTCGTCACCGACTTGACCAACGTTCGCTACCTCACGGGGTTCTCGGGGACGAACGCACAAGTGCTGGTGAGCGCGACGGAGGCGACATTTTTCTCAGACCCGCGCTACAGGGCGCGCGCGACCGAGCTCGTATCGGGAGCGGAGGTCGTCATCTACCCCGACCGGCTCACGGACGTCCTGTCCGATCACCTCTCGGGTAGACGCCTAGGGGTCGAGGCCCACAGCATGACGCTGCTGGGTAAGTCGGGCCTCGAGGATGCTCTCGAAGACGTCGAGATCGAGCCCGTGAGCGGTGTGATCGAGGACCTGAGAAGGATTAAGGAGCCCGCGGAACTCGAGCTCATCAGGAAGGCCGTCGCCATCGGGGACGAGGTGTTCTCGTCGGTGCTGGAGGGGGTCGCCCCCGGCTCGAGCGAGCGCGAGGTCGCTCTCGGCATCGAGGTGGGGCTGCGAACGACGGGTGCTGAAAGGGTCTCGTTCGAACCCATTGTGGGGTCGGGCCCCCTCAGCGCGCACATCCACCACACCCCGTCCGATCGCGTGTTCGAGAAGGGCGATCTCGTGCTCCTCGATTTTGGATGCGTGGTCGAGGGGTACTGCTCGGACCTGACGCGCACCGTCGTGCTCGGAGCCGCGACCGACGATCAGCGTGATCTCTATTCCTTGGTTCTGGAGGCGCAACGCAGAGGCATCGAGTTCGTTGCCGCGGGTGCCTCGGGACCAGACGTCGACGCCGCGGCTCGCAGTGTGATCGACGGTGGAGGACACGGAGACGATTTCGGGCACGGGCTCGGCCACGGGGTCGGCCTCGACGTCCACGAAGCTCCGCGCCTGCACCGCGCGTCAACGGACACACTGGTGGCGGGTGACGTCGTGACCGTCGAACCCGGCGTCTACGTGGCGGGGGTAGGTGGCGTGCGGATCGAGGACTGCGTGTGGGTGCGCGACGGCGGAGCCGTGGTGCTCGGCGGCGCGCCCAAGGATCAGCTGCTCGAGCTGTGACGAGGGGGGCGCCTGCATGATCTCGACGAACGATATGCGGCCGGGCCAGACTCTGGAGCTGGACGGAACGCTGTTCACAATCGTCAACTACCAGCACGTCAAGCCCGGGAAGGGGCAGGCGTTCGTCAAGACGAAACTCAAGAACGTCAAGAGCGGTGCGGTCGTCGAGCGAACGTTCCGCGCCGACGAGAAAGTGAACCTTGCCGTTCTCGACAAGCGTGAGATGCAGTTCCTCTATCCGGACGAAGCCGGCCTTGTCTTCATGGACAACGAGACATTTGATCAGATCCACGTGGACCCTGGTCTCTTGGGGGACACGGTCAGGTTCTTGAAGGATGGGACTGTGTGTCTCGTCCCCGTCTACGAGGGGACGCCGGTGGGGGCAGAGCTACCCGTGACCGTGCAGCTCCAGGTGAGCGAGACGGAACCCGGAATGAAGGGCGATCGAGTGGCGGGGGCCCTCAAGCCCGCCACACTCGAAACCGGCGCAACGGTGCAGGTGCCGCTGTTCGTCGAGCCGGGCGAACGGATAAAGGTCGACACACGTACCGGCGAGTACATCTCGAGGGCGTGAGTTCCGAGCGGTGACGTGACGATGGAACCACCCACGTGATAATCACCGCGTCTCGATGAAGGTGCGCAGGGCGGCGCGCCGCCTCGCCCTGGACGTCCTATATGAGGCGGAGATAAGGGACATGCTCCCGCGCGACGCGTGGACGGTTCGGTCGGAGCAGGGGTGGGTGATCCCGGCCGCGGGCGACGACGATCTGATGACGGAGGAGCCGGAGCAGGGGCCTCCGCACGAAGCACTGGGCTACGGACACGATCTCGTTTCCGGCGTGCAGGCGCATCAGGCAGATATCGACTCGCTCATCGCGCGCTACGCGGACCGCTGGACGATCGAACGAATGCCGGTCCTCGATCGCAATATCGTGCGCATCGCTCTCTACGAGCTGGTGTGGGGTGGGGACGTGCCGGTGGCAGTCGTGATCAACGAGGCCGTAGAGCTGGCGAAGTCGCTGTCGACCGACGACTCGGGCCGGTTCATCAACGGGTTGTTGGGCCGCATTGTGGAGCAAGAGCTGAGCCGCGGATAGGAATCTACAGAAAGCGCGTCTCCGGGTCTTCGGCGTCGTCGACGGTGCGCGCGCACGTGGGGCAGTACCAGCGGACGTCCAGCGGGGTCCCACACGCCCGGTGCGTCGGCGCGGCGTCGGCCCCGCCGCCCGCCCAGTGAGCGAGCATCCGCAGCGCCCCGGCCAGCTCCTTTCCCGCAGCAGACAGCTCGTACTCGAGCCGCACCGGCTTGGTCGAGTAGGGGCGGGACAGGACGATGCCGTGGCTCTCCAGCTGCTTGAGCCGGGCCGACAGTACGTTCGGCGAGATGCCGGCGACCTCGTCGGCGAGGTCGTTGAAACGCCGAGGTCCGCCCAGCAGGGAGTGCACGATGAGCAGGCTCCACCGGTCCCCGACGCGCTCGCGCGCGTCGGCGAGGGCGGGGCGGGTCCCGGCGTCGGCCATACCTCGAATCCTACGGCTTGCGATCTCGCTCATCCGATGCGATACTAACTTGCAAGTCAATATCTAGTAGTGAGGAGAACACCATGGGTATCGTCGACGAGCTCGAGTCCGGTGTCCGCCAGGTGGCCGACGCCGTGGGGCGATCCGTGGTCGGGGTTGCGGGGGCGCGCTCGGCGGGCTCGGGCATCGTGATCGGGCCCGGGCGAGTGGTAACGAACGCCCACAACCTGCGCCGGGGGACGGTGACGGTCACTTTCGCCGACGGGCGCACCGCCGAGGGCCGGGCCGCAGGGGTGGACGTGGACGGTGACGTCGCCGTTCTCGACGTCGATACCGCAGACGCCCCCGCTCTCTCGTGGTCCGAGAACAACGGCACACCCCGGATCGGTGACGCAGTGTTCGCGCTGGCCAACCCCGGCGGGAGGGGGCTGCGCGTCACGTTCGGCCTCGTGTCCGGGACCGAGCGCAGCTTCCGAGGCCCGCGCGGGCGCCGCATCTCGGGAAGCATCGAGCACACCGCGCCGCTGCTCCCCGGGTCCTCGGGCGGGCCGGTCGTCGATCGCTCGGGACGCCTGCTGGGGATCAACACCAACCGGCTCGGAGAGGGCTTCTACCTCGCCCTCCCGGCCGACCCCGCGCTGCGCGAGCGGATCGACGCGCTGGGACGGGGGCAGACGCCGTCGTCTCTCCGGCTCGGGATCGCGGTCGCTCCCGCCTATGTCGCACGCGGAATGCGCCGGGCCGTGGGTCTCGATGAGATCGACGGCCTCCTGGTCCGGGGAGTCGAGGAAGGGGGCCCGGCGGATCGGGCGGGGATCGCGGAGGGGGATCTGATCGTGGCGGTCGGAGATCGTCAGATCGCGACCGCCGACGACCTCTTCGAGGTGCTCGCTGCTTCCACCGACTCCCTCGAGCTCAAGCTCGTGCGCGGGACCGAGGAACGAACCGTGACGGTGACGCCGGAAGGCTCTGAGAAGTGAGCGGTCGTCTCGACGAGCGCGGGCATTGCCTCCAGGCGCCGTCGCTGCAAGCGATGTCGCCGGCCAGAGAGGCCTCTGCAGAGGCCGTATCTAGGAGGAAGCAAGGATGACCCCGAACGCGCTCGAGGAAGCCGCGGCCCTCGACGCCTACTCGCGCATCGTCACCTCGGTCGCCGACCAGTTGATCCCCTCGGTCGCCAGCCTCAAGGTGATGGAGCCCGTGCGCGGGGGCCGGCGGATGGTGGGCGCCGGGTCGGCGGTGGTCGTGACTCCCGACGGGTTCCTGCTGACGTCCGCTCACGTCGTTCGCGCCGGTACGGGAGGGTCCGCGTCTTTCTCCGATGGGCGCGAGTTCCGATTCGAGATCGTGGGGACCGACCCCCTGTCGGACCTCGCAGTGATCCGCGCTCCCGGCGGGGAGCTCACCGCCGCCGCACTGGGGGACGCCGGATCCCTGCGCGTCGGGCAGCTCGTGGTCGCCGTCGGCAACCCTCTCGGTTTCGAGGGGTCGGTGACGGCCGGAGTCGTGAGCGCGCTCGGGCGGTCGTTCGTGGCGCGCGGGAACCGCAACCTGCGCACAGTCGAGAACGTCATCCAGACGGACGCCGCGCTTCACCCCGGGAACTCGGGCGGAGCCCTGTCCGACAGCACCGGACACCTGGTCGGGATCAACACGGCGCTCGTTGGGCCGGGAGTCGGCCAGGGCTTGGGACTTGCCGTGCCCATCAATGAGACGACCCGAAAGATAATCGGATCGCTGATGGCCGAGGGCCGGGTGCGACGAGCGTGGCTCGGAGTCGCCGGCGGACCGCGGCCGCTTCCACCCAAGGCCGCTCGCGAGGTCGAGCGGGATCACGGAGTTGAGGTCGTGCAAGTCATCGAGGGGAGTCCGGCGGCGGGCGCAGGTATCCGAGCCGAGGACATCGTCCTCGACGTCGACGGCATTCCCACACAGGAGGCCGGCGATCTACAACGACTGATGACCGGCGATCTGATCGATCGGACGGTTCTCGTTCGGGTCTGGCGCGAGGGCCGGGTGGTTCCGCTCTACGTCACCCCGGCGGAGCTGACCGACTGATACACCTCCTGCATATCCACCGCTGAGCTTCGGAAGTCTGCGACAAGGAGCCCAACGGTCCCTCTCAGAGGAGGTGGTCATGGGCTTCATCGGCGGAGATCTACGGGAAAGCTTCATCG